>CAYTIW010000012.1:0-46873 GCA_964438075.1 uncultured Planctomycetales bacterium
TCTTCCCGCACTCGCTCTGGGGAAACATCCCGGATAAGGTCCCGGTCTTTCCGGATCTGCTTTAAAGTTTGGGCGGCGATCTTGAATCCCAGCTGCGCCTTCAGGCTGTAAGCGCGAAGCAGGCGCAAGGGATCGTCCAAAAACGCCGACGGAGAGACCAGGCAGATCCTCCTGGCGGCGATATCGCACAATGCCGGCTTCTGTCCGGCGAACGACCTGCGCCAGCCGTCCAGAGGATCGTCCGCTCCCAGGTCCAGGGACAAAAAATCGATATGCAGCGTGTTGATCGTGAAATCGCGTTTTTTAAGGTCACCCTTGAGCGTCGGAGCCCGGAAGTCGGCAAAATCGCAGGTCCAAAGAATGCCTTCCATCTTTTTAGCAACCCTGGCGCAGCCGGCCTCCTGGTCCAAAAGGACAAAAGCGCCTTTGACGGCCTTGGCATACGCCCGGGCCAGCTTGATCGCGCCTTTGGAAACCGCAAAATCGAAATCCTTCTGGCCGCGCGTCTCGCGTTTCAAGACCTGATCGCGCAGAAAACCCCCGACGAGATAGAGCGCCACCCGCCTTTTACGCGCCAGGCCTTGCAATACTGCCAGGTTTTTGGTGATATTAGGCTGGAGCATGCGCCTCTTTCTTTGGTCTAAGCCCGAACGCCAGCCGCTCCGGCCCGCCGTCCGAAAAGCGTGGAGGCTTCCTGTCCCGCGACGATCCCCGGACTGGCCGCATCCATGGTCACTGAGGCGCGCTGGACTTGAGGAAGACCCGTTCGTCAACGAAGATCGGGATAGCTATGCGCACGGCCAACGCTATGCCGTCAGAGGGACGGCAATCCACATCGACAAGACCGTTGATCGTGTTCTTCACGCGCAGCTTGGCGTAGAAAGTCCCTTCGGAAAGGTCATCGATCACCAGGCGTTCCACCTCCGCCCCCATCAACTGGACGACCTGCGCCAGAAGGTCATGCGTCAAGGGCCGCCGGGCTTCCGCGCCCGCGATGCGCATCTGGATGCTGGTGGCTTCCATGAACCCGATCACGATGGGGATCTGGCGATGGCCGTTCTTCTCTTTCAGAACGACCACCTGTTCGGGGTTCCGCTCATCGATCATGATCTTGGCAAGCTCTACCGGCACCATATTCACATCCGAAAGTTATTATGTTCTAACCTGTTATTCCCTTCAACGCTATAGGGACTGAGAAAAGGACATCCGCCTAGGGCTTCTTCCGCCCTGACAGCCGCTGGCCCTTCTCGGTCCTTTCTTTCTCCAGGATGACCTTTATCTCGTCCATGAAATGGTTCACGTCCCGGAACTGCCGGTAGACCGAGGCGAAGCGGACGTAAGCCACTTCATCGAGAGTGTAGAGCTTCTCCATGATGAGTTCGCCGATGACAGAGCTGGCCACCTCCCGGTCATGCTTCTTCTGGATCTCGCGCTCGATGTCGATGGCGATATTCTCGATCTGGTTGATACTGACCGGCCGCTTCTCGCAGGCCTTCAGCATGCCGTTGATGATGCGCGAACGGTCGTAGGACTGCCGGCGGCCGTCCTTCTTGATGACCAAAAGGGAGACCTGCTCGACGTATTCATGGGTGGTGAAACGCTTGGAGCACTTGAGGCATTCCCTCCGGCGCCGGATAGAGGTCCCTTCGGCGTTCAGGCGGGAATCCACCACCTTGGTCTCCTTAAAATGACAGGCCGGACATTTCATGATCGGCTTTCTCCCGCTGGCGCCACTCTATTTCTTCCCCCGCCTGACCGCGCTTATCTTGCGGGCCGGACTTTCATAGATAGGGAATTTCTCCGTGAGCTTCATAACGCTCGCCCGCACTTTGTCCAGAGCCGCCGGATCGGCGCGATTCATGATCGCCTGGTCGATGAGCCGCGCGACGGCCGCCATGTCCTTTTCCTTCATGCCGCGGGTCGTCAGCGCCGGGGTGCCGATACGGACACCGCTGGTGACGGCGGGCGGCTGGGGGTCGAACGGGATAAGGTTCTTGTTGACCGTGATCTTGACGCTGTCCAGCAGCGCGGCCGCCTCCTTGCCCGTGATGCTCTTGGGGCGCAGGTCGACCATGAAAAGGTGATTGTCCGTTCCTCCGGCGACAATGCGGAACCCTTGCTCCTCCATGGCCTTGGCCAGCGCCTTGGCGTTCTTGACGATCTGTTTCTGGTATTCCTTGAATTCGGGCGTCAAGGCCTCCTTGAAGGCCACGGCCTTGGCCGCGATGATGTGCATGAGCGGCCCCCCCTGGATCCCGGGAAAAATGGAAGAATCGATCTTCTTGGCAAATTCCTGACGGCACAGAATTATACCCCCGCGCGGACCGCGCAGGGTCTTATGCGTGGTGGAGGTGACGAACTCGGCGTAAGGTATCGGGCTGGGATGGATCCCGGCCGCCACCAGGCCGGCGAAATGCGCCATGTCCACAAAGAAATACGCCCCGACCTTGTCGGCGATGGCGCGGAAACGCTGGAAATCCAGCACGCGCGAATAGGCGGAATATCCGCCGACGATCATGCGCGGCTTGTGCTCCACCGCCAGGCGCTCGACCTCGTCCATATCGATCATCTCGGTCTTGGGGTCGACCTTGTAGGAGACCACATTGTAAGTCCGCCCCGAGAAATTGATCTTCAGCCCGTGGGTCAGGTGCCCGCCGCAGGCCAGGTCCAGCGCCAGGATAGTGTCCCCGTGGTTCAAGACCGCCATGTAGACGGCCATATTGGCCTGGGAACCGGAATGGGCCTGCACATTGGCATGCTCGGCGCCGAAGAGCTTCTTGACCCGTTCGATAGCCAGCCGTTCGGCTTCGTCCACATACTCGCAGCCGTTGTACCAGCGGGCATGGGGGTAGCCCTCGGCATATTTGTTGGTCATGACCGAACCCATGGCCTCCAGCACCGCCGGGGAAACAATGTTCTCGGAAGCTATCAGTTCCAGGTTCTCCCGCTGGCGCTTCAGCTCGTTCTGGATAGCTTCATAGATCTGCGGATCCGTATCTTTCAGACAACTCATAACTACCTCTTTTATTATTTATTGAGCCTTCTTGAACAATCTCTTTTCCATGGCCTTTATCTGGCGAATGCGGCGCAGATGACGGCCGCCTTCGAACTCCGTCTCCAGCCATATCTTGATCACGTCCAGCATTTTATCACCCTTGATGAAATTGGCCCCCAGCACCAGGATGTTCGCGTTGTTATGCTGCCGGGAAAGGATCGCCACTTCCTCGCTGTGGCACAAGGCCGCATAGGCACCCTTGACCTTGTTGGCCGCTATCGAGTGGCCGATGCCGGTCAGGCAGATAAGTATGCCCCGGGCTTTCGGGTCCCGGGCCACACGGTTGGCCACGTCGAACGAAATGCTCGGATAGTCGCAAGGGACGGCCTCGTCAAAACTGCCGACATCCGTGACCGGATAACCTATCTTGGACAAAAACTGCACGGCCTTTTGCTTGAATACCACGCCCCGGTGATCAGCCCCGATATAGATCTTATATTTCATAATCCCCTTTCAGACCAATTGAATTACCTTCTTGAGGCAGTCCTCGATGACCGCCGCGCATTCCTGGTACTCGATATGCGACTTGCCGATGGGGTCCGGGATATCCAGGTCCTGTTCGCTACGCACCGCCCCGCTCCTGAACTCTCCCAGGATATAAACCCGCTTCTCTACCGACGGTACCCGCTCCAGCACCTGGCTCCGGTGCGCACGCGTCAGCACGAAGATCAGGTCCGACTTCTTGAGCAGTATATTCGTCACCGGCCGGGAAACATGCCCGCGGGCGTCAATGCCCTTGTCTTTCAGTACCCCTAGGGCCTCCTGGCTGGCCGAAGTCGGGAAAAGCACGCCGGTACCGGCGGAAGAGACCTCCACGTCCGTCCGGGACTGCAGGACCTTGCGGAACAGGTATTCGGCCATCACCGAACGGCAACTGTTTCCCGTGCAGACAAAAAGTATGTGCTTCTTGCCGACCACAGTATCCACGTCGGCCTGGCTGATCACCCCTTCGCGCACAACCGTAGGGCGGCCCCGGGTGAAATCCACTATGGTCGAGGCCTTCCCGATATCCACCGCCCCGCTGTCTATGGCCAGGTCCACCAGGCCGTCCAGGTCCCGCAGAGCCTCCTCGCAGGTGGCCGGCGGCGGCTGGCCCTCAACGTTGGCCGAAGGCGCGGCAATGGTGCAGTGCGAATTCTCGATCAGCTTCATTGCTACCGGATGATCCGGTATGCGGATCCCGACCGATCCGCCCCCCGTATCCGCCGGGACAATAACAGTCAGCGGCCCGGGCCAGTACCTGTCGACCAGCTTGAAAAGCCCGGGCTCGGAGTAGGTCGTGTAATTCCGTATCAGCTCCTTCTGCGCGATCATAATAGAGAAAGGTTTCCCTTCGGAACGCCTTTTGACCTCGCGCAAACGCTGGATGGCACGCGGATTGGCATTATCCGCCGCGATCCCGTAAACCGTCTCCGTCGGGAACACCACCAGCCCGCCCTGATGGACCATCTGGGCGGCCTCGATGATACGGTCAGGCTGCGGCCATTTAGGATCGATCTGGATGACTTTGGTCTTCACGGGGGCCCTCTGCTTCCGCAGAAAGATCGATATCAATCTTCAGCTACCGTCCAACAATTCCCGACAGGGGACTGCGCCGAGCGGTCTACAATTTCACAAATTCTGCAGGATCCTGTCCGCCTGCTCCTTGGCGTAATTGTCCAGTTTCCTGGTCAAGGCGCCATCCGAAAGCGCCAGGATCCTTACCGCTATCAAAGCCGCGTTCTTGGCTCCGGGCTTCCCCACCCCGACACCCGCCACCGGCACGCCCGGCGGCATTTGAACGGTGGACAAGAGAGCGTCCAGGCCGTTAAAGCCCATGGAGTCCAGGGGTATGCCAATGACCGGAAGATGCGTATGCGCTGAGACCGTTCCCGCCAGGGCGGCCGAGCCTCCCGCCGCACAGATGACTATCTTGACGCCGCGTCCCGCCAACGACTCGGCGTACGCGACCGTCTGCTTGGGCGTGCGGTGGGCGGACAATACCTTGATCTCATGGCTGATGCCAAAATCCTTCAGCAGTTTGGCCGTCTCTTCCACCACCGGCATATCATTCTTGCTGCCCATCATAATCGCGACCTGAATCTTTTCCATTTGAACACCTCCGTACCCGATCGATCAGGAACCGACGGCTAACGCCCAGCCCCGATCATTTGATCCACCCTCTAGGCAGACATGGCCAGCGCCTTTTTGCCAATATCTTTACGCCAATGCGCTCCGTCGAAAGAGATCTTCTCCACCGCAGCGTAGGCATTCCTGACAGCAGCGGCAATATCTTCACCGCGGGCCGTCACCCCCAGGACCCTCCCGCCGGAAGTCACGATATTTTCGCCGTCCTTCCTCGTCCCGGCGTGGAACACCGTCGTGCCGGAGGGGACCGCCTCCAGACCGCTGATGACCTTCCCCGTGGCGTAATCACCCGGATATCCGCCCGCGGCCATGACTACGCAAACGCAAGGCGCATTATCCCACTCCAGCGAAAAACCCGCCAGCCTGCCTTCAACTGAGGCCAGCATCAGCTCCACCAGGTCCGACTTGAGACGCGGCAGGACGGCCTGGGTCTCCGGGTCCCCGAAACGGGCATTGAACTCCAGGACCTTAGGGCCGTCCTTGGTAACCATGACCCCTACGTAAAGGACCCCCTTGAAAGGCGACTCTTCCTCCGCCATCCCGTCGATCACCGGACGCACAACGCCGGCGGCGATATCTTTAAGCAAACGATCGGTCACCACCGGGGCCGGGGAGTAGGCGCCCATGCCCCCGGTATTCGGGCCTCCGTCATTATCAAAAACCCTCTTATGGTCCTGGGACGACTCCAGTATAACAAAATCCTTCCCGTCCGCGACCGCCAAGATAGAAGCCTCCTCGCCCTCCAAGAACTCCTCTATCACCACCCGGTTACCGGCCTCCTTGAATATGCGGTCGGACATTATCCTCTTCAGCGCCGCCTCGGCCTCAAGACCGGTGTACGCGATGACGACCCCTTTACCCGCCGCCAATCCGTCGGCTTTGACCACCACAGGAAGCGCAAAGTCCTTCAGGCCGGACAACGCTGCGCGCAGATCGGTGAACGCGGCATAACGCGCGGTCGGGATCTCCCAACGCTTCATAAAACTTTTGGCGAAAACCTTGCTCCCCTCCAGACGGGCCGCCGTTCTGGAAGGGCCGAATATCTTCAGCCCCTCTTCCTCAAACAGATCGACAATGCCGGCCACCAGCGGCACCTCGGGCCCCACCACCGTCAGCTCGATCTTTTCGGCGTGCGCAAAATCCGCTAGCGCGACAATGTCATCCGCCCGGATGTCCACGCACTCGGCCAGGCCGGCTATGCCGCCGTTGCCCGGCGCGCAGTAGATCTTTTCCACGCGAGGGCTCTGCTTTATCTTCCACACCAACGCGTGCTCACGCCCACCTGAACCAATGACCAATATCTTCATTTTGCTCCTTATTTTTCCCCGGATATCCCTGGTCCATTATCGCCGCCGGACCGGTAAGGCTCGAATTGTTAAACCAACTCCAACTTGTCCCCTGTCCGCTTGACCACCTCGCCCATCAGGTACGACGGCAGGCCGGTCTTAAGAATAGCTTTCTGGACCGCCGCCGATTCGCGGCCGTTGACCACGACGATAAATCCGATGCCCATATTGAACGTGCGGTAAAGTTCCCGCTCGGCGATATCGGCCTGGGCCGAGATCAGCCGGAATATCTCCGGCACGGGCCACGCGCCCTTCCGGATACGCAAAGCGCATTTATCCGGCAGGCATTTGGTCAATTTCTCATAGAAAGCTCCGCCGGTATTATGCGCCATGCCGTGGATGTCATACCTGCCGATCAGCGGCATGATATTGGGCACGTAGATACGCGTCGGTTCCAGAATAAGTCCCGCATACTTCTTCTGCTGGGCGGCCGAGAACACCTTGCGTACCAGAGAATAGCCGTTCGAATGGATGCCGCTTGAAGGCAGTCCGATGACAACATCGCCCGGCCTTATACGGCTACCGTCGATAATGAGCTTCCTTTCCACCACGCCGACCGCGAAGCCGGCCAGATCGTAATCGCCGTCCTTGTACATGCCCGGCATTTCAGCCGTCTCCCCTCCGATCAAGGCGCATCCGGCCCGGCGGCAGCCTTCGGCGATGCCCCGCATGACGCTGACCAGCACCTTATGATCGATCCTGCCGCAAGCGACATAATCCAGGAAGAAAAGCGGCTTGGCGCCCACGCAAAGCACATCGTTGACATTCATGGCCACCAGGTCGATCCCGACCGTATCGTGTCTCCCGACGAGATTGGCGACGAGCAGTTTGGTTCCCACGCCGTCGGTCGAAGAGACCAGGACCGGTTCCCGGTACCCTTTAGGCAGCTGGAACAAAGACCCGAAAGCGCGGGTCCGGTCCATCACGCCGGGTTTCCGGGTCGACTTAACGAGGCCCTGGATGGCCCCGATGAACTCGTCGGCCTTACGGATGTCCACGCCGCTGGACTTGTAGGTCAGGTTCTTTTTCATATCAGAGGGGTCCCCGTCTTCTGCGAATCTTTATCGGACCATGTTAACTTGCTGGTCAGCCGGGACTTGGGTTTTGCTATTCTTCCCCAGCGAGTAGACCGTTATGATCAGCAGGATACCTAACAACAAACCGACCAGAAAGAATTTCTTTTTACGGCAAAGCATGAGCGCGATCAACCCGGAACAGCCAAAATACATCGCCGGGACCTGTCCCAACTTGCCGAAGGAACTGAAAAGCACAAAATACAGAATAAACACCACCGGCAAATAAACCAGGCCGAAAATTACCCACAAGGCTTTCTTGATGAACTCTTTCATGCTCGCCTCACAGCAGGGTTTTTCTTACGTATTCCACTCCGTTCTGGAATATTTTAGCACCGTCTCCCGGGCCGGGCTTCCGTCCCAAGCGTGTCCAGAAAGGATGCTGGGTCAATACGAAATGCCTCTCGGGATGGGGCATCATCCCCAGGACACGGCCGGAGGGATCGACGATACCGGCGATATCATCCAGCGACCCGTTCGGATTGTCCGGATAACCGCCTGGACTTCCGTCGGCGCGCACATAACGCAGGACGATCTGTCCGGAAGCCTGAAGCCGACGAAGGATCGCCTCATTCAGGGGGACGAACTTGCCCTCGCCGTGCGCCACGGGGAGATAGATCACCTCTTTGAGCCCTTCGGTCCAGACCGACTTCCCGCTGACCTTGAGATAGGTCCAGCGGTCCTCGAACTTGCCGGAATCATTATTGGTCAAGGTGACCGTCTGTGGTTCGGCAGCGGACGCCTCGAAAGGACCCGGCAAAATACCGGCCTTCACCAGGATCTGGAAACCGTTGCATATCCCGATGATCAGCTTCCGGTCCTGGATGAACTGCTGTATATCGTTCCCCAGGCGCAGACGCAGCTCGTTGGCAAAAATACGTCCCGAAGCTATGTCGTCCCCGTAACTGAATCCTCCGGGCAGGGCCATGATATGGTAATCGGCCAGCCGTACCTTGCCGGAAAAAAGCCGCTCCAGGTGGACCTCGTCCACCTTCGCGCCGCACCGTTCGAAGGCGAACGCCGTTTCGGCATTGCAATTCGTTCCCGCGGTCCTCAAGACGATAACCCGAGGCTTTTTCGACATACCCAGCCTACTTCCTGGCAACCTTATTATGACTATAGAATTTCTGCACGATCCTGACCACTTCCTGGGGCCTATCCACAATGCTGTACAGGTAAAGGTCGTTCTCGTCAATGCATTTTTCAGCCAGTATCCTCTCCCTGAGCCAGTCCTCCAGCCCCTTCCAGTAGTAACTCCCGAAAAGTATGATCGGGATCCTGGGCATTCTTCCTGTTTGCACCAGGGTCATGCTCTCAAACAACTCGTCGAGAGTGCCGAAACCACCGGGGAAAATAACGACCGCCTTGGCGTATTTCACAAACATCACTTTACGGCAAAAGAAATAATGGAAATTGATCAGGGTGCGTATGAAGGGATTCGGTTTCTGCTCAAATGGCAGCTCGATATTGAGCCCTATCGAAGCCCCCTTCGCCATATAAGCTCCGCGGTTACCGGCCTCCATTATGCCCGGGCCTCCTCCGGTGATTATAGAATACCCGGCCTTGACCAGGAGTTCCGCCGTCTTCTCGCACATCTGGTACATCTTGTGATCAGGCTTGAGCCGCGCCGAACCGAAAATGGTGACCGCATTGTCCACCTTGTGCAAACGGTCGAACCCTTCGACGAACTCGGACATGATGCGAAATATCCGCCACTGGTCCATTTCGTAAAAATCTTCAGCCGCCGCCTGCCCTTTTTTCGCCATATATCCCTCTTCTTTTAGAACTTCAATGGTTTCTGCCAAACTTCCTTGAGCGCCTGGATACCGGTCCTGAGCAGCAGATCTTCTTTTAATCCATAGGCATAGATCTCCGGGGCTTCCAGCACCCGCCCGAACATCCCGTACGGGACACCTTTAAATGTGCGCTCAAAGGCCGATTTATCCTCCGGAGACACCTCCACGATGATGCGCGAATTGGATTCGGAGAAAGCCACCATGTCATCGCGCCTGAGCTCTCCCTCAAAAGGCACCGCCTTAAGCACTGCCGTGGCCCCGAACCCGCCGGCGAACGCCATCTCGGCCAGCGCCGCCAGCAGCCCGCCTTCGGAACAATCATGCGCCGAGGCCACCAGTCCCCGCTTCACGGCTTTGGCCAGCGCCTCGTACGTCTTGAGGGCATCCCCGGCCCGCACTCGCGGGACCGAATTGCCGATAAGGCCGTAACTGCCCAAATAGACGGAGCCGCCCCACTCATCGCGGGTCATCCCGACGATGTATATCAGGTTGCCGGGCTTCTTCAGGTCCATGGTAACACAACGGGTAACGTCCTTTATCACTCCCAAAGCTGAAATCAGGAGCGTGCCGGGAATGGCGATCGATCTGCCGTTATCGGTATACTCGTTATAAAAACTGTCCTTGCCGGAAATGAACGGGGTCCCTAAAGCCACCGCGAAGTCATGGCAACCCTGGGCCGCGCGGACCAGCCCGCCCAGGCGGTCAGGCTTGTCCGGATTGCCCCAACAAAAATTGTCCAGTATGGCGATCTCCTCCATGTCGCCGCCGACAGCGATGATCTGACGGATGGCCTCGTCTATGCAGGAGGCCGCCATCCAGTAAGGGTCGATCTTGCCGAAACGCGGGTTGATCCCGTTGGCAACGGCCAGGCCTTTATCCGACCCCAGGCGGGGGCGTATGACGCTCGCGTCCGAAGGGCCGTCGCAGGCTACCCCGACGAAAGGCTTGATCACGCTGCCGCCCTGCACCTCATGGTCATACCGACGGACCACCGCTTCCTTCGAGCAGACGTTGTAGTCGGACAATATCTCCCTGAGCTTGGCATCAAAGGAACTGGGACAGGCAAAAGCCGGTTCCTTATGCCGCGGCTGCGCCCATACCGCTTCCTTGGTGATCCTGGGAACACCCTCATGCATGAAGTTCATGTCCAGGTCGCACACCTGCACGCTGCTGTAAAAAAGCTCCAGCCGCCCGGTCCCCGGGAAAGCCCCGATGACCGCCAGCTCGACATTCTCCCCGGCAAAGATCTCTTTCAGGCGGGAGATCTTGCCCGGCGGTACGGCCAGCACCATCCGTTCCTGGGATTCCGAGATCCAGATCTCCGTATAGTTCAATCCCTGGTATTTCAAAGGTACCAGGTCAAGGTCCACCCGCGCGCCGAGCTCGGCCCCCATCTCCCCGACCGCGCTGGAAAGCCCTCCGGCACCGCAATCCGTCACAGCGCTGAAAAGCCCTTCATCGCGGGCCTGGAGGAGGACATCGGCCACTTTTTTCTCCTCGATGGGATTCCCTATCTGGACCGCTCCTGAGGAAACGACCTCCGATTCGTGCGTCAGTTCCCCTGAAGAAAATGTGGCGCCATGGATCCCGTCACGCCCCGTGCGCCCGCCGCAGACAACGATAAGATCCTTCTTCTTCGCCGCTTTTTTTTCCTTGCCCCTCGGGATCAGCCCGATATTGCCGCAAAAGACCAGCGGATTCCCCACGAAATGGGGATCGAACACTATGGCGCCGTTAACAGTGGGGATGCCCATCTTGTTACCGTAATCACGCACGCCGCTCACCACGCCCTTCATGACCCGTCGGGGATGCAGCGCCCCCTGGGGTAATTTATCAAAAGGATGATCCGGCGGCGCGAAGCAGAATATGTCGGTGTTGCAGACCGGCTTGGCTGCCAGGCCGGTACCGAGAATATCGCGGATGACCCCGCCCACGCCGGTATTAGCCCCGCCGAAAGGCTCGAGCGCGGAAGGATGGTTGTGGGTCTCGACTTTGAAACAGACGTCGTATTCTTTGTCGAACTTGATGATGCCGGCATTGTCATGGAACACTGACACGCACCAGGGCTTCTTGAGCGAGTGAGTGGCCTTGGCGATGGTGGATCTAAAAAGGTTGCGGATGGTCTTTGAAATCTTCCGGCCCTTGACCTGCTCGGTGTAACGTATGTCGCCCCGGAAAGTCTTGTGGTTACAATGCTCGCTCCAGGTCTGGGCGATGGTCTCCAGCTCGACGTCGCTCGGCTCGCGCTTCAGCTTCGCGAAATATTTCTGGATAGCTTTCATCTCTGCCAGATTTAGATAAAGCTGCCCTTTCCGGGAAAGGGCCAACAGGGCCTTGTCAGACGACCCGGATATCTTGACCCGCCTTACCTCGACCCGGCCCTGGGCCGCAGAGCCCAGACTGAGCGGTTTAAATGAGCTCAACGGATCCTTTACCGCGTGCTGGATAAGCTTGTTCAGTAAAGTCTTATCCTTGATAAGCTCCAGGTCTTTTTCTGAAACATCTCCCTCAATGACGTACTGACGGGCGGTGCGGACCGACCGGACGGTGCGGATACCCAGATCGCGTATACCTTTCAAAGTCGACGCCTCGACCGGGTCCATCACGCCGGGGTTATAGGCCACCTCGACCACATGCGCGTCTTTATCCTTGATGAAAGCATCCTGGAAGGGCTTGTCAGAGAAGCGAAAATCCTGTACCACGGGGTCGACCAAAAGCTGGCGGGCTATGATCTCAACTTCGGCGGCGCCCAGCGCCCCCTCCAAAATGAAGACCTGCACGACGCGAACGTCGTGGACAGCGGGGATCCCGAGATCAAGTATGTCGCGCCGAACGCCACTCCCTATCGAGTCAAAAATCCCGTCCTTGTCTTTTATTTCTACGCGCCAGATCATGATAATAATAAAAAAGGTGGTTGATCCTTTTCGGCAAGTCGCAGCTCCTGGACCTGCCTCCCACGACCAGCCACCTGCTAATTGTTATCGTTATTTACCCGTCACTCTTTTTAAGACTTCCTGATAACCCTCTTTGATGTTGCCGAGGTCATTGCGGAAACGGTCCTTGTCCAGACGGTTGCCAGTCCCCACTTCCCAAAGGCGGCAGGTGTCAGGAGATATCTCGTCAGCGAGCAGTATCTCGCCTTTATAACGGCCGAACTCCAGCTTAAAGTCGATAAGCTCAATGTTCAAGGCCAAAAAGAACTTTTTCATGAGTTCGTTAACCTGCATGGTCAGGCGCTTGATCGTCCGGAGCTCTTCTTCGGTCGCCAGCCCGAGCGCGATAACGTGGTCGTCGTTCATCAAGGGATCATTGAAAGCATCATTTTTATAACACAATTCGAAAATGGGCCGCAGTAGCTGCTTCCCTTCTTGGGCGCCGTAATTACGGCACAGCGATCCGGCGACGCGGTTGCGTATGATAACCTCGACCGGCACTATCTTCACCTTCTTGACCAGCATCTCGCGGTCGGACAGCTTCTTCACCAAATGCGTGGGAATGCCGTTCTGAGCGAGGAACTCGAAGATCTTGCAGGAGATCGAGTTGTTCATTATACCTTTTTCGTCAATGGTGCCTTTTTTCTTGGCGTTGAAGGCGGTGGCGTCATCCTTGAAATACTGGATGACCATATCCGGATCTTCGGTGGCGTAAAGTATCTTGGCTTTGCCTTCGTAGATTTTTTCGCGCTTTTCCATTGTGCTGCTCCCGTTTCAGATGATGTATTGAATGGTTTTACTTGATGCCTACCCGCTTGAAGATCAGATCGCGGTGCTTAATATAATATTTAATATCGAAACAAGCATCAATCTCATTCTTCGTCATGTATTTACGCACCCGACGGTCACGTGAGAGGACATCCCGGAAGTCGGAGGTCTCCTGCCAGACCTGCATGGCGCATCCCTGGACGATCTCGTAGGCCACTGAACGAGGCAGACCTTTCTTCATCAGCTCCAAAAGACAGCGCTGCGAATAGATCAGCCCGCGCGTCCTCTGCAGCGACTCGATCATGTTCTTCGGATAGACCAACAGCCCATCGACGATAGGGATGAACTTGTTGAGCATGTAATCCAGGGCAATGGTCGAATCAGGAAGGATCACCCGTTCCGTGGAACTGTGGCTTATGTCGCGCTCGTGCCAGAGGGCGATATCATCCAGTCCTATCATAGCGTTCGCCTTCAAAATACGCGAAAGACCGCAGATCCGTTCACAAGTTACCGGGTTACGTTTATGCGGCATGGCTGATGAACCGATCTGTCCCTTGAAGAAAGGCTCCTCCACCTCCAGGACCTCGGTCTTCTGTAAAAGACGGATCTCCGTCGCGAACTTGTTCAGTGAAGCCCCGACCAGCGCCAGCACGTTCAGGTAATTCGCGTGATGGTCACGCTGTATGACCTGGGTCGCGATGTTGGCCGGCTTCAGATTGAGCTTCTGGCATACATATTCCTCCACGGCCGGATCGATATTGGCATATGTACCGACGGCCCCGGAAAGCTTCCCGACCCGCATATCCTCGGCCGCGGCTTCCAGACGGGCCAGGTTACGGCGCATCTCGTCATACCACAAAGCGAGCTTAAGGCCAAAGGTCATGGGCTCAGCATGGACGCCATGGGTCCGGGCGATACAGACCGTGTCCTTGAACTTTTTGGCCTTGTCCTTGAGCACGGTCAATAGCTTTTTCATGTCATTGATCAATATTTCGGAAGCTTCGCAACACTGGACAGATATGGACGTATCCAACAGGTCCGAGGAAGTCATGCCCATGTGCAGATACTGGGCTTCAGCTCCCAAATTTTCGCCAACGTTCTGGATGAACGCGACCACGTCATGCTTGGTCCGTTCCTCTATACGCTTGACCTCATCCAGATCGAATTTAGCGTTCTTCTTGATCTTTTCGAGAGCCGGTTTGGGGATCTTACCCAAATTGCACATGGCCTCGCAAGCCAAGATCTCGATCTGAAGCATGATCTCGAGCTTGCGTTGTTCTGACCATACGCGTCCCATTTTTGAAAGGGTATACCTATCGATCATACGGCTTCTCCTTTTGTGATTAAAATAGTCAAAAATAACAAATTAGTAAATTTGGGAGGATTTAATATAACAAAGAACTATATCAAAATCAAACTAAATTTGGCTCCAAGGACATAAACTACTGGTAATAAAGTACTTGCGCGCTAATAATTATGGCCATAAAAAAGCCGGCGGCATCATAAAACGCCGCCGGCTGTCTGGTGTCAAAAAGATTGATCTTAACCTTTAAGGTTTCTTGGGATTAGAAGTCACCCCGGCTTTTTTAAGTTCCGTGGCCAGCTCCTGCAAATGCTCCTCAAAATATTTTGCGCTGACGCTAACACTTTCATTCATCAACGCCGGAACACTTTCCACGAACTTGTTCCCTACCGGGGTCGAAAAGAAATTGATCAGCACGATTAGATCTTCTTTTGTAAAAAATTTGTCATAAACCGGGATCAAGGCCTGAATGATCTCATCAGCCTTGATGATACGCTGGAACACCGGAACCGCATTGGGCGGTATGGTTTTAAGCATCTGCTCAAAATTCATGCTCATCACTTTCCTGGTGCCATAAACTTCAAGGAACTTTGCGATCAAATCCCTTTTGGTCATGCCTGCATAAGGATCTGGTCCCGCTGACTTTGCAACGGCCCCCGGCACTTCCGGTTGGGCTTGTGCCGGTGTTACGCCAGCCTGGGCGGCCGGCCCCGCATCGGCAGCGGCCGGTTGAGCGGCAGAAGCAGCTTCCGGGGCGGCAGGAGCAGGTGCGGCGGCTTTCTCGTCCTCATTCACCACCCGGTCGATTTCGTCATTATAGTAGGTCAACGTGACCCCGCTCACATCGATCTTCACGCTATCATCATTTCGCAGAACGAATTTACCGGTAACGGTCGAACCGTTCTTTAAATAAACGGTCGCAGCTTGCGCAGAGCTACAAGCCAGCAATAAAATAAAGACGAAGAAAGCATTTCTTATCATTAGATCCTCCTGTTTGAATACCCTGATTGTAACCCTTTCCCAAACCCGCGCAATGATTTTGTATTAAAAACCATCAGACTTCCCCCGGGAAAAGGGAGCCCCACGGGCAAGCTTATGGTCTTCGGCGAAGGCGGATAAATCGTACTGGCAGAGGGCTCCGGCATACTCAGTCAGGAAGGGCCACGCTGCATTTTAACTTCATGCTTTAAAATCGTCTTTCCGTAAACCCGAAGGTTATGCTAACATAACCGCCATGTTAGAGGATCTCCGCCAAGAGATAGACAAGAGCATTGCCGCGTTCCTGCATCGTATAGAGAAAGAATACCGGCTTCATCTCGTCAGCCCGATACTATATCATAGTATACGAGAATTCTCCCTGCGCAAAGGCAAACGCATCCGCCCGCTGCTTCTTACTCTGGCCTATCTCGGATATTCGCGTCGCAAGAAAGCCTCCCCAGCCCTCTACCAGACCTCCACCTGCATAGAATTCCTTCACAACTTCATGCTTATTCACGACGATATCATAGATTGTTCGGACCTGCGGCGCGGCCGGCCGACCATGCACCGGCTGCTCAGCAAAACGCTCCGCTGCCCCGATCCCGAAAAGCTGGGGACCGACCTCGCCATCATCGCTGGGGATATTGTATATGCGCTGGCGATCGACGCCTTCCTGTCCATAGACGAAAACCCCCTGCGCAAAGAACGCGCACTGAAATATTTCGTCCAGACCGCCGCCTTTACCGCCATGGGAGAATTCATCGACACTGTCCACGGGGTGGACAAGATCAAGAACATCAAAGAAAAAGACGTCTTCCTCAATTACTCCCTGAAAACGGCCCGCTACACCTTCGATTGTCCGCTGGTCACCGGAGCCATCCTGGCTGGCGCTCCGGAAAAGGAAATACGGCTGTTGGCCGAGCTGGGGCTGATGGTCGGGCAGGCCTTCCAGATACAGGACGACGTGATCGGTATATTCGAGACCCAAAAAAATATAGGGAAATCCATCTTAAGCGATCTTGCAGAAGGGAAGAAAACGCTCCTGGTCGCCCATGCCTACGCCAATCTGCGCGGCGGCCAACGCAGGGACTTCCTTAAAATATTTTCTAAACCGCGCAAGACTTTCTCGGACCTGCGGGCGGTCCGTAAGATCTTCCTGGCTTCGGGCAGCCTGGAATACGCGCTCAAGGCCGTGCGCGCCCGCGTCATCAAGGCCGACGCAATCCTCAAAAACCTTTCCATGCGGAAAAAGTACCGCGATCTCATCGCCGAATCTTTACTTCATCTGTTCCGGCAATCACAAGCCGTCGCTGAACAGAACGGTGTCGCCATACGTTTAGGCTGATGAAACACCACGGGCTAAAGCCCGTGGCGCCTGTTTTTTCGCTAACCGGATCCCACTGCCCGCCCGTGCGTTAATATCCTGAGCCAGAAGACCCCGACCATTCATCCGATGAAATCCGAGACATTCTGGCGAACGGACAGATATTACTTCACCACCCAGCTGCCGCCTTCATCCTGGATCTTCTCCCCCGCCTCGGCCTTGTCGCGTTGGACCTGGGCGAAAACTTTCTCCACTGTCAACAGCTCGGAATCGCGCAAACCGTTCTGTTCCACGATGGCCTGATAGATAACTTTCCGGTCGGCATTCTCGACCTCTACGATCTCCTTGACACCTGGAGCCGACACCAGAGCTTTGATATACCCGCGGTTGGTCTCGCCGACCAATCCCTGTTTCTTGAACGCCTTAAGTTCCGCATAGCGCGACTTACGACCGTCCAGCGCGGCCTTGACCGCCGGCGTCATTTCCTTAAGGTCATAAGCCCCGGCAGCCAGCGCCGCGTTACAGAACGCCGACAAAATAAGTACTGAAAGCCAGAAACGTTTCATATGCCTGCCTCCTCTAATTTTGATTTTGACATCGCCTTTTCATCCATAACACTCCCTGGTCCGCATCTTCAGCTATTTTATCTCAGATCCTCCGCTCACCATGTCTTCGATACCGGTGGCCGTCTTTTGCAGCCCCTTGATGTCGATCGTGATATGCGCGTTGATTGTGATCGGCCGGTTGGGGTCCCCCACCGCCTTGACGGTACAGCCAGCCAGAACACACGCGCTCAGCAACCACAGCACCCATACCCGTTTTCGCCTCATAGTTCCTCCTTGATTGCGCGGAAAACAAAAGATGGCCACGGACCGCCAGCTTAAAACCTCCCGCTATTAAAAATAAGGTTTCCTATATTCAATAAATAAAGCAAAGTGCCATCCGGATTAATGTCGTGACTTATATTGATCGCCAGATTCACCTCGCGGCTTCTTAATGTAAGCTCTCCGCCCCAATGCTGCGGGGATTGGCTGCGAACCGTGAATTTCAAGATCTCAACCGGGAACTGTCCCCCTTGCTTGATCAGGGCATCCAAGCGTTTCCTGTCCGGCAGTTGCGGGATAACCTGCACTACCACCGATAAAAGCGACGCGCTAACTCTCGCCCCGGTCAGCATAGAAAAGTCGCTCTCTAATGTTGACAAGGTCTCCGCTTTACCGGAAATCCGTATACGTCCCGTCGCGCGGCCAACCACCTGTGTCGAAAGCCAATCCGCCAACTGGGAAGTATCGATTCCCTCCAATGCTAAATCGGCCGCATAGACCAGGCCGGCGGGTACCAACCGGGCCTTGCCGGTGATCGTTCCGCCGTAAGCCGATGCCTGGATATTGTCGAATTCAAACTCCCGGATGTTTCTTAGTACCCGGAACCTGACCTGCCGGGCTTCTAACTTGTCCCATGCCAACTTAGCAAGCGTAACCAGCCCCTCCGCCCTTACGACCTTGCGCGACACGAGCGATACGGTCAGCTCAATCTTTGCGTCTTTTGCTTCGCCGGGCGGAAAAAATATATCCGCACCGGCGGCCGAAATCTTCAGGTCCGCTTTGTCACGGAAAACGCCTTGCGCCCCCGAAAGCATCAGGCGCGGCACGACCACGTTATAATCACGACCTTTATACTTAATGCCCAGCCTGACGTTATTCCAGGCGAACCCGCCGGGCCAGTGGAAATGCTGTTGCCCGATCGCCAGTTCTGTCAAGCGGGCTTCCGGCAGCATCCCTTGTAAAGCCCGACGGGCTAGTCGGACTGAAAGCCATGTTGAGTTCAGCGTCCAATAGGACAACCCCGCTAAGACGCCGACCGACAAAGACAGTATGAGCAATGGCTTACGCATTAACACGTCCCTCGCCGACAACGCGGGATTACCGCGCGCCGGATGCCAAGCGCCTATGGAATTTCAAACGATCCTCGCTGCTATTTCGTCCAGTACCAACCGGCCGCGGTCAGTCACCCGGATGCGGTCGTCCGTTTCTTCCAGGAACCCCATCTCGATAAAGCTTTCCAAGGCTTCTTTCCTGTCCTGCGGCAATTCGACGCCTATTCTACGCTCCCAAGCCCCCAAGTCAACGCCCTCATTCATCCTCAAACCGAAAAGAAATACCTCCGTAAGCTTGCGGACACCTTCGAGTTTCTCCTCGCCGGCCAAGGCATTCCCCTTTTCATCCATCATCCGTAAATACAGAGGTAAAGTATCGGCGTTCCAGAACCGCCGGCCGGCCAGATAGGAATGCGCAGCCATGCCCAGGCCTATATATTCTCCGCCACGCCAATAATTCAGATTATGCGACGACTCGAACCCCGGACGAGCGAAGTTGCTGACCTCGTACTGACGAAGACCGGCCGCGGCCAATCTCCCACGTATATACTCGTACGCTTCGGCCTGCGCATCGCTGTCGACCGCCAGCTTCCTGGCGAAAAAAAGGCTGCGGTCTTCCACGGTGAGAGAATAAACAGAAACATGTTCGCTGCCCAACTCCAGGACCTCATCCAGATCGCGCGCCAACTCTGCCGAACTTTGCTGCGGGAATCCGTACATAAAATCAACATTGATATTGGCAAACCCGAACGACCGGAGCAGGGCAAAAGCCCGCAGCGCGTCCTGCCGGGTATGCGTCCGCCCCAGAAAGGCCAGACGCATATCGTTCAAAGATTGCACACCTAAGCTGATTCGCGTCACCCCTAAATCTGCCAGACAGCTGACCTTTTCCTCATCCAAGCTCTCGGGGTTTGCCTCAAAGGTCTTTTCGCATTGAGGGGCAGGCCGAAAACATGAGTACATCTTATGCCACAGGTCAACGATCCCGTCAGCTTCCAAACAGGATGGCGTTCCTCCTCCGACGTAGATCGAACCGACCTCCCGGCCAGAGTAGAGAGCGGCTTCCCTTTCCAGCTTTTCGAGATATTCATTACTCCGCGAAAGTTGTGAGACGGCGACCGCAAAAGAGCAAAAAAAACATTTCTTCTGGCAGAAAGGTATATGGACATATATCGTGGGGGGAATTCTCTCGGCAGTGCTCATATTTTTTCTCTGCGCCATGGATACATAAACGATTTGGCCACATCGCTATTATAGCGACGGAGTAGTGAACAATATTATGAAAACAAAAAGAAAATAGATCGGAAAATTTCTTAATATTTTTTTTTATAATTCAAACGCTGTGGTATTATCTAAGCAGGATTCAATATAAACCAGGAAAGGAGAATAAGCTATGGCCACAAAAAAGAAAGCTGCTAAGAAAACAAAAAAGGTTGCCAAGAAGAAGAGATAGTTCTTCCAACCATTGAGATAAAAAACCCTCTGCTATCCTGAAACAGAGGGTTTTTTATTTCTAGACCATAGATACAGAATTATCTTTTTCTCCTGCCCGGATTGATCGCTTTTAAAGCTTTATCTTATCCCAACGCGTACTGCCGCCGGACAAAGGCGTTTCGATGGAACGGGACTCGAACTTGCCGTTGTGATAGGCTATATGCACGCGCTTGGGGGCGATATTGCCGGAAATATCCTTTGAGGCTACTTCAAAATAGACATAAAGCCAAGGGTTCCTGTCGTATCCGTCCTCTATTCTTAACTCCGTGCGGTTCAAGTAAGGCTGCCCCAGATCCGAATATGCGTTCTCCGGGACCTTGAGCCACTTACCGTTCACCTTCAAGCGCATGCTTACGATCTTTAACTTCTCCGCGTCCTTATTTGTTTTTATCTCTACCGCGACATCACCGAAATCTTTGCCGGAATCGGCCTGGATAAAAACCTCGTTAGGCAGTACCGTCATCTCCTCAGTGGCCACCGCCGGAGAGACCGCCACCACGGTGATCAGCAGCAACCCGGCCAAGGCGCTTAGAAATACCGACGCCGGCGTGAAACCTGAATCCATCGACCTTGCCTGCTTACTCAAGTTTGCCATGAAGTTCTCCCTTGATTGCCCGAAACGGGCTGACTTTATACCCAACTGCTATCGATATCGTCCCGTCGTACAACTCAATTCTTGTCCCCCGACAGGACAGACCGGATCTGCTGACACAGGGTTAATCGGGCTTCCTGCTCTCTGTGCCTTCGGGCCGGGACCGGTCGCCTTTGATAGCACGTCGGAACTCCCTGACGGCCTTCCCCAAAGCAGCTCCTATGCCCGGGACCCTGCTGGCGCCAAAAAGCAACAGAAGTACCAATACCAACACTAACGCCTCTGCTAACCCGATGCGCCCCATGATCTCCCCTTTTGGCAATCATTTTACCAAAGGACATAAGAGGAACAAGAAAAATAGGAACTGCTTGTGTCAGATCTCCCCCTGGAATAACCAGGTGGAAAGATAACGTTCGCCGGTGTCGGGGAGGATAACCACGATGACCTTGCCCCGGCTGTCCGGCCGCCGGGCCACTTCCAGTGCAGCCCACAACGCTGCACCGCAGGAGATCCCGCCCAGGATACCTTCCATCCTGGCCAGTTTACGGGCGGTGGCGCCCGCATCATCCGACTTGACCTGAATGATCTCATCCAGGATCTGCGGGTTTAGCACCCCAGGCACGAAGCCGGCCCCTATGCCCTGGATCTTATGCGGGCCCGGTCTGCCGCCGGAAAGGACCGGCGAATCGGCCGGCTCTACCGCGATGGCTTTAAAGGACGGCTTTCTCTTCTTAATGACCTCGGCTATGCCGGTGATGGTCCCGCCGGTCCCCACACCCGCCACCACCATATCAACTTTACCGTCGGTATCTCTCCATATCTCTTCCGCCGTTGTCCGGCGGTGGACCTCCGGATTGGAGGGATTGTTGAACTGCTGGAGCAGGACCGCATTGGGTGTCGAGGCTGCCAGTTCCTCCGCTTTAGTCACCGCGCCCCGCATGCCTTCCGGCCCCGGGGTCAGCACCAGTTCGGCCCCAAATATCTTAAGCAGTTGCCTGCGCTCCAGGCTCATTGTTTCCGGCATGGTCAGGATCAGTCGGTAACCGCGCGCCGCTGATACAAAGGCCAGCGCGATCCCGGTGTTGCCGCTCGTTGGTTCTATGATGACCGAGCCCTTCTTAAGCACGCCGCGCTTCTCGGCGTCCTCGATCATGGCGCTACCTATACGGTCCTTCACGCAGCCTAACGGATTTTTCGACTCCAGCTTGGCCAATACCGTCGCGACAGAGCCCTCCGTTATGCGGTTGAGCCTTATTAGCGGGGTATCGCCGATCGTTTTCGTTATGTCATCATATATACGTGCCATAAAACCTCCTCTATGCCTTTGCCAAGGACTGCTCGATATCGGCGATGATATCTTCGACGTGCTCAATGCCGACCGACAGGCGGATGAAGTCCGGCGTCACTCCTGTCGCCAATTGCTCTTGGGCCGACAACTGTTGGTGCGTGGTGGTGGCCGGATGGATCGCCAAGGACTTGGCATCGCCGATATTCGCCAAATGCGAGATAAGCTGCAGCGAATCTATGAACTTCTTGCCCGCTTCCGCTCCGCCCTGGATGCCGAAACCGATAATAGCCCCCGCGCCTAAAGGCAAATACTTCTTCGCCCGCTCTCTCTCCGGGCTGTCCTCGAGCCCGGGATAATTGACCCAGTTCACTTTGGGGTGCTTCTTTAAAAATTTTGCGACGGCCAGCGCGTTCTCGGAATGCCGGAGCATGCGCAGATGAAGCGTCTCCAGCCCTTGCAGGAAAAGGAACGAATTGAAAGGCGATACCGCCGGACCAACATCCCGCAAGAGAGTGACGCGGGCTTTTATAATGTAGGCGATGTTGCCCAGAGGTTTGAGGGCCTCGACAAAATTGATGCCATGGTAGCTTGGATCGGCCCCATAAATGAGGGGGAACTTGCCGTTGGTCCAGTCGAACTTGCCAGAGTCGACTAT
Source organism: uncultured Planctomycetales bacterium (assembly GCA_964438075.1). Classification (GTDB taxonomy): domain Bacteria; phylum Omnitrophota; class Gorgyraeia; order Zapsychrales; family Fredricksoniimonadaceae; genus JAAXVU01. Next base: position 22,609 of record CAYTIW010000012.1, read on the forward strand.
CACCCCGCCCAGCGAAGTACCATGTCCGCCGATGAACTTGGTAGCGGAGTAGACAATGATATCCGCTCCGTGGTCGAAAGGCTTCAATAAATACGGAGCGACCGTGTTGTCCAGGACCAGGGGGATGCCGTGCTTGTGGGCGACTTTCGAAATCCCTTCCAGGTCCGCCACATCCAGCTTGGGATTCCCTATCGACTCCGCATAGACCGCTTTGGTCCGGCTGTTGATCGCCTTGTCGATCGCGGCCAGGTCGTTGGACCTGACGAAATTCACCTTTATCCCCATCCTGGGGAAAGTATAGTGGAACAGAGTATACGTCCCCCCGTACAGATTATCCGCCGAGACTATCTCGTCACCGCATTGAGCTATGTTCAGCAGCGCCAGCGTGATCGCGGACTGACCGCTGGACACGGCCAAAGCCCCCGCGCCGCCATCCAGAGCCGCGATCCGCTTCTCGAAGACATCGGTGGTCGGGTTCATCAGGCGGGTATATATGTTGCCGAACTCTTTCAGGGCGAAAAGATCCGCCGCATGTTCGCTGCTCTTGAACTGGTATGAAGTGGTCTGGTAGATCGGCACCGCCCGCGAACCTGTGGTCGGATCGGGTTCCTGACCGCCGTGAAGCGCGAGCGTCTCCCGTCTAAGTCTTTTCTTAAGATCATTATCAGCCATGTTTTCTTTCTCCTTTTTATAAATTCAGATCCGGAATATTTTCCTCTAAATATCTTCTCCCTTACAGCCCAAAGAACACATTCGGCTGAACCAGCCTGTTCCATGTTCAATAATGATGATCATGGCGCCTTCCCTTTTGATTGAAGTTCAGATCTCGTAATCCATAAAACCTTCACCGGAGCGATAGCGGTCCACCAGCTCTTCCAGAGTGACTGCAGCCAAAGATTCTGAAAAACCGGCCGCCAGCTTTTTCCAGAACTCCGCCAATACCGGCTCGGCGCTCAACCCCGAACGGGCTCTGCGTCCCGTCTGGCCAAATTCGATATCGCCTTCCAGCGCCACAAAAATATCTTTCAGATTTATCTCACTTGGTAACTTGGACAGCCCAAAACCGCCCTTAGAACCGCGTTCCGACCTCACCAAACCGGCCCTCTTCAAAGAAGCGGCCAGCTGCCAAAGATATTTCTCCGAAACGTCCTGACGTATGGCTATGTCCCTTAATAAAGAGGAACCATGACCATGGCGTAATGCCAAGTCAACCATAAATCTTGTGCCATAAAGGACTTTTGTAGATAATCTCATAACTAAAGGACAGTAATCTACTTTGTCTATCAACTTACTAGACAATATAACATGGCAAATCTATTTGTCAACTATTTTTTCAAAGCCGCCAAATATAATAGAATTTTGTCTAGAAGTGATAACAACTAAGAATTATGGCTCCGGGGATCCGACAAAATCCACCAAAACCCCCTCCCCAAAAACACGTTCGACCTGTTCCAGCAATATCCGATCGGACCGGGCCCTTTCAGGTAAAACCAATTTTCCGCTAAACGAGGACAACTCCCGCGCTCTCATTAACTTCAAAGCCATACGGACCTGGGTCCGCGATCGTTCCGCCACCGCCACCTCCCAGGCATCGCCCGATCCCGCCATGGCGCGCAGGCTGGCCATCACGTCGCGCATGAATGTCGAGGCAGCCGGTTTCGTCTTTCCGATATCGACGCTCTTGCTGCGGTACGGACAGTACAATACCATGGCGAAAGACTGGCCCGACACCTTGGCGGCTGTTTCAGGGCTGACCCCGTCACCAAGTATCAAAGCCCTTCGGGTCGTAAAGGCATGCTCCCTTATGCCGCTGGCCAGCCCCTTTCCCGAAGCGCTCGGCATGGTCGCGCAGGACGGCAAGAACAGGATAACGGCAACAAGTACCGGCCATGTCTTCATGTTTAAACTATCCGCTAATATCCGGCAGTGATACAACGTGAAACTCCCCGAGGCCGCACACCCCTATGGGCAGTTCACTTCTTGCCCAAAAGCGCGAACATCTTTTTTTTGTACGCTTCCACTCCCGGCTGGTCGAAAGGATTGACCCCCAGGACATACCCAGATATCCCGACGGCTTTCTCAAAGAAATAATACAACTGGCCGAGGTGGAACGCATCCGCCCTTTCCAGCGTTATGGTCATGTTGGGCACGCCCCCCTCATAGTGCGCCGAGGCCGTCGCCGTATAAGCCTGCTTGTTCACCCAGTCCAGGTCCTTGCCGGCCACGCAATTGAACTTATCCATGTCCTCCGCCTGGGAAGGGACCAGGATGTTGTCATCGGCCTTGTCGATCATAACAAAAGTTTCGAAGATGTTACGCATGCCGTCCTGCATCAACTGCCCCATGGAATGCAGATCGGTCGAAAGTATGGTCGACGCCGGGAAGATGCCCTGTCCGCCCTTGCCCTCGCTCTCGCCGTAAAGCTGCTTCCACCATTCCGCCACATACTGCACATTGGGATAAAAGGATGCCAGCATCTCGATGACCTTGCCCCGGCGGTAAAGCACATTACGGGCGGCCGCATACATATAACAACAGTTCCGGCCGACAGGCTCCTGAGCGTATTCTTTCTCTCCGGCCCGAAAGCCATCCACGAACGCCAGGATGTCCACACCCGCCAGAGCCAGGGGGACCAGCCCGACGGGGGTAAGGACCGAAAAGCGCCCGCCCACATCGTCCGGAATAATATAAGAACGATAACCTCCCTTGTCCGCTATCTGGCGCAAAGCCCCCTTTTTCGCGTCCGTGACGCAAATAATGCGTTGTTTCAATTCCTCGGCGCTGTATTTCTTCCGCAAAGCCTCATACACAATGCGGAAGGCCAGCGCCGGTTCGGTGGTCGTCCCTGACTTGGATATGACCACCACCGCCACATCCCGCTCATCGATCAGTCTTAATACTTTGGCCATCTCTGACACGGACATATTATGCCCGGCGTAATGCACCGGCAGCTCCGGGTCCGTGCCCAAGAACTCGATGGTGGAACGTATGCCCAGATAGGAACCGCCGATCCCGATCGAAATGACCGCCTGGGCATGCTCCCTGGCGCACCGGGCCACCTCCAACAGTTCCTTGATCAGCTTGTCCGAGGTCCTCGTCGGCAGATCGACCCATCCCGTGAATTCGCTCCCCGGGCCGGTCTTTCCGTGCAGGTCCTTGTGCGCCTTAGCCACCGCAGGCGCTAAAGCGCGGATATCGTCATCACTGACAAAACCTTTCAACCTATCCGTATTCAGCGTGATCCCCATAATTCTCCTTTGTTTCAACCGTTACTTTGCCAATAAAAAAGGCGAAAGGCGAACTCGGACCATGCTCGCCTTTCACCCCGCATACAAAAGCCAAAACTGAATTCACTCAAGCTAGCCCGGTCTTACTTGGAAGCCTCAGGCTTCTGGCCCTGGCCGGCCTCCGCTTTCTTTAACGCTTGTGCCGGTTTATCCAGCGCTCCGTCCTTGGCAGGGGGTTCCGGCCTCTTGGAGACCAGGTCATCCGCCATATCAAAGGATTTCTTGTCCTCCAGCACCCCGTCCCGGTAGGCCTCCTGACCCTTTATCTGGCCGTTCTCATAATACTCGATCGCCATGCCGTCGAGAACGGCGTTATTGTAGAACATCTGCTTTTGTAGCGCTCCACTAGGGAAGAACAGCTTGGCCTCCCCGTTCAGGACCCCTTTCTGGTAATTTTCCTCTTTTCCCAGACGCCCCTCTTTGGAATAGACCCGGAAGGTCCCCTGCAGTTCGTTATTATGATAAAATCCTTCCGTCTTGACAATCCCCGACTCGAAATAGGTCTTGGCTTCGCCTTCCCGCATATCCTTTACGTAATGGGTCACCGCCTTCAGGCTGCCGTTCTCATAATACTCGGTCGAAGTGCCGTTAAGCTGCTCGAATTTATAATTGTCCACCCGCATCAGGGACCCGGAATTATAATACATACGGTACGGGCCATCGCTCACCGGAGCCTTTTTCTTGGCTCCGCCGGCAGGACCGACCATGAGCGTGAACGTGCAAAGCACACAAAGCAGAAACGATACCTTCTTCATACCATCCCTCCTGCGTATTATTCCGCCGACCCCTGCGATATCACCGCCCCGCCCAAAAGCACTTCGCCGGCGTAAAAAACAAGCGACTGCCCGGGTGTGACCGCCCGCTGGGGCTCCCGGAAACGGACCCGAACGCAGTCAGGGGTCAACAGGGTCACTTCTCCCTTGATGTCGGAATGATTATACCTTATCTTCAAATCAGCTTCGAAGGTTTCTTGCGAAAAATTCATGCTGACCAGGTTCAAACCCCGGGCCTCCAGCCCGACGCAAAAAAGCTTTTCCGGCGGCCCCACAAATATCGTGTTCGTTGCCGGATCTATCTTGTAAACATAGGCCGGGTACCCCAAAGCTATCCCCAAGCCCTCGCGCTGGCCGACGGTATACCGCGACACCCCGGCATGCTGTCCGACCACCTGGCCCGTATGGTCGACGAGCGGTCCGGGGCTATCGGCACCCTGCCCGCGGGCGGAGATAAAATCCTGGTATTTCCCTTCCGGGATAAAGCAGATATCCTGGCTCTCGGGACGCTGCGCGACCGGCAATCCCCGTTCCTGCGCCATCGCCCGGATCTGCGCCTTGGTCAGCGCCCCCAAGGGGAACATGACCCGGGGCAGAGCTTCACGCGGCATGCCGCAGAGAAAATACGACTGGTCCTTGCGGGGGTCCGCCGCCTTGAGCAGCTCCCACCGGCCGAAGACGTCGTTGAACTGGACGCGTGCGTAATGTCCGGTAGCCAAGGCCTCGGCCCCCAGACCCACGGCATCTTTCAATAACCGGTCGAACTTAAGGAAACGGTTGCAGCGCACGCACGGATTGGGCGTACGCCCCTGAACATATTCACTTATGAAATCCTCAACGACCATGGCCTCCAGCGCATCGCCGTAGTTCAGCACATGGTGCGGGATGCCCAGGACCCGGCATACCCGCCGGGCATCCTCGATCGCCTCCAAGCCGCAGCAACTGGGCCGTTCAGAACGCAAAGCCGCTGGCAATTCAAAACACATCGTCACCCCGGCCACATCATGACCCGCTTCGCACAGCAAGGCCGCCGCCATGGACGAGTCCACCCCGCCGCTCATGGCGACAAAAACTTTCCTGGACTGGACCGCACTATTCTCCATAAAAGGCCACCTCACTTATGATCAAAAGAGGGTTCCACCACATCGCTTATCGCTTGCCGGGCGGCATCCAGCAGTTGGTCTATCTCGCGCACGCTTATCGACAAAGGCGGCATCAACACTATAACGTTCCCCAGCGGGCGAAGAATTACGCCGTAGTCCCGCACCCGTTGGCAAACACGGGCCCCCACTCGATCCGCCCAGGGGAACGGTTCTTGAGAGCCGCGGTCCTTCACCAGCTCGATGCCTACCATGAACCCCCGCTGGCGCACGTCCCCGACCTGGGGGATATCCCAGAACCTCTTAAGTCCGCGCGCCAAATGTGCGATCTTGGGTCGGAGCCTCTGCAAAGTGCGTTCCTTCCTAAAGATCTCCAAGCTGGCCAAGGCCGCCGCACATGCCAGCGGATTGCCGGTGTAAGTATGGCCGTGGAAAAAAGTCTTCATATCCCGGTAAGGAAAGACAAACCCGTCGTAAACACGCTGGCTCACCAGCGTAGCAGCCAACGGCAGATACCCTCCCGTAATGCCCTTGGCCAGGCACATGATATCCGGATGGACATCCTCGTGCTCGCAGGCGAACATCTTCCCCGTCCGGCCGAACCCCGTAGCCACTTCGTCGCAAACAAGAAAGATGTCATTCTTCCGGCATATCTCCTCGAACCGCTTTAAGATACCCTCCGGCCACATGACCATGCCTGCCGCCCCCTGCACTATCGGCTCCAGCACCAGAGAAGCTATGCGGTCGCGGTTCTTACGCGCGTAATTCTCGAACCGATCGACCGCCTCGAAAGCATACTGCGGGTACTTCTTGCCCGGCGGCAGACGGTAGCAATCGGGCATATCGACCTGATGGGCCTGGAAGATCAACCCGCGGTAGACCTTATGGAACATATCAATGCCGCCGACGCTGACGCTGCCCAGCGTGTCGCCATGGTAGGAGTTGGCCAGATGGCATATAACGGTCTTTTTCTTCCGGCCGGTGTTCTGCCAGTACTGGTAACTCATCTTGATGGCGACCTCGACCGATGTCGAACCGTTGTCGGAATAAAAAACCTTGCTGAGCCCTTTGGGAGCGATGTCGACCAGTTTAGCGGCCAGCTCCACTGCCGGAGCGCTGGTAAGCCCCAGCATGGTCGAATGATCAAGCTTCACCAGCTGCCTGGCCACCGCGCTATTGATCTCCCGGCGGTTATGGCCGTGGACCGTGACCCACAAACTCGATACGCCGTCCAGATAGCGCTTACCGTCCGTATCTATCAAGTACGAGCCCTCGGCACGGTCTATGACCAGAGGAACATCTTCGACCCAATCCTTCATCTGGGTGAAAGGGTGCCAGACATAGTGCCGGTCCAGATCGGCCAGCTCCTTGGTCCGCGGCCTGGGCAGGCGCAGCAGCGGTCGGATGTCAAGCTTGCCGCGACAGGCCGCCAGCACGCTCGAGGGATCCTTCCGGCGCAAGAACGGCAATTCCCCCAATACCGGCAGCCCGGAAAGCCCGGCAATGGCCAAAGGGTTGGTCTTTTCCGCGACACCGCGACGGGCGCCTGCGGCATCCGAGAACATAACGCCCGCCACCCGCAGCCCCCGCCGTCCGGCCTCGTGCACGGTCAAAAGCGTATGGTTGATGGTACCCAAGCCCAAACGGGCCACCACCACCAGGTCCGAACCAAATTCAGCGGCCAGGTCGGCCGTGAGATAATCGCCTACCAGCGGGACGAGCAGCCCGCCTGCCCCTTCCACCAGCAAAATATCATGCCGCGCCTGGAGGGAACGGAATTGCTCCACCAGCCTTTTTTTATCGATCCTGATCCCGGCCCGCGGGAAAGCCACATGCGGTGAAAGCGGCTCACCGGCGCAATAGGGATTGATCTCGTTCAGGCCGTCCTTCAGGCCCAATCTCTGGCGCAGGAATTCAGCATCCCCGCCGGAAACATCCTCGGCCGCTCCCGATTGCACGGGTTTCATGACACCTACATCCAGCCCTTTATCGCGCAAAAGCAGGGCCAGCGCGTAGACCGCCATGGTCTTGCCGACGCCGGTATCGGTCCCGGTGACAAAAAATGAACGCTTCACTCCAGCGCCCTCCTTTATAATATTACCGACGGAGAACTTATCCCGCCCAGCCTATAGAAGAACGTTCTTATTTTCCAGCCCAAAAAAGCAGCAGGGAAGCCGCCAGCACGATGCGGTATATCCCAAAAACGAGAAAATTATTTCTTTGCAGATAGAGCATGAACCCTTTGATGACCACGATCGCCACAACAAACGAGACCAGGAAACCTGCCCCCAAAGCCGTTATTTCATCCGCAGAAAAACTTATCGCGTTCTTTGTCAGGTCCAGCGCCACCGCCGCCCCCATGGTCGGCACCGCCACCAGGAAAGAGAATTCCGCCGCCACCGCCCGGTTCAACCCGAGGCACAGACCGCCGATGATCGTTGCCGCCGACCGGGAAACCCCGGGTATCATGGACAAAGACTGGAACAGACCGATAATAAAAGCCTGCCGGAATGTTATACCATCGACCCCGACTCCCCCTTCTCGCTCCTTATAAAAGAGTTCAAAGATCACCAGGAAAATCCCGCCGGCCAATAAAGCCCAAAGGACAACGTCTGAGTTGCCGAGCAGGAACTTCTTGACGAACTTATACAGCAATAGCCCGATGACAGCGGTGGGCAAGAAAGCCCCGGCGACCTTCCAGAGGACGGCCGGCTTGACCAAGAGCGACCTGGCATAAAGCACAACCACCGCCAAGATGGCTCCCAACTGGATAGCGATCTCGAAGCTCTTCAAAAAATCTGTTTCCGGCAATCCCAGAAACTTGCTCGCCAGGATCAGGTGACCGGTCGACGAGACCGGCAAGAACTCTGTCACTCCTTCCACCACTCCCAGTACGCAAGCTGAAAATAGGTCCATGGCTTCCCCTCCCGCCAATTAATAATTAATAAACAGATCTCATCTATCACTTTACGGCATCGATCCACAGGATCTCAAAGGTGACCCTGATACCGTCCGGGGCCCCGAAACGCTCGCGGTAGTGCTCTTCCACCAGCGCCAGGAATTCTCCACCCAGGAAAAAACGGCGGGAAAGTCCGTTGGCACCGATACCCTGCAGCCATTTCAAGAGCGACCAGAGGTCCCGGAAAATGACTTCGCGTTTCTCGCAAGCGACCCCGCGATGCCGGAAAGAAGACCCGCGCAGGGCCTGGCGCACATCCCTCTCGGAAGGTATGCGCCGCAATTCGAAAACCTCTTCGCGACCGCGGGCCAGGCCTGCCGCCTGAAGGCTTTCGAACAGCTCACCCAGAGTTCCCCGTCCGAACATGGCCACATAAAAACGCCCGCCCTTGGACAGCACCCTCCCGGCCTCGCTGAAAGCCGCCTGCAAATCCCCCACCCACTGGTAGGAAGAAGACGAAATGACCAGATCGAAACAGGCTTCACCGAAAGGCAGTGCCGCCGCATCCGCCTGGAGCCACATCACCTCCCGGTACTGTTGACGTCCGGCCTCGATCATCCTCTCTGCCAGGTCCAGGCCGACCACACTGGCCTCCTGGCAGCGCCTAGCCACTTCTGCCGCCAGCATGCCGGTACCGGCCCCTACATCCAGGACCCTCATGCCTCTTTTCAAAGGGAGCCGGTCGGCAAGTTCCCGCGCGACATCGGCCTGCACCGAACATAGCTCGGAGTAGGTGGCAGCGGCCCCGGAAAAACTGCGGCGGACGTGCTGGTGGAACTCTGAAACGGTCATAAACCCGCGAACTCCTTCAGGACAAAGTTGAACTTCCGCGGCCGGCTTAAAAAAGGGAAATGCCCGCAACCGGCGAACATATCCACCCTAACGGACGGCTTTATAGCCCTCAAGGCCTCGACAGCTGACGGCGGACAGATATAATCTCCGTCGCCAGCGATCAATTGCAGCGGGACATCCACCTTTATGAACAGATCCCGCAGGTCCGCCTGTTCGAGGATGTCCAACATGGCCAGCAGAGCCTCCCGGCGGGGCAAAGGGGCAAGCTGGCGGAGTTTTTTGATCTCGCCGTATTGTTCGCCGGCACGCTCTTTCATCGTGAACAGCGACCGCAAAAACATATCCAATACCGGGCCCACGTCGCCTTCGAATTGCCCGGCCAGCTTCCTGATCCGGGGGACGCTCAACCCGGCCGGGAACCCCTCCTCCGCCGTAAAACGAGGCAGGGAACCCACCAGAGTGACAGCACTAAAGGCGAGTGGCCATTGTCTCCACATCTCCAGCGCGACCAGGCCCCCGAAAGAACTGCCCACAAGATGTGCCCTCTGCACCCCGGACTTCCGAAGTACTGTCATCACGTGGCCGGCCATGTCCGACAACGAGCAGGCTTCCCAAGGGCTCTCCCCGTGACCGGGAAGATCGACGGCAATGCATTGAGTGACGGAAGAGAATCCGTCCAGCTGCTGCCGCCAAAACAGGCGCGAGCCGCCAAAACCGTGTAGAAAAACAAGCGCCCGAGGGCCCCGCCCCACGGCATCATGACTCAGCACCTTCTTGCGACCTCCCTGAACGCTTCCAAACAGCGGGCGATGTCATCGTCCGTATGCGCCGCGCTGACCGTCACCCGCAGCCTGGAGCCGCCCCGCGGCACCGTCGGAGGACGTATCGCCTGCACATACACGCCTCGCTCCATAAGTCGTTGCGACCACTCCAAGGCCCTCGCCACCTCCCCGACCATCACCGGGATGATCGGCGTTACGCTTTGCAGCGTGTCGAACCCTGCGCGCTGCAGTCCTTCCCGCATACGGCACGCATGGGAAATGAGACGCCGTCGACGTTCGGGCTCCTCCCGCATGATCTTCAGAGCAGCACGGCTGGCCGCCGCCAAGGCCGGAGGCATGCCGGTGGTGTATATGAAACTGCGCGCCATGTTCACAAGATAATCGATCAATTCCCGGGACCCAGCCACATAAGCGCCGAAAGATCCGGCCGCTTTCGACAACGTCCCCATCTGCACCTCGACATCCTCCGCCAAGCCCAGCTCCTCAGCCAACCCCGCCCCCGTCGGACCAAGGACGCCGAAGGCGTGGGCCTCGTCGACCATGAGCCAGGCACGGTATTTCTTGGCCAGGGACACGATCTCCGCCAAAGGAGCTGTGTCGCCGTCCATGCTGAAGACTGTATCCGTAACTATCAGCTTACGCCGGCCGTCTCCCGACTTGGCGAGGAACTCCTCCAGGGCGCCGACATCCCGGTGCGGATAGCGTTTCAATTCCGCCCGGCTGAGCAGAATACCGTCGATAATAGAAGCATGGTTGAGCTTGTCGGAAAAGACAACATCGCCCTTACCCGCCAGGGCGGAAATTATACCGGCATTGGCCATATAACCGGACGAAAAGACCAAAGCCGCAGCGGTCTTTTTCATACGGGCCATATCGTCTTCCAACAGGCCATGCTCATCAAAATTCCCGCAAACGAGACGCGAAGCTCCGCTGCCGAACCCGACCCGCTCCATCGCCTGCCACGCAGCCCGTCCGAGCCGGGGATCAGCGGCCAGCCCCAGGTAATCGTTAGAGCAGAAATTCAAAACCTTTTTGCCATCGAGGACCACTTCCCGGCCCTGGGCAGAGGACAAGGACTTCAAAGAACGGAAAAGCCCCTGGGAACGCAATTGTTTTAGCTCGTCGCGCAAGGCCGTTCTCATAGCACAATATCCCCGCCGATACGTTTCACGACCGTTCCGTCAGCCAGCCGGACCAGAAGTCCGCCATCCTCCTGCAGGCCGATCGCCACTCCGGTCACCTCGCGTCCGTGGTCGGTGAAACGCACGGCCCGGCCTTCCAACGCAGAGCGCCTCCGCCACTCGTCCAGCACCTCCGAGTAACCGTATTTCAACATGGCCTGGTAGCGCGCTTCAAAAATACGCAAGATCTCCTGCAACAGCCTGACCCGGGAAAAAGACTGGCCTTGCAGAACCTTAAGCGAGGTGGCTTCCGCCGGCAACTGCGAAGGGGCCGTGTTGACATTGATGCCGATCCCTACGACCACGAAACGCACGCGGTCGACCTCGGCGCTCATCTCGGTCAAGATACCGCAAAGCTTCTTCTCTTTTACCAGCAGGTCATTCGGCCACTTGATCATGGCCCGCACGCCGGCTTGTTTTTCGATAGCTTCGCTTATAGACACCGCAGCCAACAAGGTCAAACGGGCGGCATCGGACGGCAAGCAAGGAGGACGCAATAGTATAGAAAAATACAGCCCTTTTCCCTTGGGAGATGACCAGGACCGCCCCAGCCGTCCGCGCCCTTTGGTCTGGGTCTCGGTCACGACCACGGTCCCCGCGGGAGCGCCTTCCATGCCCAGGCGGAAAGCCTCGTTCATGGTGGAATCGACCGTTACGAAATGCAAGACCTGGCATCCGAAGACCTTGGTGCCGAGCCCATGCTGGACCTCAGCTGGAGACAAAAGGTCGGGGACGTCCACCAAGCGGTAACCTCGTCTCGGGACAGCCTCGATACCATAGCCGGCCTCCCGCAGTTCTTCGATATGTTTCCATACCGCGGAACGGGTTATCCCGAGCCGGCGGCTCAATTCCTCGCCTGACACCAGCGCGTCAGCATCTTTGAGTATATTAATTATCTTTGTCGTCATAAACGCCCTACATATTATCGGTGGGAATGGCATTTGTCAACCTGGTTAAAAGAACTGGTTGACGAAGACTCCCGGCCGGTTCGCCCCTCCCGCGACCTGAATGGAGCCAGGCACGGGCAATATCCACCTTTGGGACGATCTACGCCCGTTTAGTTAATTGACAAACACTTGCCCCGATGATATATTCTCTCCGTTCTTTTCCCTCGCTCTTAATATTTTGGGGCTGTAGCTCAGTTGGGAGAGCGCGTGAATGGCATTCACGAGGTCAGGGGTTCGATCCCCCTCAGCTCCACTTTTCTTGAAAATCCGGCCCGATTCAGGACACACATGTTCGCGCTGGAGTGGCGGAATGGCATACGCGTCGGTCTCAAAAACCGATGTCCTCACGGACTTGTGGGTTCAACTCCCACCTCCAGCATTTCTTTTCATTAATATGTTTCTCAGCGACAAACAATGCTTCGCATAAACTGGCCGGCTTTCCTGCCGAGAAGATGACTTTTCCAGCCCTGCTTTCCAATAAATAGAAATCCCGCCTCGCAAAGTATCCGACTTTGCAAAGCGGGATCTCATATCCTGCCACAAATATATTATTTATTCTCTGCCGCAGGCGCTTCCGCAGCCTTAGCCTTGCCTTCGGCATCTTTCTTCACTTGTGCCTTCCAGGCGGCTTTGGTCAGATAATACTTACCGTTACGGTAATAACGCTTTTTGCGCTTAAGGGCTTTACCCGTATTGGCGCATTTGAACTTCCATTCATGTTCTGGCTTAACCTTCCCCATACTGCTCGATCCTCCTTTAAGAAACCGGACGCCCACGCATAGGCGTACGCTGACGTTGAGAATAGGGCGTATTATAAAGAAGAAGCATTAATTTGCAACAACAATTTTCAACCTTGCCAACGCGTCTAAATCCGGCTTTTTTTTACCTTTATTATATGCTAGACTTTGGCTGTATGAAAAAGACCGCGCTGACCGTCATAACTCTGTTTTTTGCCCTGGGCCTGCCAGCTATGGCCGGCAGCGAAAAGACCATCACCCTGAAAGACGGTTCCAAAATAAACGGACGCATCATCGGCATTGAGAACGGCCGCTATGTGATAGACAGTGTCACAGTCGGCACGATACGGGTGAAGCAGTCCGACGTTATCACCGAAAACATCCCGGGAGAAGCGGAACCGGAGGCCGAGGAACAAAATGTTCCCCCATCCTTGCCTTATTTAGGGAATCCGACGAACAATGCCCAACCGGGACCCGCTTCAAGCCAAATAAAAGCCATGCAGGCCAGGATCATGAGCGACCCCGGACTATTGGCGGACGTTCAATCCCTTTCAGAAGACCCGGCCGTAATGGAAGCCCTCTCAGACCCGTCATTCGTGCAAGCCATTCAGACCGGGAACATGCAGTCGCTCCAATCCAGTCCTCATCTTATAAGATTATTGAGCAGCCCCAAAATGCAGGTCTTGATACAGAAGCTCCGGGCTCAGCAACAATAAACGCCAGTAAAGAATATCCACGAAGACATTAAAAACCTTACTTCACGGGGGGCCCTCCCAGCATCCCCGACCTGGCGAAAGCCTCGTCTGCTTCCAACGTCCTTCCCAGACGGTCCAGGACAACGCCCAAGTTATTCCAGGCGTCCGGATCCAGAGGCGCCCGTTTGACCGCTTTCTGAAGATCATGCAACGCGGCCTGATAACGCATGCTGTCGGAAAGCGCATAACGACCAGCGCTCTCTTGATCTTCCAGCATGGAGGCCGCCCGGTTGATCAAGGCGAATGTGTTGTCGGGGTCGTGACGCAATACATCACCCCAAAAAACTATGTTGTCCCTCCAGACCAGACAGCGCGTGAAGGTCGAACCGGCCAGGACCACACAAAGCATCCCGGCCAAGAACCAGCCACCAGTCAAGGTCCAAATGTTGGATCCGGGTCTACGGAAAAAGAACCTGTCCCAGCAATCCCCCAGCAACAAAGCAAAACCAAGGGAGGGAATATACATGAACCTGTCGCTCACTATTCCCTTGGAACCATCGTAAAGGTCCGTCCGCCATAAAAAGAACATGCTCAGGACATAAAAAGCGAAAGAAAAAGTGACCCAACGCTTCCGCCGAGTGAACCACAGAAATAAAACCAGCACTGCAAATATCAGCACCGCCCCCGCATACTCCGGCGTGAGAAAGGAGACCGGCCGAGGAACCGGATATATAATTGCCAGACCGTTAGGCGCAAAGAACTTCACGATGTAAAAGACCGCGGAATAGATCAGGACCAGAAGGGCCTCCAGCGGTCCCGTCTCCGGGCGGTGTATGTTCATCAGCCCTGTTATCCAGGCCACCGGCCACAAGGCCGCCATAAAAGGCAGCTTGTCGACCCAGGACATAAATGTGCCCTTACGTCCGGCCATTCGGTCCAGAAGGAAAAGCACCAGCGGCAGGCTGAGCGCCATCGGTTTGGCCAGAATACTGGCTATCCCACAGAGAAGTGCGCCGATATAGTTCCAACCACGCCCGGACTTTAGATAGTCCCAGTAGAAGATCAAGGAACCCAAATAAAAAGCGCCGAACAGGACATCCTTGCGCTCCGTTACCCAGGCGACCGACTCCACCCGCATCGGATGTATCGCGAAGATCAGGGCGGCGATCAAAGAACCACCGGCCGACAGCCCCATCCTCAGCGCCAAAGTCCTCACCAAAAGGGCCGACAAAATATGTAAAAGTATATTATCGAGATGGTAAAGGAAAGGCTCCGGCCCCACCAAGGCTCTTTCGATGCCAAAGGAAAGGATCACCAGCGGATTGTAAGTCCTGTTACCCGTATCCGCGGTCAGGAAGATCCTCCCAACATCCGCCCAGCTGCTTAAGGGCAAGAGTGGATTTCGTAACAGATGCCCCGGATCGTCCCAATTGAGAAAACCCGCCGAGAGGCAGGGGAAAAAGGCGCACAAGATCACCGCCGACAGCAACAAGCCTGTCCCAAAGGGAGAACAAAGTTTTCTAAGCAAACCATCGGACGGGCTATCCACTTCGACCTCCCCCCAGCCTCAATTGACCGCAAGCCGCCACCACATCCCGGCCGCGGGCAGCGCGCAAGGTACAAATGACTCCCCGACGCTCCAGTTCATGTTTAAACTCCATTACCTCCTCTCGGCAAGGAGCGCTGTAAGGGAACTCCGCGACCGGATTGTACGGTATCAGATTAACTTTTGCCAACCAGCCCTTCATGAGGCTGGCGAGTTCGACCGCGGCCGGGCTGGTACAGGTCAGCCCGCGGATAAGGATATATTCAAAAGTGACCTGACGGTTGGTGCGCCGGGCATATTCCCGGCAGGCGGCCATGAGCACACGCAAAGGATATTTCTTGTTCACCGGCATAAGCTCGCTGCGCAACCGGTCATTAGGGGCATGGAGCGATACCGACAGTTCTATCTGCAGCCCTTCGTCCGCAAACCTTTTTATAGCCGGGACCAGGCCGGAGGTGGAAAAAGTTATGCGCCGGGCTGCGATATTAAAGCCCTCCGCGGAATTCATCAGCCTGGCCGCCCGGACCGCATTGTCGTAGTTATCAAAAGGCTCGCCGACACCCATGAAGACGACATGGCTGACCTTCCGGGGAGCCACCGCGCGTCTCGCCTGCAAAACCTGCCCCACGATCTCGCCGGCTGACAGGTTACGCTTCCAGCCCCCCAGGCCGCTGGCGCAAAATTTGCAGCCGAACTTGCACCCCGCCTGTGAAGAAATACAAAGCGTGGCCCTTTTAGCTGTCGGGATAAAGACCGTCTCGATCATCTGCCCGTCCCACAGCTCAAAAAGGAACTTGGTCGTACCGTCCGTCGACATCCGGCGCCCGCGCTCTATCAGGACCGGGAAGGGCACCTCGCCCTCCAGTCGCTCGCGCAACCCTTTGGGCAAACTGGTCATCTCCTTGAAGGAAAGAACATCGCGGGAATATACCCATTCGAATATCTGGGAGGCACGGTAAGGCTTTTCGCCCATGGAGTTAAGAAGGGCGACAAACTCTTCCTGGTTGAAACTGAGCAGATCGTTGGGTCGGGGCATCGGGATGTATTAAACAACAAAATGCGGCTCAGCGCTACACGTTCTGGGCCGAGAACTCACCTATCTTACGGAACCTCTCATAGCGCATATCGATCAGCCGCTGGGCGGAAACACCGCGCAGCCTGCGGATCTGGGTCAATATCGAGGCCTTCAGGTGGTCCCCGACCGACCGTGGATCATAATGAGCGCCCCCCATCGGCTCGGGAACTATCTCATCGACGATCCCGAACTTTATAAGATGTTCGCCTGTCAACTTCAAAGCCTCAGCCGCATCCGGGGCCTTGCCAGCGCTGCGCCACAGGATCGAGGCGCAACCCTCAGGAGATATTACCGAGTAATAAGCGTTCTCCAGGATCATAACATAATCCGCGACGGCCACACCCAAGGCTCCGCCGCTGCCGCCTTCTCCGATTATCGTGGCTATGACCGGGGTCCTCAGATCGGACATGTCCCGCAGATTCTCCGCGATCGCCTGGGCCTGACCGCGCTCCTCGGCGCCGATGCCCGGATAAGCCCCGGGCGTGTCAACGAAGACCACTACCGGCAGACCGAATTTCTCCGCCAGGCGCATGACGCGTAAGGCCTTGCGATAACCCTCCGGGTGAGGCATGCCGAAGTTACGCTTGACTTTCTCAACGGTATCCCGCCCCTTCTGCTGGCCGATAACCGCCACCTTCTCGCCGTCCAGTTTAGCCAGGCCGGATATCATGGCGTGGTCGTCCGCGAACAAACGATCGCCATGGATCTCTACAAAATCGGTCATCATCATGTTCACATAATCCAGCGAATACGGGCGCTTGGGATGCCGCGCTATCTGGATGCGCTGCCAGGCCGAAAGATTCGAATAGACCTTTCCCTTTATGCTGGCTAATTTCTCCTCGAGCTTCCTGATCTCGGGAGCAAAATCGACGTGCTTGCCGCTAAGCGACTGCAACTCCGCGATCTTTTTCTGTATCTCGACGATCGGTTTTTCGAACTCCAGAGAATTCATTATCTGCCTCTCAATAAATTACCGGCTAACACGGAATCCCCCCAAGCGTCCTCGCTTAACGACCTAATCGACTATTTCCACCTGGGTCCCGATAGGAATGATCCTGAAAAGCTCCTCCACTTCCGGGTTGCGCATCCTGACGCAGCCGGCCGTGACCTGCTGCCCGATCTTGTCCGGATCAACGGTGCCATGGATACCGTAACCCTTCATGTCAAAACCCATCCACCGGCTCCCCAGAACGTTCTGGGGGCTCTCGGGAGGGATGACGGCTCCAGTGTCCTTGAACCAAACGGGGTCCTCCAACTTGGTAGCGATCTTGAAAGTCCCGGTAGGCGTCGAGTTGTTGGCTCCGGTAGAAACGTGATATATCTTCCAGATCTCCTCCCCGCTCTTAAGCATGAGGATATTCTGCGATTTATCTACGTGAATGGAAAACTTCCCGGTCCATATGCGCAGTTTCTGTCCCAGCCGCACAGTATCGCCTTTAATGCCGTTGGAGGTCCTGATCAAGTCCATGGTCACGCCATACTTCCTGGAGATCTTCCCCAGCGTGTCGCCGGACACCACCTCGTGCAGAACGGTCTGCGGGGTCGATAAATTGGAAAAAATAATATCCATATTGATACGATAAAGTGATTCTTGCACTGCCTCAATGTTCTTATAGTCTGGATATTCGGCGATTATCTGCTGATAAGCCGCTTTAGCCTCCAGCGGCTTGCCGGCGCTCAATAAGGACTCCGCCTGTCTGGCTATTTCGTCAGCGGGGGATGCCTGAACCTTTACCTTCTCCCCGACCTGCCCGCAACCGGCCAGGACAACGGTCAAGCTAAGTAAAACCGCCACCACCCCTGTTCGAAAACTTCTCACAGCATCCTCCTTAGAAATGGCAGCCCGCGGCCTTACACCCGGCCGGCCAACGGCACCGCCTAGAAGAACAATATCGCCAGACCTATGCCCAACAAAGAACCTACCATCACCTGTATCGGGGTATGCCCCATGAACTCCCGGATACGACCGACCTCGACGCGCTGATGCCAATACATGTCTTCTATGACCCTGTTCAATATCTCCGCCTGTTCTCCGGTAGAACGCCGAACCCCCTGGGCATCGAACATAGTGACCAAGGCAAATATAGCTGACAAGGCGAACAATCCTGACTGAAAACCATACTCCAGGCCGCAAGATGTGGCCAAGGCAGCAACCCCGGCTGCGTGGCTGGAAGGCATGCCACCGGTGCCAACTAACCATTTAAAATTGAACTTCCTGCCCCTCAATAGATTTATCACGATCTTGATACCCTGTCCGATGACCCAAACCGACAGAGTAATAATAAAGATCCTGTTACGGGACATCTGGACCAATGCCCCTGTTATATCAAAGTGGTCCATAAAATTTTATATAAATTTTAGATTAAAATATTATAGAGTTTGAATAAGAAAAAGCAAGGACTATGCCCCGGCTGACCCCAGCTCCTATATATCGGGCTCCAGGACCGGAAAAGTGATGACAAATTTGGTCCCTTTCCCGGGCTCGCTCTCGGCACCTATGCTTCCGCCGTGACGTTTTACTATATCATAACTTACGCTCAAACCTAGCCCGGTACCTTCGCCAGGCGCTTTGGTCGTAAAGAACGGGTCGAATATCTTTCCCATGATCTCCGCCGGTATACCCACCCCGTCGTCTGATATCTCCACTCCCACATCCTTATCTGTGCTATAAGTCCTAATGAAAATATTCCCCTTTTCCTTTATGGCCTGATGCGCATTGACCAGAATGTTCATGAATACCTGTCCCAGCTGATGCGGATTACCACGGATCAAGCGGACTTTCCCCAAATCCTTATGGAGATCGACCTTATACTTTATTTCATTCCATAGCATACGGAGTACCGCTTCCAGGGTCGCATTTACGTCCACCGGCTGCTCAAGCAACTGGTCAGACCGGGAGAAGTTGCGCAGCTCATATACTATTTTTCTGATCCGCTCGAAACCTTCCCGTGTTTCGGCCATCAAAGAAGGCAGATCATCCAGGGCCTCATCCAAGCCCAGATCGTTCCTTTTGGTTTCCAGGCGGATCAGCTCGGCCTTTAACCGCTCCAGGTCGTTCTCTGGCCCGGGTTCGAACAGAGAACGCTGAGCGGAGAAATAATCCTGCATATCCTTGATATACCCTTCCAGTATCGTCAAATTGCTCCCGATGAACCCCAGCGGGTTATTCACCTCATGCGCTACGCCCGCCGCCAGAAGCCCGATAGCGGCCAGCTTCTCGGTCTGCACCATCTTCTCCTGGGTCTTCTGTAACTGTTCATGCGCCAGCTGCAAACTGGAGAGCGCCTCCTTGACCTCCTCGCCGCGTTTCCTGACCTCCTGCTCGGCCTGCTTCCGTTCCGTGATGTCCATGAACGTGCCCACTATGCCTACGACCTTGCCTCCAGCGTCGTAATGTAGATTTTTATATATTATGATATTGCGCGGTTCCTTACCCAATCGGATGGTCCCGACCTCGGCTACGACCGTCTCCCCATCCTGCAAAAGCTTCTGGTCCTGTTCTGCCAGCATATCGGCGATATTTTTCGGCACTATCTGATGAACCGTCCGGCCCAGGACTTCCTTGATCTGCAGGCCATGGAACGCGGCGAAGGCCTGATTGCAGAACACAAAGATCCCGTCGGTATTCTTCAGGAACATGGGCACCGGGGTAGCATTCAGGAAGGCCTGCAGCCTCCTCTCGCTGTCCTTGACCCGGGCTTCAGTCCTCTTCCTTTCAGTTATATCCAGCAGAGCTCCCACTATCCCCTGTAACCGGCCGTCGATATCATGCAGGGTTCGCTTAAAAAAGACCACGTCCCGCAGGCTTCCGTCAGTCACGGGGTACGACACTTCAAAGACCTGTGAGCCGGGATGGGCCAGCAGGTCCCTGTCCTTTTCCAGAATAATGTCCGCTATCTCCTTAGGCGCGACATCATAAACTGTAGCGTTACGGAGCTTCTGCTCCGGCAGCCCCGTGAAGCTCACAAATTCCTGATTAAAGATCAGGTACCTGCCTTCCATATCCTTGAAAAAGAACGGGAGCGGGAAAGCATTGATGATATCCCCGATCCTCTTTTCGCTATGCCGCAAAGACACTTCGATCTTTTTTCTCTCCGTGATGTCTGCCACCGACAATATCACATCCGAAGCGCCTGAAATACTTACCCTGGCCGCCCCGATCTCCATCCACACCGTGGAACGCTTGCCGTCGATCATAAATTCCCTTGCCACTTCCACCGGCGGCAAGGCCCTTCCGGTCTGCAAGACTGTTATGATGTTGTTCCACAGCGGGCAACCGCAACAGCCGTCGGGCTCCCCACAGGCCTTCCCTCCCCCCACCAACTCCGCACAACTGAACGCCTCACCCGGCCGCCGCCCCAGCAATTCCTGCGGGTTCTTGTTGACCAGTCTGGCGGCCGCCTCATTCGCCCGTCGGATTACTCCCTGACTGTCCACCAGCAGCATCCCGACCTGGGCATAATTGAAAATGGTCTGCAGATTATGCCGCTCCAGCTCTAGCTCCAGTGTCTTCTGCCTCAATGCATCTTCCGCTTCCTTTCGAGCCGTTATATTACGGACCGTCCCCTGCTGCCCCACCACTCGGCCTTGCTCTCTCACCGGCATAGAATTTACTTCGATAAAAACAACTTGACCGTCCTTGCTTTTTACTCTGAACGCCACCGAACGCACAGAATTTCCTGACACAACCTCCTTTTGCGCCGCCTTGGCTATCTGCATATCCTCCGGGACCACAAAGTCAAAGAACCTGTGGCCCAAAAGCTCTTCCTTGGTGTAGCCCACGATGGTCTCGACGGCTGAAGATAATGACTGTATGACCCCCTCGGTATCAAGGCGGAATATGATATCCTCGCTTAATTCCATGATGGAGCTCAACCTCGAATAGGCCGACCTCAACTTTTCTTCCGCCTGGGCCCGTTCAGTGACATCCTCGAAAGAGATGGCGCAGAACCCTCTTCTATTGGAGAAAGCATGCACTATGTAATGTCGTTTCTGTTTGCCAGAGAACCATTCCATCGTGGCCGGCTCACTGCTCAAAGCCACATGGGCCAGGAACAAGACCGATATCTCTTCCATCCCGGAACTCACCTCGCGCATGGTCCTGCCCACGACCTGTTCAGCCAACAATCCGCTGATCCTTTCAAAAGACTTGTTCACGAACAAATAACGACAATCCACCGGGTCGCCCGCCGCATTTAAGACAATTTCAAAATAAGCCAAGCCGGTGGGAACGAGATCGACCAGATCCTTATAACTGCCGATGCCGGTCTGTTCGTTGCCGGCTGAACTCAAAGCCGGGCTCTTAACCCTTCTGCCTTTATTGAAAGGGCCCCATGAAAGAATGTTTTTCCCGCTGACCATAGGTTTATCCTGTCAATAATCTCTCTTGCCGTAGATCTGTTCTGCCGAACCCGGGACTGCCCCAGAGGAGCTTCATCGTTATGTACCGCCCAGGTGTAGGTGTTTTAAGAATGAATATCCGATTTATTCAGGCTGCTTTTAATGATGACATCTATGGATATCCCCTGGGTTCCTTATTAAAAGGGGCTTTTATTGGCAGAGGCCGAAAGCCGAACGGATCACAAATCTCCGCCTCATCCGTGGAGGAAATTCTGTTTTGCATTATAATTCTTGCCCTGAACTTAGCAAGTACTATTACCCCATAAACATGACAAAAAATTAACGCCCGATGCCAACGACATTGACTCCGCTGTTCTATCATGCTAGATTAATAACGCTTTCCAGACACGCCCCCTGTTGGACCCTGGGATCTTGATGCCCAGGCTCACAGGGGGTTTTCCATGCTCGCCAAAGCCTGCAGTCTTGGTCTGTCCGGCCTCGATGCTTATGAGGTCACCATCGAGGTGGACGTATCACGCGGACTGCCTTCCATGTCCATCGTCGGGCTTCCTGATAATGCTATCCGCGAAAGCAAGGAACGTGTCCGCTCGGCCATCCGCAACTGCGGCTTCGACTTTCCCCCTTCCCGTATTACGGTCAATCTGGCACCGGCCGACACCAGGAAAGAGGGCCCCTCTTTTGATCTTGCCATCGCGCTGGGCATATTAGCCGCCCACCAACAAGTGCGGATCGAGAATCTCGCCAATTACGCGATCCTGGGAGAACTTTCACTGAGCGGAAAGATCAAACCGGTGACCGGAGCTCTGGCAGCCGCTATAGCTGCCGGGAACCTGGCGACCAGGTTAAAAGGAATTGTTCTCCCCCAGGCCAATGCCAATGAGGCCGCACTGGCAAGCACCCTCCCGGTCTTTGCGTTCCGTAATCTGAACGAAGCCGCTCTTTTCCTTAATGACCCTTCAAGAGAGAATTCCTTCCCGGCTGCCGCTGAAAACAATCCCGTTCCTGCCGCGAAAGGGGTCGACATGGCCGATGTGAAAGGACAGACCTTCGTGAAACGAGGTTTGGAGGTGGCCGCATCCGGCGGCCACAATGTCCTGCTGATAGGCCCCCCAGGCAGCGGAAAAACCATGCTCGCCCGCAGGTTCTCCACCATCCTTCCGGGCCTTAACCGGGAGGAGGCACTGGAAACCACCAAGATACATTCCGCATCCGGTTTGGCACGCCATGCCATAGGACTGATGCAAGAAAGGCCTTTCCGTTCCCCGCACCATACCTCCTCTCACATCGCACTCGTGGGAGGCGGAAGCGACCCCCGGCCAGGCGAGGTCACTCTGGCCCACCACGGCGTCCTCTTCCTGGACGAGCTACCCGAATTCTCCCGGGCGGCGCTGGAGGCCCTGCGTCAGCCGCTGGAGGACGGATTCGTTACCGTAGCCCGGGCCTCCAAGACATTGCGCTTCCCGGCGCGCTTCACGCTCCTGGCAGCCATGAACCCCTGCCCGTGCGGATTCCTTACCGACCGCAGGAGGAAATGCACCTGTACATCAAGCTCGATCCAACGCTACGTCAGTAAGATCTCCGGGCCGCTCATTGACCGCTTGGACATCCATATAGAAGTACCTGCACTGAGAACGAACGAGCTTTTAGCGTCGCCCCGTGGAGAGCCCTCCCATATAATTCGCGCCCGCGTGGAACAGGCGCGGCGACGCCAAGTGGAACGCCTGACGTCCGAAGGCGCGTTCTGCAACGGACAAATGGCATCCATACATTTCCATAAACATTGTCATCTGGACGCCAATTGCCAGGACCTCCTGCGAACCGCTGTAGAAAGCCTCGGACTGTCCGCCCGGGCGCACGATAAGATCCTCAAGGTGGCCCGGACGATCAGTGACTTGGCAGGGACGGAACACATACGAGCGGAACACTTGGCTGAGGCGATAAGCTACCGCTGTCTTGACCGGGTTAATATTTAAGGCAGGAAGGCCTGATACTTGTCCGTTCAAGAGGAAAAGGCTGGCATCCAAACAAACCAGAAAGCGGTCATCTTCTAGGCAAAAGCTATATTTATAATATCATGACGGCCTACAACACCGACCAGCTTCTTTCCATCATATACAGGAATGGTATGGGCCTTCTTCTTGTGCATAAGCACGATCGCTTTAGCCGCATTATCATCTTTCTGCAGGCTTAGATATTCTTGTTCCATAAAATCACCTACCGGTCGGTCAGCGACCGCACTTAGGGCCTGCATTTTCTGAGCCCCCTTGTCAAATACATCCCCTATGAGGTCCAAAAGATCAGTCGTAGTGAATATGCCCTTTAGATCTTCAGGATTATCAGGACTTACGATCAAAATACCGTTTATGCGATAGCGCAATAAAAGATGCGCAACGTTGCGTATCGTGACATCCGAACTTACTTTTATCGGATGGTCATTCATAATTTCGTTCACTGGCAGATTCAACATATCCCCTCCAATCAATAAATCAGCGGTTAATACCACCTTCTATTTATTTTGATATATTATTGTTGCGTTCGATTTATAATAATTTCCAATAAGATTGATAATAATTTTGTATCTCTTTCATGTTGATCTATTTAGTAATGAGAGATATCTAAATCTTTCTTTCCAATAAACAGATTATATATTATACTTTTAACATCTGGGCAAATAACTAAATAGGATCTATTCATGCTGCGCCTCCGTTCCGCTCAAGTAATGATCGAATATATCATGATCGTGCTGTTGGTATGCATGGCCCTACTGGTCGGCGGCCCTGTCCTCAAACGTTCAGTATTCGGCGCCTTTAAAGGACAAGAAGACAGCATCATGGATTCCTTCTCTGAACAAATACGCCAAACATCCACCTCTTTCATTCCTCCCCCGGCCTGTACCTGCACTGGCTGGATAGGAAATACATGCGGAGCAAATTTATGCCAGCCGACAGAAATATCCCAAACACGGACCTGTACTCCGATAGATTGCGACATGGAAAGTCAATGCATACCAAGCGCGACCTGCTGTCTAAC
>CAYTIW010000012.1:46973-55287 GCA_964438075.1 uncultured Planctomycetales bacterium
GGCAACGGGAACATAATCGGCGGGGTCAACCAGGGGTTTATTTTACCTTATCCCAATGCCGGCTGCACGACCGGACCTTTCACCGTATCCGGCATCACCTACTGCTTCCAGGACAACACCGCCCTTGGGCCCAGCGTAACGGTCCCCATGACCGCCACTGCTGTCTGCCTGAACTCCCAGCAAGTAGCGTTAAGGATATTCAATCCCAGCCCCAAAACACTTCTTACCGATCCCCTCTGGAGCAACGATTTCATGAGCTACAGGGTCGACTATCAGGAACACAACATCGGCGGTTATGTCAATCTCCTGGTAGATGACTGGGTCGATCTCTACGCCTCGGATAACACCTGGACCCCGAGAAAATTACTTTATTCCACTCCACAAGTCACGCCCCCCGTGAATTATACTTATCCGGCCGAGGTCTTCGCCCCCGGAGCTCAAGGCGGCTTTATTTACCTTCTGGCCTATCACAGGACCCAACCGGGCATCAACCGAGCCGGTATAAGCGCTCAGCTAAAAGCCAACGGCAACTGCTTCAACGAGCCCGTCCTGACATGGAACACTCACGGAGCCCTGGCTCCCTCGGGTTCCTGGCTGAATAGCGGCTGCTGGATCTATAGCGCTTTAAACACCGGACTGGATCGATCGGTTACCAATCCTCATGTGGTGCGGCTCCAGGCCCAAATACCCGGGAACGCTCCGCAATGCAACTGTAACCCGGCCTGCGCCGGCACCCAGTATTGTATAAGGGGATATTGTGTGACTTATAATCCTTCCCTTTGCGTGCCTGATGTAGCGTATATCTCTTCTTTTGAGACTCCCAACCTTGTTGCCGGGACCCCGCAGATCATGACCGCGGCCTTTGACCTGTGGCAGGCACCGGTAGGCCCAGGGGTGAAACTGGAATACCTGGACGCAGCGATCTACTATCCGCCCCCGAACACCGCCATTCCCGTCAGGGCGGGCAACGGCAATCAATTCCTGCAGATGTCCAGCGCAAACGGCCCGGGCACGGTGATAACCACATTGCCATTTCCGACCATAATCGGTGAAACATATAGGTTAAGCTTTTACATCATGTCGCGTGCGCTTGTGGATCCCGGCGATGCCTCAGTGACGGTGACAACTCCTGCCGGTACTACTCCTCTTATCACCGGGGGAGCTGCGTGGCAGCTTGTAAACATCGATTTCGTAGCGATCGCCGCTTCCAGCACCGTTTCTTTCACGGATGTGGACATCATACCGGCAACGGCGAACTCGCCTTTTGTGGGGGCCCTGATCGATCAAGTTGTTGTCCGGCGACGGTGTTTGACCTTCCCTCCGTAAGAATGGATCTGACCTTAAAAACAAAAACCCCGACCGCTGTCGGGGTTTTTTATTTCCTTGATCCACCTGTATGGGATTACTTCTTAAGAGCGACCTACGATCGGACCAAAGCAACTGCTCGGATCTATTCCGCCTTGACGATATTTTCGATCAAAAACTCTTCAGCCTTTTCCGACCCGTCCTGGATAAGCCTGAAGTACTGCTCGTTGCGGTCGACCAACTTGCCCTTTATCACCCGCCCGTCCTTGAGGGTCAGGCTAACGATCGGGTCTTTCTGGCCCCTCTTGTCCTGGAACTTCTGCGAGGATAATTTATTCTTCTGGACCTGAAAATGGCTGAAAAGCTCGCCATTGACCCTGTCGACCCTATCGGCCAAATAATACGTCTTTACGCCATTGCTCCCCGGAGTGATTATAACAAGATAATTATTATTCTTGTCCGTCACTTCGCCTTCAATAACATTGCCGTTCTTCAAAAGAACCGTATCCGCAAAGACTTCACCGGAGAGAAAGAACACGCTTGCCAGAACCGTCGCAAAACACATCTTCTGAATAGTATTTTTTCTCATAAGCCCCCTATCCTCTTAACCATTGCTTTTTTATCTCGGAACTCGCATCCTAAGAACCCTGGGACAACCGCGAAATGATCTCCATCCGTTCAGCCAGGCGGGCAACAGTTTGTCGCTGCCCGGCAGTTAAAGCACCGTCATCCCCCTGCAACAGCCTGTCGATATCCGATTTAGCCCCGGCCAGGATCGGAGATAATTCGGCTTTACCTGCCCGGAGGTATCGATCCGTCTTCCGCTCCGCAGGGGACTTATCGAACAGTTCGATCCCTTTCCGCACGGCAGCAATAAGAGTGTCCGGGGCGCAGGGCTTGCTGAAGAACGCGAAGACCTGTCCCTTATTAACCGCCTCTTCAGCCGACTGCATATCGGCATGTCCGGTCAAAAGGATACGGATAGTGCCGGGAAAATTTTCCCTCACTTCCTGCAGAAAATTGGTCCCCGACACCATGGGCATGCGCTGGTCGCAAATAATGACCTTGATGACCTCCCGGGACAGGATGCCCAAGGCTTCAAAAGGATGCGTGGTGGTAAAGATGGCGTAAGGTTCCGCCGCGAACAACAATTCTATCGACGATAAGAATTCCTTCTCATCATCCAAGACCAACACACTGACCGGTTTTGTCATATTGAGGCTCCGCTTGTGAGGGCCGGCTCACAAAGACATCACGCGCTCGATCTTCATCATCAGGAATTCATTACGGAACGGCTTGGTCAAATAATCGTTAGCTCCCATCCGCATGATACGCTCCATTCCTTCCATATCCAGCGCACCGGACACGACCACGATCTTCACGTCCTTGCCGTTGGGATCCTTGCGGATCTGCTGACAGACCTCATACCCGTCAACCCCCGGCATTTTGATATCCAAAAGGATAAGGTCAGGCTTGAACTCCGCGAATTTATGCCCGGCGGTAAAACCGTCATAGGCCACATCGATCTCGAAAATACCCCGGTTAGCAAGCACGCGGCGTATGGCGTTGGTCATCTCTCGGTCATCGTCCACGATCAACACTTTAATCTTATTCGACCGCTGGAACTCTTCGGGGACGGGCATATTGTACTGTTTTAAGAACTGGAGAAAATCTTCTGTACTGACTCGGCTATGGTGGCCGGGGGTCCGGTAGGCCTTCAATTTACCTTCATCAATCCATTTCAGAACAGCACGGTCGGTGACATGACAATATCGAGCGATCTCTCCCGTGGTCAACGGAGGCTTTTCCATCACGAACTCTCTTACCGGATTAATATAGACAACCCAGGCTTTTTTATCGGCCTTCTATACCGTCTTCTGGAATATAGCACGCTCCTCAATATCTGGCAAGAAACCCTTGAGAGAATAATCAGTCCGGCCTCACAGCATATAAAAGTTTCAAATTATAAAATTTCATGAATTTCTCCCGCTCGTCCTGGTCGGGAGAGATCACTTTCACTCCCGTAGTATGCTTCTGCTCTTTTTCCAAGAACCCCGACCAGGTGACCTCAGTTAAAAGCCGGGCCAGCCCCATCCCCTGCAGATCAACGGTCAATTCGATCTTGTCTTTACACGCGAACTCCTTGTCACAGGTGAAGCATAGTCCTTGCGGATTGATGTTCACCACCTCGACCTTGAATCTTTTCGGGCGGGAAACCGGCCTTGCCACTCCCGACAAGACCACATCGACCCTTCTCCATTCGCGTTTCTCGATCATAATGTAATCCGATCTGCCCCTGGCCACGCCCTATCAAGACCTAAAAGACAACGATAACGGCTATCTATTTTCCCAATCCTTGAAGGGATTCCGCGCGCTGTTGCTGTTCCTTATTAGATAATAAATGGCTATCCCCAGCAGCGGGATCATCAACAAAATAGTTGACCAGATGGACTTTGTCTTGGCTGACTTATGACTGGCAAGGATAAAACCCACAAGCACCAGATTGATGGCAAAAAGAATGACAAGCATCCGCAACATGCCGCTCTCCTCTAAATATGCCCATTATATTCGGGGTTGCCCAACGACTCAAGCAAGAAATAGACACACTTACAGGTTCATTTCTGGCGCTTATGATAATACCGGATGCCCAACCACACCAAAGCCGCCACCAATACCGCGATAAGGGCAAATTGGGTATATTTGACTACCACCGCACCGAACAACCCCAGCAAGATCAGCCGCGGCACGACCCCGACAGCTGTACAAATAACAAAGGGTATGAACGGGAGCTTGGTCATCCCCGACGCTATCGAAAAAACCTTGAACGGGATGATCGGCAAGACCCTGCCCAATAAAACTCCCCACACCCCGTTCTTGGCCGCAAAAGCCTGCGCCTTTTCGATATGGTGAGGTTTGATGAACAGGTACTTGCCGAAACGGACTATGACCGGAAGTCCAGCATAACGTCCGATAGCGTATCCCACCATAGCCCCAAGGGTCGATCCGACCGACCCGTATACCACGATAGACCAAAGGGGCACCCCGATAGCACCAGCCCCGGCGATGACGACCTCGGAAGGGATCGGGATCACGCTCGATTCAAGGAACATGGCCACGAACGTGCCCAGATCTCCATATTTGGTTATTAGCTCAGCGATCTGAGGCGGCATCGTTTCAGTCATACAAGCCCTCCGATTATATGAACAAGCTCAAAAAGATGTCGAGCGGCAAGACCAAATCCAGGCCGCTCTGGCTCTAAAGGCGTCACCAGATTACCCGCCAGTCTCCGGACGGTCAAGCAGGTTCATGTGTTTTTAGCATATATGCTCGCCTTCTCTATTCCCCTGTCAGAACCGGGAACGGTATCTGAGCAATATCCGGTCATCCGGCTTTTCGTAGCTATCCGGGTCGCTCATGAAGGATGAACGGTCAGCCTTGATTTCCTTCTGGGCGCTGATGGTCAGCCGGTCGGTGAGGTGATAATCTCCCTCGATGGTCTGGGTCACTTCCCTCGGGTGTTCCTTGTCGGCAGGCTTGGGGCCGACCTTGATACCATACCCCAGCCCCAGCCTATCGGTCAGATCCTTGGTCAAAGATACCCCTTGCGCCTTTTCATCCGCTATCAGCGAAATATCGCTCAGGCCGAACCACTCCACGATTTTGCCGCGCGATCCCCCGAAAAGCAGATATTCCACAAAATCCGAGGCCAGTTGCGGAGTCATGGGGTTACCGTTGACCGCCCCTTCCATACCCGACCACCGGCGGCCGGTGGCCAGCATCAGCAGCAATTGTTCCTTGGGGTACGGCATATCGGAAGACAAAAAGACCAGCGGGTCCTTGCGAGATCCTCTGACCTTGATATCGATCCTGGTCCGGAGCACCCGGGCCGCGGCGTTAATATTGAGTTCCGGCCAGGCCGCTCGTCCCGCGAAGGTCAACCGGCTTTTCAGCAGATCAATGCGGACCGCCGGGCTTTGCAGCCACCCTCCCAAAAGGTCCATCCGGCCATAGGTCTCCCACTGCGAGGCCCCGGGCAAAAAATGAAGCTTCACGTGCACGGGACATTCTTCCAGCAAAAAACCGTTATGCTCCAGCCGCTCCGCGATAAAACGTCCCGATATCCACGGCCGTTCAAAGCTCCCCACGGCGATCAGGTCGATATCCCTTAAAGTCCCTTTCATCGCCGGGACATCAAAGAATTTCATCAGGGCATCGCGCATGTCCCCCAGATCCAGGGAACGGCTGTAGACGTTGGCGGCAAACCTATTGCCGCGGACCTTCCCATTGAGCACTATCGCCTCTTCACCGCGGGGGAACAGTCTGGCGTGGTCGATGTCCAAAGCAAGCCCGCTCAAGGCCGGCGAACTCAACCGGACTGACAGCTTCTGGACCCTCAAAAAGCTTCCCGGAGGCAGCCGTGGTATTTCCTTGACCTGCAGATGGCGGACCGTGATGCCACTTGCCAGATCGCCTTCCATCCCTTCCCAAGTAACCTTGTACGACTCCAGCGTATCGGTAACTATCTGCTGGACAGCGAACCGCGCGCCCCCTGGCGTATAGATAAGCCAGCCAAGGAAAAGCCCGGCCCCCAGGACGACGGCGCCGGCAGACAACACTATCGCTCGTATGGCCGCTTTCATGATGCTCCTATATTACGGATAAATCCCGACGGCACAAGGATTAATTCGCCACGGCTCTCTTATCGCGATCAACCGCTCAGGCGAACTGCGGATCGGGGTTACAAAGAGGAAGGGGTCAACGCGGCTCGGGATGGACCGTCACATCCGCATTAGGCTCCATTTCACGGATCGCGGATTCGATCTCTTCGGTCAGCCGGTGAGCGTCTTTGAGCGACATGGATCCTTCCATCAGGACATGCAGGTCGACGAACACCTGGGGGCCGGAGGACCGTATCCTGACGTTGTGGCAATCGACCACGCCGGGTATCTTTTCCACTGCCGCGATCACCTTGCCGCTCAGCCCTTCCGGAGCGGAATCCAGCAGGGCGTCCACCGTACGCCGGCCGAGCCTGAAACTGACCTGGACCACGATGATGGCTACCACGATAGCCGCTATCGAGTCAGCGTAGTGCAGGAAATCCGAACCTTTGATCACATCGCTCAAAGAAACACAGATCAGGCCGACGATAACGACCGCCGAGCTCCAGATGTCCGTGGAGAAATGGAGCGCGTCCGCCTCCAGGGCCTGGCTGTTGTACTGCCTGGCCACGCGGTGCAGCATGCGCGAACGGGAAACATCCACGGCTATCGAAATGAACATGACCAGATAGGCCCAGACATTGACCTCGATCTCCACCCGGTGCGATATCAGCCGGTTGGCGGCCTCGTAAATGATCCAGCCGCAGGTCAACAACAGAAGCATCGTCTCGAACAGGGCCGAAATGTTCTCCACCTTGCCGTGGCCGTAAGGGTGGTCCTTGTCGGCCGGGACCGCCGAAATCCGGACCGCAAAGAATGTCACGATCGCGGCCACCAGGTCCAGCGCGGAATGCGCGGCTTCGGCCAGTATGCCCAGGCTTCCGGTGGAAAGCCCGACCACCATCTTCATGCTGACCAGACCGACGGCCGCAAGGACCGAACTCCTCGCCGCGTGCTCCTTATGGGCATCGGGGCCCAAGGACAGCTCGGCTTTCGAAGGCCTGCCTTTCAAATAGGAAAAAACCATACCGATCTTCACTCGCTGTACTGGTCAAAGACGGCTTACGAACTGCTTGCCGTATTCCACGCACTTGGAGATAGCGCCTTCATCCGGCTCCCACAGGTTGGTTATGCCATCGTCGACGATCTCGTAGCCGGCATCATGCAGCAAGCCGGTCAGGCGTTTCTGCGCCTCACCCGACCAGCCGTAACATCCGAAAGCCGCGGCCTTCTTGCCTTTGAACGCCAGGCCCTTCAGCTCTTCCAGCAAAAGGGCGATCGAAGAGAGGACGCATTTATTATGCGACGGCGATCCGATAAGGACCGCCTTGGAACGGAATATCTCTGTCGCGACATCGTTCTTGTCCGAACGGGCCATGTTCAGAACGTTCACAGCCACGTCGGGATCCGCCTCGCGGATGCCCCTGGCTATGGCTTCCGCCATGACCCGGGTACCGCCCCAGATGGTATCGTAAACGATCGTGATGCGGTCCTCCCGGTACGCATTGGCCCAGGCGGCATATTTCTCCACGACCTTAAGTACGTCCTTGCGCCAGGAAGCCCCGTGGCTGGTACAGATCATGTCGACCGGCCAGTTCAAGCTCAGCAGCTCCTTGATCTTGGCGTCGATATTCTTGCTCCAGGGGGCCAGGATATTGGCAAAATATTTGATCAGCTCGGCTTCCAACACGCAGGGGTCAATGAGATCGGCCCACACCTTGTCGGTCGCCAGGTGCTGACCGAAGGCGTCGTTGGAAAAAAGGATATTGTCCCCGGTCAAATAGGTGAACATCGTGTCCGGCCAATGCAGCATGGTGGCCTCGAAGAAGACCAGTTCCTTGCCGTTACCGATGTCCAGCCTGTCGCCGGTCCGCACCGGGTGAAAATTCCAGTCCTTGTGGAAATGCCCCTTGATGGACTTGACGCCGTTGGGCGTGCAGTAGATCGGCACGTCGGGGATCAAGGCCAGCAGTTCCCGCATCGCTCCGGAATGGTCTATCTCGGCATGGTTGACGACTACGGCGTCGATCTTTTTTATATCCACTTCTTTCGGAAGGTTCATCATGAACTCGGAAGCGAACGGTTCCCAGACCGAATCGATAAGGACGGTGCGCGCTTCCTTGACCAGATAGGAATTATAGGTCGAACCGTGATGGGTGGACAATTCATCGCCGTGGAACCGGCGCAACGCCCAATCCACCTTGCCGACGGAATATACGTTATTCTTTATCTTGACGGACATTCCTGCCTCCTGTGCGCTCGCCGATGAATACCGCCCGGGGCTGAACCGCGCCTTTAAAGAAAGGCGTCGCCTTCAGAGCCCGGGCCGCACCCAAGTCACGCTTATTTCA
>CAYTIW010000012.1:55387-60230 GCA_964438075.1 uncultured Planctomycetales bacterium
GTCACGTTCTTGGCAAAGACCACCAACGAGGCGTTAACCTTGGCACGTGCCATCAACTTCTCGACCAGACCGGAAAGCAGCTTGGCGACCCACTTACCGATGATAAAGATGACCGCCGCCGCCAGCAGCTTCCAGGCAAAAGGAAGAACGTACAATTGCAATATCTCCTGTGCTTTTTCGGGCATATCCCCTCCTTTTTTCCGTTGACTAGAATATGACTTTTACTCGATCATTCCCTGACGCATAACCGCGCCTCAAAGAAAGCGACTGCGCCAGCCACGCTATTTCTTCGTGCCGAACGCTCCCAAAAGACCCTTCACCCCTTCCGCTGTCTTGGCGGCATCCGACTGGACTTGCTGGGCCTGCTGGGCCTCTTTTGACTGCGCCTGGGTCTGCCCCACCTTGTCCTGGGCATACTGCGCCAGGGACGCCTTGGCGTCGGTGACTATCTTCTGCGCGCTCAAGGAGTTGGAATTTATATTCGTCAGAACGTAATTGGCCAACTGCAGGGCCAGGTCATAGTTCTTCTCTCCCATGAAAGTCTTGGCCTTGGCCACAATAAAATTCTCCTGGGCCGCAGGCGTTCCGAGTTTCTGGGCCTCATCCACTACCGCCTGGGCCTGCGGGCTGAGCGCCTGGACCGCGGTCTGGACCGCGGCCTGTCCCACCGCCTTTAGCAAAGAAGACCCGGTGGATCCTTGCGCCCATGCGGCCCCTAAAGGCATCACGGCCAGGGACAAGGCCATCAATAGAGACATTCTTTTTTCCATACCATTTCTCCTTTTTATTATTGTTCAGGGAAGTAAAATAGCACAAAAGTTTGTCGATAGAAAATAAAAATCATTTCAGCCATAACGAAAAAACCCGGGGGCATATCCTTGGATAATCCCCCGGGCTTCCCTAGAGCTTGCCGGCCCCGGTTATCTCCGGCGGAAACGCGACCCCCGGGAACGGAAAGACCGGCCCGAAAAGCGTTTTGGCCCGCTGGATGCCGGCGCATGGACCGAACGCACCGGCAACAGGAACTCCTCCTGCGGCACCTCCGGGTGCTTCACCACCGGGATATCCGCCCGTATCAGCCGCTGGATAGCCGTGACCGCTTCGAACTGGTCCGGGGTGGCAAAAGAGATCGCGCGCCCTTCCATGCCGGCCCGGCCGGTACGCCCGATACGGTGCACGTAATTCTCAGCGTCATCCGGCAGGTCGTAGTTGACCACCAGCTCGATACCTTTCACGTCGATGCCCCGCGAAGCTATGTCCGTCGCTACCAGGATGCGGTAGCGGCCGACCTTGAACCCTTCCAGAGAGGCCTTGCGCTGACCCAGCGAACGGTCGGAATGTATCTCCGCCGCGCTGTGCCCCATCCGCTTCAGCTCCTTGGTCAGCCGGTTGGCATGGTGCTTGGTCCGGACGAAAAGCAGCACCGACCCGCGGTATTGCGTAAGGACCTTGCTCAAGAGCGCTATCTTGGTCTCCTTGCGTATGATAAAAAGCTCCTGCACTATCTTCTCAACGGTGGTGCCCGAAGGCGCGACCTCGACGTTGACCGGCAGCTTCATGTGGCGCGAGGCCATGTTCATGATCTCCCGCGGCATGGTCGCCGAAAAAAGCATGGTCTGCCGTTCCTTCGGGACATAACGCATGATCTCCTCGATCTGCGGGGCAAAACCCATGTCCAGCATGCGGTCCGCCTCGTCGAGAACCAGGATGTTCACGTTGTCCAGCTTGAGCGAGCGGCGTATCGAAACGTGGTCGATCAGCCGTCCAGGAGTTGCGACGATGACGCGCGGGTGGCGCCGGATGGCGCGCACCTGCTCCTCCATCGATGCCCCCCCGATCAGGACCGCGGAAAATATCCCGAACGGATGAGCCACCTTGCGGATGGTCTCATCGACCTGCAAGGCCAGTTCCCTTGTCGGTACCAGGATTAGCCCCACCCCCTTGGACTGCGCCAGGTGCTGCAGCATCGGCACCGCAAAGGCCAGGGTCTTCCCCGTGCCGGTCTGTGCGACCCCCATGAGGTCCTTGCCCTCAATGGCTACCGGGATGGCCTTGAACTGGATCGGCGTCGGGTTCTTGAACCTCATCCGGTCCAGGACCTCCAGCAACTTAGGCGCGATGCCAAGGCCGTAAAACGTGTGTTGATTTGAATCTGTCATTCTTTCTTCTTCTTTCTTTGAATTGTGACCGCCCATCTAGGCGCACTTCGGCCTCATTCATAGAGTCCGCATGTCAGCACCATTGGCGGTCGCCCACATCCGTGGGGATTATTCGCCCGTTTTATAATAATGTAGACCCGGCAGGGCAAAATAAGGCCGGAGCGCTCAGAGCACATTCATCAAAAACAACCCTGAGTCTCTCGGGAAGATACATGAACGGAAGGATCGTTCAGGCGGGAAGTCTTTGATCGAATTAAACATTGGGCGAAGTATAGCACACACTGGCAAGAATTAGCAGAAAATTTTTCGCCAATATGCGCGGTGGAGAGGATGCAAGGGCCCGGGGATCTGCCGGCACAGCCCCCCCGCAGGCAATGCGTCTCTATCCTTTCTTGATCACGCTGAAGAACTTGAAACGCCCGCAGGTCGGGCACCGGCCTAGTATCTTCTTTCTGTGGCTTGCGGCACCCGCCCGGATGCCTCCCGCCTCCCAGTAGGACACTGAATACCCGCACTCGTCACAGACCATGAACCATTTGCTGGCTTCGTCTTTGATCCTATTAAAGGTCCCTTCCGGCAGAAGGGACTGGAAAATCCTCTGCACCAGGCTCATAAGTATTCTCCCTCGAATGAATTATACCGCCATACTGCCGTCAGGATAACGCCGGAGGCTCACTCCTTTTCCAGGCTCCGCACGCTCAATATCCTCTGGAGAAAAGACCCCTTGGACGTCCCTTCCCCCAGAGCAAGGTCGGTCACGGCCACCCGGTTAAGGACACGGACCCGCTCCTCTTTTCCGGGAACGGCCTCGCGGTAAGCCCAGGTCGCTCCGATGGCGAAAAGGCGGTCGCGGTACTCTCCCAGGTAAAGCATGACATGCCCTTTCAGGTGCAGGATCGCCAGGCCACCCACGGCGTTAGCCGCAACAAATTTGCGCTTCTCCGCCAGCGGGGCGGTCTCCGTTGATCCGGCCAAAGCACGGCCCACTTTTCCCTGCTCGGCTGAATTCCTGGGCATTTTAAGCCCCACGGTCGCGAACACCATCCGCACGAAGCGGGAGCAGTCCTGCTCGCCGTACATATCTCCCCAGCCGTAGGGGGCGTTCAGCATCTTGAAAGCCTGGCGGATTATCGACCTCGGCGTATAAGGCAAGTATCCGATATTGACGTCCTCCCTCGCGATAAATCCGGAACGGAAAGGGCCTCCGGCACCATCCTCCTTCCGCTGCGGTATGAGGACCTCCGCCACTCTGCCCGAGACGTTCTTCATCACAAAACTGGTCCCCATCTTCACGGTCGCCAGATAATTGGTCATCTCGCGGTCCAGGAAGACATCCGTCTTGGGCTCCAGCACCACCACGATATCCCGGCGGCGCAGATGGCCCCGGGCTTCCTCCGGACCTGCCAGCGCCACCTTCGAGGACTCCACCCAGCCCTTCGCCGCCTCGTCCTTCACGTAAAACCATTTGCCGTCCTGGGTCGAGTGCAGGACCATGACCGCCGCGCCTACGTCCAGGCCGCTGTTCTGCAGCTCGTCGAAGTCGATATCGCCGGGCTTGGCGTAAAGCGGAAAGTTCGTAGGGAGCAGCCTTTCGTCGGCAGGAAGGGCGATGAAACCGTAACAGACTTTCACCTTGGCCGGGATGGCGGCCGGGCTCATGTTCTCCACCAGCGGCGCGAAGAACGCCTCGTCCGCGACCGTGCCGTTCTCCTGGTATAACAAACGCCCCCTGAGCTCGTGTACCGTTGCCTTGATCTCGGCCTTGATCTTTACGCCGTCATATTGGGAGGGGAATTTTTCCCCGTCCTCTATCAATCCGTCGGCTTGAGTCCCGGCATTGAACCGGTCGATCTCGAGCGGCGACATGATGAGCTTGTCCGGATACGGGTGCCGGGCGATCCAGAAACCGGCGGTCCTCATCTCGCGGGTGATGCCGACGAGCTCGCTGGGCGCGGCGTAATTCAAGCTCTCGGCATTTACGGCTCCCGGCAAAAAGACCGCCGCCACGAACAACAGCCTGCATCCCCAGTTAGAACTTATCATAAGTCCTCCTAAGCCAAAACCCGGCACAATTGCCCGCACAGGATCCCCAGATACGTTCCCACTATATTACCCAGGATAGCTAAAAGCAACCCTACTGAAGCCAGCTCCGGTTCATAAACTGCCGCCACTACCGGCGCGGAGGCGACCCCGCCGATGTTGGCCTGGCTGGCCGCTGCCGCCAAAAAGAGCGGCGCCCGCAGAGCCCTTGCCCCCGCGAGCAGGAAGACCACATGCACCGCCACAATCATGAAACCCGCAGCGATAAGGATGAAAGATGTCCCCAGGTTCGCCAGGGACGCCTTGGCGCCGATCGCGGTCAGCACAAAATATAATAACCAGTATCCGGCCTTTGTCGCGCCATATCCTTCGAGTCTGCGTGCCGGCGTAAAGGACAACCCCAGGCCCAACGCGCTCACGACGATGATGGTCCAGGCGTAGGCGGTGATCATGTCCTTGACCTGAGGGAGCTGGCGGGCCGCATATTGCGCGGCCAGGCTGGCCGCCGCGGCGCACAAAAGTAAGGCCAACACTCCGAATGGGGTCAGGACCGCCCTTTTCTGTTCCGCCCCGGTCGACCGGGCCCTGAGGTCATCCAGCACCCCGCGGTCGGCACGGTTCCAGCGGTCGAAGCCCGCCTGCCA
>CAYTIW010000013.1:0-7218 GCA_964438075.1 uncultured Planctomycetales bacterium
TTGTTTCTCCCAGCGAGGTGCTGATGGACGAGATAAAGTCGGTGGTGGGCGAGCAAGCTTTCAGGGTCGTTCTTTAAAATACCAGGTCCCGAGGAGGACCCTGCCGGCCCAAGAGTAAAATATATATCTAAGTTCGTCCCAAACTTGTACTTTGACGTCGCCTGATAGCAGTTCCCCTTCACGGTAATTCCATGTCTCATGCTCAGCCGGGGTGCCAACTTTCCCTTGACACTCTAAAGCATTGTTGATACTATGCTTACAACATTTCACCGAACAAACACCGAGGAGGAGCATCTTTATGACAAAAAAGGATATCGTGTTAAGGATCACCGATATGACTGGGATCAAGCAGGTCGACGTCAAACGTATCGTCCAAAAGACGTTCGACGTGATCATTGACTCCTTGAACCGCAATGAAAAGGTCGAGCTTCGTAACTTCGGTGTTTTCAAGGTGAAAGAGCGTCGTGCCAGGTTCGGACGCAACCCCCGCACCGGCGCCAGCGTACCCGTACCTCCCCGGCGAGTGGTCGTTTTCAAGCCGGGACTTGAGATGAAGCAGAAGATTAAGTAAAGTGAAGCGGCCAGTTATATAAGAGAAGAAGGCAAGTTCCGGGGCGTGTTGAAGCACGCCCTTTAGTTTTATATAAGATCGAAGTTCCCAAGGTCTTTCATGGTG
This sequence comes from uncultured Planctomycetales bacterium, assembly GCA_964438075.1. Classification (GTDB taxonomy): domain Bacteria; phylum Omnitrophota; class Gorgyraeia; order Zapsychrales; family Fredricksoniimonadaceae; genus JAAXVU01. The sequence goes on from CAYTIW010000013.1 coordinate 677, forward strand.
AAGTTAATCAAGGCTTTCACGCTCATAAAAGCTGCCGGGCAACCTCCCAAGCGGACAGATGAATTCGTTGCTAGAACAAACTCTCAGACAGTATGGGCCACTCTACATGGTCCCTGTGTGCGCGGCAGGTCTGTACGGATGCCAGACAGGTTCAGGCATAAGCAGGGACATGAATTAGATATTACGCTCTATCCGGATGAGCCGTAATATATTGTGATGAAAGTAATGCAGTTTGTTTCCGGATCGGCGGAGATGGGGCTAACAACTTATAAGATATGAATAATAAGATAATCAATCCACGCGGAACGGCGGATATCCTCCCGGATCAAGTCCTTGCCTGGGAACAACTTGAAACAAGGGCGCGAAAGATCCTGAAGACCTATGCTTATCGCGAGATCCGCACACCGGTCTTTGAAGAGGTCGGCCTGTTCAAGCGTTCCTTGGGGGAAACGACCGAGGTCGTCAATAAACAACTGCTGGAGGTGAAGTCCCAGCGCGATGAAGAAGGCGATTCTCCCTTTGCCCTGCGCCCGGAAGGGACGGCCCCGGTGGTCAGGGCCTATAACCAGTATAATATCGGGCGCGAAGAATTCCTTTCCAAGTTCTTTTATATCGCGCCGATGTTCCGCGGAGAGCGTCCCCAGAAGGGCCGTTTGCGCCAGTTCCACCAGATCGGCGCCGAAGCCATCGGCCGCGGGGCCAGCCACCCGCTGCTGGATGCCGAGATGATAGCTCTGGCCGTTGAGCTGATCCGTTCTTTCGGCCTGGATAAATCCAGTATCAAGCTCAGGCTCAACAGCCTGGGGAGCATGGAGGACAAGGCCAGCTTTGCCGAATGGCTCCGCCAGGAGCTGAAAGGCAAGGTCGGGGATTTGAGCGACGAGTGCAAAAGTCAATATGAGCGCAATGTTTTCCGCCTTTTGGATTCCAAAGACCAGGATTGCCAGGCCCTTATAAAGGGTTTGGAGATAGGAACCAGGCATCTTTCGGAGAAGGGGCTCAATTATTTCGACCAGGTCAGAAAAGGGCTTGACCGCATGGGCATAGTTTATGAAGTCTCGGACAAGCTGGTCCGGGGCCTGGACTATTATACGCATACGGTCTTTGAGATATCGTATCCCGGACTGGGGGCGCAGGACGCGATCGGCGCCGGTGGCCGTTATGACGGCCTGATCGAACAACTGGGCGGCGGTGATCCCCGTTCAGGTGTGCCGGTCGGGGCGATCGGCTTCGCGCTGGGCATGGAGAGGATACTCCTGGCTTTGGAGCATCAGGGCCGGGCCGTTGCGCTGGAACAGGGGATAGACGCCTTCATTGTGACCGGCAAACCCGAGCTGGAGCAGCGGTCTTTCGAGCTTCTGTGCGCTCTCCGCCAGAAAGGCATAGCGGCCGATATGGATTTCGGCGGCCGTTCCTTCAAGAAACAGTTCGAGCAGGCCAACAAGCTCAAGGCGCGTTTCGCGCTGATACTGGCCGAAGAAGAGATACGGAACAACACCGTCGGGATAAAGGACATGCAGGGCGGAGGACAGGAGACAGTGCCCCTGTCCGAAGCGGTAGAAGCTCTGCAGAAAAGGTTGTGCGCGGGCACGGCGCCGAAGGTATCCTAAGGAAAAAGGCTGAACTTCCATAAGAAAGGCAGTAACCAACAATGTTACGTACACACACATGCGGCGAACTAAGGCCTTCACACAAAGACCAGGAAGTGGTGCTCTGCGGCTGGGTTCACCGCCGTCGCGATCACGGCAAACTAACTTTTATTGACATCCGCGACCGTTACGGGATCACCCAGGTCGTATTCGTTCCTTCGGTGGCCAGACCCGCCCACGAGGCGGCGCAGAAGCTGGGGCCGGAGTTCGTGGTGCGCATCAAGGGGCAGGTGAACGTCCGCCCCGACAAGAACGTGAACAAGGACCTGGCCACCGGCGGGATCGAACTGCTGGCGAAGGAGCTGGAGATACTCAACGAGAGCAAAGTGCCGGTGTTCGAGATCGACGGTTATGCCGAGGTCACGGAAGAGAACCGTCTGACCTACCGCTACCTCGACCTGCGCCGCGAGAAGATGCGCGAGTCTTTGCTCTTGCGGCACAAGCTGGCCAACACGGTCCGGGCGTTCCTGAACGCCGAGAACTTTTGCGAGGTCGAGACGCCGGTCCTGACCAAGTCGACGCCGGAAGGCGCGCGCGATTTCCTGGTCCCGTCCAGGCTGAACCCGGGCCAGTTCTACGCCCTGCCGCAGTCGCCCCAGCTTTTCAAGCAGCTTTTGATGGTGTCCGGCATGGACCGTTATTATCAGATCGTGAAATGCTTCCGGGACGAAGACCTGCGGGCCGACCGCCAGCCGGAGTTCACCCAGATCGATATGGAGATGTCTTTCGTCGAAGAAGAGGATATCTTCAGCCTCACCGAGCGCATGTTCCAGCAGGTGCTCAGGGAGGTCAAGGGGCTCGACATACCCATACCGTTCCCGCGCATGACGCATGCCGACGCTATGGCTAAATACGGCTGCGACAAGCCGGACATCCGCAAGGACAAGGCGGACAAGGAAGAATTCGCTTTTCTGTGGGTGGTGGATTTCCCGCTTTTCCACTGGAACGAGGAGGAAAAACGCTGGGACAGCGAGCACCATCCTTTCACGTCGGTACACAAGGACGACGTGGCCCTGCTGGAAGGCAAGGACCTTTCCAAGATACGCTCCCGTTCGTACGACCTGGTCCTCAACGGCAGCGAGATCGGCTCAGGTTCTATCCGTATCCACCGGCGCGAGATGCAGAAGAGGATATTCGACATCATCGGCCTGGGCCAGGAGGAGATCGAACAGCGCTTCGGATTCCTTTTGCGCGCTTTCGAGTACGGCGCGCCTCCGCACGCCGGGGTGGCGTACGGCCTCGACCGGCTGGTCGCGCTGCTCTCGGGGCTGGATTCGATCCGCGATACGATAGCCTTCCCCAAGACCCAGCGCGGCAGCTGCCTTCTGGCGGACGCCCCTTCGACAGTGGACGAGAAGCAGATGCGCGAGCTGGGGCTGGTGGCCTTGAAGAAGAAGTAGAGAGGTATTTAACCGGCAGCCTGCGCCGACGGGCGGGGCCGGCCGCATTATTATCAAGGAGGCACAAGATGCATTCTAAATGCCAGGTATTGATCTCGGCCTTTGCGTTGACAGCCATGCTTTCGGGCTGCGTCTCCGTCCGGGCGCACCTCGAGGAACGGGCGCGCGTGGACCAGGAACTGCCGGCCGGGGCGGAGGAACTATACCCGAACCGGGCCAAGACGCGGCAGGTGATCGTGATCGAGGTCGAGGAGAAGAATAAGGCGGAGGCGGCCGCGAAAGGGCCGGAAACCGGCGCGGAAAAGAAAGCCCCGGCCGGCCAGAGCCAGGTCCTGCCGGATGCCAAGCAGACGGTGGTGGTGCACGACAGCAATTTCACTTTCCCGGACCAGGATCCCGGCGCTCTCATCCGTAAGGGGGCCGCGGCACCGCAGGAATTCGAGCAGTACACGGTGCAGAAAGACGACACCCTGCAAAAGATCGCCAAAAAGCTGTACGGTTCTTACAGCAAGTGGACGATGATCTACGACGCCAACCGGGATGTGATCAAAGACCCTAATTTTCTCAAACCCGGCAATGTCCTGAAAATACCGGTGTCGGCAGATGCCGCCCCGGCGGCAAAGCCGGATCCGGTGCCGGAAGAATAAGCCAACCAACAGGAGATGCTGGATCATGATGCTTAACCTCAAGTTCGAAGACAACCGTGACATCCAGTTGCTTTTCGGTAAATACGACGAGAACCTTAAGGTGATCGAGCGCGAGTTCAGCGTCCGGATATACCGGACGCAGGAAGGCCTGCGCATCGAAGGGCCGGATGACAAGGTCAACACGGTGGGGGAATTATTCAATTATCTGCTCGGCATAGTCAAGAGCGGCCGTATCGTCAAGAAACGGGATATCGTTTACGCCACCCGCGTGGCCGAGCAGGAAAAAACCGACGGCCTCAAACGCCTGGCCAAGGAGCGGATCGAGCTGCCGGTCAAGGGAGGTCTCATCACGCCCAAGACCAAGGGGCAGATCGAATACGTCGAAGCGATCAAGAAGTACGACATCGTGTTCGGCATCGGGCCGGCCGGCACGGGGAAGACCTACCTGGCCATGGCCATGGCGGTGAACGCCCTGAAAAAGGGGCTGGTGCGGCGCATCATCCTCACCCGCCCGGCGGTGGAGGCCGGCGAGAACCTCGGGTTCCTGCCGGGGGAGCTGGAGCAGAAGGTCATGCCGTACCTGCGCCCCCTGTACGACGCGCTTTATGAAATGCTGGAGCCGGACAAGGTGGAACAGTATTCGGAGCAGGGCATCATCGAGGTCGCGCCGCTGGCTTTCATGCGCGGCCGCACTTTCAACGAGGCTTTCGTGGTGCTGGACGAGGCGCAGAACTCCACTCCCGAGCAGATGAAGATGTTCCTGACCCGCCTCGGTTTTGATTCCAAGACCGTGGTGACCGGCGACATCACCCAGAGCGACCTGCCGGAAGGGCAGCTGATCGGGCTGGTCGAGGCGGAGAATATCCTCAAACACGTTGAGGAGATAAAGTTCGTGCATTTGACCGGGGAGGACACGGTCCGGCACGAGCTGGTGCAGAAGATCATCGAGGCATATGAGCGACATAATAAAGAAAAATAAGAAGAAGCTGGTCGTGGCAGTTGTTGTTTTCGTCCTGCTGGCGGGGTACTGCTATATAGCGGGCCTGTCTTTGGTCATACCGCTTTTGCTGGTACTTTACGGTTTCCATCTGGTGATGTTCAAGAAGACGGACTCCCGTCGTATCCTGCAGCTGGGGCTGCTCCTTTCCTTACTGGTGGCGCTGGCATGCTTGATGTCCATATATTACCGGTTGAACCCCTATTTCATCCCGGTGGCCAGTACCGCCATGCTGACCATGCTGTTGTTCACCGACATCCAGCTTTCGTTCATGATGGCCTTCATGTCGGCGGCCCTGACCAGCCTGGTGACGGGGATGGACATCGATTATCTGATAGTCACCTTCATCGGCGGGTTGAGCGGGGCTTATGCCGTGCGTGACGCGCGGACACGCGGCACTTTGCTCTTCGCCGGCATCCTGATCGGGGCGGTCCAGGTGTTTGCTTATTTCCTGATCCATCCGCAGGTCAACAGGGAAGTATGGGGCGGGCACCTTTGGCCTTTGGTCATCAGCGGACTGCTGTCGGCCGGGGCGGTCCTGGCGACGCTCAAGGTCTTTGAGACCTTCTTCGGCGAGCTGACCAACTTCAGCCTGCTTGAGCTTTCGGATTCGCTCAACCAGCCGCTGTTGAAGCGCCTGGCCTTCGAAGCCCCCGGCACCTATCATCACAGCCTGGTGGTGGGCAACCTGGCCGGGGCGGCCGCGGATGCTATCGGCGCCAACGCCCTGCTGGTTCACGTCGGAGCTTATTACCACGACATAGGCAAGCTGGACAAGCCGGAATATTTCAACGAGAACCAGTCGATGATCGACAACAAGCACGATGACCTGGAACCTTCGATGAGCCGCCTGGTGATATTGAACCATGTCAAGGAAGGGGTGGAACTGGCCCGCAAGCACCGCCTCAGCGCGAAACTTGTCGATTTTATCGAGCAGCACCACGGGACCAGCATCATCCATTATTTCTACCAGAAGGCCTTGGCTGACGGCGTCGTGAACGAAGTGGGGGAGGACACCTACCGTTATCCGGGCCCCCGGCCGCAGACCAGGGAGGTGGCTCTGGTCATGCTGGCCGACTCGGTCGAAGGCGCCACCCGCGCCATAGACGAACATACGCCTACCCGCATCGATGAGGTGGTGCGCAAGATCATCAACAACAAGTTCATCGACGGCCAGCTGGATGAATGCAACCTGACCCTGCGGGAGATCGAGACCATCTGCGAGTCTTTTTCCCGCACCTTGAGCGCCATGTACCACGTGCGCGTCAAGTATCCCGATCCCAAGAAAGATGTCCATTGACCCCGCCTTAACCTCCAGCCGGGAAGAGCCCTTCTCTGGGGGAGTTACCGTCTGGTGTGACCCGGGGGCCGCAGGCCTGGTGCCGCCGGCCCTGAGGCAGAGCCTGGGGGTTTCGGCGGAAGCGATGTTGCGGGCCGCCGGGGTTCGGGAATACAGGATTTCCCTGGCCCTGCTTTCCGGCGCGGCCATGCGCCGCCTGAACCGCAGGCATCTGGGGCATGATCATGTGACCGACGTGGTGACGTTCGACCTGGGCCCGGAACAGGGAAAAGCGGGAGCGGGGAAGGGACTTCGGCAGCACAAGGCGAGGACGGCTGGGGGCGTAGCCAATCTCAAGTCATCCGCTCCCTGCCCTTTGTACGGCGAGATCTGTCTCTGCCCGTCGGAGGCCCGCAGGAACTGCCGGAAGTACGGCGAGCCTTTCGAGCGGGAGCTCAAACGTTATATCGCCCACGGCATCCTGCATCTGGCCGGCTGGAGCGACCGGACGCTTCGCCTGCGTGCGGCCATGCGGGCCCGGGAGGATGAGCTGCTTTGCGCGGCGGCGGC
>CAYTIW010000013.1:7318-18326 GCA_964438075.1 uncultured Planctomycetales bacterium
CGTCCGGGCGGTGAAATAACACTGGGCTCGGCCGCCGCGGAGCCCGCTTACGGCCGGGGGCGCTGACTTCCGCCAGCATCTTTTTGTTGCTGATTTCGGATTTGCCTTCTGGCCAACTTGCGTTAGAATACATACATTATGATCAAGGTAGAATCCCTGCGAGTTGATTACGAAGGGGTCATAGCCGTCCATGACCTCAGTTTCCAGGTCAGTGCCGGCCATATCTACGGGCTGGTGGGACCGAACGGCGCCGGCAAGACCTCCACCTTAAAAGTAATGGCCGGGATATTCAGCCCCACCTACGGCGATATCAACATCGATGGCATCGACCTGGACCTCTCCCCGCAGGAGGCTCTCCGCAGGGTCGGATTCATGCCGGACTTAACCCCGGTCTACGAGAACCTGAAAGTCTGGGAATACCTGGAAGTGTTCGCGGCGGCCTATGGCTGCCCGCGCCACGAGCGGCTAGCACGGGCCCGCCTTTGGGCCGGGCGCGTCCGCCTGCTGGACAAGTGGGACGCGCTCATCCATACCCTTTCACGCGGCATGCGCCAGCGCCTGGTGCTGGCCAAAACGCTTTTGCATGACCCCAAGGTGCTGTTACTCGACGAGCCGGCCAGCGGCCTGGACCCTATCGGCCGAGCGGAGATGCGCGATATCCTTAAAGAGGTGGCTGCCGCCGGCAAGGCGGTCGTGATCTCCAGCCACATATTGACCGAGCTGAGCGACCTCTGTAATGCCGTAGGCATCATGGAAAAAGGGCGGATGGTGGTCTCAGGCACCGTGGAAGAGATACGGGCCCGGACCGGGATCCTGAGTGAACTGGTGGTGCGGGTCTGCGAAATGTCGCCGGAACTTAGAGAGAAGGCCATCGCGCAGATGAAGTCTTCCGAACTCCTGGCCGAGGTGCGGGACGGGGCCAAGGGGGAAATATGCGCCTTGTTCCGCGGAAGTGAACGCGAGGCATCGGCATTACTGGCCGGCCTCGTGCACAGCGGCATACCGGTGGCGGAATTCATCATCAAGAAAGCCGACGTGGAAGACATTTTCCTTAAGATCGGGGTACGGGAGACTTCATGATGCTGCTGCCTTTGATGGACAATCCTCTTTTTTTGAAGCACTGGCGTGAACGCATGCGGCCGTACTATTTTTCTTCGGCGCTGGTCATAGCTTTATTTATCCTGTTCCTGATATTCGTCGGCAATTATGTCAACCAGGAATCGCTGAGCGTCTATAACCACGCCATACGCCATTCGGTCAAGGTCTCCTGGATGGGCAGTATCATTTACCATATCGCCAGCCTGGAAGGGGTGGTGATCCTGCTCTTGGGCACCATCAGCGCATACCGCAATACGACCCAGGAAATATCCGGCGGAACCATCGACTGCCACCGGGCTTCACCGGTGCGCCGGCTGGACCAGGCGGTCGGGGCGATTTTCGGCAGCGCCATACTCGAGTGGGTCGTTTTCGGCCTGCTGTCGGCCGTCATGGCGCTGACATCGCTGTTCTTCGGTTTCGGGCTCAAGCCGTTCTTTCAGTTCCATATCCCTATAGTCGTTACCGCGATATTCCTGCACACGTTGGCGGTGTGGGCCGGATTGTACGCCCGGACCAAGAAGCAGGGCATGGGCTTATTCGGGGCCCTGGCCTTGCTTTATTTTGTCTGGATGATGATGGTGGCGCTGTCTTTCATGGCCAGCCAGGTCTCGGCTTTCTATCACGCCACCTGGCTGCCGGTCTACGAAAGGCTGCACCTGGAACTGCTGGACGTGCCGGCTTATTCCTGGCGGTATGACCTGCCCGGAAGCGGGACGCAGGAGGCGGTATTTTACGGCATCAGGATGCCGTCTTTTCTCCTGCAGCTTATCGTCCAGTTGCCTTTGTGGTGGCTGGCCTTGGCCGGCATCAAGCGGAGGTTTTCGTCGGGAGAGAAAAGCGTCCTGTCCAAGACCCAGTTCCTGGCCCTTTATATCCTGATACTTTTTTATTATCTGGGCAGCATCATCACCGTGCTGACGCAAGGCGGCATGCCCATGTTCCACCATAATGACAAGATGCCCATGAATTTCATGACGATATACCTGCTTTACGGCTTCATGTTCTGGGGTGTTTTTGTCGCCACTCCGGACAACCTTAACTTTACCCGGGGGCTGGCCAGGGCCAGGAAGATGGGGTTGCCCCGGCTGGACCTTAGCGACGACAAGAGCAGCAATAGTTTGTGGGCCTTGGCATTTTGCATGGCGACCGTGGTGTTCTGGGGGGCTTTCGCCTTTGTGCTCAAGCTGCCCTCCGGCAAGGCACTGATAGCGCTGGCGCTGATCCTGTGCCATGTCCTGGCTTTCTCATCGGCGCTGGAGGCGTTCAGGCTGAGCCGGTTCCATCAGAAGAAGGTCTATTTCTGGACCGCCCTGGGGATATTATGGGTCGGGATCCCGCTCCTGGGGCTTACGCTCTTAGGCGCGCACGCCGGACAGGCCTCGTCGTCCCTGGTGCCGTTCTTCGCGCTCTCCCCGTTGTTCGATGTCGCCCCGATCACCGAGATCCTCGAAACTAAATACAAGTACGGCCAGGGGGACTGGCGCTTCAATGCCAGCCTTTTGCTGGTCATCAATTTCCTGGTCACCTTCATAGCCGCTCTATGGGTGACCCGGGAACGGGCCCGTGTGTACAAGGAGGCCCTGGGCAGGGATTGAGGATCGCCGGCCCTCTTTTTTTCCTGCCGCTGAGAACGGATCATGGCCATTATTTCCACCGAAGCGATAGTTCTGCGCTCCATCGACCATCGAGAGACCAGCAAGATCGCTTTCTTTTTTACCAAAGACAAAGGGCGGGTCACCGGGGTGCTTAAAGGCATACGCAAGGACCCGCGCAAGTTCGGCTCCAGCCTCGAGAAATTCTCCGTCAACGATATCGTCTATTATGAGTACCGCAACAGCGACATACACCTGGTCAGCGCCTGCGACATGAAGGGATTCTTCGCCGGTATCCGGCAGGAGGGCCGGCTCATCACGGCCGCGGATTACGGCGCCGAGCTGGTGAACCGTATCATGCCTCCCGAGCAGCCGAACCCGGAAGTGTTCCGCCTGTTGCTGGACTACTTGCTGGCGCTGGACGTGGAGCGGAACCTTAACGACGTCGACCGGCTGGTGCACATGTTCCAGATCAAGTTCCTGGCCTTTTCCGGGTTCCGTCCGCACATCGACTCGTGCGTGATCTGCGGCCAGGTCATCGGTGCCCGGGCAAGGTTCAGCCTGCGCCGGGGCGGCCTGGTCTGCGATAACTGCCAGGGCCGGGACACCGGCCTGCTGCCGGTCTCGAAAGGGGCCGTCGCGACCTTGCTTTACGTCGAGAAAGAGCCCTGGGGCCGGTGCCTGAAACTCCGGATGCCGTCATCGATCAAGGCCGAAATGCGGCGCATCCTGAACAATTTCCTGCTGTTCCATCTGGAAAAGAACATCCGTTCGGCCAAATATGTTTTCTGAGCTCGCGGGGATATCCCGCCGGAGGTGGCCGCAAATGCGGGATATTGACGTGGGGAGGTCATTGAACCTCCCGCTGAAGGGGAGAACATGAAAGGAAGCATGGATAGGATATTGGGACGGATCGCCCTTTTTTGTATCTTTGTTGTCTCATTGTTCCTCATCGCGGAGGCCATTTTCTCCCGCATCAGCGGCAAGGTGGACGTGTACAATGATCCCCAGACAAAGATCATCAAACCTTATGTGATGTTCGGGGGAGTGCCGTATGGGAATGTCGTCGGGTGGAAGGAACCCCTTAACGGCCTGGGGTATCGCGGCCCTTTACCGGAAAAGGACAAGAGCCCGGGCGAATACAGGATCTTTGTCCTCGGCGGTTCCACTGTCATGGTCGGGACGCCGCCGATCCCGGAACTGCTGGAGGACATATTCCATCTTAACGGGCATAAAAATGTGCGCGTATTTAATTTTGGCTGCATGTCATCCGGATCGGGCCAAAGTCTGGCGCGCATCCTCTATGAAGTTTACGATCTGCAGCCCGACCTCATAATCATGTATGAGGGGGGCAACGATATCATGGACCGCTATTTCTTCGGCGATCCCCGCCCGGGTTATCCTTACAACTTCGTGGTCTACGAGAAGAATCCGCTGCTGATGGCTAATAATACCACGCAGTCCCTGTTCTCCTTACTGGCACTACGGAGCGCGATCGTGCGTGCGGTCGCGCTGGATCTTATTTCCAAAAGGACGTTGCAGATCGAACAGCTGCGCAAAAGCACGGGGTTCGGTTCCGAGGAATGGAAGTCGAAGATCGTCCAAAGTTATATCGGGAATATCCAAAAAGGGGCTAAACTTTCCGCGGCGGTCGATGCCAAGTTTATGGCCGTGTTCCAGCCGATGCTTTGCACCAAACGGTCGCTGGCCGGGGAGGAAAAGTCCTACTTAACGAAAGAGGCCCAGGATTATTGCCTCGAGATGGTCCACCGCGTACGCAAAGAAATGAACGAGCACCAGTCCCTGGGCTTGCCGGTACGCGACTACAGCGCACTCTTTGATGCGAATGAAGAGAAAGTGTTCGGCGATTATATACATTTCGAGAACAGCAGTTATTCTCAAGCCGTGGCAGCACGGATGTATCAGGACATCCTCGAGCTGTACTTTGCCGGGAAGCCCGGCCCCTGACCAAGGTTCGTGAGCGGGGAACGGGGCCCCGGCCCCGCAGCGGTCCTCTGCCGAGGGTGTTCCGTGAGGTCCTCACGCCGTTGGACCAGCACCCATCCATCACCAGGCCTTTGGGAAGTTCTCCCCCTTGTTGGGCGCCATGACGGCAGCCTTTTTCTGCCGGATATTCCACCGGTCAAAAAATCCGCAAATTCAATTTAATAGTGATCAATATTTGTTACGATGTATTTGTATATAAAACGCTATTTGTATTCCTACAAATACTAATATTAAATGCCGGCGCGAGAGATCCTACGAAAGATGACGCTCAGGGCAGGGCTAGCGCTCTACGCCCTCGCGACGGTATTTCTCACCTGCGTCACCGCCTGGGCCGCCGGGATAACGGTCAACTCAGGGACCTCCTTGAACGTGGAAGATAACCAGTTGAACGTGGCCGGGGACGTCACGTTAGCCGGGAGCCTTTCGACCACCACCGGCACCATCACCCTGGACGGGAGCTGGACGACCCAGGGCGCCGCGGTATACCAGGCCGGCAGCGGAACGGTCAGGCTGACCGGGGCGGCCGCCGGTCCCGACCAGGTCATCACACCCGGCACGGCCGCCGGCGACGGTTTCTACCATCTGGTCCATTCGGGCACCAGCACGGCGCGGTTGTCCACCCATCTGGCCCGTATTTACGGCGATTTCACCAACTCGGCCGGAACCTTTGATGCCAACAGCATCGATATGGCGGTCTACGGCAACTGGAACAACACGGCCGCTTTCGCCGCCGGTACCGGCGCGGTCGATCTGGTGGGGACCGACCAGGCGATATACGGCAGCACGACTTTCTATGACCTGTCCAAGCAGTTGACCTCGCCGGTCAGCCGCCAGCTCACGTTCCAGAATACGGTGGAGCAAAATGTCGCTCACAGCCTGACCCTGACAGGCTATGATGCCTCGATCTATCTGGTATTGCGCAGCGATCTGGACGGGACGGCGGCCCGGCTCACCCTCGACAAGGCCGGGGTGCAGAACATCCGTTATGTCGACGTCAAGGACAACAACGCTTCGGGTTATGCTAACGGTACGCCGTATGTGACACCGGCGGGCATGACCCTGGTGGGCCGTTCTTCTCCGGACCACGAGACGGGGTGGAACAACACCAACTGGCTGTTCAACGGTGTGGAGATCAAGTGGGACGGCTCGAACTGCACCGAGCCGTCGACCTGCCTGTGGAACGACCCGTACAACTGGAACCTGGGCATGGTGCCGGGGGACGGGGACACCGCGGTGATACGCTCGGTGGACGAGGACAACGGCAACGCGCCCATCCCGTTCCAGCCCGTACTTACGACCGATGTCCAGGTCGCCAACCTGGAGATCCGTTCCGGCGCCAGCCTGACCATGGACCAGCATAACCTGACGGTCGACAGCGCTTTGACCCATAGCGGCAACCTGATCCTGGACGGCAACGAGACCGTCACCGCCGCGACCCTGGCCAACAACGGGACCGTCACTTTCATCGGATCGCAGTCGGGCGCGTTGAACGCCGACATGACCACCCGTCTGGTGATAGGCGGGGTCAACCAGACCGCTTTTTACAACCTGGTCATCAACGAGGACCCGGCGATCACCATGCACGGCACGTTCATAACCACGGCGGCCATCACCGTGGCCCATGATCTCTCGGTCGCGGCCGGCAACACTATCCCGGGGGGGGCGGTGACGGTCACCCACGACACGTCCATTTACGGAGGCACCCTGGACCTTTCGACCAACGCAGCGGCGCTGGCCTCCGCTCACGCCCTGGCGGTATCAGCGGGGACCTTGAACGCCCAGAATGCCGATATCGATACCGGAGACGTAACCATTTCCGGCACGGCCACGACCTTCTCGGCACCGTCCGGTAGCAACAGTTTCACGGTCGCCGGGAACTTCACCAACACGGCGGCCCCGTCTTCCTCCTTCGACGCCAACGGCGGCACTGTAGTGCTGGACGGCATCGACCAGGCCATATACGGACAGACCACTTTCTATAACCTGACCAAGTCTATCCCCGGCGGATTTACGGCAGAACAGACCCTTACTTTCGAGAGCGGCCAGAGGCAGACCGTGACCAACATGCTGACACTGACCGGTCTGGACGACGGCGCGGCCTTGACCTATGCCTTGAACCTGCGGGCCTCGATTCCCGGCACCCCGGCCCAGATGGCCCTTCTGGCCGGAGGGGCCCAGACCATCCGCGACGTGAACGTGGTCGACAGCGATGCCGGCCCGGGTCTGCCCTTGGTCGCCCGGGGCTTCTCCCCGGACCATTCGGACTTCGCCACGTATCACAACACCAATTGGTATTTCGGCGGGGTCACGCTCAAGTGGGACGGCAGCGGGACGCCTCCGGGAGGCGGCGACGCTGCCAACTGGGACAATCCCTACAACTGGGACCTGGGCGTGGTGCCTCAGGCCGGCGACAACGTGATAATCCGTTCCGCGCTGCTGCCGGCCGAGGCCGCGGCGGAGGGCATCGCCTCCATCAACGCCCAGCCGCACCTCACCACCTCGGCCAACGTGGCCGCTTTGACCATGCGCGAAAGCAGCACCACGCTGACCCTGGACGGGCATGACCTGACGGTGACCGGCGTGCTGACCAACAACGGCAACATCATCGCCCGGGGTTCGGAGGTCATCCGGATTACCACACCGGACATCCACCACGGCACGTTCACTTACCTCGGCAATGACGTCAGCCCGGGGACCCCGAAAGTGCTGAAGCTCTCCGATCCGTCGGTCGATCCGATCCAGTATTACAACCTGGTCATCGCCGATACCGGCGCTGCCGAGACCTTCACTCTGGACACGGACGCCGCCATCTACGGCAGCCTGACGGTGAGCGGCGGCAGCCTGGACCTGGCATCCTGGAACACCGAAGTGGACGGCGGAGTGTACCTGTCGGGTTCCGCCACCTTGACCGCCCCCGGTACGGGGCTGACGTTCAAGGTCGGCGCCGTTTTCTCCAACACCACCGGATCACCGACGGCGTTCGCGGCCAACAACGGGGCCGTCACTCTGGACGGCATCGACCAGGCTATCTACGGTTCGACCAGCTTCTACGATCTGATAAAGGCCATCCCGGCGGGGGCGACCCAGGCCCAGACCCTGACCTTCCAGAGCGGCCAGAAGCAGACGGTCGCGCACCTTTTGACCCTCACCGGTCTGGACGACGGAGCGGCCTTGACTTATCCGCTGAACATCCGGGCCACGGCCGCTACGGACCCGCGCCCCCAGCTGGTCCTTCTGCCGGGAGGCGCCCAGTTGATACGGAACGTCGATGTGCAGGACAACGACGCGAGCCCGGACAACGGCGTGACGCTGGTGGCCCGCGGGTTCTCTCCCGACCATTCGGATGTCGGCACCTACCACGCGGTCAACTGGGCCTTCGGGGCCATCACGCTGAAATGGGACGGCAGCGGAACTCCGCCGGGCAACACCGACCCGGCCGACTGGGATAATCCGTACAACTGGGACCGCGGGCTGGTCCCGGAGCCGGGGGACACGGTCATAATCCGTTCCGTGCTGCTGCCGGCGGAAGAGTTGGCCGAGGGCATTTCCTCCATCGGTGCCCAGCCGCACCTGACCTCTGCGGCCAGCGTGGAGCATCTTACCCTGCGCGACACCGGTTCTGTCTTGACCCTGGACGGCTACGACCTAACGGCCACCGGCACCCTGACCAACTACGGCAACATCATCGCCCGCGGGTCGGAAGATATCCGCATCGCGGTGCCCGATACCCAGCACGGCACTTTCACTTACATCGGCGACGATACCGCCCCGTTGGCCAAAGCCCTCAAGCTGGCCGATCCGTCGGCCGATCCGCTCCGGTATTTCAACCTGGTGATCGCTGACACGGGGACAGTGGAGACCTTCACTCCGGATATCGACCTGGCGGTGTACGGCAACCTTTCAATAAGCGGCGGCCTGCTTGACCTGGGGGCGGTCAGTGCCGATGTGAACGGCGGCGTGGCCCTGAGCGGGGGCAGCCTGACCGCGCCCGGCGCCGGGCTGAACTTCTTTGTCGGAGAAGGGTGGGCGAACTCCGGCGGGTTGCCGTTCTTCAGCGCCAACGGCGGGCGGGTCACCTTTGATACCGCTGCGGATGCTTCCATCTACGGCAGCACGACCTTCAACGACCTGAGCATCCTTTCCCCGTCCGGCAAGAATGTTTATTTCGAGGCCGGGTCCAACCAGACCGTCCTTAACGACCTGAACATGGTCGGTTCGCCCGGCGACAAGCTGGTCCTGCGTTCGACCGTTGACGGCTCCCCGTGGACCATCACGGTGCCCGACCTCCAATACGTGATCGATGTGGACGTCAAGGATTCGACCGCCGCCGGGCCGCTCGCCGCAAACATTTTCGCGATCAATTCCATCGACCGGCAGGACGGGGGAGGCAATTCGACCAATATAGGCTGGATATTCGGAGCTTTGGAAATATTGTATCCGGCGGACGGGACCACCATCGGCCCCGTGCCGGTCATGATCGGGCATGGCGTGCCTAACGGCGTCTTGACGATCGTCGACAACACCGGCGCGGTGGTGGCCACGACCCGGTGCGACGCCAACGGCAATTTCCGCGTGGTGCTGGGGCAGAATGGCGCCAACCTCGATCCCAACCCGGTCACCAAGACCTCCCTGGACATTAGCACGGTGCCGCTCGACGTTTCGCTGACGGTGGTTTACCAAACGTTCTCCGGCAGCACCAACCGGGTGACGGTCGTGGCCGCCCCGACCGTCGAACAGGTGCCGGTCGTAACTTCTCCGGCGAATAATGAAAGGATAGTCGGCAGCCGTCCGACGATACAGGGAGAGGGAACGCCGGGAGCCGGGTTCATGATCATTGCCAACGACGCGCAGGGGAATCTGCTTTTGACTATGCCGCCGGACGCCTACGCCGGGCAGGACACCGTGGGAGCCGACGGCAAGTTCTCTTTCCGCCTCACCACGGCCCTTCCCAAAGGGGTTGTCTATCTCTCGGTGGTGATCAACGGCGTTTCCAGCCCGCTCATGACCTATACGGTGGTGGGATTGTACGGGGTGGTATTCGATTCGGCATCCGGCGAAGTCTTGAAGGACGCGTCCGTCGCTATCTATCGTTCGGACGGCACCATGGCCGTCCCGGGGGAGGATTTGGACGCGAGTGACGTCAATCCATGCGTGACCAGGTCCGACGGGCTGTATACGTTCCTGCCGGACGATGGCGATTACCACATCGTCGTCACGGCGCAGGGGTTCAAATTCCCCACCAAGTTCGCCAATTCGGAGCTGCCGTCGACCCGCACCATCCTGACGGGGTCGAAAGGCGAGGCCTTTTCGGTCTCGGCGACGGTCAGCAACATGGACCTCCCGATGGATGCCGCGGACACGCTCTTCAAGATCGAAAAGACCGCCAACAAGGCGGAAGCCAAGATCGGCGAAGTGGTGACCTATTCGGTGGTGATCGAAAGCCTTTCGTCCGGCAACACCATCAGCAACGCCAGGCTGTATGACCTGATCCCGCCGGGGTTCAAGTACATCAGCGGAAGGGTCCTCCTGGAGGGGATCCCGGCCGCCGAGCCGGAGGGCAGCCGTCCGCTGGAGTTCGAAGCGGGGACGTTCGCTCCGCGCCAGAAAAAGACCCTGCGCTACCAGCTGATCATCGGCGCCGGGGTGGTCCAGGGGACATACGAGAACACCGCTTACATGAAATATCCCAAAGGGCTGGTCATCTCCAACGTGGCCAACGCAGCGGTCAAGGTGACCATGGACCCGCTCTTCGATTTGGGCACGGTCTTCGGCAAGGTCTTCTACGACTACAACGACAACGGCCGCCAGGACGATCCGGAGTACATCTACGAGGACCGCCGGGAGATCGTGGAGGGGCCTGTGCCTAACGTGCGTATCGTGATGGAGGACGGCACGATCGTGACCGCCGACAAGAACGGGCAGTTCCATATCCCGCAGCTCTTGCCCGGCCGGCATCTGCTGCGGGTGGACGAACGCACCCTGCCCCCGGGAGCCTACGTGACGAACGACAAGGTGCAGATAGTGGACATAACGTCGGGGTCGATCGTCAAGGTCAACTTCGGCGTCAACTTCGACAATGCCCAGCTGGTGAGCGAAGATGCCCGTTTCTTCCAGGAGCAGGTCCGGGTCGAACAAAGTACGGATGCTCCGAAGCCCCAGCTGAATGTCGATATGTTCAACAGCGATATCCTTTTGCACAACGGCGCGGTCATCGAGCAGATCGAGTTCAGGATCTTCATGAACTATGCCCCGTTCATCCAGTCGTGGCGGCTGGACGTGGTCGACCGGGACACCAAGAAGCTGGTGCGGAG
>CAYTIW010000013.1:18426-60162 GCA_964438075.1 uncultured Planctomycetales bacterium
TTCTACCAGGAAGGCAAGATGGCCTATTACCTGAAGGGCAAGATCAAAGGCAAGTACCTCATAACCTCGAGCTACGACAGTGAGCGCCGGCAGAAGGAAATGTTCCGCGATATCGACGACGATTCCTATTATCCGGTCTACGGGGACGAATCCTCGGTCAATTACGATGCCACCAACACCCAGGGGCCGCTCTATCTGCTGGTGGAGTGGGACAAGTCCCAGGCCATCTGGGGCAATTATGCCATCGATTTCAATAACACCGATTTCGCCAGATACACCCGTACCCTTTACGGCGGCAAGATCGATTACACCAGCGTCGCCTCCACCAGGTTCGGCGACCCGCGCACCAAGATCGCCGTGTTCCATTCCCAGATCCGCCAGCGTTCCGCCCACGCCGAGCTGCTGGGGACCGGCGGTTCGCTTTATTACCTCAAACACCAGGGGGTGGTCCCGGGGTCTGACACCATCAAGGTGGAGGTGCGCGATTCCGTGACCGGACAGGTGCGATCCACCACGGCCATGAAGGAAGGGGTCGACTACAAGATCGATTACGCCGAGGGACGCATCCTTTTCTGGCAGTCGGTATCAATGGCGGCCGACAACGGATCGATCATCTCCAACAGCCTGCTGGCCGGCAACCCGGTTTATGTGGTGGCCGATTATGAATATTACGTCAACGACATGTTCACCGAATCGACCAGGGGGACCCGGGTGGCCCAGGCGGTGACGGACAACGTCACGGTCGGCGGGACGTATGTCAGCGAAACGCAGTCCGGCGGGACTTATGAACTGAAAGGCGAGGACGTGGCCGTCAAATTGGCCAAAGACTCGACCGTCCGGGTCGAATATGCCGAGACCCAGTCGCAGGATTCGCCGCAATATCTATCCACCGACGGCGGTATAACTTTCAGCGAGGTCACGCAGGGGAACGATATCCGCGGGCGGGCCTACGGCATCCGGCAGGACGCGCGTTTGTTCGACCGGGTCGGCATGGCGAGCTATTACAAATGGGTCGACCCCGGTTTCTCCACTTCAGGTACCGCTTCGGAACAGGGCAAGGAGCTTAAAGGCATCAATCTGGTCTTCGACCTCACGCCGGTCACCCGTCTGTCGACCAGCTATGATATCCAGCGCCTGATCGAGCAGGGCAACCTGCAGGCGCGGATGCAGGTCGGGGCCCAGGAGACCCGGACCACCGTCATGCAGATGGTGCATGCCGCCCGGCGGCTGCGTCTCACCTTCGAGTTGCGCAACCAGCAGGTCCTGGGCCAGAGCGGCACCTATGCCAGCGAGTCGAACAAGGAGCAGAGCACCGCCGCCTTCCAGGCGGAATATGCCTTGGACCACAAGACCGACCTGACACTCACTCACCAGGCCGATTTCAGCGGCAGCGACACCCAGCAGACTTCGCTGGCTTTGCGGCGCCAGGTGACGGATTCCCTGATCGCCAAGCTGGAAGAGTCGTTCGGCAGCCTGGGCACCGGGACCAAGGCCGGGTTAACCGTCAATGTGAACAAGAAGATCGCCCTGACCACCGATTACGGCGTCATGAGGTACAAGACCGGCGAACGGGTCGACACTACCGGCGTGGCGCTGGATGCTCAGGTGGGCAAGAATTTCTCGGTCAAGACCACGGTCTCGCAGTCGGTGTCCAGTACCGGGGACAAAGAAAGTCTGGCCAACGCGTCGACGTCCGGGGCCGTGAGCGGCACGGCCGCCCAGACCCAGGCGGGCCAGACCGTGTCGGTCTCCACCAGGGGGCAGATAACCGAAAGCATGGCCTTGGAGACCACGGCCGGAGTGACCAAGGCGGCCGACGGGACCCAGCGCAGTTCGGTCGCTTTGCTCGGGACCACCGCGGTGGATAACGCCAGCGTCAAGGCCGGAGTCGAGTCGGGCCTGGACAAGAACGGTAAGGACCGCCAGGCCTTGTCCTTCGGGGCCAGCCGCAGCGACCAGCCGGGCACGACCACCGCCACCGACGTCAAACTGGTCGATTCCGCTGTCTACGGGCGCGAGACCATATTGACCTTGACCCAGCAGGGCCAGCTCGGCCCGAACTCGCAGCTGAGCGCCGAACGTTCTTTCGGCTTCGGGAGGGCGATAGAGGAGAGGACGGAAACCTACAAGATCACCCAGGTCAGGGACGGGCGCCGGCTCGAGACTTCCTGGGGCCGCAATTTTGCCGAGCGGCAGGCCGAGCATTCCGCCTCGAATATTTTCGGCCTGACCGGCGACATCAATGACAAGTGGGCGGCCAGCGCTTCCCTGGAGCAGGGCCGGGTCCAGAACGCCGACGGCACCCGTACCGACCGCCTGGCTTTCTCCGGCGGGGTCGGTCATGTCCGCAAGGACCCGGAGACGGGTTCGGTGGAGCTGCAGAGTTCGACCAAACTGGAAGGTCGGTTCGATTCGGGGGGGACCGACAAGACCCAGTACCTGGTGTCGCACTCCACGGAAGGCCGGGTGACGGATGAGACCACCCTGACCGGCAAGTTCGAGTTCTCCCAGACCAGGAACAACGTCACCGACAAGCTGGAGGCCAAGTACAAGGAGATCGTTCTGGGCATGGCCTACCGGCCGATAAACAATGACCGGCTGAATCTGTTCGCGAAATACACTTACAAGGACAACCTGGCGCCGGACAGCCAGGACAACACGAAAGACATCGAGGCCTCCAGCATGCACGTATTGACGGCCGAAGGAGCCTATGAGCTCAATGAAGACTGGCAGATAGTGGAGCGGCTGGCCTACCGGGTGATGGAAGAGAAGGTCGCGGGTTTTGATTTCTACAAGACGCATACGTGGTTGCTGGTCAACCGCTTGAACTACCGGATCGGGAAAGACTGGAAGGTCGGGGGGGAATACCGGGTCTTGACCCAGCGTGAAGCGCGGGACAGCAGACAGGGTTATCTGGTGGAAGCCACGCATAGCGTGAACAACAACGTCGAGGTGGGCATCGGGTACAACTTTACCCAGTTCTTGGATGATCTTACCGACCTGGATTACACTGTCGCCGGGCCTTTCATCCGGATGACCGGCAAGCTTTATGACCGCACCCCCGAGGAACGCGCACGGGCCCGGAACAAATGGATCGAGCGGCGCGTGGAGTTCTACGCCTGGAGAATGGTCGGCAACGAGCTGAGCAGGAGCGAGAGCCCGATCATGAAAGAATTGAACGACATGTACCGTATGGCGGGTGAAATTAACGCCAAAGGCGATTACGAAGGCGCCCGGCAGGTCTACAAGGACGTCATCCTGGGGGTGCAGATGATGTTCGAAGAAGCGGCGCAATTCGTCCGGGGGCATATTGCCTTTGAGGAAAAGCTCTATAACGCCCATCAGCGCGCATTGGAGTACTATGACAAGGGGGAATACTGGATGGCCAAGAAAATATGGGAGAAAATTGTAGAAGAGGCTTCGAAGGCTATGCTAAAATAAAATCCGTTCAAAATTAAAAGATATCTATATATTAAATAAAAATATTATTAATAAAATCTCCGTTGGCAGCGCTCATCCCTACGGGGTTGTGTTAATACAACCGTTTATACCTGCTGATTCCAGGATGAAAAGAACAAAAATCATCACACTTATTCTTTTTGCGTCCTTTTTCCTGTCCCCGGCAACTGCGCATTCCCAAGTCCTTAGTGAAGGACAACCCTCGGTCCTGAAAGAGGAACAAAATCCGCAGAATTACGTGTATGACCTCAAGCAGCTCATCAAGAAGTCCCGCGATAACATCAAGAACGTCGACCTCAAGATCAAAGAACAGGCCGTGATCAAGCGCAACCAGAAGCGTGAAGAAAAAGCCCGCGAGTATTACGAGCAGGCCATGCAGCTGCAGGAAGAGGGCCGCCTGGAAGAAGCTCGGCAGATTTTCGAAAAGGCCATCCGCATTACTGATCATCCTGAAATGCAGGGTTATATTAAGGAAAGCGAACGGCGCGCCAAGTCCCAGGCGAACGCGCTCAGAAAAGAAGAAGAGGACCAGGAACGCCGGTTATCTGAAGAAGAAAGGCTGGCCTGGGAGAAGGCCGAGGAAGAGTACCAGGTGGCGGTCAACTTGTACCGGCAGCAGCAATTCAAGGAAGCCAAGATGGCTTTTGAAGTAGTGGAGGAGATGGCTCCGGATTACAAGGCCGTACGCAGCTATCTGCAGATCATTGAGCAGGACATCGCCCAGCAGGACAAGCTGTCGCTGAAGGAGCAGAAAAAAGAGATCGAGCGTCAGCAGAGGGAAGAAGACGTCGCGCGCTTGAGGGAAAAAGAACTCTGGCGCAAGGAGATCGAGCAGAAGGAAGTGGAACGCACCAAGCAGCTCAGGAAGCAGGCCGAAGAAACTTATAACGAGGCGGTAAAGCTTTATCAGGAGAAGAACTACCAGGCGGCCAAGGCCAAGTTCCAGGAAGTCGACTGGGTGGTACCGGATTTCAAGGCGACCAGGGCTTACCTGGGAAGGGTCGACCAGGATATAGAGAACGACAAGAGACGGATAATGTCGGAACGGGAAAAGGAACTGGAGAGGCAGCGTTGGATCGAGACGTTGGCCGAGCGCAAGGCAGAAGCTGAGCGTCAAAAAGCCCTTCAGGTCAAAGAGAAGGAACGGCTGGCCCAGATAAAGGACCAGGCGGAATTCCTCTACGGGGCGGCGGTGGCCCTGTTTGACAAGAACAGTTATGCTCAGGCCAAGGAGAAGTTCGACGAGGTCGAAGCCCTTTACCCGAATTATAAATTGACCCGTAATTATTTGAGCCGGGCGGAGAAACTATTGGGCTTGCCGCCCGGCGAACATAACGACGCTGAGCTGGAAACGGCCCTGTCCGGCAGATCCCCCGAGGAACAGAAACAGATACTGGATGAAGCCTTAGCCCGCCGGCAGACGGAGAAAGACAGGGTGAAGAAGATATCCGTGGAGGCCGAGGATGCCTTCAATGAGGCCATGGATCTTTACAAGTCCGGGCGATTGATCGAGGCAAAAGAGAAATTGATCGCGGTGGACCAGATGATCCCGGATTACAAATCGGCCCGGTCGGTCTTGAAAAGGATAGATGAGGACATAGAGCTTCTGGCCAAGACCCATAAGCGCGAACAGGTGTTTCTGGACCAGAAGGCCGAGATAGAAAGGCTGAAGGCGCTCAAAGAGAAAGCGGATGCCATGTACGCCGCCGCCCTGGCAGCCTTCGATGCCAAGGATTTCGACCGGGCCAGGTCCGGGTTCAAGGAGGTCGAGGTCACCCTGCCGGACTTCAAGAAGACCAATTTTTATCTGCAGCGCATAGAAGAAGAGATCGCCCGGCAGGAGGAATCTCGCCGGCGGAAGGAGATCGGAAGCCAGGCGAATATCGTCTATGCCCAGGCGGTGGTCCTGTACAACACGGCACAATTCGAGGAGGCCAAAAAGAAGTTCATAGAGGTCGAGGCCTTGTTCCCGGATTATAAAGACGTCTCCAAGTACCTGGAGCATATCGATGATGACATTATCGCCCAGAAGGAAAAGGACCTGGCGCACCTCAAAGAACTGCAGGTCGAAGGCCCTTATCGGGAGGCTACGCTGCTGTACCAGAGCCGGGATTTCGTCGCCGCCAAGTCCAGGTTCCTGGAGGTGATGGCGGTGTACCCGGAGTATAAAGACACGGCCCTGTTCCTGAACAGGATCGACGACGATATCGAAAGGCAGAGGAAAGAGACCGCATTGCGCGAGCGGACCGAACAGGCCGAAACCCTCTACCAGCAGGCGCTGGAGCTTTATCAGGCGGGTGATTTCGTATCGGCCAAGGAGAAGTTCGTCAAACTGGAGGTGGTCTGGCCGGATTACAAGGAAACACCCCGTTATCTCGGGCGCATCGACGGGGACATCGATCTGAAGAGACAAAAGGAAGACGCTGCCCGCCGGGCCAGTGAAGCCGAACCTATCTATGAGCAGGCCCTGGCCCTCTACAAAGAGCAGGAGTTCCTGGAGGCCAGAAAGAAATTCATGCAGGTACAGGTCATCTCTCCCGGTTTCAGCGACACCGCCCGGTATCTTTCCCATATAGACCGGGACGTAAAGAACCAGGAAGAACGCGTCGCTACTCTGGAGCGGTCTCGCCGGGCCGATGAACTGTACACACTGGCGCTTAACTTGTACGCCGAGCGCAGATTCGAGGAAGCCAAACAAAAGCTGCTGGAAACAGCCGCGGTCGATCCCAATTACAAGAATCTTCGTTCCTACCTGGGACGCATCGACAGCGACATGCGTTCCGAGGCGGCCCGGCAGGAACGTAACAGCCGGGAACAGCAAGCCGAGGAGCCTTACGCCCAGGCAGTGACCTTGTACCATGACCGTGACTTTGGGTCGGCGAAAGAGAAGTTCCTGGAGACCTCCCGGATCCTTCCGGACTACAAGAAGGTGAGGAGCTATCTCGCGCGCATAGACCAGGACATCCGCGAGGGAAAAAGGAAGTTCGAACAGGAGCGGACCGCCAAAGCGGTGGCCTTGCACCGGGAAGCCCAGGCCCTGCTGGCAGAAGAGAAACTCGCGGAGTCGTTCAACAAGTTCTCCGAGCTGGAAGCGTTGTATCCGGACTATAAGAATACAAGGACCATGCTGGGCGACCTCGGTTCTCGTTTGGGGGTCGCCGGACCGTCCGGTGCCGGGACGGCTCAGCCCGCCGGGGACGACCAAGGGCCGGACGCCGGAACCTCTGACGCCGGTATACTTGCCCTTTATAAAGAGGCTGTTTCCGATTTCAAGTCCAAGAATTATCAGGAGGCCAGGACCCGTTTTGAACAGATAGCCAGTTCACATCCGAATTATCGTTCCACCCATAAATATCTGCAGAGCATAGAGGAGATCCTGGGCACACAAAAGAGACCTGAAGACAAGGCCAAAGCCGCCCAGCCTCCGGCCGCACCCCAGTCCCAGCCAAAGGTCGCCAAGGTTAAAGACAAGTTGAAGGGATCGAAAGCCAAGAGCAAGGGAACGGCGCCGGCCTCGGGGAACGAGAAAGAGGCTCAAGCCGGCTCTCTTTATAGCGAGGGTGTTCAGCTTTACAAAGCCGGCAAATATGACGAGGCCAAAGCCAAGTTCGAGCAGATCGAAGCCACTGTCCCGGATTATAAGGCGACGCGGCATTATGTTTCCCTGGTCGAGCAGGCCAAGGCGAAAGTTTCCCGGACGGCGGTAGCGCCGGCTCCCTCGGAAAAGGAGCTGGCCGCGCTCCAGGTGCTTTCCCAGAGGTCGGAGGAGATATACCGGCAGATCAGGGAATTGGCCCGCGACAAGGATATGGCCAGTGCCCTGCAGACTTTTTCCCAAGTGGACCGCATTATAAGCCAGCTGGAGTCTGAACAGAAACGCCTGCAGGCACAGTTCGAGGCGCAACAGCGCCGGGAAAGCGAAGAGCTGATCCGGCAGAAGAAAGCCGAGAAGAAGGCGGAGATCTCCAATATCCGCCGGGCCGAGTCCCAGAAGGAGCAGCTCAAGCAGGCCGAGCTGAAGGAACTGGCTGATGGAAAGCAGGTGCGTTTGGCCGATATTAAGGCGCAGGAGAAGAACAAGGAGCAGCAGGAACAGCGGGCATTTGATACGAGGGTCGAGGCCTCCTATCAGAAGGCTTTAGAATTTTACAATAATAAGAAATACTCCGAAGCCAGGGACACGCTGAGCGAGATCGAAGCCGTGCGGCCGAATTATAAGGACTGCGTCAGACTGCTCAACCGGATCGACCGGGAGGAAGGCGAGGCCAAACTGGTTGAACGCGAGAACGCCGACCGGAAGAAAGTTATGGACCTGGCCGAACGCGCCAGTGCGATCAACCTGGATATCGTACAGTTGACCGGGACGCGCGATTATGGGACGGTGCTCAAGAAATTCGACGAGTTAAGCCAGATCTTGGAGGAGGTAAAGAATATCAAGGAGAACATGCTGGCCCGCAGACGTGAATTCGCGAATATGTGGGAAAAGCGCATGGCTCAGGCGAAGATCTCGGGCTTGGTCACTCAGCGTTCGCCAGAGAAATTCATCGCCGATCTCGACAAGGGGATATCCGCCTCTCGGGCCCGTTCCGTTTTCCGTGAGGGGGAGCGTTTATATGCGGCTCAAAAATACGATGAAGCTAAAGTCAAATTCATCGAGGCGTCGAGCCTGGACCCCCATCTCAAGGCGGCAGTGACGTATCTTAACCGCATACGGAGGGTCAAAGAGCAGAAGGATTTTGAAGCGCGGAAAGCGCAAATAAAGGTTCAAAAGCAGGCCCAGGAGGACCGGCAGCTGGCCAAGCAGGACAGTCCGGTCGAAGAAAAGAACAAGGATGAAGAGAACAAGGATGAAGAGAAGCTTGCGGTGGCCGAACGCTGCAAGTCGCTCAGGCACCAAGGGCTTGAGTTCTACCGGGGCAAACGTTATCGCGAGGCGCGCGTAAAATTCGAGGAACTTCTTCAGATAGGGGATGTCAAACAGCGCAGCCAGGCCGCGCGATATCTGGCCTCCATCGAAAAGATCACACAGCAGGAAAAAACAGAGGCGGACAAGAAAAAGAAGGCGGAACGGGAACGTTATTTGCGCGAGCGCATGGCGCAGGCCCGGTTGAACGATACGGGTGATGTCCCTCCGACAGCGCCTTCCCAACAGGCCTTGACCCGTGGCGAGCGCGAAATGGAGATCCAACTGCAGCAGAATTTGCGCCAGATAGAGCAGCAGAACCAGGCCGAACGTGAAGGAAGCGCGGGGCAGGCGGACGTGAAAGCCGTGGCGGCCGGGACGGCAGCGGCGGAAGGTCCCGGAGGAAAAGAGTCCCTTCCAGGGCAGGGAACGGCAGTGCCGGAGGTCCGTTCGGCCAAGGTCCATAGCCAGCGCGCGCATGGCGCAGAAAGCCCGGGGCGCTCGGATATGTCAAGGATGTCACCCAACGATAGCACGCTCAGCATGGCGATCGAGGAAGAGAAGCGTATGCTGGAGGAGCAGCGCAAGGCCATTCGCCGGGATTTTGAAATTGGCGTAGACCGGTTGTATAATGAAGCCGTGGAGCTTTTCAAGCAGCGCCTTTATGACGAGGCGAGGCAGGGGTTCATTCAGGTCGCAGACATGATCGAGGGGTACAAGAAAACAGACAGTTATCTGGGACAGATCGATAGGATATTGAAAGTCGGCCATGGTCATCGTCCGGCAAGGATCTCCGAGTCTATTCCCCGCGCTCCCGAGGCGAAAGCGGATACTTTATCAGCAGATACTCGGCGTAAACAAGCGATCTCCTGGGAACTGGATTCTTTCGAAAATAAAGCTCGTCCTTGATACAATACCTGACAATCAAGAACCAAGATGAGAAGGTGAAATAAATGAGAGCAGTCTTGCGGTTAATGATGGTTGGCGCCACTTTGGTAGGTTTGATGGCTTTCTTCTTGAACAATGACTACGGCCAGCACATAGTGGCGGATTTCTTCAGCTTGTTCAGGGCGCAGCAGATCCAGGATCAGGCTACGGAGGTCAGGCAGGCTTCCAGAAAGGCCGAAGATCTTGTCGAAGCCGCCCGCATCCAGCAGGAAGAGTTCCAGCAAATGCTGCAGGAGAGGCGTTGGCTTTATGAAGCCAGGATGCAGCAGATGCAAGATGCCAAGGAAAAGCTGCGGGATATGCGGGCCAGCGGGGACACGTCGGATATTGATAAATTGAAAGATATTATAGCCAAGTTCAAAGAGACGGACAGCCGATGGCGCGCCATGGGGATCAAGATCAATGAGAAAGCCGAGACCGTCCGTGAGCTTAATGAGCGCACTAAGATAATGTTAGAGCGCCAGAAAGAAAAGCAAAGGGAAGTCATTGATAAGGCCAAAGAAAGGCTGGAGCGCAACCGATCCCAGACGGAAGAGATCCAGGAAAGGGCACAGGCCTTGAAGGAACGCTCGCAGGATCGTTTGCGCGCCCAGCAGGATGCCATGCGGGACAAGATGGACGCTTTACGGGACAGGATGGAGAGATGATCATGAAAGTCTTGAAGATCGCCGGGGTGGCCATTATTGTTTTAGTGGCCCTAGTTTTCGTCGGTGGTTTTATTTTTCTGAAGACCTTGGACGTCAACAAATACCTTCCTATGGTCAAGCAGCAGGTCAAACAAGCTGTTGGCCGGGACCTGAAGATAGGTAAGGCGGACCTGAAGTTCTCTCTGTCCCGGGGGATCTCACTGGAGGTCTCCGGTATAGCGCTCTCGGATGACCCGGTCTTTTCGGATAAAGATTTTTTGTCGGTCGACAAGGTTTTTCTCGGCCTGGACCTTAAACCGTTGATACTGCAGCGGAAGGTCCAGATCGCCAGAATAACGGCGGTGGCGCCAAAAGTGGTAGTCATCCGCAACAAGGACGGGCTTATCAACGCGGCGATGATGGCCCCTGCTTCTTCCGGGAAGGAAGGGGCTAAGAATGAGGGCCAGAAGGGCGGGCCGGAGAAAATGCAGGCGCTGCCGGCCCTGCTGGTAGAAAATATCGAGCTCAGCAATGCCAGTGTGACTTACCTGGACGAAATGTTCAGCCCCCGGATCGCCTTGACCGTTGACCATATCGACCTGGCAGTCAAAGGCTTCTCTTTGACGGAGCCGTTCTCTTTCGGCCTTAAAGCCAACCTGTTTTCCCAGGAGCCTGATCTGGAAATAAGCGGCAAAGCAAGGCTGGCCTTGAGTACGGCCTCGGCTTTGGTGACCGACGCCAGACTCGATCTCGACATGGCCAAGGTATCGGCCGTTCAATTGAACTCTATGCTACCCATGGCGGCTCCCGCCGGTCTCAAGGACCCATTGAAAGGGAAGTTAGCGCTCTCCGTCCCTGAACTGCGGGCCGGGGCCAGCGGCTTGCAATCATTGAAAGTCAGCGGCAGCCTGAGCGGAGGGCAGGTGATCTCCGCTTTGATCCCTTTGCCAGTGACGGATATCGCTTTGAATTTTGAGGGTGACCAGAAGGACCTGTTCCTGAGGACAGGTGTTTTCCGTTTCGCCGAAGGCCTGGCCAATGTCAGCGGTGTTGTGCGTGGATACATGTCAGCTCCTGCGGTGGAGATCTCCGGCAATATTAAAGGATTAGGGCTGGGACCGGTAGCCGAAGCATATAAAATACCGGCCAAGATCAACGGAAAAGCCGACGCGGATGTCAAGTTGAGCCTGTCGGGCAAGACCCCGCAGGAGATCATTTCTTCTTTGAAAGCAGAGATCGCGGGGTCGCTCAAAGACGGGGTTTTGGAGGGGCTCAATCTGGTACAGACCAGCTTGGGCAATATCCCTATGCTGCCAACATTGTGGGAGATGGTCCAGCCCAGTTTGCCTCCGGAGACGCAGGAGGATGTGAAGAAGGGCCGGACCCTGATCGAGACCGCGGAGGTGCTGGCCCATATGAACGGCATGACCGCCAATGTCGACCGGGCGGAGATAGTCACCCGGGATGTGGGTGTTTCCGCCAAGGGTACGGTCCAGGTCCCGGAGGCCCTGAACCTGGTCATTGATATCCATTTTCAAAAGGAGATCACTTCCGCGTTGGTCCATAAAGTGTCAGATCTGGCTGCCCTTCAGGATGATCAGGGGAAGTTGTACATACCCTTAAAGCTCAAGGGTCCCATGCTGAAACCCAAAGCAGAACCGGACGTGGAGTATTTATCAAAAAAATTGCTCCTGAACCGCGGCAAGGAAGCTTTAGAGAAGGTGATTGACAAGAACCCGCAGGTCAAGGGGGTCCTGGATGCGATCCTGGGTACGCCCAAGACCGATACGGGCACGTCACAAGGTGCCGCACAAGGCCTGGGGGGCACTCAGGAAAGCCAGGTACCGGAAAAGGGCACACAGTCGGAGGCATCAAAGGCCGTAGATTCGATCTTTAATTCGCTTTTAAAGAATAAATGATGGATATTCCCGGGATATTGGCAGAAGGCTAAGCCGGTCTTGCTTCTACCGTCGAATTTTTTTCTTGTCACCGTGGTCCCGGCTCGTTATACTAAACGCAAATTTTAATCAACAGGTTCCGCCACATGGCTTCCGATGAAGAATATCGCAGGCACATGCGTATCCGCGAAGAGACGCCGATCTCTTGGCGGATAGAGGGCTCTGGACTAACAGGGCAAGGTTCTATTCGGGATATCAGCGTCTCCGGCGTTCTTTTGGAAATCGATGCTTCCTTCTCACTAGACAAAGGGTCAATTTTTATTCTGCAACCAGCTCAGGGCGAGGATGATCTCATCATCCCCGACAAGGCCAAGCTCATTTGGTCGAAACCCATGAAGATGGAAAAAGGTAAATATCTCTGCGGGCTTGAATTCATCAAACCGTCCGATTCTATCATCCTCAGCATCGCTCAACGGGTCGAGAACTGGTTTTCACGTTTGGCCGAGGCATCCGATGTCAATGTGCTGAAAAATTATTTTAAGGAAAAGAAATAGGCACAAGTCTCTGCTAGGTGTATCTTATATCTTCCAACTATAGTGTTAAGCAGGGCGATCAGACCATTATCCGTAGTATATTTTAAGATTTGGTTTTAAATTATTAAAAAGGATATGATATGGCACTAGACACGCAGAAAGAAAAACCGCTCCGGATCGGCGTCAGCCTGCTGATTGCTGGCATGATAGGGTTCATGGCATGGATGTGGATGGTCAATTACAAGACTTTGAGCGAGGCGGCTCGTATTTCAGAGGGGACCCAGGACCGGCAAGCCAGGAATTACCGCCATTTTGTGAATGAGTACAGGGTCACCAAGAATGAATTGGAGGTCACGACCAATAAATTGGTCGAGGTCACAGAAGAACTCGAGGCTACCAACATCGAACTTTCTAATACCCGCGGTGAGCTGATGCAGATCCAGCAGCTCAATGACCAATTGAAAAACAGCATAAAAACCCTTGAGCGTTATAAGAGTGCGGCTCTGGCGAAAGGGGAGGCCTTGGAGAAGATGATCGGTTCATTCAAGCAAAAGAACCGTGAACTGGACCAGGAACTTCAGTCGGTCCGAAAAGCCTTGGCCGTTTATCAGCCGGATATCGACAATATGGACCAGGGCAAAGAGAAGATCCTGAATTTCAAGAAGCATATCCGTATGGTGAAAACGAATATGAACGAGATCAAGCGCAAAGCCTTCGAGGTCAAGGTGGAGGCGCAAAAGGAACGCGACCGGGTCGAGATGCTGTATGGGAATAACGGTTACCTTATTAAAAATGGTCAGGACAAGTCGGTAACCTCTTTCAGCCAGAAGAATGTCGACATAAACGTTAAATTCGTCAACCCCTAAGGCAGACCTTTTTTATCTTT
Source organism: uncultured Planctomycetales bacterium (assembly GCA_964438075.1). Taxonomy (GTDB): domain Bacteria; phylum Omnitrophota; class Gorgyraeia; order Zapsychrales; family Fredricksoniimonadaceae; genus JAAXVU01. Next base: position 31,680 of record CAYTIW010000013.1, read on the forward strand.
ATAAAAGCGGAGTTGGCCACAGCTTCGCTTTTTATATGTCAGAACAGCCTCCGCCAGCCTATCAAAATGGGCTCACCCTTATCTTGGAAACAAAATCCGGGCCGGTATCCGTTGCGGTCCGCCGGTCCCGACGTAGAACTTTGCAGCTTTCCATTGACCGCGAGGGAGCGGTGACATTCAAGATACCTCTGGGCGCTTCTCAAGAACGGCTGCGGTCCCTTTTGGATTCCAAGGCGGATTGGATCGCGCGGACTCGCAGGCGGGTAATGAACCGGTTGCCCACCGTCCGGGGGGCACCGTTCGGTGATGGAGCTTCCTTTTTTGTTCTTGGCCGTCCGAGGACTCTCCGCGTTGCCGGGGGCGACCTGGACTGGCTAAGGTTTTACGCGCGTCCGGAAGGCTGGCAGGCAGTTGTCCCCGAGAGGTATGATATTAAGGAGAAGGAAACTTCGCTGAAAAAGGCCCTGGAGCTATGGTTCCGTCGGAAAGCGGAGGAGTATTTGCCATTACGGCTGGATCTATGGTCTAACAAGATGGGGTTGGCAAGACCGAAGATCTCGATCAAACGCCATAAATGGCTATGGGGGAGCTGTAATAAATACCGCCGTACCGTAAACCTTAATTGGAAGATCATTTCTTTCCCGGTAGAAATAATCGATTATGTTATCATTCATGAGCTGTGCCATCTTCAGGTCGCTGACCATTCCAGAAAGTTCTGGGGAGAAGTGGCCCGATGGTGCCCTGAATGGAAAAAGTTGAGACGGTGGCTGAGGGAAGAGGCTTACAGACATGCAATGCCGTAATGGAGCAGCGCAGGTGAATTCGGCTGGAGAACCGTGTTGACGGGGACGCCAGCAAAAAGCGATGGTTTGAGGCCGTACCGGTCTAAGAAGCATTGTATGGGAAGAAATAGATGATAATCGACATAAAAGTCATACCCGGAGCGAAGAAGAATATCGTTCTGCAGGAAAATGGCCGCATAGTAAAAATATATTTAACCGCACCTCCGGTTGAAGGAAAGGCTAACGAGGCATTGGCGGAAGTTCTGGCCGATCATTTGGGTATCCGCAAGTCGCAGATCGAAATTATAAAGGGATTGAAATCGAGAAATAAAGTAATTAATATAAAGGGCGTTTATTTCTAGCTGTTATTCGGAAAGGCAGTTTTCCTGCCCAAAAGCTCGGCAGGTAAGTAAGTTGGGCTCGGTCTTTGGACAGGGCTGACAAAACAAAGGAGTTGAACCATGTCTCTTGATGAACGTATCAATAAAGATTATGTCCAGGCCATGAAGGACAAAGACACGCCCAAGTCGTCCGCTCTGAGTTACCTGAGGGCCATGATCAAGCAGGTCAAGGTGGATAAGCGCCTGGAAACGATGGAAGACAATGAGGTCGTTTCCATAATCAAGAAACAGATCAAGCAGCGGCAGGATTCTATCGAGCAGTTCGAAAAAGGCGGGCGTTCAGACCTGGCGGCCAAGGAGAAATATGAAGTTGAGTTGATGAAGGCCTATCTGCCGGCGGAGATGTCGGTTGAAGAGGTCAAAGCTATCGTGGCGGAGGTGGTGCAGGCCAGCGGTGCCGTTTCCATGAAAGACATGGGCACCGTGATGAAAGCGGTCCGCGACAAGGTGGCAGGCAGGGCGGACGGGAAACTGGTAAGCGACCTGGTCAAAGAAAAGTTAGCTTCGTTGTAGTCCGCATGAAAAAGAGATCACTTGCCATAGTTTTTTTGGTCTTGGCGGCATTGCTGGGATCGCTTTTATTTTGGGCTCCGACACAGTATGTAGTCCCGGTCTTGATGTATCACAGCGTGGCTTCCCAGTACAGAGAGCCGTTGAATAATGTGCAGCCCGAGTCGTTCGCCAGGCAGATGGAGTATCTCAAGAAACACGGGTACAAGGTGATATCCACGGCCGAACTGGTTTCGGGTCTAAAGGCAGGAAGGAAGTTCGGCCTGAAGACCGTGGTCATCACTTTTGATGATGGCCTGGATAATAATTATTTTATTGCATATCCTATCTTGAAGAACCATGGTTTCCAGGCGACCGTCTTTATACCCAGTGACGAGATGGGTCGTAAAGGGAGGCTTACCTGGCAACAGGTCCGGGATATGGCGGAGCACGGGATCACCATAGGGAGCCATACGCGCACAGAATCTTACGTGCCTTTAGTTGACCTTCATCAGCTTTCGGACGAGATAGCAGGCAGTAAACGTATGATCGAAAAACAGCTGGGCAAGCCGGTTCTGTTCTTTGCTTATCCGGTGGGAGGTTTCACGGAGAAGGCCAAGGATATCATAAAGGACGCTGGTTATCAGGCCGCTTTTACCACCAACCGCGGCAATAATAAAAGGAATGACGATCTGTTCGCTTTGCGCAGGATACGGATCAAGGATTCCGATGATGGACTTGTACTCATGGCAAAACTGTCAGGGTTTTATAATTTCTTCAGGTCGGTCAAAAGCCCAAACTAAACTTTTGAAGGAGAAGTATGAAAAATACAGTACAGTCCTATTTGGATAACGATGGTTCCTGGGTCATTGAGAATTACAACTCGGCTAAGCCCTTTTCGAATTTCTTTCCCGGCATAGCCGGCATCTGGGGTGTCCCCATGTGGGTTTTCTATGTCAACCGCGGACAGTGCATGGCTAGTTTTGGCATCGAATCGAAGGACAAGGCGATCATGGAATTTCAGCCGGCCAACAAGGCTTACCGTTTGACCTCGACGCACGGGTTCCGCACTTTTCTGAAGGTTAGAAAGGGCGCTGGCGTGAAGCTATATGAGCCTTTTGTTAATCCGGCGGGCTCTCCTTTCCGGGTCTCCCAGAAGATGCGGATCACTTCGCATGACCTGACCATCGAAGAGATCAATTCCACATTGGGGCTGGAGGTCAAGGTAAATTATTTCACCATTCCGGAAGGTTCTTTTGCCGGCCTTGTCCGCCAGATAACTGTGAGGAATATTTCCAAGGGGCCTCTGGCCGTGGAGATGGTGGACGGACTGCCGGTGATCCTTCCTTACGGTCAGAATGATTGGGTCATGAAGCACATGTGCCGCACGATCGAAGCCTGGTATAAAGTCCGTAATCTTGATAAGAAAGCCCCTTATTTCCAGCTGGATGTTGATTCGGCCGATGTGCCGCAGGTAAAGCATATTAAGGAAGGGAACTTCTATTTTGCCTTTGACCCGAGATCCAGGGGAGGTTCCCTTTTAGATATGATAGTTGATTCCCGGCTGGTTTTTGGCCAGGCTACCGATCATTTGGTCCCGGAGCGTTTCCTGACGGAACGCGTATTTACTATCCCCAAAGTGCAGCAGACCGATAATCGCACCCCATGCGCCATGGTCTTGGCCAAGGCTTCTCTCAGGCCCGGCTCCGCCAAGGAGATCGTCAGCGTGATCGGTTTCACCCATAGCGTAGAAGAGCTGAACGATAACATCGCCAAGATCACCAGTAAGGGCTATATCGGTCAGAAAGCTCTGCGTAACCGGGCCATTATAGAGGAAATAAAGAATTTTTGTTTTACCAACAGCGGATCACGCGAGTTTAATGCTTATGCCGGCCAGACATTCTTGGACAATGTCATGCGCGGGGGGCTTCCGATAAGCCTTAAGACCAGTGAAGGCCCGGCGGTGTTCAATGTTTTCAGCCGCAAGCATGGAGACCCTGAACGTGATTATAATATGTTCCGGCTCTCGCCGACCTATTTGTCGCAGGGGAACGGGAATTACCGGGACGTTAACCAGAACCGCCGCAATGATGTCTGGTTCAATGCCGACCTTAAGGAAAGCGCGGTGGTCAGCTTTCTCAGCCTTATACAGGCCGACGGTTATAACCCGCTGGTGGTCTGCGGAATGACCTTTGCAGTGGAGGGGAACGACAAGATCGACATGCTGGTCGAAAAGTATGTAAAAGGCCACAACCATGACGATCTGAAGGCCTTTCTCAAAAAGGGTTTCATGCCCGGAGATCTATTTAATTTCCTTAATACAAACAATATTAAATTGAAGATCTCCGCGGTCGATTTTCTGGCCGAAGTCCTGGGGGTCAGCCAGAAATATGAGACCGCCCACCATGGCGAGGGCTTCTGGACCGACCATTGGATATACAACCTTGATCTTATTGAAAGCTATCTTTCTCTTTATCCGGAAGATTGGCGTTATCTTCTGCTGGAGCACAAGCAGTTTACCTTCTTCCAAAACTCAGTGTACGTATTGCCCAGGGAAAGGAGATACATTCTGACCTCGCGCGGGGTGCGCCAGTACGAATCCCTTCACGAAGGCAAGGATCATCGGGATAGGGGGCATAAACTCAGGGTCCGGAACGGTGAAGGCGAGGTATATTTCACCAACCTATTGGTCAAGTTGCTTTGCATCATAGCGAACAAAGCCGCGACTTTCGATCCCAGCGGTATAGGTATAGAGATGGAGGCCGGTAAGCCCAGTTGGTATGACTCCCTTAACGGATTGCCGGGGTTGTTGGGATCATCGATAGAAGAGACCTTTGAGCTCAAACGGTTAGCCAAGTTTGTTAGCGATGCTTTGAACAAATTATCGGTCAGCGCTGATGATAGCGCCATGGTCTTTATCGAGCTCGCACAGTTCATCGGAGAACTTCAGCAAGTCCTTGAACATTCAAAGGAGCCGTTCGATTATTGGAAACATTCCAATGACGCCAAGGAGCGATACCGCGAGGCTGTGAGGCATGGTATTTCGGGTATTGAAAAAGAACTATCTATGCAGGATATCCGCTCTTTCCTGGAACTGGTGGTCGCAAAAGTTGACAGGGCAGTAAGTATAGCCACGTTCTCCAACGGGCTGTTCCCTACCTATTTTTATCACCAGGTCACAAACTACGAGTTCATCAACGAAGAACAGGTCGGCAAGGAAGGGGCCCATGTCAGGCCTTTGGAGTTTGAAAGGCATGACCTCCCGCTGTTCCTGGCAGGCTTTGTTCATGCCATGCGGTGCGAGACCGATCCGTCCAAGGCCCAGGAACTATACGACAAGGTCCGAAAAAGTGCGCTGTATGACCGGCAGCTCGCTATGTATAAACTCAATGCCGACCTGACTTCCGAGACCGAAGAGATCGGCCGTACCAGGGTTTTCCCTCGAGGTTGGCTGGAAAATGAATCGATCTGGCTGCACATGGAGTACAAATATTTTCTCGAGCTCCTGCGGAGGGGGCTCTACAAAGCTTTTTACGAGTCTATGGAAAAGGCGTGTGTGACATTCATGGACCCTTTCCTTTACGGGCGCAGTATACTGGAGAATTCCTCTTTCATTGTTTCCAGCGCACATCCGGACAAGGGATTGCACGGCCAGGGCAACGTCGCGCGGCTTTCCGGCAGCACGGCTGAATTCGTGCATATCTGGATGATCATGAACGCCGGCATAGCTCCTTTTGAACTGGCCCAGGACAACACCTTACGTTTGATCTTCCGTCCGATATTGAAAGCCGCCCTTTTCACGAAAAATAAGACCAATTCCTTATACCGCGGCATTTCAGGACAATGGGGCGGCCTCGAGTTGCCCCCTGACACATATGCTTTCAATTTCATGGGACGCACTCTGGTGGTTTATTATAATCCGTTGCGTCGTGATACTTTCGGCGATACCAAGGTGGAGGCGGAACGCAGCGTGCTGTATTACAGCGGTTCTGATAAAGTCCATGAGATATCAGGCGGAATTATCCCCGCGCCTTATGCTGCGGATGTCCGGGCAGGAAAGATCAGGCGGATAAATATTTATCTGGGCGAGGTATAAAGATCATATATGAAAATCGCAGGGGCAGTTGTACAGCGCACGCCGCTTTACAAAGAACATGTTGCCTTGGGAGGCAAAATGGTCGAATTCGCCGGCTGGGAGATGCCTGTCCAGTACGGAGAGGGTGTGCTCAACGAACACAGGGCGAACCGTGAAGGCTGTTCAATCTTCGATTGTTCCCATATGGGAGAGTTCCTACTGGAAGGGGATGCGTTGGGTTCAGGACTGGACCGCATCGTTACCCAGTCGGTTAAGGATATGCCGGTAAGGTCCTGCCGTTATGGCATGATACTTAACACTCTGGGCGGCACCATGGATGATCTGATCGTTTACCGGCTTGCCGAAAAGAAGTGGATGATAGTGGTCAATGCGGCTAATATTGAAAAAGACCGGGAGCATTTTCTGGCCCATCTGTCCTCTGGCGCACAGTTCCGGGACCTGTCCGCCGAAACCGCCAAGTTGGACCTGCAGGGGCCGCTTTCGCGAGATGTCCTGTCAGGAATTGTCCCGGGCATCAGGAAGCTGGAATATTACACCTTTGACGAATTTGATTTGTTGGGAGAGCGGGTCATCATCAGCCGTACCGGTTACACCGGTGAGCTGGGATATGAAATATATTATCCCTGGGGCGGGGCGGTAAAGGTTTGGGAGGCGCTGTTGTCGGATAAACGGGTAAAACCGACCGGCCTGGGTGTGCGTGACGTGCTGCGGATCGAAATGTGTTATCCGCTATATGGACATGAACTGACCGAAAATATCTCGCCGTTGGAGGCGGGACTGAAGCCTTTTGTGTCCATGAAGAAAGATTTCATAGGGAAGGAAGCCCTGGTCAGGATGGAAGGAGCCGGCCTGCCGCAAAGGATCATTTATTTTGTTTCCGAGTCCCGTCGGGCTCCTAGACAAGGCCACCGCATCTATGCTGCGGGAGGGCAGGCTGCGGGCGAAGTGGTGAGCGGGACCTTTTCTCCCGCGCTCAATGCCGGAATAGGCGTAGGATTTATAAAAAAAGAGTTTACGGATATCGGCAAAAATATTATATTTGGTGATGAAAAATTCCGATTGAATGCAGGCGTCGATTCGCGTCCATTTTATAAGGCCGGGTCGCTTAAGAAATGACATCATCTTGTCGAGCATAGGAGTGGCATTATGGAGATCATTGAGCATTATCTTTATACCAAAGAACACGAATGGCTGGATATAGACGGCGATATCGGCACTGTCGGAATTACGGAGTATGCGCAGTCAGCGCTGGGAGACATAACTTTTGTCGAGCTGCCGGAGATAGACAAAGAGGTAGAGCAGTTCGAGCAGCTGACCTCCCTGGAATCGGTGAAGGCGGCGAACGACATCTTTTCTCCTATATCCGGCAAGATCGCCGAGGTTAACGAGGAGCTTTCCACCGACCCGGGGATCATCAACCGCGATTGTTATGAAAAGGGATGGATTGCAAAGATAAAGATCTCCGATGACGAAGAAACAGCCAATCTCCTGACCGCAGATGAGTACAGTAATTATCTAGAGAGTTTGGACCGTAACGGGGACGTGGATTCGTCCGACGAATAAGCCATCCTGCAGGCCGGGTCCAGACGGCCTTGAGTTGTTTACAGTACCATAATCCAGGAAGTCCCACTTGAATCCGTATATTTCCAATACAAGTCAAGATGTTCGCGCGATGCTGGAGGCGATCGGCCTCAGCTGTGTCGATGATCTGTTCCGTGACATCCTGCCTCAACACACTCCGAGATCTTTCGATCTGCCGGCGGGGCTTTCCGAGTACGAGGTGATACGCAAGCTCAACCGTCTCGCCTTGAAGAATTCCATAGAGCTGATCCCTTTCATAGGCGGCGGTTATTATGACCATTACGTGCCGGCGGCCTGCCAGGCGCTTATCTCCCGCGGGGAATTCTATACGGCCTACACGCCCTATCAACCGGAATGCTCGCAGGGGACGCTGCAAGCCCTGTTTGAATTTCAGAGCATGATCTGCACCCTGACTGGTATGGATGTCGCCAACGCGTCTCTCTACGAGGGCGGCACGGCGTTGTATGAAGCCATGATGATGGCCATCCGTACAACCAAACGGACCAAAGTCGTTATGGACAGCGGGGTGAACCCCATCTACCGCAAGTTGATCAGATCGTACACGCATAATCTGGACTTCGAATTCGTAGAAACGCCGGTGGTACACGGTCAGTCTGACAGGCAGGGGATTGCCAGGTTGCTGGATGACAATACGGCCGTTGTGATATTGCAGAACCCTAATTTTTTCGGGGCGGTGGATGACCACACTGACCTCGTCGAGAAAGCGCACTCCGCCGGAGCATTGGTCATAGGGAGCGTTTATCCGGTAGCGTTGGGACTTTTGAAAACACCAGGGGAAATGGGTGTGGATATCGTGACCGGCGAAGGCCAGAGCCTCGGGCTTCCGCTGAGTTTCGGCGGGCCCTATCTGGGTTTTATAGCGACGCGCAACAAATATATCCGCCAGCTGCCGGGCAGGATAGTGGGCGAGACCGTTGACAGCCAGGGCCGCCGCTGTTTCGTCAACACTCTCCAGGCCCGCGAGCAGCATATACGCCGGGAGAAGGCCACTTCCAACATTTGCACCAATGTGGCCTTGTGCGCTGTCCAGGCCGCGATATTCATGTCGCTGGTCGGGAAGCCCGGCCTGCGCAAGCTGGCGCAGCTTAATCTGGACAAAGCGGAGTTCGCCCGCCGGGAGATAGCCAAGCTGAAGGGGGTCGAAGTCAAGAGGTCTTCACCGACCTTCAATGAATTCACGGTCGTCCTGCCGATGAAGGCCTATGATGTGGTGGAGGGCATGATCGAGCACGGATTTGCCGCTGGATTCCCGTTGGGCCGTTACTATCCCGGCATGGAAGACTGCCTTCTGGTGGCGGTGACCGAGAAGAGAACCATTCATGAGATCGAGTCGTATATCAAGGCTCTGAAGGAAGTATTATCCAGGAAGACATCGGCATGAAACTTATTTTTGAGAAATCAAACCCTGGCCGACAGGGATTCAGGTCCCCGGACAGCGATGTGCCCGTCAAGGGAGAACTGCCCAAGCAGTATTTACGCGCTGCCGAACCAAGCTTCCCCGAGGTTTCCGAGCTTGAGGTGGTGCGGCATTTCACCCAGCTTTCGCATCTGAATTATTCGGTCGATGCGAATTTTTATCCCCTCGGTTCCTGTACAATGAAGTACAACCCCAAGTTCACCGAGAAGGTGGCATCCATGCCGGGTTTTGCCGAGCTGCACCCGCTTTTGCCGCAGCTGCGCGGGGGGGAGAAATACGTGCAGGGCGCGCTCGAGGTGCTTTTTGAATGTGAACGCTGGTTATGCGAGATCACCGGCATGAAGGCTTTTACCATGCAGCCTCTGGCCGGAGCCCACGGCGAGCTTACCGGGATAATGTTAATGGCGGCCTATCACAAGGCCAAGCGGAACGATAAGAAGTATATAATCATCCCGGATTCCGCTCACGGCACCAATCCGGCGAGCGCGGCAGTGGCCGGCTACGATATCGTGTCGGTATCGTCGGATAAGAAGGGAGGCATGGACATCGAGAAACTTAAGGCCGTTCTTTCCGCTGAGTGCGCCGGTCTGATGATAACCTGCCCCGATACACACGGTGTTTTCAATTCCCGGATAGATGAGATCGCCCGTCTGGTCCATTCGGTGGACGGGATCATGTATTACGATGGAGCTAACCTTAACGCCATTCTCGGCCGTTGCCGCCCCGGCGACATCGGGTTTGATGTGGTGCATTTGAACCTGCACAAGACCTTCGCCACCCCTCACGGCGGAGGGGGCCCGGGAGCCGGGCCGGTCGGCGTGGGGGAAAAGCTGGAAAGATTCCTTCCCATTTCACGGGTGGTGAAGCGTTCGGATGGGATTTTCGCCCTTAATTATGACTATCCTGACTCTATAGGATATATCGCCTCCTTCTACGGGGCTTTTGGGGTTATTTTGAAGGCCTATGCTTACATGCTCATGCTGGGCGGCGACGGTTTAAGGGAAACTTCCGATCATGCGGTATTGAACGCTAATTATCTTTTAAAAAGGCTTAAAGTGACCTACCAGGCCGCCTTTGACCGCATCTGCATGCACGAGTGCCTCTTTTCGGCGACCAGGCAGGCCGAGAAGGGAGTCCATGCCATTGATATCGCCAAGTTCCTTATCGATAAAAAGATGCACCCGCCGACGGTCTATTTCCCGCTTACGGTCAAAGAGGCCATTATGATCGAGCCTACCGAGACCGAGAGCAAGGAAACCCTGGATATGTTCGTCGAGGCCATGCTGCAGGCCGATGAAATGGCCGGTAAGGACCCGGGAGCATTTAAGGCATATCCCGCGACCATGCCTATTTCCCGTCCGGATGAGACCAAGGCGGCTCGGGAATTGAAAGTTAATTATTTTTCTCCCCGGACATGATCGTTCAGGACATTTCCTTCCCTGTCCCGCAAGAAAATTTAGACCTGGACGATGAGTTATTGCAAAGAGCTGAGAGCGAAGGCGCTGGAGAGTCTCTGCGTTTCTGGGAGTCGCCCCGAGTATTTGTCGTCTTGGGACGCAGCAGCGAAGAAAACGAGGATGTCGATTCCGCGGCCTGCCGAAAAGATGACATACCTGTCTTGCGGCGTTCTTCCGGAGGCGGGACGGTGGTGCAGGGGCCTGGGTGCCTGAATTTCTCGCTGGTGCTCTCTAAAGACGAACGGCCGGGGATACGGACGATCACCGGTTCGTACCGGGAGATCCTGCAGATGGTGCTCAAGAGCCTGGGCGACCTTGGCATCGGGGGGGAATTCCGGCTGATATCCGATCTGGTGGTGCCGGGCACAGAAAAGAAATTCTCCGGCAATGCCCAGCGCAGAGGGCGTCGTTATATACTCCACCACGGGACCATCCTTTATGGATTTGACCTGGAGCTTATCTCGCGCTACTTGAAGCTCCCCGTGCGTATGCCGGATTACCGTCGAGGACGCGGGCATGCTGATTTTGTGACCAATATCCCGGTTCGGCCTGACGGGTTCAAACGTTCGATAGCGCGGATCTTTTCCACTCCGTTCGTTTTGTCCTAAAAGAGATATTTTTTTTATGGCTAGATGATAAAATGCCGTTTAAGGAAGGTGTCGCGTGTCCCCAATTCATCGTTTTTTTATCTTGTGGTGCTGCTTGTCGGCACTCTCTTCTATGACCATGGCTGATGATAAAGCATCCTCTCCTCAGACGGCCGGCCTGACCGCGCTATCGTCCCAGCCGTCCCATGCGGATTATTTGAAATATTTCGAAGAGGTCTACAGGGTCATGGACGAGCATTATTTTTTTGAATTAAGGCCATCCGATTTCGATCGGTTCTTGGAGGCGTTCGATAAGAAGATATATCCCAGCCTTATTTTGGAAAAGAAAAGCAATGATTATGTCCGTTGGCGCAGCGCGGCCTATCTGGTGGATTTTCTTAAACAGCCGGACGACATTTTCTCGCGTTTCCTTCCCCCCAAACCGGCCGAGCAGTTTGCAAAAGAGGTCTACGGGCAAAGGATCGATCTGGGCATCGAGGGGAGATTGATAGACGTTGGCTTTGCGGTCGAATTCATCGAACCGCGATCAGATGCCTACGAAAAGGGATTACGGGAGAATGACCTCATATTGCTGCTGGATGGCGAATCGGCCCTGGGGCTGGGGATGGACAGGGTCAAGGACAAGCTTAATCCGTTGGCGGGTACCAAGGTCAGGATAAATTTTTTTGATGCCATTCGCCGCCAGCCCCACGAGATAGTGGTCGAGAGCAAAGAATATTTCAAACAGACGGTTTTCCAGAGACCGACGGGGGTGAAGGATGTTTATTGCCTCGAGATCCCCAAGTTCAATCAGGGGACGCCGGAGGACATGACGCGCTTTTTAGCCCTGATCGCTTCCAAGGGCCCCAAGGGTCTGATCCTGGACCTGCGCGGCAACCCCGGCGGACCGCCTTTGGCGGCACGGGCCATATCCGGCTTTTTTCTTCCCAACGGCGAAGCTATGGTCTATTTCGAGGGGCGGCACCGGCCGCGGGCCGATCTGGACATCCCTGTTCTGCCGGCCGGTTTCCATTTCGATTGGCCGCTGGTGATCTTGGTCGACAAGGGTACCGGCAGCGCTTCGGAACTTTTCTCCGGCATTATGCAGGACCGCAAACGCGCCATGGTGATAGGGGAGAAAACCGCCGGGCAGGTCTTGTTGAAAAGCATGTTCGACATGTCGGATGGATCGTCTTTGGCGCTGGTGACGGCGCGGGGACATTTCCCCGACGGCAGGCCATTCCCGTTTGACGGGGTCGTCCCGGACGAGAATTTCCCTCAGGAAAAGAAAGCCCAAATGGTGACGATGGCCGCGCAGTACCTCTATGCCAAAGCGCGGGGCAAGATCTGACCCGCTTAGGGAGGGAATATGCCGCAACTTGTGTTCGCGGGCAAGATCATTATTCTTCAGGCCTTGGTTGCCGTGGCCGCGGTCTACGTCCTGAAGCGGCTCCTGGAGAAAGATCTCGTAAGCGCGGCCTTGGAACAGGTGGGACTTCTTGGCCCTTCGGATGAGGCTCGGCGGGTAGGAAGGGTAGTGGTATTGTTCGCAGGAAATGTCCCCGTCGCCAAGAGGGCTGTTTTGGCGCAGTTATTGAAAGCGAAATGCCCACAGGCCGAGGTCGATTTTCTGGAGGACCCCGCCTTGATGGGGGGGATCGTGATAGAGATCGCCGGCAAGGTCATGGACTATAGCTTGGCGAACAGGTTGAAATATCTTTTTAGCGGAAATGACAAAAAAGATCCTGGCTATAATCCCGGCCTATAATGAGTCGGCCAATATCGAAAAGGTCGTCCGTGAGATCAAGGCGGCAGGCCTGGGCATTGTCCCTTTGGTCGTGGATGACGGATCAACAGATGACACCCCGGCCAAGGCCAGACGTGCCGGTGCCGAAGTGGTGAGCCTGCCTTTCAACCTCGGCATTGGTGGAGCGGTGCAGACCGGATATCGCTGGGCGGACGAGAACGGTTTTGAGGTGGCGGTGCAGGTGGACGGGGACGGTCAGCATGATACGGTGTTCCTGCCGAAATTGATCTCCCCCGTTATCGAGGGCAAGGCGGATCTTTGCGTCGGGAGCCGTTTTGCCGAACCTGCGGACGGGTTCCGCTCTTCCCGGCTTCGTCGTGTAGGCATACGTTTTTTTGTCGCTCTCATTAGGTTGCTGACAGGGCTCAGTTGTTCTGATCCGACATCCGGGTTCCGCGCGGTCAACCGCAAGCTGATACGGGTCTTCGCGGCCAATTATCCGCATGATTTTCCCGAACCGGAGGCGATCGTGATCGCTCGTCGGCTGGGTGCCCATATAGTGGAGGTTCCGGTGGTGATGCGGCCGCGTTCTTCCGGCAAAAGCACCATCGGGAAACTGAAATCGCCTTATTACATGGTCAAGGTTACGGGTGCGATCATGTTGGATATGTTCAAGGACAGAAAGGTTTTCGGGCCATGGGAATAAGGATACTCGCTTTTGGGATGTCATTGGCTATTCTTTTGTTCGTCTTGGAACTTGTCCGCCGGGAGGCGTTGTCATTCAAATACGCCTTCATCTGGCTTTTTGTTTGTACCGTCGGGTTGGTCTGTTCTCTCTTCAGCGACTGGCTGTTCGCCCTGTCCAGATTTTTCGGGTTTGAGGTCCCGAGCAATTTTATTTTCTTCGGGCTTTTTGGCGTCTTTGTTTTCGTAAGTCTGCTCTTGACCGTGTTCCTTTGCCACCAGAACCGGCGCAATGACCGTATGGCCCAGAAGATAGGGATGTTGGAACTGGAGCTGCGGCATCTCAAAGAAAAGTTTGATCGGAAATGATCATGGACGCTTTGTCCGTAAGCGTGATAATCCCCGCCTTTAATGCCGAAGAAACAATAGGCGATGCTTTGGCCGCATTGGAGGCACAGACCTGCCAAAAACCTTTCGAGATATTGGTGGTAGACGATGGATCGACGGATGCCACGGCTAGGATCGTCCAGTCCTATCCCCACGTGAAATATTTGTTCCAGCCCAACGCCGGTCCGGCCAGCGCGAGGAACTATGGCGCACGGAGGGCCACGGGGAACATCCTTTTATTCACGGATGCCGATTGTTGCCCTGAACGCGAATGGGTAGAAAAGATGGTCGGCGGTTTTTCAGCTCCAGACATAGCCGTGGTGGCGGGAGGTTACGGTATCGCGAACCCGGGATCATGGCTGGCGAGAGTCATCCATTATGAGATAAAGTACCGCCATCATCGCCTGATGCCTGAATTCCCCAAAGCGTTCGGAAGTTATAATTTTGCCATTCGTCATGAAGTGTTTGATGCGGTGGGAGGGTTCAATGCCGCTTACCGCAGGGCCAGCGGAGAGGACAATGATTTGAGCTATAAGGTGCTGCAACGCGGAAGCCGGATAAGGTTCTTGCGGAGTGCGCTGGTCGATCATTATCACCAGACCAAGTTCGGGAAGTACATGAAGGAACAGTTCCGGCACGGTATCTGGAGGGTGAGGATGTACATAGACCATCCGGTCATGGCCGCAGGGGATGATTATACTTTCTGGAAAGATATCGTGGAGGTGCCGGCAGCACTTTTAAGCTGCGTGGCCGTTTTCTTTTTTCCTCCGCTGCTTTTAGGGATAGGCGTGTTGTTCTTCGGGACCGTAGAAACAGTATTCGGCATCATCATGATGCCTCGTCCGATGGAAGGTTTGGTTGCCGGAACCGTATTTTTTCTAAGAAGTTATGTTAGAGCGGCTGGTTTTGTGGCCGGTCTCTTCAAGTTTATTATTTATATATTCAATAAACAAAAAAATCTAAAATTCCCTTGCGGCACAAGTGCCCTATGTTAATATGAAAGTGGTTCCGAAATTATAAAATTTTAATCTTAAAATTCAATTTCTCCGTCGATGGCTAAGAAAGAGACCGCAGAACAGAAACTTCTCAAGATCATCGAGGCCACAAAGAAGGCGCAAGACTCTGTATCCGGGATGCCGGCCCCGGCAGTTAAGAAACCCGTTGGCGTGCTTTCGGTCAGCGTGCAACAGTTCAATTATCTTCTGTTAGTGGCGGTTATGGCCAGCGCGATATATTGTGCTTATGAAATCAATAACGGCATGGCCCTGCTGAACAGGAATTTTTCGGTCAGTGTGGCGACTTCAATGCATTCAGATGCGCTTAATCTTTTTGTCCCCCAGGTCAAAAGCCTGTCTTATTATTTGGATAAGATAAATTCGCGAAATATTTTTCAACCTTTTGAAAAGAAGGAAACGGCTGATCAGGGTGTGGTGACGGCCAAGGCCGTGCTCGAAAAGAAAGTACAAAATTTTAAACTTGTCGGGGTCGCGTGGCTTGATATGCCTGAATCGGCGACAGTGATGATCGAGGATAAAACGAACGGCGTTACAAGTTTTTTGAAAGAAGGCGAAAAACTGGAAGATGTAACCATCAAGACCATCTTTACTGACAGGGTGGTTATCGGTTACGAAAACGAGGAGATAGTTATCAAGCTATGACACCCTACAACTTCCTATCTAAAAAGATCATGGGGATCGTCCTTATTTCCGCCCTCGGACTGTTCGCGCTGTGCGCTTCGGCTGTGCACGCGGAGGACAAGGGGCAGGTGCCGAGGCCGATTCTCCTCACTGAAACAAAGGAAAGTCTTGATGAACGCATGATGCGCAAGATCGCCTTGGACGTCCGCGATATGAATATTGTGGATGTGGTCAAATTCCTGGCGATGAAAGGCGAATTTAATGTGGTCATAAGCCCTGCTGTAGATGGCAGGACCACCGTTCTGCTGGACAATGTTTGCATAAAAGATGCTCTGGACATTGTTATTATTTCCAACAAACTTGCCTATCAGATCCAGAACAACATCGTGCAGGTCATGACCTCGGTCGAATATGAAGCGATGTTCGGTAAGGCGTTCGGCGAAAAGACAGTGGTGGAAACATTGCATTTACAATATTCCAAACCTAGTTATGTCTTGGCCGCATTGGACAATGTTAAGAGCAACGTAGGCAAAATAATAATAGATGAAGATACCGGTTCGGTCGTTTTGATCGACACTCCTGATTCAATTGAGAGAATGAAGAAGGTGGTGAAGGAGATCGAGCAACCGCTGGAAACGGTTATTTTCAATCTTCAATACGCTAAGGCAGATGTAGTGGCGGATAAGTTGAGGATGAGGATCGATGCGAAATCAGTCGGTTCCATAAGTGCTGACGAACGGTCGAACCAGCTCATTGTTCGCGTCTTCCCAGGCCGCAAGGATGAGGTGGAAAAGATCATTCGGCACCTGGATGAGCCGACCAAAGAGGTCTTGATCGAAGCGCGCATACTTCAAGTGATATTGAAACCATCTCATGACTCCGGCATCGATTGGTCTATTCTGACCAAGGACAAAGACATCGGCAAGATCAATATCGTCAACAATTATTTGAACGCCACCGGAATGAGCGCTTCGGACAATTTGAGCAACACTTTTGGCAAGGTTGCTTTTGGAACGATAAACGTTGATAAGTTTGTCATGGATGTGCGCGCCATGGATCAGGTCAGCGATACCAAGATATTGTCCAACCCACAGATATTAGCTGTAAACAATGAAGAATCCAGGATCCATATCGGCGATACGGTTCCGTATATCATCTCGACAGTGTCGGGTACGGGAGATAATGCCATAACAAGCGAGGACGTGCGGTTCATTGATGTCGGTCTTAAACTTAACGTTACACCGACCATTAATGATGACGGCATGATCACTATGCGTTTACGCCCGGAGATATCGTCAGTGGTGGGGACTTTGAGTTCTAAAGGTGGCGGTATCCCCCAAGTGAACAAGACAGAAGTGGAAACAACATTGGTCGTAGAGGACGGTACCACGATCATCATGGCGGGATTACGCAAAGATGATAAGGTCCATTCGAGGAAAGGGTTGCCGATATTGATGGATATGCCGGTGGTGGATAAATTATTCAGCCGGGAAGCGGACAACATGACTTCAACAGAGATCGTGATCTTTATCACGCCGCATATTCTCACAGGTAAGGAGAGCTACAAAGCTCCGGTCGGCACTATTAAGCCGTCGAAAGCTTATAATTGAAGCTGCGCTAATACTAAATTTCTATGGAGAGGCTTTTTATGAGACTATCCTTTAAGAACTTGGCGAATACAACTTTGTCTTTTGTCGTCGCCTTTGGTATGTTTGCCATATGGTCTTTCCGTACGGTCTCTGCAGAGAGTAAGGAAACATTGACGGATAATGCCCAGGTCGATTCTTCTGCGCTCCAGAAGGAGATCGAAAGGTTGCGTAATGAAAAAGAAGCTGAGTCCAAACGAGTTGAACAAATGCGGTTGGAGAGGGAGCAGTTCGTCAAAGAAATACGCAGGGTCGAGAACCTGAACCAGAAATACACCAAAGAGATCGAGGACGTCCGGTCGCAGCTTTCAGAGCAGCAGCAGTCTTTCGAGGTCCGTTTAAAGAAGATGGAATCTGATCTGAGAGAGTCCAAGGATATTAAGGCCAGATCGGTTAAGGTTGAGGCAGTTCCCGAGGCAAAATTGTCGCCGATGGAAATCGAGAGACAGGCCAATGAGGTTTTGCAAAAGGGCGGTGATCTTGATCCGGAGGATGAGAAATTCAAAGAGGAGTTGGCCCGGGCGCATTACAATATGGGCAATGTTTATTTTGAGAGGGGAGAATTCCAGCGCGCGGTAGTTGAATATTATCAGGCGGTCGACCTCATGCCTTATGATGCGGATGCTCATTACAATCTGGCCTTTGTCAGCGGAGAATACCTCGGTGATCAAGAGACCGCCCTGAAGCATTATCAGTGGTATTTATATTTGAAGCCTAAGGCGGCTGACCGTAAATTGGTCGAAGGCAAGATGGTCGGAGCCAGGCTGCATGTCCGTAGCAAAGTTGATATGAATATCGATAAGCCAGAACAGACCGGTAATTTGAATATTGGTCGGTAGTTAAAAATTTAGCTAATAAATACTTTGCGCGCTCAAATCGCACAATTTCGTTCCAAAGGAGAGACATGAAGGGTAGAGTGTCTGGTTTTTCGTTTTTCCTTTCTTTATTTTTTTTGATCGGCCTATCTTCTGTTTCTTTCGCTAATAATCTTTCCATAAGCAATATCAATATGGGAGCCAGGGATGTACAAGCGAAGACCCTGGCGCTTTTTTTTGACGTATCATGGGAGAATTCATGGAAGAACAAGATCAATCACGATGCGGTCTGGATGACGGTCCGTTTCAGTGATGCACAAGCCAGCTCGGCAGAAAAGAAACTTTGTAAGATGACTTTGGCCGGTATCGATCCGACGGGGACTGGTTCAGGCACCAATTCTGATGCGGAAATTTATGTCCCAGCTGATAAGGTGGGCGCCTTTATAAGGAGGAAGGTCAATGCTCCGGTAGGGGCTTTTGAATCCAAGAACGTGATGTTGACGGTTGATTATGGCAGTTGTGGTTTTGATGAAAACAGCCAGATCGCAGTGAATATCTATGGGATGGAAATGGTCATGGTCCCGGAAGGGTCCTTTTACGCCGGGGATTTTGCCGAGTCTACCGCGGCCTTCAAACAGGGGGCGGCCGATAATAGTCCATGGCTCATTACCGGAGAAGGAGCCATAAATGTTACTGCCGCCAGTTCAGGAGGGTATTATTATTCGTCTGCGTCTAATCCAGGCGAATTTCCCACCGGCGCAGCCTTTTCCATTTCCGATCTTTTCCCCAAAGGTTTTAAGGCTTTTTATGCCATGAAGTACGAGATCACGGAAGGACAGTGGGTTGAATTCGTCGATACTCTGCCCGCTGCCGCCAGGGCTCAGCACGATCTGACCGACGCTAGCCATAAGAACTCTGATTCTGTGGTAAAACGTAATACTTTGGCTTGTTCTGGGGATCCGTTGGTTTGCACAACTCAGCGTCCGGCCAGAGCGCTTAATTTTTTGAACTGGCGTAACTTTTGTGCTTTCTTGGATTGGTCAGGTTTAAGACCAATGACTGAATTGGAATATGAAAAGTTGGCCCGAGGACCCTATATGCCTTTAAGCGGTGAATTCGCTTGGGGTACTACAAAAATTGTTCCGGCCGCAATTTTATCAGGTGCCAACGAAGAAGCCGGCGAAGAGACAGTTTTGACCGTTGGTGCTAATGCGAGATATGGAAGTGCCAGCCTGTCCGGAGGTGATGCCGGACTCGGCACCGAGTATCAACTGGGTCCCTTGCGAATAGGCATTTTTGCCACCAGCACATCTGATCGTGAGCAGTCTGGTGCCGGAAGTTATGCGGCTATGGAACTATCGGGAAATATCAGTGAACAGATCGTGACCGTGGGGAATGCCGATGGGCTGCAGTTTTCCGGAAAGATGGGGGATGGATATTTATCGACCACGGATGGATTTGCCGGAAACGCCAATACCGCTGATTGGCCGGGGATGGATATGGATGCCGCCAAGGGGGTGACCGGTTCTTCCGGCTCCGGATTGCGTGGAGGTTCGTGGTCTGACGGGACTGATCGCTTGCGTATCTCTGATCGCGCCCTAGCGGCTTATGCGGTTTTCAATGCGGATCCCGGTGCGGGAGGGCGCGGGATTCGTAATTGCGAATGATCCAGCTTATAAACTAAGCAGTACGTGGTTCCTTTTATGTTCAAAAAGATAATTCTTATAACCTTTTTTCTTTTTGTCGGCATCGACATTTCTTTTGCTAACAATTTGAAGTTGAGCAATTTTGACGTTTCTGCCACGAACGTAACAACGCACACAATGTCTTTTCAGTTCGACATCAGCCAGTCGAACAGCTGGCGTAATATGGCCTCCCATGATGCAGTATGGATCTTTATGAAATATTCCGTCGATGCCGGGCAGACATGGCATCATGCCACCATGGCTGGTAAGGGGCTTAATCCGGTCGGTTTCTCAGTCCCATCGGGTTATGAAATTATAGTGCCGTCTGACAACAAAGGGTTATTTCTCCGTCGTTCAAACGTCAGTTCCGGCAATATCGCTATCCAGGCGGCGAAGTTTGTCTGGGATTACGGCCAGGATGGCCTTTCGGACGCAGTCGCAAAGGCGGCTAATACCTTGACGCGATTGTACGGGATCGAAATGGTTTATATACCCACGGGTGCTTTTTTCGCTGGAGATGGTGCCAGTTCGTCGGAATTTAGTTTCAAAAAGGGAAGCGCGGATGACTCTCCTTGGTACATTTCCAGCGAGAACGCGATTACTACTGCTAACTCGGCATCGGGTGGTTATTATTACCAAAGTTCCAGTTCCGGCGGAGAGAATGCGACCGGAGCGGTCTTTCTTGTTCCTAATTCTTTTCCCAAAGGCTATAACGGTTTTTATCTGATGAAATATGAGCTGACCGAAGGTGAGTGGGTGTCATTTTTTAATACTCTTTCCTCGGCGGCAAGATTAAAGCGTGACGTCACTGGTCCTGTCGATGGGGGGAAGAATTCGGATGACGTTGTCAATCGCAATACTGTATCTTGGAGCCACTCGAATCCTTTGTTGAAAGCAGAAACTTTACGTCCGGCACGTGCGATGACTTATATTTCTTGGCCGGATGCGGCCGCTTTTGCTGATTGGTCTGGTTTGCGTCCGATCACCGAACTGGAATTTGAAAAGGCCGCCCGCGGCGTTGATATAGCGGCAGTTGCGGATGAATACGCTTGGGGGACTACAGCTTACCGGGCGGCTGGAGCGGATGAGATTTTCCCTCCCAACGCGGATGAGATCGGGACCGAGGCGATCCTAGATGGCACAGCGAACCTTAACCGCAATACGCTGGGCTGGGGTACAGGGGATGGTCGTGTCGGCGGGCCGGCGCAAGGGCAGCAAGGCCCGCTTCGTGTCGGTATTTTTGCCGAGAACGCTACCGGACGGACTACAAGCGGTGCCGGCTATTATGGCAATATGGAACTGTCCGGTAACGTATCCGAACCGGCCGTAACCATCGGACGTCCCGAGGGCCGGCAGTTCTTGGGAACGCATGGTGACGGTGAGTTGAGCGATCTGGCAGGATTCGAAGGCAATGCCACTAATGTGGATTGGCCCGGGATTGATGTCCAAGATTCGCGCCGCGGTATAACCGGAACGGTTGGTATCGGTTACCGTGGGGGCGATTATAAATCCGCCAGCCTCCGTAATTTTCAGGTCTCTTCCCGGGCCTTCGCGGCCAAGGATCCTGACAGCGAAGGAGTGCTGAAACGATTTGATGTTTCATCTGGCATCGTGTATGGCGCTCGCTTTGCGCGTACGGCTCCGTAATCCTGTTCTCCGACGGTAAATTCAAAGCATCATCCTTGTCTTTCCTTTAAAAAAGAGTATAAATTTTTTAAATAAATATTGAAGAGGACTCTTCTTACCAAGATAATAGTCATTGAATAAATCCACCTTACCAGTTGATCCCTGGTGATGAGATTAAATAGACAACTAAAGACTACCAGCAGAGAGTTCTACCGTTGTGCCGTAACATTTATTATTACTTTAATAATAAATGTAATATCGGCGGTCTTCGTGTCGCTTGCCTTTGCCCAATTCAGCGGCGGCCCGGAATCCGGCAGCGCTGAGACCACCATCGGTGGAGACATTTTTACCGGAGGTTCCCAATCCGGTTCCGGCAGCGCTTCTTCCGGTACTGCCGGTTCACTCGCTCACGGTGATGCCACCCACATAGCTTTTATTGTTTCGCCTTCCAGCACCAAACACAGTTTCGTTTTCGACCGTCAGCCAGTAGTGGCCGTTCTGGATGCGAGCAACAATGTTGTTACGAGCGACAACACGACCGTGGTAACTTTATCGGTCGAGCACAATCCCGGTGCCGGGACCATTACCGGGACTGTCAGCGTGAGAGCCGTTAACGGGCTGGCAAGGTTTACTGGTTTGAGCATCACCAAGGCGGGCAATTTTTATACTTTGCGGGCAACGACCGAAAGCCTGGGCTATGCGGTTTCGGAACCTTTCGATATTTTCTCAGGGACAGCTCCTAAATTCGCAGCGGTGTGGGACAGCACTTATCTGGATTATGCCATTTACACCTGGGTAGAGACGGATGGGGAGCGTCAGCCTTTATCCGGTACGCCAACCTGCGATGCCATAATTTATTCTGCAACGGGGAGTGCGGTCGTTACTCTTTCGACATCCCAGTTCGTCTACAATCCTGCGAACAATTGGTTCCAGCCATATTACACGACTGCTCAAGGCAACAATTCTCGCAACCCTTGGCAGCCTACCATCTCACAACGGAAAGGTTCTTATTTTATTTATTTGAATATTTTTGACGGGGCAAGTAGACGTACGGCGTATTCACCATTTGACATGTCGGCGGCCAACAGTGTCATAGATTATTCCGGGGAGGGCATCAACTGGCTGGATATAGGCGTAATTAAAGCCAAGCTCGATACGATCAATTGGCAGGATGTGGAAGAGATGTCGGGTTCGATCGGCGTCAACTGGGATGACATCGGAGTTCTGATGTCCGATGTGGCGGCCATCAAGAACGTTACTGACCAAATGGCTGCGGTGAACTGGGATGACGTTGAATCCATGAGCAAGTCGCGAGTGCAGTGGTCGGAAATAACATCTCTTACCGAAGCGGGAATAAATTGGGACGATCTTTACAGCCTGACCATCGCTGGCGTCAACTGGCAGGATATCGATGTCATGACGGCAACGGGCATTAACTGGATCGACCTCGGAGTCATGACCGATATGAGCATCAATTGGTACGATATTGGGGTCATAGCTTCCGCCGGGGTGAACTGGGACGATCTGGCCGTGCTGACGGATTTCGGCATCAATTGGGCTGACCTGGATTATATGGCAGCGTCAGGGATCAACTGGAGCGACTTCGCTATCATGACCGGTGCCGGGGTCAACTGGCCTGACCGGGTCAACTGGACCAACTTGGCCGATCTTACGACGGCGAATATAAACTGGGATGACCTGACGGTGATGTCCAGCAATCAGTTGAATTGGGAAGACCTGGAAATAATGACCAAGGTGGGGGTGAACTGGACGGATATCAGCAATCTTTCAAGTATCGGCATCAATTGGGAGGATATTGCTTCTTTGTCCGGTGCCGAGATCAACTGGACAGATTTACAGGTCCTTTCAGATCAGGGGGTCAACTGGAATGATATCGGCGCATTGACAGCCGCTGGTATAAATTGGTCTGATGTGGAATCCATGAGCATGGCGGGAGTGAACTGGACGGATATTTCCACCCTTGCTACAGCCGGAGTGAACTGGTCGGATATCAGCGTGTTGTCTCAAACAAATCTGAATTGGACAGACCTGGACGTCTTGGCCAGATCAGGGATCAATTGGTCGGACCTTGGGATAATGACCGCCATCGGGCTCAATTGGACAGATGTTGAATATCTAACATCCGTTGGAGTGAACTGGACCGATCTGCAGTCGTTGACATCGGCCGGGTTGAACTGGACGGATGTGGCGGTGATCGGTGCGACAGGAGTGAATTGGGCCGATCTGGGGAGCCTTTCTGAGGCTGGGATCAACTGGTCGGATATCGCGACTTTGTCGGATGCCGGCGTAAACTGGCTGGATATCGAGTCATTGACGGTGCAAGGGATCAATTGGTCGGATATCGGGACTTTGTCTCTTGCCGGTATCAATTGGCTGGATGTCGAGTCCCTGAGCTTGGCAGGAGTGAATTGGTCGGATATAGGCGTTTTATCGACCGCGATTGTAAATTGGACAGATATCGGGATCCTTTCTGAGACAGGAATAAATTGGGGAGATATTGCTGCCCTTAGCGCGGCTGGCGTCAACTGGACTGACATCGAACAGCTTACCGAACAGGGGATCAACTGGATTGACATCGGTTCGCTAGCCGCGCAGGGCATCAATTGGTCGGATATTGAAGCGCTGACCGGTCAAGGCGTCAACTGGAACGACGTGGGCGCATTGGCCTCGGCCGGGATAAATTGGAGCGATATCCAATCACTAAGCACATCGGGGATAAACTGGCTGGATATCGAGTCTTTGACCAAGACAGGTGTGAACTGGATCGATGTGGGGACGATCGCAGCATCAGGTATCAATTGGACTGACCTGGAGGCCCTGACTTCTGCCGGAGTGAATTGGTCAGATCTGTTCGTCTTAAGCGGACAGGGCGTGAACTGGATGGATATCGAAGCCATGTCTTCCCAAGGTATTAACTGGATCGATATCGGTTCCATGTCGGAGTCCGGTATCAACTGGCTGGATGTGGGTGAACTT
Organism: uncultured Planctomycetales bacterium; assembly: GCA_964438075.1. Lineage (GTDB taxonomy): Bacteria > Omnitrophota > Gorgyraeia > Zapsychrales > Fredricksoniimonadaceae > JAAXVU01. Next base: position 55,735 of record CAYTIW010000013.1, read on the forward strand.
TCATCTGTTGGAATCAATTGGACGGATATTGCCCAATTCACGTCAGGGGGGATAAACTGGGAAGATATCAACAGCTTGACCTCCGCCGGCATTAACTGGACCGGTCTGGAAACGATGGCCGCCTATGGGATCAATTGGACGGATCTGGCGGCTTTGACCAGCACGGGCATTAACTGGCTCGATGTGGAGTCGCTCAGCGTGACGGGAGTTAATTGGATAGATATAGGCCTACTTTCTGCAGCCGGGATCAACTGGACCGATGTCGGTTCACTTGCTGAGGCGGGGATCAACTGGGAAGGGATCATGAACCTTTCTGTCCAGGGCGTGAACTGGACGGATATGGCTTCGATGTCTGGGTCTGGAATTAATTGGATCGATATAGGGTCCATGGCTGAGCAGGGACTGAATTGGTCTGATCTGGCAGTGATGTCTTCGATCGGCGTTAACTGGATAGACCTGGGAGCTCTGAGTGAGAGGGGTGTTAACTGGATCGATGTCGCTTCTTTAACTTCAGCCGGGATCAATTGGGATGATGTCTCCACAATTACGACGGGTGGCATTAACTGGACCGATCTGGTCCGTTTGAGTGAGTCCGGAGTTAATTGGGATGATTTTACGGTATTAGCCGGCATCGGAATAAATTGGACTGATGTGGCTTCCCTGAGCGAAGCGGGTGTCAACTGGAGCGATGTCAGTGAATTAGCCTCATCGGGGATCAATTGGGATGATATCGAAACTTTATCCAGCGCCGGTGTTAACTGGAACGACTTGGAAGCCATGAGCACTTCCATAATTAATTGGGAGGACATAGAGGTCCTGACAGCTACAGGGATCAATTGGAGCGATATTTCTTCTCTCACGGTGACGGGAATAAATTGGATCGATATCGGGGATCTCTCTGGCGCCGGTGTCAACTGGGCGGATCTGGGTTCATTGAGTGCGGCCGGAGTGAACTGGACGGATATCGAAACATTAAGTTCAAAGGGTATAAATTGGCTTGACTTGTCTTCTTTGGCCGATGCCGGGGTGAACTGGAACGACTTGGCTGTTTTTTCTTCCTCGGCCATTAATTGGTCCGACCTTGCATCATTGGGCAACAATGCTATCAACTGGACGGACATAGCGACGCTTTCAGCTATCGGCATCAATTGGGATGACCTACAGGCCATGGCACAGGCAGCTGTTAATTGGGAGGATATCGGGCGTTTATCAACGGCGGGTGTTAATTGGGAAGACATAGCTTCATTCGCTTCGGCCGGAGTTAATTGGGATGACCTTGCCACCTTGGCAGCATCTGGCATCAACTGGGCGGATATAGGGAGTCTCGGCATTTCTTCTGTCAACTGGGCAGACATCTCTGCCTTAAGTTCAGCAACTATAAATTGGGCAGACTTTTCTTCCATGTCGGCGACCGGCATCAACTGGATCGACATGGAAGTTCTTACCGAAGCCGGCATTAATTGGGCCGATATACAACAAATGGCAGACCAGGGGGTCAATTGGATAGATGTTGGTGAACTTTCTTCAGCGGGGATCAACTGGACAGACATGGGAGCGCTGACCGCTGCTGGGGTCAATTGGACGGATATAGGCTCCTTAAGCAGTCGGGGGATCAATTGGTCGGATATGGCGGTATTAGCTGAAACAGGTATTAACTGGGAAGGGATAGATACTCTTACAAAAGCAGGCGTCAATTGGGATGATGTCTCGGCACTTTCGGCGATCGGTATAAATTGGGGCGATCTTGTTTCCATGACAGAAGCAGGGGTTAATTGGGCCGATGTTGAAATGATCGCCGCGACTGGGATCAATTGGAGCGATATCCAATCTCTGACCATTGCCGGGGTCAACTGGACTGATGTTGGCAGACTGGCCGCTGCGGGGATCAATTGGGAGGATATTGGCACGTTGTCGACATCAGGGGTTAATTGGGGCGATATCGATTCTCTCAGTGAGCAAGGTGTTAATTGGAGGGATATCGAAATACTTTCCAGGGCAGGTGTTAATTGGACGGACATAAGCACTTTAAGTGCGGCAGCTATCAATTGGGATGATTTTAATTCCATGTCCTATGCTAACGTGAACTGGGCGGATATCTCTTCATTATCGCAAGCAGGTGTGAACTGGTCAGATATAGGATCCTTATCTTCAGCTGGCATAAATTGGGACGATGTTGCAGACCTTTCAGCGGCGGGGGTCAATTGGTCGGACATAGGTCAGATCGCTTCAACGGGTATCAATTGGGCCGATCTTATGACGCTGACAAGTGCTGCAATAAATTGGAATGATATTACGGTCTTATCCAGCCAGGGAGTTAATTGGGAGGATATATCCCGTCTAAGCTCTGCGGGTATTAATTGGCAGGATATCGGCGATCTATCTTCAAGCGGTGTCAATTGGTCCGATATCGAAGCGCTCTCTAGGGTCGGAATAAATTGGACTGATATCGAATCACTTGCGTCTTCGGCAATTAATTGGACCGGTATCGGTTCGTTGACCAGCGTTGGCGTTAATTGGCTCGATATTGCGTCTTTAAGTTCCGCCGGCGTTAATTGGCTTGATATTGGCGCCATGAGTGATTCGGGAGTGAACTGGATAGATGTCGGTTCATTCTCGGAAGCGGGAGTTAACTGGATCGATATCGAGGTGTTGACCAATAGTGGGATCAATTGGACCGATCTATCTGCTCTCTCGGCGGCAGGAGTAAATTGGACGGATATTAATGAGTTAACGACAAAAGGGGTCAATTGGAGTGATGTGGCTATATTGGCCGAACAGGGAGTTAATTGGCTGGATATTGCAGCAATGTCAGATCAGGGGATCAACTGGACCGGCATAGCAGATATGTCTGACAACGGTATTAACTGGACGGATATCGAGAGATTAAGTATCTCAGGGATCAACTGGGAAGACGTGGCTACTTTGGCCCTGGCAGGCATTAATTGGACAGATGTTGTTACTCTCACGACCAGTGGTGTTAACTGGGCGGACCTGAATGAACTGGGTATTGCGGGATTGAATTGGAACGATATCGGTGTGATGACCCAACTTGGGATCAATTGGAGCGACATTCAATCTCTTTCTGTTTCTGGCGTTAATTGGATCGATATCGATACCCTCAGCAGCATCGGCATAAACTGGTCCGATATCCAGGCCTGGTCATCGGCCGGTGTGAATTGGGAAGATGTCGGCGCATTGACCAGTTCCGGGATCAATTGGTTAGATATCGAAACATTCAGTAGTGCGGGTGTCAACTGGTCCGACATAGCGGCAATGTCATCTGGGGGTTTAAATTGGGCTGATATCGGGATAATGTCAGGTTCTGCTTTGAACTGGGATGATATTAACGCATTTTCGACCGCCGGGATCAATTGGCAGGATATAGTGGCTTTGACCGAGAATGGGATAAACTGGCTCGCCATCGGCTCCATGACAACAGTCGGTGTCAATTGGAACGATATCGAGATAATTTCTTCTTCAGGCTTGAATTGGTCTGATCTTCAAGCACTTACGGTTTCTGGCATTAACTGGATTGACCTGGATACATTGAGCCGGGCTTCCGTTAATTGGATCGATATTCAGAACATGACGGCACAGGGGATCAATTGGTCCGATATCGCTGTCATATCTGCGACCGGAATTAATTGGGTTGATATTGAGGCTTTGTCCGATGTCGGTATAAATTGGATGGATTTGGAAAATTTGTCTTCAGCTGCGATCAATTGGACCGATCTGGCTTCTCTTTCAGGGTTTGGCGTAAATTGGAACGATATCGCGGTTTTAGCTTCCCAAGGATTGAATTGGGCAGATGTGACTGTTTTATCAGGCTCGGGTATAAATTGGACTGATATCGGTGATCTGACGGCAGCAGGCGTAAACTGGGCGGATGTGACGGAGCTTTCGGTAAAAGGTATCAATTGGGAAAATTTAAGTTCGATGTCCGCCAGCGGTATTAACTGGGAAGATATAGCTGTTCAATCCCAGGCTGGTGTTAACTGGATAGATGTGGGGGTATTAGCGGCGACGGGAGTTAATTGGGATAATTTGGAAGAGCTTTCATCCTCGAATGTCAATTGGTCCGATATAGCGGATCTAAGCAGTACAGGTGTCAACTGGGGTGATATCGAACGGCTTTCTATTGCGGGTATAAATTGGGACGACATAGAAGCAGTAACGAAAGCTGTTATTAATTGGAGTGATATCCATTCATTGTCAACGGTCGGCATCAATTGGGCCAATTTGGGTGATATGTCTGTTTCAGGTGTTAATTGGAGTGACCTAGGTTCGTTGAGCTTGGCTGGTTTGAACTGGACTAATATAGAGGTAATGACAAATTCAGGCGTTAATTGGACGGATATAGAATCATTATCAGAAGCGGGAGTGAACTGGGCGGATGTGGGGAGCCTGAGCGCGGCGGGAGTGAACTGG
>CAYTIW010000014.1:0-2815 GCA_964438075.1 uncultured Planctomycetales bacterium
CCGGGAACGGGAGCCCTTTTAGGGGAACTGAACGCCCAGGGCTTTTGTGAACAATCCCTCCGCAAAGATATTATCGACGCGCTGGGAGCGACGGGGAACCGGGCAGCTGTTCCCGCTTTGGTGCAAATATTGAAAGAAAGAGATGCGGGCTGGAGCCCGGGCGGGAATGCGGCGGCCATGGCGCTGGCGAAGATCGGCGACAGATCTGCCGTGAATGACATTATCAGGGTTGTTGCGGAGGGAAATGCCCATGGGGAATATTTTGAAGCGCTGGCCCAGCTAAGTGCCGGACAAGCGCCAGCATTATTGCTGGAGATACTTAAGACCGGAGAGCACTGGCAGCGGAAGGCTGTCGCTATCGCGTTGGAAAAGATCGGCGACCGGTCAACAGTCCCTGATCTGATCGAGGCTCTGGCAAGGGCAGAGGGCGAAGAAAAGATCCATCACGAAGAATATAACGCGATCAGCAATGCCCTTTTCAAATTCGGCCATCCCGCTGGCGGCCATCTGTACTATTGCAGTGCTACCCCTATCGTCGACGGCATGCAGTTCAAGAGCTGGACAAAGATGCGCCGTGAGGAGATCGAAAAGAGAAGGCAGTAATCTTTGGGGCATGAATTGCTCAAAAATGATAATGAGCGCGGCCCCTCACGCGTAATTCAAGAGCTGCAGATCCGGCTTTTCACGTCGTTCCCTCTCTTAGTACGCGATCACCTTCTTGTCACATTTTTTTTCGTTGAAGAATGGCAAATAGATTATGTTGACCTCGAAGACTTTTGTTGAGATTATAATTAATTAGTAATAAAGGATAAATTGGGGGTAAGGCAACCGATCCTTGCAATCGGCCACCATGGGAGGCGATATGGAAATAGGGACCCTTGAGCCTATCTTGAGAGAACATGTTTTTTTCAGGGACCTGCCGTCGAAATATTTTGACTTCATTGTGGGGTGCGCCTCTAACGTGGTCTTCAAGCCTGACGAGATCATCTTAAGAGAGGGCGAGCCGGCAGACAAATTTTACCTGGTCCGCAACGGACGGGTGGCGATCCTTATCGAACATCCCGGCCCCATCATCATACAGACCATCGGTGGCGGTGAGATCTTGGGATGGTCGTGGCTTATCCCGCCGTATAGTTATCGATTCAGTGCCAAAGCCGTGGAAAATACCCGGGCCGTGGCCCTGGACGGGAAATGTTTCAGGGAAAAGTGCGAGAAGAATCCAGACCTCGGCTATGAGGTGTTAAAGAGGCTGGTCAAAGTTCTCACCGGGCGTCTGGAGGCGACAAGGCTGCAGCTGCTGGACATCCATGGCAATAAAGGCGGGTAATGATCAAGGCGCGATTTTAGTTCTATCCCTCTCAAAAACATTCTGAGGCTCCCGTTCGGTCATGCGAAAGAAACTGCAGATAATCGCCTTGGTCCTTTTCTCGGTATTGTCGGTCTGCCTGTTGCTTTCCCTCGACAGTGTGATCCAGTTCCTGCAGGCGAAGCGGAGCCCCGGTCCCTGGAGCGGGAACCCCTATTATTATCTAGCCACGACGGTGAGGCCGAGATCGGATGACCTGGCCGGCAAATATCTGCTTGCCAAGCAGGAGCTTACCGTCGAAGGGATGGATTTCCTGCAAGGCCAGCAGGCTGCCATGGAGCTGATGGGGGACGGCTCATACAGCATCACTAACCTCCCGTTGTGGGAACAGGCGGGGGCGAACCGGTACAATTTCACCTGCGGCAAATTGATCTCGACGACAGGGCACTGGAGGGTCATAGACCTGGGGCGCGGCAAGGGCAAACAATTATGGGGACTGGAACTGAGGCATGACAGCGGCGAGTCATTGAGCAAGTTGCCCAAAGTCATGGTAGTGACCAATGAGGGCTTTCCGCACGGGCTTTTTTTTGACCTCGGTGACGAGGAACGCATCCTGGTCATGTTCTATGAAAGGGCCAGGTCGAAGTGATGCAAACCGGCCTCGGGAGGCAAGGGCTTGGCGCCCCTCTGAAGGGTCTATCTGTGACCAGTAAGGCGGGGACCTGCCGGCGCTGAGCTCGGCATTTTGGTAATAATTATCATTGCAGAGGTTTTTGGTTTAACATATATTAATGCCATGGGTTGGATGGATAATCTTTTAGACAGTTTCGTGGCCGATAAAAAAGGCCTTTCCTTCGGTAAAGCACCGGTATGGAAGGTCTCTTGCTGCAAGGACCTGCCCATGTTCTTGAAGGCTTTGAACGAACTGTTGCCGCCGGGCTCCGTTCTTTACCTTGAGGGCGGTCCGGCCCTTACCGACATGCAGCCCTTCTTCGAGGCCAGAATGCCTGAACAGACCGCGGACATCGCACCCGGGACTACCTGGCCCCGGCCCCAGAATTTCCACATGAAGGCCAATATGGAGAATCTTTATGGCCTGGCTAAATTAACCGCGAGGACCAATCCGCTCGCTTTCGCCTGGCACCTGCATGTCTATAAGGACGGACAGCTTCTTTTGCAATGGTACGATGCTTTTATGGAGCCCCTGTTCATTTCCAAGGATATCGCTGAAGACAAGATCAAAGGGTTTTGCGAGACCCTCGGTCTCCAGTATTCCGTTAAGCCTTCCGCCGGCTCTTGAACTGCCTATCATGATAAATCGATAAGAGCTATCTTGTCCGTTACCCCGGTCCTTGCGGGATCTGTCCTTGCCGCTCTGGGAAATGCTTTTCCAGATGGTTTTTATTTGATAAAAAGATTAAATAAATTATCATGTGTGACGAGTGGCGGAGTGAGATCTCGTCAGAGTGTGATCCTGCTGGGGCCGGTATGCCAAAGTCAGCCAAGAAG
>CAYTIW010000014.1:2915-12965 GCA_964438075.1 uncultured Planctomycetales bacterium
GATCTCGTCAGAGTGTGATCCTGCTGGGGCCGGTATGCCAAAGTCAGCCAAGAAGATAGCTGTCCTTCCGGGAGGGCCGGAGCCTTTGGGGGCTTGTGTCTGCCGCGGGGGAGTGAACTTCGCCCTCTTCAGCCATCATGCCAGCCGCGTCCGATTGGAGCTATTCGACCATCCCGTCGATCCCAGGCCCGCCAGCAAAATAGATCTCGACCCGTCCATCAACCGCACGGGTGATGTGTGGCATGTCCTGGTCAAAGGGCTGCGCCCGGGACAGCTGTATGCTTACCGGGTGGACGGCCCGTATGTTCCTCAGGCCGGACACCGTTTCAATTTCAAGAAACTTTTGTTGGACCCTTACGCCAAAGCCATAACGCCGCTGCCCGACTGGGATTTCGGCCCGGCGCGCGGGTACGGGTCGATCAGGACTGACGGAGGGTCCATTCCGTCCAGGGTAGACAATGCCGGCGCCATGCCGAAATGTGTGGTCACCGGTAAGGGCCAGGGACGTCATAAAGACAAACGGCCCCGGCACCCCTGGTCTAGAACGGTGATCTATGAAACACATCTGCGCGGCTTCACGGCGCATAACAGTTCCGGCGTGAAGTCCCGCGGGACCTACCGTGGTTTAACGGAGAAGATCCCTTATTTAAAAAAATTAGGCGTCACGGCTCTGGAGCTTATGCCCGTGATGGAATTCAATGAAAGCCAGGTCACCCACAGCCTCGGGAGATTGCTCAAGAACTATTGGGGCTATGACCCCGTGGGTTTCTTCGCGCCCAAAGCTTCGTATAGCAGTTCTCCAGAAGAGGCCGGACAGGAGTTCCGTAAAATGGTGCGCGCCTTCCATAAAGCCGGCATTGAGATCATCCTGGACGTGGTGTTCAACCATACGGCAGAGACGGACCAGATGGGCCCCACCATCTCATTACGCGGGATCGATAATGCAATCTATTACATCCTGGATGATGATAAAGCTTTTTACAAGAACATCAGCGCTACCGGCAACACCGTCAATGCCGGCCACCCCGTGGTGCAGGACCTTATCCTTTCGTCTTTGCGCTATTGGGCGGAGGAAATGCAGGTCGACGGGTTCCGCTTCGACCTGGCCGCGGCCCTCGCTCGGGACCCGGAGGGCGCGCTGCTGGACCAAGCTCCTCTCCTCGAGCGGATAGCCCAGGATCCAGTCCTGAAGGACGTCAAGCTCATTGCCGAGCCGTGGGATGGCGCGGGCGGCCACCAGACCGGTTCTTTTTCCGGGCCGCGCTGGTCCGAATGGAACGACCGGTTCCGGGACGATGTGCGGCGTTTCTGGCGGGGGGACGACGGCACGCTCGGTGTTTTTGCCAGCCGTATCTGCGGCAGTTCCGACATCTTCGCCCGCTCGGGCAAGGGCCCCCACCAGAGCGTCAATTTCATCACCAGCCATGACGGGTTCACCCTTAACGACCTGGTGAGCTACCGTGAAAAGCATAATGAAGCCAACCTGGAGAATAACGAGGACGGAACGGAATGGAACTTCAGCGAGAATTACGGCGTCGAAGGGGAAACGGACGACCGCGCTATAAAACGCGTCCGGACCTGCCAGATAAAGAATTTCCTTCTGACCTTGTTCGTCTCCCGGGGAGTGCCCATGCTGCTGGGAGGCGACGAGTTCCGCCGAAGCCAGCAGGGCAACAACAATCCCTATTGCCAGGACAACGAAATAAGCTGGTACGATTGGGGCTTTCTGGCTCGGAACAAAGAGATCTTTAACTTCACCCGCGGCATGATTGTTTTCCGTGCCGCTCATCCTGTCCTGAGTCAGGGGCAATTCTATACCGAATCCGATGTCCAGTGGTACGGAACCCAGGGCAGGCCTCCCGATTGGGCCGACCCGAAATTAAAACAGTGCGCCTGTTTGATACGTGAAGACGCAAAACTTTCGATCTTATTGGTTTTTAATTCGGCGCCTCAGGGCGTTGATATGCGTCTTCCGGCGCTCCCTGCCGGCAGGAAATGGTATTTGGCGTCCGATACATCGCGTGAGCCGCCGCGGGACCTTTTTCTCCCTGGCAAAGAGCCGCTATTGGGTCTCCCGCCGGCCTACCATCTGAACCCCCGGTCCAGCGTCATACTTTTGGCGGCCCCATGATCACCAACAGATATTTGATCATGCGTGTAGGTGGTTGAATAGGAATGAGATGGAAAATAATGGTTGTAAAGGTTTTGAATTCTGATATATTTTAAAAAATGTCGTTAATCCTATATAGACATGAGGTTGCATGAGAATAGCATTGTTTTCTTGGGAAGCGGTACATTCGGTCTTCGTGGGCGGTATCGGCCTGCATGTCACCGAGTTAGCCTGCGCCTTGGAGCGCAAGGGGCACGAAGTGCATATCTTCACCCGCATGGCGCATCGGGACCATCTGACCTATGAATGTGTGCACGGGGTCCATTATCACCGCTGCGCCTACCAGAGGCATCCGGACTTTATAGAGGCTGTCACCGACATGTGCCGTTCCTTTGTGGACTCTTTTTTGGCGACCGAGAACCACATCGGTCAGTTCGATGTGATCCACGCCCATGATTGGCTGACGGCCCAGGCGATAGACTGGATCAACAAGGCGCGTTATCACCATTCGGTCTTCACCCTCCATTCCACCGAGTATGGCCGTTGCGGGAATAATTTCTTCGGCGGCAATTCCGAGCGCATCCGCAACCTGGAGAGGTTGGGATCTTCCTGCAGCGACTACGTCGTCACCGTTTCCAAGTACCTCAAGGATGAAGCTGTGTGGATGTACAACATCCCGGAATCCAAGGTGGATGTCATTTATAACGGCGTCACTTACCAGGATTATGACGGCTGGATCGAGCCCGCTGATGTCAAACGCCAGTACGGGATAGGCCCGCTGGACCCGGTGGCCCTGTTCGTGGGGCGCATGGTCTATCAGAAAGGCCCCGACCTTTTGGTCAACTCCATCCCTTACGTCCTCAATTACCACCCGCACGCCAAATTTGTTTTTGCCGGGGACGGAGAGATGCGTCAGGATGTCGAGGCCCAGGCCCGCAACATGGGGGTTTCCCATGCCACGCGGTTCCTGGGCAAGAAAGGGAACAGACAGCTGAAGGACCTTTATAAAGCCGCGGATTGCGTATGCGTCCCCAGCCGCAACGAACCTTTCGGGATCGTCATCCTCGAGGCCTGGAGCGCCGGGAAACCGGTGGTGGCCACCATGAACGGCGGCCCCAACGAATTCATCTGGCACGATGTCAACGGGCTGAAGATCAAGGACAATCCGGAATCCATCGCCTGGGGCATCGGGACGCTGTTCGAGGATTTCGACCATGCCCGCTGGATGGGGCATAACGGCCGGCTTGCCGTCGAGACAGTGTTCTCGTGGGACGCTATCGCGGACGAGCTGCTCAATGTGTACAGTTAAGGGGCGTGTTAATGGCTAACGATATTCTTGATTCAACCGAACTGCCTGTCCTGCAGCCCGACACCCACTGTGTCCTTGTCGCGCGCGACCCGAACTGCCTCTATGCTTATTGGGACTTCAAAAATGAAGATGTCGATCAGGCGCGTCGGCAGGCCGGTTCCCGGGGCAAGAACGCCCAGCTGGTCCTGCGCATGTACGATGTGACCATGCGTGATTTCAACGGCCACAATGCCAACCATGCCTGGGACGTCGAAGTATCAGCTTCCAACCGGGACGGGTTCATTAACGTATGGCAGGACAACGCGGTCTATTGCGCTGAGCTGGGGCTGCGTCCTTCCGCCCATCATTTCATTCCCGTGACCCGGTCCAATATCGTCCATGCGCCCCGCAAGACCATGTCCGACCGTTACGACCTCATCTGGCAGGATATCGAGGGCAATAAGATGTCCCAGCCCTATGTCAGGGAAGCGGCCCGGGCCATGCGCAAACACGGGTCCGGCTCCGTTCAGGACAAGGTCCTAAAACCCAGAAAGCACCGGAATTATCATCTCACCGCTGAAGATATTCGGGCTTATTATAAGAAGCTTTTCGCGACGTTCTCCCGGCTGGGGAAAAAGAAAAAACGCAAAGCACTCAAGCTCCTCTCGCTGGCCGAGAGGCTCGAACGCAGGTACGGGTTGAGGGCTTGGCAGCTTTCCCGGCCTTTGATCGGCCAGCAGGAATATTTAAGCAAATTCAGGAGAATGCACTTGGCCGGTTCCCAGGGGGGGGAACTGCTCGGCGGGGCCAGCGAACAGAATTTTTCGCTGGGCAGCCACAGCCTTTTCGAGGGTGCCTCCAAACCCTGGCAGAACAGGGAATTCTTCTTCGAGATATGGACGGAACTGCTGGTATACGGCCGGACCCATCCGGATGCCGCGGTCCGGCTCAACGAGAAAGGCGTCAAGCTCAACCCGGACGGGACTTTCTCTTTGCGTTATGCGCTGCCCGACGGCGAGATCCCCCTCAAGTTCGCTGCCAGATCCGCCGACCAGGTCGAGGAACGCCATATACACACGGGCGTTGAGAGGGAAGCCACGGTGCATTTTCCCAAGATCCTGAAGGAATTTCATGGTCAAAATGCCTAAAGGGTACCTGGCGCTGGTACTGCACGCGCATTTACCCTTCATCCGCCATCCTGAAGAGAAATACTTCCTGGAAGAGAACTGGTTCTACGAGGCTATCACCGAGACCTATGTCCCGCTGATACAGGTCTACGAATCCCTCATCAAGGACAACGTCGATTTCCGTATCACCATGTCCATTAGCCCGACGCTGGCGGCCATGTTCGCGGACCCCTTGCTGCAGGAACGTTACGTCCGGCATATCGACCGGCTCATCGAACTGGCCGAAAAAGAGATCGAGCGCACGAGCCATGAGCCGCATTATCACGGGCTGGCCCTGATGTATTACCACCGCTTCAAGGACGTCCGCGAGGTCTTCGTCGAGCGCTATCAACTGAACCTTCTGCGGGCTTTCAGGAAGTTGCAGGAGTCGGGATACCTGGAGATCATGACCTGCTGCGCCACGCATGGTTTTCTGCCCATGATTAATGTCAATGAGCACTCCGTGAGCGCCCAGGTGGACATCGGTGTCGAGCAGTACCGCAAACATTTCGGTGTCGATCCCAAGGGGATATGGCTTCCGGAATGCGGATTCTATCCCGGGCTGGACATCATCCTCAAGCGGGCCGGGATCAAGTATTTCTTTTGCGATTCTCACGGCATCATGAACGCCGACCCGCAGCCACAATACGGGGTTTATGCCCCCATTTATTGTCCGGCGGGAGTGGCCGCCTTCGGGAGGGACTGGGAGTCGTCCAAGCAGGTCTGGAGCGCCAAGGAAGGCTACCCGGGCGACCACGATTACCGTGAATATTACCGTGACATAGGTTTCACCCTGGATTTCGATTACATCAAGCCTTATATCCACCCGGACGGGATCCGTATCAATACCGGCATCAAGTACTGGAGGATAACGGGCGATACGGAATACAAGGAGTCCTACCAGCCGCATTGGGCTCGGGAGAAGGCCGCCCTGCATGCCGGTAATTTCATGTTCAACCGTCAGCAGCAGATCGAGCACCTTTATCACCACATGGACCGCAAGCCCATCGTTATAGCGCCTTATGACGCCGAGCTCTTCGGCCATTGGTGGTTCGAAGGCGTACAGTGGATCGATTTTCTCGCCCGCAAGATCTGTTTCGACCAGGACAGCATCACCATGGTAACCCCCTCGGAATATCTCAAAGAGTACCCGACCAACCAGGTGGCCATGCCTTCCCAGTCGAGCTGGGGCTACAAGGGGTACAGCGAGTTCTGGCTGAACGATACCAATAAATGGATCTACCCGCACCTGCACCAAGCTTCGAGGCAGATGCGCCAGCTGACGGTCAAATATGCCGATCTCATCAAGAAACATCTGCTGGGAGCGGAGAAGAGGGCGGATCCGTTTTTCCGCGCCTTGAACCAGGCGGCACGCGAGCTTTTGCTGGCCGAGTCCAGCGACTGGCCGTTCATCATGAAGACCGGCACCATGGTCTCCTATGCTGAAAAAAGATTGAAACAACACCTGAACCGTTTCGGTAAATTGTATGCCGCCTTGATGGAAGGACAAGTGGACGATAAGTGGCTGACAGAGGTCGAGTCGCGGGACAATGCCTTCCATGATATCCCGTGCGTGAAATATTATCTCGACGGATACCGGTCCCTGGTGCCGAAGAAGAAGCCGGAAAAGCGTGCCGGTCATCAGTTAAGGAAGAAAGTCCGGGCAAAAAAAGAATTGGCTTTAAGGAGCTAATCATGAGCGACATCGTTTCCAATCTTCCCAACATTTTCTTCGATGAAAAACAGTACGCCAAGCCGGGCCAGAAGAAGAAATGCTACGCCTCCTTTTCGAACATCAATCCCGACCGGGTGAGGTCCTCTTTCGGAATCGCGCTGCACATGCACCAGCCCACCATACCCGCCGGTGGTTGGGACCTGAGGTCGGCCGGATTGATCTCCAACCTCCAGCACATGTTCGACAACCAGGGCATCGGAGATAACCACAACGCCGGGGTCTTTTTCTGGTGCTACCACCGCCTGGCCCAGATCATCCCGGACTTGGTCCGGGAGGGCAAGAGCCCTCGCGTCATGCTGGATTATTCCGGCAACCTGCTGTGGGGCCTGCGCCAGATGAACAACGGCGAGGCTTTGGAGAAATTAAAGATCATAACCTGCGACAGTAAATATTACCCTTACGTCGAATGGCTGGGGACGATGTGGTCGCATGCGGTGGTGACCTCCACGCCGGTGCCTGACATCAAGCTCCACCTGATGGCCTTCCGCCACCATTTCGCCTCGATCTTCGGTCAGGAAGCGGAACAGCGTATCAAGGGCTTCTCCGCGCCCGAGATGCATCTGCCGATCCACCCCGATGTCTGCTACGAATACGTGAAGGCCCTGAAGGAATGCGGTTACGAGTGGCTGATGGTACAGGAACATACCATCGAGAACCTGGACGGCCGCGGGATCGGCAATCCACATGTGCCCCACAAGCTGGTGGCCCGGAATTCTCTCGGCAAGGTCGAGGAGATCACCGTCCTGATAAAAACTCAGGGTTCGGATACGAAGTTAGTCGCGCAGATGCAGCCTTTATTCGAGGCCCGCGGGCTTTCCAGGCAGCAATATTGCGGCAAGTCCATCCCGCCTTTTGTCTGCCAGATCGGCGACGGTGAGAACGGCGGAGTGATGATGAACGAGTTCCCTCCGATGTATACCCAGTGCATCCAGGGACTGTCTACCGAAGGGGCCGTGGCCCTTAACGGTTCGGAATATCTTGAATTCCTGGAGGACATGGGTGTGAACGCCAGGGATTTCACTCCCGTCCAGCCGATATCCCAGCACCGCATATGGCGGCAGATCAAAGTGCCGGGGCCGAACGCGGCGGACATAGCGATTCAGGAGGTCCAGTCCCGGGACAGTTCGTTCAACCTGGACCGGGGTTCCTGGACCAACGACCGCAACTGGGTCAGGGGGTATGAACAGGTCATGAGCCCCATCAATCAGTTAAGCGCCGCCTTTCATGAGAGATTCGACGGAAAGAACCAGGACCGTTCCTCCCGGGCCTATCAGGAAGCCTTGTTGTACCTGATGCTTTCCCAGACCAGCTGTTTCCGTTATTGGGGGCAGGGCGTGTGGACCGACTATGCCCGCGAGCTATGCCGGCGCGGCATGGAGGCGGTCAATAATACCATTACCGTTATCCCGGTTCAGGGCTGTTCCCAGGAGCGGACCGCCTATCAGGCCCGTCATTCCGGTTCCAGCCAGTCTTCCAATTCCCCGATCGTCGACAAACAGGATGCGGAGCTGCTCAAAATCCAGCAAGTGATCCAGGAGATCGAGAAACACAAGTGGTACGAGAGCGAAAAAGCCGGCCATGACGTGGGTTTCGAATGGGCCAGCCAGGACTGGCTGCGGCGTTATGCCAAAGCCTGGCGGGACGCGCACCGATAAGAAAACGGAGATATCGCCTTAGCGAATTGGATGTATTTGGCACTTTATCATAGTTGTTCTGTTTTTCAGGTGCCAATTTGATCGATACTATAATGTATGTAGCAAGCCATGGTCCCGTTCGTGATTAACAGTGGGACTTTTTATATCGATAACCCCAAATTAAAGAGCATGATCTGATGGATTCGGTCTGCGCCTGACTATGGGGCAGTTATAAGATATCCGTCTATTGATCAATGCTCCGGGGGATGCAAGGTGTATAAAACTTCATACGCACATCCTGAAACGAGGATCATATGAAAACGGGCAAAAAAGTTCTGGTCGCTGGTGTGGGCGGGATCCTTGGAAAAGAGTTGTTGGGTTGTTTGTTAAACGCCGGCGCGGATGTTTCGGGTCTGGCAGTGAACGAAAAAGAGTTTAATGGCATCAGGGACAAGTTAAGTCGCTGCCATGTCGCTGACGTCCGACGAACGGACCAACTCAACGGTGTTTGCGACGGTATCGATATCGTTATCTCGGTCATTGGCATTTCGCGCCTCAAGGGCAACCTTACTCATCATGACGTTGATTATCAAGGCAATGCAAATCTATTGGCCGAGGCCAAACGGGCCGGTGTGGGAAAATTCGTGTTCATTTCCCCGGCAGGCACCGATCTGGGCGCCCAACAAGGCGTGCCTTTAATGGAGGCGAAATTCCAGTTCGAAGAAGAGCTCAGATCGAGCGGCCTGGAATGGGTCATTGTGCGTTCCGGCGGCTTTATGAAGGACTTCGCTGAAATGGCCAAAATGGCCAAGACCGGTCCAATGTATGTTATAGGCGATGGCCAAGTGGTTTCAACTCCCATCGACATCAACGAACTGGCCCAGTTCATGGCCGAAGATGCTTTAAGCCGTGCTAATGTTCAGGTCGATATCGGCGGGCCGCAAGATTTGACGTGGAACCAGATCTGTGAGACCTGCTTTGAATTTTGGGGTCGGCCGCCCCGGGTCGTCCACATCCCCGTATGGTTGTGCAGTTCCGTACTTTGGGCCCTTAGATATATTTCGCCGCGTGAATACGCTCTGGGGAAAATGGTGATGTTCTTTTCTTTGAACAGCGTGCCCACAGCCCGTAAAGGGACGCGGACTTTGCAATCTTTCCTGGCGGGCTACTATGGACATTGAGACTATTTTTAGCGCCACCCCGGCCCTTGAACAGGCATTCAGGGAGTGTAGTGTCTGTATGCAGGACGTTTATTCCCGCGCCAAGATTTTTGCCCACACTCCGCCCGGCACGCCGCATGAGTTCGAGGTAACCTGTGGCGGACTCCCTCTGGCCCTGCTTTCGGTCCGGCGTAATCTTTTTTCTTCTTTATTCCAAGCCGCCTATGGATTGTTAACCCTGAGCAAAGCAAGACGGCTGCTTTATGGCAAGATCAATTACTTGTTCAGGATATGGGTCACTGCGGCTGACAATCTTCTGGATGAGGAGGACAAGGTCGTACTGGATCTGCGACTGTCTGGCAGTTCTCATGTCATGAGACAGGTCATTGCGCTTATGACGGCAGACCGTATACTCCACGACATCCTCGAAGAAGCAGTAATAAACCAGGAGCTCAATTTGAGCGATGCGCGTTATATTTCCCAAGCGACATTGCAGGTCCTTTTGCCCAGTGCCGCTGAAGAGGCTTCAGAGGAGAAGGGGATCACTCGGCGCCCCAAGCCGGAATATGTTCTCAAGACCGTTCACCCGATAAAGACGGGGTTGCTCTTCCTAGTACCGCTTTTAGGCCCCGAACATCTGGAAAAAGGGGTCGACCGGGGCAAGCTTGATCGTTGTCGTTCAGGTCTGAGCGATTTTGGCATCGGATGCCAATTGCTGGACGACGTTCGCGATATTGCACGGGACCATCTGGAACAGCGGCATAACTATGTCCTTTCGCTCATTGCCCAGGAGGGCTCCCAGCGGTCCAGATTGAAGAGTTTGCTCCAGGATGTACCCGTAGGCCAGAAAGTCTTCAGGGAATTCCCGGGCCCAAGTTCAGTTACTGTCAGGCTGGCTGACCGGTATCTGCGTAACGGATTGTTCAAACTGGATCAGGCCGGGCTGGGGTTAGGGCC
>CAYTIW010000014.1:13065-18252 GCA_964438075.1 uncultured Planctomycetales bacterium
CTGACGATCGCCGCGGCCAAGAAGATCGCCGGGCGGGACAGTTCGCTGGTCGTTGGGATTGATGCCGCTCCCCGAATGATTGATGTCGCCCGCCGCAAGGGTATAGCGGTGAGGAACGTCCGTTTCGATGTCGGCATTGCCGAACGATTGCCTTATCCCGAGGAGAGCTTTGACTGCGCCTTTTCCACCTTCTTTTTTCATCATATTGATCGTTCCTTAAAAGAAATGGTCTTGAGCGAACTATGGCGTGTCTTGAAAAAAGGTGGAACGATTGTAATTATAGATGTGGATATCCCGACTAATTTATTTGGAAAGATATGTGCATGGTCTGGTTATTACCTGTTCCGACAAGAAGAGATCCGCGAGAACATCGAAGGCCATTTACGATCAAGCATCAAAGCGTCGCCGTTTGAAGATTACGAGATTGTTTCCAGGCATCTCGGGTATATTACCGTATTTAAAATGATCAAACAGGAGGGAATATGAAATATTTATTGGGTGCAGTATTAATTTTGTCCTGGCTTATCGGCCCGGCAAATTATGTTCAGGCGGATACCGAGATCGTGGGCCTGGAAGGGAAAGTGAAAGACTATTTTGACGGCATGTTCTCGTCTTTAAAAAAAGTTGCCGACGCACAACCTACAGCGGCCAGCTTCCGGTCGATAGCCCAGCCGGTCCTCAAGGATATCCCGGGGCTTTTCGGCGGTTCCCTTATCGATGACAAATGGGTTATACGCCAAAGCCTGTTCGCCATGCACGCCATGGCCCGCGGGTTCGACCTGACCAAAGTCCCCGAGCTTAAATATTTCCAGCAAACGATGTCCAAGTCCCCCGCTCCGCAACTTTCCGAGCCGGGCCACGGCAGTATCGTCCAGCCCCGTCTCATTGCCATGAGGTACCCGGTGATGAAAGAAGGGAAAGTTGTGGCGATAGTGTCCATGATGGTCCGGACGGAATATTTTTTGCAGGCGGTCGGACTTAACAAGGCCAAGGCCTTCCGGATCAGTTGTTTGGGCAAGGAAGCCGAGACGCGCGGTAAATTATCGGCCAATCCCCATGTAGTTGAGCTTTCTCTTCCCTCCACTACATGGAAGATCGAATATGACCTTTAGCTTTTGATAAGAATTTGGATATTTTCTGCCGCTCATAAAAGCCTGCTGGATATTTCCGGCGGGCTTTCTTATTCGTACCTTTCCTAACTATGGCAAAAGGTGATCTCCCGACAGTGATTGTTATCCTGTGCGACTTATTCATGAATACTGGTACAATCGTAAATGAAGATCAAACTCGCTCTAGGTCCTGCTATATGAACGAAAGCTGGAGAGCGTGGTTTACAAAGGTTTTTTAATGTTTATGCCTGATCACTTGGGACTGAAGATATTCCTAGTCGCACTTCTTCTGGTTGGTTGCCAATTGATGGCGCTGCCGGCCACGTCTTCAGAGCCCCTCACCTCCGGGCAGGCCATATCTATTGCCCAGGAACAAATAGAAAACGATCCCTTATATGCGGATATCGACCTGGGGCAACCTCCATCGGCGGAGAATATAACCTGCCGAGGGTCAAAACATTCTTACGATTGCAGTTCGACCGCCCCTCACGCCTTTGAGGAGCAAAGCCGGAATTTCTGGGTCTTGGGATTTTCTTTTAAGAATGAAAAGACCGTCCAGCTGGATATTGGGCCGCTTGATAAATTTTGGTTATTGCTCGATCCTTATACCAGCCGACTCGTGGGTCGAAATGTGGTGGAGGCCCAATGGCTTGCAACTTATCTGTTGGCCAAGGTGCGACATGACTTTAACGAAAAGATGTACTCTGGGGTTATCCAAGCGGGTTACTTCCTTTACTGGAGATATGGCAAGGAGGCCGAAGATCAGAACAGATCATTGTCAGAGTATGTCTGGACCTCCCGGGAAGATATCATTCGGTATCGGCTCATGAATTATCTGGGAGAGTCGTTATTTTTAATGGGCGAGGCTTCATACCGTCAAGGGGACCATTGCCAGGCTAAGAAATTTTTTCGGACCCTCATCGACCGGTTCGGTTTCGCACAGGTATGGGACCCGCAGGGATGGTTCTGGAAACCAGCCGAAGCGGCCAGGCAGCGTCTGGACGAGATCGAAGACCGGGCCCTGTGCCCGGATAATAACTGTGGAATAAACAAGACCGCGCCAAAAGCTGAGGCTGAAAAATTAACCGGGGTCGTTGTCAATAATGCTGATACGAAGAAGGCCAATGCGTTACGCAGACGTTCGTTGATACACACTTACAGACCAAGTTTTTATGCATTTCTCTGGTCTTTAGCCACAGCGGTGGTCTTGGCCGGGATCTTCCTGCGATGTAAATATGGGAGAAAGAAATGAATTTCGGCCCGCAAGGGTTTTTACAGTAAATGGGCCATACATGTAACTGTTGGAGATTTTGTTTTAAGTATTTATGGAATTTTTAGAGAAAGATCAAAACTTGTTTATTTGCATATGATTGCCTAAATGCTTGACAGTTAACGGCATATACAATATAGTCTTAACAATGCTAAGGAAATCACTTTTCATTTTGTTCGTCCTTTTAATTGGCACGTCTTCATTTTCTCAGACATGTTCTGCCCAGACACCTTCCGCCAGCCAGCAGATGAGCGGATGGGAACGTGCGCGGGAGATACAGGAAAAAGATAAAGAATTACGCGGTCAGGTGGAGCAGCCGGTCAAAATGAAAGTCGAGGAACGGGCAGCGGAAGAACCGGTACTTCCGCAACCTTCCGAGCCTAAGTTCATGGTCAAAAAGATCCGTGTCACCGGGGTCACGCTTTTCCCTGAAGGCGCTATTGCCGCCATTACCAGTCCCTATGAAGATAAAGAGATCACTTTTACCGAGCTCCAGCAAGTGGCCGACCGCATCACCGATCTGTACCGTAAGAACGGTTATATAACTTCGCGAGCCTACGTGCCGGCCCAGAAAATGGAAGAGGGCGTTTTTGAGATCAGGGTCATGGAGTCAACGATCGGGGATGTGCAAATAAGAGGTAACCGTCATTTTTCCACCAACCTGCTGCAAAAAAGCGTCAGTGTCAAAAAAGGCCGGGCGTTCAATTACAATGACCTGAAGCGTGACCTGGTGAATATGAACGGCCACCCTGACCGGTATGTCCGGGCCACGCTGGTTCCCGGAAAAGAACCGGGAGCCACTGACATATTCATGGATGTGAAGGATTCCCTGCCGGTCCATGTAAGTTTGGGGTACAACAATTACCTCTCCCGTTTTGTCCGGCGCAACAATTACAATACCACCGTTACGCACAACAACTTGCTGGGCCGCGATGATATATTTACCGCTCAATACCAGTTCGGTGATGCCTATCATTACTATTATTACAGCGCCCGCTATGTCTATCCGGTCACCCAGAGCCTGGACATCGGCATAATAGGCGCACGCTCGCGGCTTATTTTGGGTCGAGAGTTCGCCGATATTGATGCCCAGGGGGAAAGCACGTTGCTGGGGGTTTTTTGTTCCAAGGAAATGCTTCAGAACGACTTTATCACGCTCAGTTACAATCTCGGTTTCGACTACAAGAATGTGGACAACTACATTTTGGGGGATATTTACAGCCAGGACCGGTTGCGGGTAGTCAAGGCCGGTTTTGACATCGACCTGGCGGACGATTTGGGCCGAACGGTTATCAGCAATGACTTCAATTACGGCATCCCCGATTTATGGAAGGGGACTCCGGAGAACCCCGGCCCCGAAGACCTGCCCAGTTCTCGCGATGGAGCCGGTGGAAAGTTCATCAAGGACACTTTGTACGTGTTACGTCTGCAAAAACTTGTTTTCGATTCGACCTTGCTCTGGAAGAACCAGTTCCAATTCTCGCCCAGCACGCTCACCTCGACCGAACAGTTCCAGGCCGGCGGCCCGGCCAATAACCGTGGCTACACTCCGGGAGAACTGGTAGGCGACCGCGGTTATTCCATGACCTGGGAACTGGGCGTACCGCCTTATTTTTTTCCGAAGACCTGGCACGTCCCTTTCTCAAAAAGCTATTTGTATGACAGCGTGAGGATAATCGGCTTTTATGACCTTTCGACCGCATATTTGCGCGAACCGCAGCCCGGGGAACAGGAAAAAAGCACCATCATCTCGGCCGGATGGGGGTTAAGGTGCAATATTGCTGAAGGCTTATCCGTTCGATATGAGATTGGCTGGCCTTTAACGGACGAATCTGTCGACGGGAAGGACGTTCATCAATGGGTTGAGCTCACCGCGAGTTTTTAATGCTGAGAGCCCATCCATTTTTGCCGGTTATTCTTGATTCTCCGGTTAGTTGACAAATGACGGATTACCGTCTATATTTAAGGGTATCACGCTTAAAAATCTGACAAAATCTGTTAATAGGTAAACGGATGATCTTCTCCTATAAGACCTATATTTTTGTAGGTATTTTTCTTTTGGCCTTCGCCTTGAATGTCCACGCCAACCCTCAAGGCGAGCAGGTGATCGCTGGTTCAGCTGTCTTCGACCGCACTGTATCCGGGACACTCAAGGTCACTACCGCTTCGGACAAGACCATCATCAATTACGACAGTTTCAGCATCGCTGCCAACGAAACTACCCGGTTCGATCAGCCCGGTGTAAGTTCAGCCATCCTGAACAGGGTGGTGGGCATTGACCCGTCATCAATAATGGGCACGTTGTCATCTAACGGAAAGATATTCCTGGTCAACCCTAACGGCATATTGTTCGGGACCGGTTCCAAGCTCGATGCGCCTGCCGTGATCGCTTCCACCCTGGATATCAACAATGATGATTTCCTGAGCGGCAGATATGTCTTTTTGCAGAACGGGAAAGGCGGATCCATCCTCAACCAGGGAAGGATCGCTGCCCAACCGGGCGGTTATATAGCGCTGTTGTCACGATCGGTGGACAACCGAGGTGTCGTGATCGCAGACCTGGGCACGGTGGCTCTGGCCTCTGGGGAAAAGATAACCCTGTCCTTGGACAGTAACAATTTTATGGCGGTCACGATCGATGAAGCTGTGCAGAAAGAAGTCCTGGGGCTGGACAACTCTATAGTGAAGAGCGCCGTTGATAATAGCGGCACTATCCAGGCCGATGGCGGCCGGGTGATACTGACGTCCAAAGCACTTAACCGGGTTTTTGACCAGGCGGTGAACAATACCGGGGTGGTCAGGGCCGTG
>CAYTIW010000014.1:18352-53861 GCA_964438075.1 uncultured Planctomycetales bacterium
GAACTGGGCAACATAAATAACGTGGGCCTTCTCACCTTAAGTTCCGGCTCCGATGCTGATGTGACCTTCACCTCGAACTCAAGCTCCACCTTCCAGGTCACTACCGTCAAGACCGACTATCACGCCATCCTGTCTAGGAGCGTGGGCACGGGCACGGATGTCGACCCGATTATCATATATTCGGTCTCGAACGCGCCCGGCGGGTTGCAGTATATCCTGACCTCGGGGCTGGAGCTTTATTACCAGATCGCCAACAGGATCGACGCGGCTGAAACGGTCTACTGGAACAGCGGGACGGGGTTTACTCCTCTAGGCGATTTTATGAACCCGTTCACTGGCTCGCTTGAAGGCTTCCTGAATTACATTTCGAATCTTTATATAAACCTTCCCACGACCTCTTATGTCGGTCTCTTTGGATTTACCGCCGACTCGGAAATCAAGAACGTTATCCTGGTGAATAGTTCTATCACCGGTTATCAATATACAGGCGGGCTGGCCGGATGGAATAACGGTGTTATCACGAATTGCAATAATACAGGCGAAGGGAACGTTACAGGTACCGGCGTCTACCTGGGGGGACTGGTCGGCTTTAATGCCGGGTCGATCACAGACGGGTATAACAGGGCCAATGTCAGCGGCAGCGCGTCCTCTTATGTCGGCGGATTGGCCGGGTATCAAGGGGGTTCGATAACGAATTCATACAACGAAGGCAGTGTTTCCGGCTTATCGTATGTAGGAGGGGTGGCGGGTAGTAATGGGGGAACGATAGCTGACTCACTTAATGTCGGCGATGTGAGCGGCTCCAATGGTTTCGGAGGGTTGGTCGGGTCGCATTCCGGCTATGTCGGTTCGATCACCAATTCTTATTACAATATCGATGACGTATTGATCAACGGTCAGCATTTAGTGACCATCGGCGGTCTCTATAATGCCCAGTACCAGGATTGGGTCACTCATAGCTACTCCCTCAATATAGATAACTATTTCTCTAAAGACACAAACGGTTACTACCTGATCAACAACACGTACGACCTTCAAAACCTTCTTGGCTTCTCCGAGGATGCTGCCGGTTATCGGTTCCTGCTGGTCAACGATATAGACATGTCTGCCAATCCCGGCCTCTATATACCTTCATTTTCTCAAGAGGAATTCAACGGGAACGGCCGGACGATATCCAACCTGAATCTGGACCTCAATAATGACGGCCTGGGCCTGTTCGGGTTCGCTGATACCTATTCACTGATAACCAATGTCAGACTTGAAAATGTCAACATCAGCGGAACAACATATATAGGCGGTCTGGTCGGATTGAACCTCGGTTCGGTCTACAACTCTTCGAGCTCGGGACTGGTCTCCGGTCAAGGCTTCACCGGAGGGCTGGTAGGGTGGAATTATGGAGGCTGGATCATTAACTCGTACAGTACCGGGAGTGTGGAGGGCTATAGTACCGTGGGGGGTCTGGCGGGAGGGAATATGGGGGGCCAGATCAGGGATTCCTATAGTAGCAATAACGTCATCGGTTACACTCTGGTCGGAGGACTTACAGGGTTCAATGACCAGGACGGCAATATACTGAACGTCTTTAGTACCGGCAACGTCAGCGGCACTGCCGGGGATATCGGCGGGCTGGTAGGATCGAATCAGGGGACCATCGGCTATTCCTTCAGCACGGGGAGCGTGACCGGCGCTGACAATACGGGCGGTTTTCTGGGACTCGATGACGGCGGCACTATCAACTACAGCGGTTGGTGGACCGGTGCGGCCGCCCAGGCTATCGGCAGCGGCGGTAGTATTACTTACAACGAGGCTGATCCCTCCGCCTTTTATGATCCAGGGCATGCGTTATATAACGAGAATGATCCCCCATGGGATTTTGACAGTATCTGGGATTCCTTCGGTACCACCTATCCGCACCTGCAATGGGAGAACTATTCTCCCAGCACGAACGGTATCAATATATCCGGCACGGCCTTTTCCGAGATAGGCGGTTTTCCGCTAGAGAACGGCTACACTATTATCCTGGTGGTGGACGGTAACCAGAACGGCAGCACCTTGACCGACCTGTCCGGGATGTATTATTTCTACGATATCATCGCAGATAGCGGCAGCGCTGTACTGGTATACCTTAGCGCTAGCGGCTTGCAAGGCAATGCCATTACCATGTCCGGCGGCCTGGACATCGTTAACCTGAACATCTATGGGAATGCCCTCACCCTGAAACACGAGTCCGTTGCGCCGGTTTCCAATTCCATCCTGGCCGCGGCAAAAGGGGCATTGACAGATACGGATATCCTTTTTTCGGGCGAGGGTCTCGACCTGGCAGCCCATACCTCTATATATATCGCTCCCGGCATGACCTATGCCCCGGGCGGGAATATAGAAATTGCAGGCAGCTGGGTCAATGAGGGGATATTCGATGCCGGTACTTATAATGTAACTTTCAACGGTTCGGGGCCTATCACCTCGGGCGGCTCACCTTTCTATGATGTGCTTTTCGATAACGCCTCAGGTACGTGGGGCCTCAACGATCATCTGGCGGTAGATGGGGACCTTAATATCGCTGCCGGGACGGTCATATCCGAGACCGAAGGGGTAGCAGTAGCCCAGGACTTCATCCAGACCGGGGGGGTGTTCCTTTCTACACCGACCACCTCATTCTCGGTCGGCGGTAATTTCTCTCTTACTGGTAATCTGATCTTTAACCGCTATACCGGTAACGGATCAGGGACCACTCCTTACGTGATCTATGATGTTTACGGACTGCAGGGCATGTCGCAACTTTTAGGCTCCAGTTTCATCCTCAATAATGATATTGACGCTTCCATGACCGGCCACTGGAACAGCGGGACGGGGTTCGTTCCCGTAGGCGATTATACCAACCCGTTCTCCGGTTCTCTTGACGGAATGGATTACACCATATCCGATCTGGTGATCAACAGCCCCGACCTCTTTTACACCGGACTATTTGGAGCTACCTCCTACACTAGTTTTCTTTCCAATATCCGGCTTGCCGATGTCAATATCACTGGAGGGGTCTATGTCGGAGGCCTGGTGGGATGGAATGAAGGTTATATGACCAGGACGAGCAGTTCAGGTTCGGTAAACGCCAACGGGGTGGGCGAGGTCGGCGGATTGGTGGGCTGGAATGCCGGTCCTATCGATACTTCCTACACTTCCGGGACTGTCAGCGGCAGCAGTGATGTCGGGGGTCTGGTGGGATGGAACGCGAGTTCTATCGCTTATTCATACAGTAATGCCGCTGTCAGCGGGGGGAGCCATGTCGGCGGATTGGCCGGCGGGGTAGATGCGGAAAGCACTGTCGATAATTCGTACAGCACCGGGAGCGTCAGCGGAGGCAGCGGTGTCGGAGGGTTGGTGGGGGCTAATTACGGTTTTATCGAGAGATCCTACAGCACCAGTAGTGTACTCAGTGTTGGCAGTGATATCGGCGGTCTGGTGGGGTGGAACAACGCCCTGGTCGAAAATTCTTACAGCACCGGGGAAGTGAGCGGCAGCGGCACAGATGTCGGCGGGCTGGTGGGCTGGAACGGCGACTATATCGGCAATTCTTACAGCACGAGCAGTGTGACCGGCGGCACAAATGTCGGCGGGTTGGCGGGATATAATTTTAATACTATAGATAATTCATTCAGTATCGGCAGTGTGAACGGTTCCGACCAGGTCGGCGGGCTGGTGGGATACAATGATGGAGGTATAAACAATAGCGGCTGGTGGACCGGTTCAGCGGCCCAGGCGGTCGGCAACGGTGGCGAGGTGACCTATAGTGAATCCAGTCCCTTTGCTTTCATGGACCCGGGCCATGGCATATATGTGAACCCGGAACCGATCTGGGACATCGCGAACTCTCCCGAACATGACTGGATCATGGCCGGCTATCCGCACCTGCAAACAGAATGGTCGGCGAGCATAACCGATGTGCAAAAATTGCAGATGATGTGGCTGGATCTGACTGCCGCCTACAACCTCGCCAATGATATCGACGCGGCGGAAACGGCCAACTGGAACAACGGGGCCGGGTTCGTGCCGGTTGGATCTGATATCACGCCATTCAGCGGATCACTGAATGGGAATACTTACGGCATATCTGATCTGACTATAAATACTGCTACTGATTATACAGGCCTATTGGGATATACATCGGGCTCCACGCTTTCCGACATCCTGCTTGCCAACGTCAATATCAATGGCGCGACCAATACCGGCGGATTGGTGGGAAGAAATGATGGCGTGATAAGCAACTCCGTTGTGAACGGAAATGTGGAAGGCAGCGGTTTTGTAGGCATATTGGCAGGCTATAACGCGTTGAACGGTTCCATAACTGGTTCCAATAGCGCCGGTAATGTGACCGGTAGCGCCGATGGAATAGGCGGATTGGTGGGAAGCAACGTGGGCACCATCAGCGATTCTTTTAGCACTGCGACTGTGACCAGCGGTGAGGAAGGCGGTTATATCGGAGGATTGGTAGGCTCCAACAACGGCACAATAAGCCGTTCTTACAGCTTAGGCATTGTTGATAGTGCGGTAAATTATGCCGGCGGTCTGGTGGGGCTTAACTGGTACATTGTTACCGATTCATATAGTACAGCGAGCGTTAACAGTTCCGGCAGTTATGCCGGCGGATTGGTGGGCGGGCTTTTCGGAGGTTCTGTCAGCAATTCATACAGCACCAGCATCGTGAACGGTGATATATACGTCGGAGGGTTGCTCGGGTACATTGACCCTTACGGTTCAGTCTTATATTCATACAGCACCGGTTCTGCCATCGGTAATGATTTCGTAGGCGGGCTGGCAGGGGCCAATAACGGTTCCATCACGGATTGCGGTTGGTGGACCGGCGCTGCGGCAATGGCTATAGGTAATGAAGGGGAGGTCACCTATAATGAATCCGACCCGGCGGCCTTCTATGATCCCGCACACAGCATATATGCCGAATGGGATTTCGTTAATACCTGGGATTCGTTTCCTGCCGAATATCCGAAACTGAAATGGCAAGATTTTATACCGCAATTAAATATTTCGGGAACTGCCTTTGACGGGATGGGCGGCAACCCGCTGGGTTCCAGTCGGATCATTATTCTGGTGATAAACGGTATCGAGGACCGCGGCGCCGAAACCAACCCCGAGGGGTTTTATTCATTCTCGAATGTCACTGCGGACGTCGGTTACATCATCCTGGTCTACATAAGCGGGGATGCCATAAAAGGCAATACCATCACCATGGCCAATGGCCTGGACATAGCCGGCCTGGACATCTATGGCAGCACTATCACTTTGCGCCATGAGACGGCGGACCCGGTCAGCAATTCGACCTTGGCCGCCGCCAAAGGGGACCTCACCGATACGGACATCCTTTACACGGTGACCGGCTCCGACCTGGCCGCCAACGCTTCCATCCATATAGCACCTGGCATGACCTTCGCTCCCGGCGGGAACATAGAGCTCAGCGGGAGCTGGGTCAATTCGGGTACGTTCGACCCCGGCAATGCTCTTGTCCGGTTCAACGGCTCAGGCGACATCATATCCGGCGGGTCGCATTTCTATGATATGTCCCTGGAAAACAGCTCGGGAAGCTGGAGCCCGAACGACACTTTAACAGTGGACAACGACTTCACAATGACCGGCGGGACAATGACTGTCGATGCCGGCGGGGTGGCCATCGGAGGGGATTTCCTACAGTCTGGCGGGCTGTTCATATCCGACCCGGCCACTTCATTCTCGGTCGGCGGAAGCTTTGCCGTGACCGGGAGCGGGATATTCAGGCGCTTTGCCGGTTCGGGCACCAGCAATGACCCCTACCTGGTCGCTGACGTTTACGGCCTGCAGTCGGTGAAATATTATTTGAGCTCCTATTTCAGGTTGTCCAGCAGCATTGATGCCTCCAGCACTGAAGGCTGGAACAACGGGGCCGGTTTCGTCCCGCTAGGGAATGGTCTGTCACCGTTCACCGGTTCTTTCGAGGGCGATGACCTTCAGATCACTAATTTGACGATCAATACTGATTCCGATTATGCCGGGCTGTTCGGATATATCTACAGTGGTGCCCAGGTCTCAAACCTGCGGTTGATCAACGTGAATGTGGGCGGCGGCAACGGGGTGGGTGGACTGGCGGGTGTGAACAGCGGTTCTATCAGCAATTCCTCCTCTTCCGGCAGAGTCAGCGGGGCCAGTTACGTCGGCAGCCTGGCAGGATATAATTATTCAAGCGGCACGATCACCGCTTCATCCGGCTCCGGCCTGGCGTCGGGCAGCGGGGACGGCGTGGGCGGGCTGGCCGGGGGCAACGCCGGGTCGATCAGCGGTTCGTATGCGGACGGGGAGGTCAGCGGCGGCTGGTATGTGGGCGGCCTGGCCGGATATAACTATGCCGGCGGCTCTATCAGCAATTCACACTGTTACAGCGGTGTCTCCGGCAGCGGGGACGGCGTGGGCGGTCTGACCGGAGGTAACGGCGGCTCGATCAGTAGTTCCTACAGCACCGGCAGTGTGGCCGGAGGCAGTTACGTCGGCGGGCTGACCGGATACAATTATTCGACCGGCTCGATCAGCAATTCATACACAAATGACACCGTGACCGGCACCGGCGACGGCGTGGGCGGCTTGACGGGCGCTAACGGCGGTTCGGTCCTGAATACCTACAGTACGGGTAATGTCTCGGGAAGCAATTTCGTCGGCGGTCTGGGTGGATACAATTATCCCGGCGGCTTGGTCAAGAATTCATACAGTAGCGGTTGCGTGACCGCTAGCGGTGACGCGGTGGGCGGATTCACTGGCGCGAACGGCGGCGAGATCACCAATTCCTACGCCGCTGGTACAGTCACCGGCCGCAATTATGTCGGGGGGCTGGCCGGCTATAATTATGGTCCTGCCAACAACGCTTATTTCACTGATAACACCTACGGCACGCAGGGCGGGGGCATATATGAGGCGGGCGGTATGACGGCCTTTTGTCCGGCCACGGGACGTGTCTATCATTTAGGGCAAACCGACCAGTGGGACCTGACCACTCCGGTATGGGATTTCTATGCCGCCGAACTCCCGCACCTGCACTTTGAGCACTATAACTCTAACGCGGTCCTGCCTCCGCCTTCTCCTCCTACTGGCGGAGGAAGCCTTCCTGACAGCGGTCCGGAGCCGGTCGTTACGGAAGAATTGGACAACCAACTGGAGACGGCCGTGGTCATAAAGCCCTTGCCTCCGGAGATCGATCACTTCGGCGGCATGCAGTTCAATTTCTTCCATCCCATGGGCGGGGTCTATTTCTACCACCCGCTGGCGCTGATCGATTATTCCGCCTTCGGCGATTTTAACCTTGACGCCGGAGCCTATGAGTTCATCGACAAGAAATGGGAGATCATCGGCAGCGGTATGCCGACCACAGTGCCGCGATAAAGAATCACAATTAAGGATTGATTGATAAGCCCCGGCGCTTCATGGCCGGGGTTTTTTATCCCGCGTTGAGAAGAATATGCCCCAGAGGGCAGGGATGAATGGTTTTCGGCCGGGATCCCACCCCCGCCTCGAAACGGCCCATGAAAAGGAAACACGTCAGTTAAAGAATGATCTTTATCAGGTGGCTGGGGCGGTATCTTTCATTATTTCGGAGAGGATCGGGACGGAGTTGGTGACCGGGATGATGTTGATGATGACGGGGATGAAACCTTTGACATTGATATCGCCGATATTTTGAAGGTCCATGGGCAGCGGGACGCCGGTCTTGTCGCGCTTGATCTGCAGGTTCATCAACTCGGCGTTAAGGTCGATACCACCTTTGACCCAGGCCGCTTTCTGCGCTTCCGTATGCTTGATCACCTCTGCGATCTTCGCC
Source organism: uncultured Planctomycetales bacterium (assembly GCA_964438075.1). Taxonomy (GTDB): domain Bacteria; phylum Omnitrophota; class Gorgyraeia; order Zapsychrales; family Fredricksoniimonadaceae; genus JAAXVU01. The sequence continues at coordinate 26,199 of CAYTIW010000014.1, forward strand.
GCTGTCACACCGCCCCTGATTTCGCGCTTCGTCGCGGTCTGCGCAACAGCCACCAGTTCATCCATCGCGGTTTCAAGCACGGTCACGTTCTGCGTGAGCGTATCTGCTCGCGGAGAGACCTCGATCAAGATTGACAATGTTTCCTCATTGATGACTTGCGCCAGCTCCGGCATTGCCGTGACCAGTTGCTGCAACGTCGTCAACCGTTCGATCGCCCCGTATGCGAAATTCGTGTCCGTTGCCACGGCCGCCATTACCACGTCTGTCGTGATGCCCGCTGATGTATCCGATGCCACCTTCGCCTTCACCAGTTCCGCGATCTTCGCGAACGCCGCCCGGTATCCGTTACCCGTATTCCGGTCGACATACCCCACAAAAGCGTTTGTCTTCCACGGACGCGTCTTGTCGGACTTTAGGGCGTCCAATTGGTCCACATACGCGTTCGCCTCGATACCGCCCACCGGCAGCTGGCGGCTCACGGTCATTGTCTTCGCGATCTCGGCCCTAGCTGCCGCCACTTCATCAGCTTTGGTAACCACCGGCGTTCCGCCCAGGCCGACTGGTTTGGCCCTTTCGGTCTCCGGCACCTGATTAATAGCGTCTATTCTTGCCAGAATACGGCGGCCGTTGTTCAATTCATCCGTCATCGAATTCAGCACGCTCACCGCCTCTTCCGCCCCGGCCTGTAACAATTTTGTATACGTAAACCTGTTCATGCTTTGGCGTTCAAGCGGCGTCGCATTCTCTCTTAACGCCACCTCGAACGTGACGATCGCCGCCCGCACTCGGTCCTTGATCTGCTGGTTCATCAGTTCGGCGTTAAGGTCGATACCACTTTTGCCCCACTCGGCCAGGGCTTGTTCGGCAGTGGCTTCCATGGCCCGGTCGACAGGGGAGTAGATCGGAAGTCGGAATGCCGTGTCCAGCGCGCCGGTGACCTTCTCCCTGGTAAAGGCAGTTTTGATATCCAGCTTGAGGACCGCGTTGGCCAACCCTCTTTCCACCATCCCGGAATTGACCTCAGAGGTCTTGACCTCGACCATACCCTGGCCTTCCAGGGATATATTGGTGACCTCGACCATGGGTTCGTTGTTATTGTCGAGCATCGTGAGGACGGTCTTACCGTCGGTGGTGGTTTCGGTCGTGGCCGGCGCATAGCCGGCGGCAGCCGCGATCTCCTGTTTGACAAAACTCGCCAGTTCCTTGAATATCTCCTGGGCGGCGCGTATGACCGGGGCGTCCTTTTCCGGCTGCGCGGCCGCGACCGGTTCCCTGGGCGTGCGCCGCCCGTAGTCGGTGATAGGAGCCCCCTCTTTCTCTCCCAGCCTGTTCATGATGGCGATCACGTTCTGGACGTCGGGGCTGTCCACGAGGCTGAAAGGTTCGGCACTGGGCTGGTGTATCTGGGTAAAAAGATTGTCATAACTGCGGGTCAGTTCCGAAGCCTGGGTGATGACCCCCAGTTCGACCAGTTTGTCCGCGGCCTTCCGCAGGGCGTAGGCAATGGTGCCGTAATCTTCCTCATCGCCGGGCGTCTTGTTCGCCAGCATGATGTCATACTTCACCATGACATATTCGATGAAGGATTCGAAAAGGCCCAGCCCTTCCTTGATCCGGTAGTATCTGGAGTCGACCTTGGCCTCCTGTTTGGGCAGGTCCGATTTGGTCCTGAGGTCCGAAGATATCCGGAGGAGCATGGCCGGTTTGTTGCGTTTCGCGGTCATGATATTGTTCATCATGGTAAAGAGCTCCGGGACTTCGCCGCTGCTGATGACGTCCCGCCAGAGGAACCGCTTGAACATGTTGCCGTTCTCGGGCGCGGGTTCTTCGAGGTTCACGCTCTTGCCGGCGGTCACCTGAAGGTCGCTCTCCAGGATGGTTTCGACCAGCCCCGTGTCGGACTTCATGTACATGCCCACTTCGTTGCTGACGGTCTTGCCGAAGAACTCGGACATGAACTGCAGGAATTTGGGCATGTTCTGGTCGATCTCCGCGATCTTTGTCTTGATCAGGGCCTTCACGTCCGGGGCGGTCAGTCTGCTCCATTCTTCCGGGGAGACCTTCAGTTCTTCCCGGGAAAGCGAGTCCATGACCACGATGTCCATATCAATGTCCGCGCTCTCCACCCGCACCGTGCCTTTGCCCATGCTGCCGGTGAAAACAAAGGCCACGTTGTTCAGGTTCAGGCCGTACACCTGGGCGAACAGGACGCGGAAATATTCCATGGTCTGCCTGATCAACGCCTTGTAACGGGTGCTGAACTCGGTCAGCCCTTTGTATTTCATTTCCAGCTCCTCGTACTGCTGGTCATATCTCCTTAACTGTTCCGCGACCTCTTCTTCCGGGAGCCCTAGCATGCGGCTCCAGCGCTGCACCATGGCTTCGCGGAGCAGAGACCGGGCATTCCGGCCGGCCTCGGTATTCGCGGCCTGGTTGGCCGTTACGGCGAGCTGCTGTATCACGGCCGGTTCCTCAACGGTCCCGTCGGGTTTCGCCTCGCCGAAAAAGCCCGTCACCTTTTCCAGCCGGACATCCGCGGTCATGTTGGTGAGGTCGCGGGAGATCGACTCCTTGGTGGAGCCGGGGAGGGCGTCGATCTCGTCCTTGTTCTTGACCACCCGCATGGCCTTGTCGATCTCCGGGGAGAACCCGCCCGAGAAATATTTGCGCGGGATCAGCTCCTCGGTGGTCGGGTCGTATTCCTCTTTGATATAGTTATAGACGCCTTTTTTGAAGGCCTCCAGGTACTGCTCGTAGATCCTCTGGTTCACGGCCGGGTCGTCCAGGTTGACGCCCAGGAGCTTGTTCTTGTCCGCGTATACCTTGGCCAGCAGGCTGTCTTTCAGGGCTCGCTTGTACCAGGTCGCCAGGATCATCGACTGATAGATCTGGCGCAGCAGGGCGAAGTTCCGGCCTTCATTGACTTCCTTTTCTATCTCCGGGATAACGACCTCCCGGACGACCTGCGAAGCGGCGGCGGTAAGTTCCTGGACCTGGTCCTGCGCCAGCCGGTCCGTCCCCAGGATATCCTTGTTCAGGTTGTTGATCATGGCCTTGTAGTCCTGTTCCAGCATGACCTTCAGGTGGCTGGTCAGGATCCAGGCCGTTTGATCCTTTTCGTAAACGATGACCTGGTCAGGCACGATCCAAACTTTATTGAAAGTGTTGAGCGGGACATCCACCGTGCCGTAGAGCTCCAGCGCCCGTTTCTGGACCCGGTCCCAGAACTTCTGGCCCAGTTCTTCCTCGGGGTAGATCAGGGAGGCGGTCAGCTGTTTCAATATATAGTCCTGGCTCAAAAGGTCGCGGCCCATCTCGGTCTGGCCGAAATTATCCGGTATGATGCGGTCGTGCTCATAGGGGGAAAGGTTGACCCACATGTCTTGCTCGGGCAGGGTCAGGGCGGCCAGAAAATATTTGATCAGTTTGGTGTATTCTTCTTTCTTGATATCGTCCGGCAGCATTGTCTCGCCCTGGTCGATGAGGAAATCGAACTGCAGCGGGTTCTGCAGGTTGATCTCCAGGCCTTTGATAACGGGCGGGGTGAACGTGGAAGTGGCCTTGACCATGGAGCCCGGGGCAGGCATCAGCATGACCACCTGGGCATAGGCCGGTGTCAGCACGCTGTTCAGCGTGAAGGCTGTCACCAGAAAGACCGCCACTATGCGGGAACCAAGGCCGTTCTTTTTACGCGCAAGAGTTATTTTCATATTGTTGCAAATTGAAAATGTTAAAAAATATCAATATAAGTATAACATTTAACTATCACCCGGGGAATAGATGTTCTCATTTAGCGAACACGACCATATTAGGGGCATATTATTGTTGACTTTCTTAAGAAATTGGAGAAACTGGGTATATGCGGAAGTTCAGCTTTTATTTTCTCATGTTAGATGCTTCCAGGAAGACCGAAAGGTGTTAACAATCTTAAAATCGTCGAGGCTATAAGATGGCCCGGATACTGATTATTGGCGCTCTCCCGCTGTCGCTGGTCAACTTTCGCGGCCCCTTGATCAAGGCTTTGGTGGCCAAAGGCCACCAGGTCTTGACCGCTGCCGACGGCCACGACCCAGGCACCGCCGCCAGGCTGCAGGAGCTGGGGGCGGAGTATCACCCCATCCGCATCTCGCGGGCCGGGACAAACCCTTGCCAGGACATCCTCACTTTCTTCGACCTGCTCGGCCTCGTGCGCCGGACCAGACCCGACGTGGTGTTGGGCTATACGATAAAGCCTGTTATTTATGGTGGTGTGTCCGCCCGTCTTTGCGGCGTCCGGGAGGTTTTCGCGCTGATCGAGGGGCTGGGCTTTGTGTTCATGCCCTGCGAGTCGTTGGCCCGTGGCCTGTGCTCGGCCCTGGCCAGGGCCATGTACCGCGTCGGTCTTATGTGCAGCCGGCGTGTTTTCTTCCTCAACCCCGATGACCGGGACCATTTCGTGCGCTGCGGCTATGTGCCCGGGCATAAGGCGGTCTTGCTCGACGGTATCGGCGTGGACCTGGGACATTACACTCAGGAAAAACTGCCGGACGTCTCCCGCCCCAGGTTCCTCATGGTCGCGCGGCTCCTTAAAGACAAGGGGGTGCGGGAATATTTCGAGGCGGCCAGGCTCATCCGCCGGGACCGCGGGGAGGTCGAGTTTGTCCTGGCCGGCGCGATCGACGACAACCCCGGTTCCATGGGACAGGACGAGCTGGACCGCTTGTGCAGCGAAGGTATCGTCGACCATGTCGGCTTTGTCGACGACGTGCGGCCGCTGTTGCGCGAATGCCATGTCTACGTCCTGCCCTCGTATTACCGGGAAGGCGTGCCCCGGAGCCTGCTGGAGGCCATGGCGTGCGGCCGGGCCCTGATCACCACCGACGCGCCGGGATGCCGCGAAACGGTCAAAAAGTACGGCGACCGGGAATCGGGGAGCGGCAAGGGAGGTCTGACGGCCGGCGAGAACGGCGTACTGGTGCCGGTCCGGGACTCCTCGGCCCTGGCCGAGGCCATGCGGTTCTTCCTGGACCGCCCGGAAAGGATCGCGGCCATGGGCAACGCCAGCCGGCGTTACGCCGAGGAACGTTTTGACGTCCGGCGGGTCAATGCCGTGATCCTGCGGGAGATGGGGCTGGGGGCATGATCACCTGATAAGATACCTTTTGGAGGGTGGATGGGGCAGTTGCTGCGGTTGAGGATCATGTTATTGATGCTCGGGCTGGCCGTATTGCTATTATTCCTGGCTCTCCCGCCTCCCGTACCGGATCATCCTTCCTCGCCGAGCCCGCCCGATGCCTTTCTGAGCCGTTCCCCCAATGCCTTCCGCCTGGGGCGGGGAGCAGATCCGGCGCGGCTCATCCCTCTGAATGCCCCCAGTGAATTGGACGGCAAGACCCGGCGCGAGGTCCTCAAGCTGCGCAAGGACGAGGTCGTCCGGCATTCCGGTCTCATCAAGGGCGATTATGTCCCTTATGGAGAGCCGTTCTGGCAGATCGTCGACCGCAAGCCCTGGTGGGGCATCGAAGGCCAGTTCTGCCGGGGGCAGGGGATGCGGAGCATCGAAGGGCCTTCGGAAGAAACGCGCTTCCTTTTAAACCCCTTTCTGCTCCTCGGTATCGACGAGTTCAAGGTCTTTTCGCTGGCCGGCCCACATTGCGAACCCGCGTATCCCCAGCCGGTCAGGCTGCTGTGGGACGCCCGCAACGCCCGGGCCGAGGTCACCTATGACATGACCGGTTTCTTCGCACTTCGCTCGCGTTTGCCGGAAGAATACGGGGATTATCATGTCCTGTCTTTCTCCACCACCAATTACAATGCGCGTGATTTCGGCTACCAGTATGTGACGGCCGTGCCCGGAGCCTCTGTCAACGCGGGGCCCGTTGAAGGGAGCAGGTTGTTCAGCGCCGCGGTCCCTTTGCTGGGCTTGATCCACCTGGGCGGCAGCTGCCGGTATCCCGGCGGTTGCAACAATGCCAGCCCGGGCGAACCGGATCTGGAGTTCCGTATCTTGAAGCTCCCGGCGGTCATGCATCTCAAACTCTGGAAACAACAACCGGCCTCGCCCGGATCTCCGGCGGACTTCACTTATATCCTGCTGTTGGAATAGGGAACTGGAATGAGCCCGGAAAAGCCTGATCTCCGGCGACATTATGTTTGTAACGGGACGATTTCTATAGTATCCTATAAGCATAAATTCAGATCGGTGAGAAGATGATCGATCCTTTACGGAGACCGGGCAAGTGCTCAACAACGCCGGAAAAAAGTTCCTCAGTCTGCTGATCGCCCTGGACCTGTCCTGGGCGTCGGTCTGTCCCGCACGCGCGGCCGAGCCGGTGTCCCTGCCTCAGCCGGGGACCATGGTGAATTTGTCCGTCCTGTCCCATCCGCCGGTCCTGACCGGGGTCAAGATATACCCTGACGACCCTTTCCGTTTCGATTTCATCCTCGACCAGGGCGACCCCGCCCGGTCCGCTCCGGCCGGCTACGATATCCGCACCGAGGCCAATGCCCTGATCCGCTATTTCCTGGCCTCGCTGACCGTCCCGGAAAAGGACCTGTGGGTGAACCTTTCGCCGTATGAAAAGGACCGCATCATCCCGGAAGAGTTCGGCCTGACGGAAATGGGGCGCGACCTGCTGGCCCAGGACTACATCCTGAAACAGCTCACGGCCTCGGTCATGTACCCGGGATCAGAGTCCGGGAAAAGGTTCTGGTCAGAGGTCTACAGAAGGGCCTACGAGGCCTACGGCACCACGGACATTCCCGTCGACACGTTCAACAAGGTCTGGATCGTCCCGGACAAGGCGGCTGTCTACGAGAGATATAACGCCGCCGGTACCTCCGAGGCCGGGCCGGGGTCGGATGGTGAAGGGGCTGCTACCGGCCGGTCGGCCGCGGCCTATGTGGTGGAGGCCAGGCTCAAGGTCATGCTGGAATCAGACTATCTGGCCCAGGAAAAGTCAGGCGCGGCCAAGGCCGGACTGGAGCAAGAGGATGCCGCCCGGGAGCTGGCCAAGGACGTGATCCGCGAGGTGATCATCCCGGTCCTGGAGAACGAGGTCAACAGCGGCGACAACTTCGCCCGGCTCCGCCAGGTCTACCATTCGCTCATCCTGGCCGCCTGGTACAAGCGCAAGATCAAGGACAGCCTTTTCAGCGCCGTCTATGTCGACCAGAAAAAGGTCACGGGCGTGCGCATCAACGACCCGCAGATGGCCGAGAGGATCTGGGCCCGGTACGTGGAGGCCTTCAAGAAAGGCGCCTACAACTACATCCAGGAGGAACGGGACAGGTACACCCACGAGCTGATCCCGCGCAAATATTTCTCCGGCGGGCTGTCCATGACGGTCGACCTGGCCGTGACGGACGACCTGCAGAGGGCGGCGACCCCGGCCGCGCCGGTCGTCATCGAGTCGCGCTTCGAGCCTTCGGCGGTGCCGTGGGACCAGGCGGCGGCCGGCACGGGCGTGACTGCCGAGAACGCCGACGACGCGATGAGAGGGGCGCGGGACAAACAGGTCCTGGACCTCCTCAGGGCAGCCTACCAGGAAATGCGGTCCGGCGCCCTGAGTTCCGGCGAGATCGACCTGACCGGGTGGATGAGCGACTATTCGCTGCAGCGGGGCCTTTTGCCGAAAGCCTTTGTCCTGCCCTCGGGCAGCTCCCTGGGGGTGACCCAGCATCTCTACCTGGGCGGCGACCTGACGCGCCTCACGGTCCGGGTCACGCGCAACGCGAGCGGCGGGATCGAATGGGTCTTCACCGGCTATAAGGGAAAGGACGTCTCCGTCAATATCGGGACCAGCACCTGGGGGCTGAACGAGGCCGGCAGCGCATTGGTCCTGTTGAAGGCCACTGTCGAGCCGGTCCTGGAGTCGCTCAAGAACGCCTACGCGGGCCTGCAGCCCGGCCAAAGCCTGCGGCTGGACCTCACCGGATGGCTGGGCGAGAGCGCCCTGGGCAAAGGCCGCATCCAAAAGGCCTTTCCGCTCCCGTCGGGACAGAACTGGGGCCAGACCGAATACCTGCGGCTGGGCGATAACCTGTCGAGGGTCGAGGTCGAGTTCCGGCGGACCCCGGCCGGCGAGATGGAATGGGCCTTCAGCGGGTACAAAACGGGCGAGAAGGGGGAAGTATTTACCGGCAGCAGCGTCTGGCGGTTGAACGAGGCGGGCGACGGCCTGGCCTTTTCCAGAAAGATCTCCGTGCCCGTCGTTGAGTCGATAAAGGAAGCCTATGCCGGCCTGCAGCCCGGCCAAAGCCTGCAGCTGGACCTCACCGAATGGCTGGGCGAGAGCGCCCTGGGCAAGGGCCGCATACACAAGGCCTTCCCGCTCCCGTCAGGGAAGAGCTGGGGCGAGGCCGAGTACCTGCGGCTGGGTGACGGCCTGTCCCGGGTCGAGCTCGATCTTAGACGGACCGCGGCGGGCGAAATGGAATGGGCCTTCAGCGGGTACAAGGCGGGCGAGAAGGGGGAAGTGTTCAGCGGCGGCAGCGTTTGGAAATTGAACGAGACGGGCGACGGCCTGGCCTTCACAAGGAAGATCTCGGTTCCCGTCGTGGAATCGATAAAGAACGCCTACGCGAACCTGCAGCCCGGCCAAAGCCTGAGGGTGGACCTTACCGAATGGCTGGGCGAGAGCGCCCTGGGTAAGGGGCGGATACAAAAGGCCTTCCCGTTGCCATCCGGCCAGAGCTGGGGCGATACGGCCTATCTGCGGCTCGGCTCCCAGCTGACCCGGGTGGAGGTCGAGATAAGACGCACCGCGGCCGGGGGATGGGACTGGGTCTTTTCCGGATATCAGGGCGAGGCCGGGCCGCAGGTGTCGACCTGGCGCTGGGACGAGACCGCCCGGGTCCCCCAGGTGGACGCCGCCATGACGCCCACCGGCGGTATCGACCTCAATCCCGTCGACAATAAACTTGATGTGCAAGGGTCACGGGAGGCGGTCCGGTTCAATATCGACCCGGAGCAATTGGAAAAGTACCGGTCGACGCCGGGTTTTATCCCGGTGATCCTGAACGTCCGCTCGCTCAATGACCTTCCTTCCTTTTTGGGGGCGAAATAATTTCCAACATAATAGAAAGGCATCGGATATGAAAGTTGTGAGGACTTTGTTCATTTTATATTTCTGGCTTGGCGCCTTAACGTTCAACGGGTCCGCCCAGTACGAGACCTTTGGGCAAATGGAGGATGCCGCCCGGCAGGGCGATGCCGCCGCCCAGGTGGCTCTCGGCATGGCATATGCCCAGGGCGACTCGGTCCCCCAGAACAACCGCGAGGCCGTCCGCTGGTTCGAGAAAGCCGCGGCGCAGGGGAACAGCGATGCCTGGACCAACCTGGGTTCAGCCTATCTGTACGGACGCGGGGTAAGGCCAGACGCCAAGAAAGCTTTTGAATATTACAGAATGGCGGCGGAAGCGGGGAACGCGATCGCTGAATACAACCTGGGCATCGCCTATGATTACGGCCGGGGGGTCCAGCAGGATTACAAAGAGGCCGCGAAGTGGTATGAAAAAAGCGCCCTGCACGGCGATCCCGACGCCCAGAATTCGCTGGGGAGCATGTACCAGTTCGGCCAGGGCGTGGAAAAAGACTATGTAAAATCGGTGCAATGGTATCAGAAGGCCGCTGACCAGGGGATGGCTGATGCGGTCATAAACCTGGCGGCCATGTACCGGGAAGGGAACGGCGTGGAAAAGGACCCGGCCCGCGCTTATGAAATGAACCTCAAGATGGCGGAAGAAGGTTTCCTGCGGGCCATGCTGAATTTGTCCCTGCAGATATATGACGGCGAAGGCGTGGCCCAGGATCCCGTCGAGGCCTATAAATGGATCAGCCTGGCCCAGGACCATATCCAGATGGCGCCGAGCGAGGATGTCATGGACAAGATCCGCGCCGCGCACAAGAAAATGACCGGCGGATTATCGCGTCCCGAGATCAAAGAAGCACAGAAGCGGGCGGCCGAATGGCTGAAGGAGGCCCGCCGGAAGCACGAACCCGCCAGGTCCCGGTAGCCGCCGGCCGGCTTAGAAGCAAGGACCTCCTTAAGGTTCACGAGCCATGTTGAAAAACCCCAGCTCCATAATGCTCGCCGTCTTTTTCGCCGGGCTGCTCATCGGATCGATAAGATTGATCCAGTGGAAATGGGCCGTCCCTGCCCGGGGCTACGCCCAGCTGTCGCTTTTGGTGATAAGCGAGATCGCTTTCTTCTGCAACAAAGGCGTGACCTGCGCCAACTGCCCGCTGTCGTTCGGGATCTGCCCGGTGGGGACGCTGCAGAGGGCGGCGTTCATCCCGTCCTTTCCCCTTTATTCCACGCTCTTCATCATCGGGGTCACCGGGTATATCTTCGGGACCCTGACCTGCGGCTGGGCTTGCCCGGTGGGATTTGTGCAGGACCTCTTCTCGGCAGTTTCGCCGAAAAAGAAAAAAATACGGGTCCCGGACAGGCTGAGGTTGGGAAGGTATTTCGTGCTGGCCGTCCTTGTTGTCCTGGTCTTTGTCGAACTGCGGCTGCATTATTTCAGTTCCCGGGGGATTTACGTGCTCAACGAGGCGGTGATCTTCGGCGGTTTTATCCTGGCAGCCGCGGCCTTCGTCAGCAAAAGGGCCTTTTGCAAAACATTATGCCCCCTGGGCCTGGTCTACGGTCTTTTCAATAAAGTTAGTCTGGTCCGGGTCAGGTTGCGAAAATGCCTGAACTGCAAGGTCTGCCTTGACAGATGCGTGGCCGATATAGATCCGTCTGCCCAGGTCAATAAGGACTGGTGCGTGAAGTGTTATAACTGCCAAAAGGTCTGCGACGCCGTGCACAAGGCCAAATGATCCTTCAGGGAGGTCATGGATAATGGAACTTATCAATTCCGTCCGCAGCCATTTTCTTATGGCCGGGTTTGTTTTCCTGGCCGGAGCGCTCTTTATTGTATCCGGCGACGGCCGGGCTGAAGAAAATTACACCGGCAACATGGTCGAAGTCGCCGGCGAAAAGGGGAGCTGGACCCTCACCGTGAACGGACGGCCTTTCTATATAAAAGGGGTGGGCGTCGGGCACGCTCTCAGCCGGGACCGGAAGGTGGATCTCCTGCAACTGGCCAAAGAGCTGGGGGCCAATACGGTGCGGACCTGGGGCGCCAGCCAGGGCACCCGGGATTACCTCGACCGCGCCTGGTCTTACGGCCTTCTGGTCGATGCCGGCCTCTGGTTGAACCCGGTCTCAACTGACGGGACCGGCAGTTACCTGACCGACAGCGCCTATGTCGAGGAGGTCCGGGGATCGGTGTTGAACTATGTGCGCGACAACCGTGATCATCCGGCGGTCCTGGCCTGGAACATCGGCAATGAGACGATCTACTGGACCAAAGATGAAAAGGAACGCGTCGGGTTCTGCCTGTTCCTGGAGAAGCTGATCCGGGAGGTCCATCGAGCCGACCCTTATCATCCGGTGATCTATACCTCGGCCTTTACCGTGGATGCGGCATACATCGCCCAGTATGTCCCCAGCCTGGATATCCTCGGGGTCAATGTTTACGGCGGCGTTCAACAGACACATCTGGAACTGCGGGCGGGACAGAAGATACCCCTGGTCTTCACCGAGTTCGGCCCCGTCGGCCCATGGGACCTGCCCAAGGACGGCAACCAGCGGCCGCAAGAACTGACCGACCGGCAGAAGGCCTGGTTCTATGAGAAAGAAGCCCGGGCGGTCAGTCGCAATAAAGGTTACAACCTGGGCGGTTTCGCGTTCTATCTGGGGGAGACCAGCCAGATATCCCTGACCTGGTGGAACCTGAACCACGGCGACACCCGCAAATTATCTTATATAAAATTACAGGACCTCTACCGGGGGGCCGGAGATCAGGGACAGTATCCGTTCATCAAGAATATGTCCCTGAGCAAGAGCGCCGCCCTGAGCCCCGGCGAAGAGGTCCGGATAGAGATCGAGGTATCAAGGGAGAGCGAAAATATCGCTTACGCTTACCTGGCCTCGACCGAGATCGACTCCGACCTGGTGGAAGACCCTAACGACCGTATCCCGCTGTCGGCAGATGCCGATGGCTGCAAGGCCGTCATAAAGGCGCCGGACAATCCGGGACTTTACAGGATATATGCCGTCCTCAGCGACCGGGATAACAGATATACCAGCACATTGAGCCGCACCATCCGTGTCCAGGGCGGGCGCGCGTCCGACTGAACGCGGGTCCGGCTCCCGCATCAAGGTCAACAAATTTCATTTTACCGCTGACGTGCCGGGATAAGGCTTGTACACTAATTCCGGGCAGCTTTGTTGTTGGGCGGGGACCCAAGGCCAATCCGAATTCAGCGCGACACATGTCTATGCCGGACACAAAAGAGATCTCTCCAGAGAACGATCAAGTCGTTCCCAGGATCCCGTCGTTATGGCAAAGGGTCCTGGGGCATCTTGACCTCCTGAGGTTTTCCGACCCCAGGCTCGAACAGGCTTACCAGGAGGACTATCTCAACAAGTCCGTCGACCGCTTCCGTCTGGGAATAGTATTGGGTGCCGTATTGTACGGGGCTTTCGGGCTGCTGGACGGGCAGCTTATCCCGGAGATCAGGAACGTGGCCTGGTTCATACGTTTCGGGGTGGTGATACCTCTGATCATCGTTATATCCGCCGCATCTTACGTCCAGTCCTTGAGGAAATACCTGGTGGCCATGGTCATCGCGGCGAGTTACATCGGCGGTATCGGGATAAATGCCATGGTGGCGCTGGCGGACGCCCCGGGGAATTATCTATATTATGCCGGCCTGCTTTTGACCGTCACTTTTTGTTTCGCTTTCCTGCAATTGCCCTTCCGCCCGGCCTCGGTGCTGTGCTGGGTCATCTTTGTGCTGTATGAAATAACGGCGATCTGGATCGGCCGTTTTCCCGCGCCTATCATCATTAACAACACTTTCTTCTTCGTGGCTTTCAACATCACCGGCATGTCGGCCAGTTATTCCATCGAGAGATACAAACGTTCGGATTTCCTGCAGCAGCGGACCATCGAGGAGAAGACCGAGCGCCTCAGGGAGGCCCTGCTGGAGATCGAGAAGAAACGCATGGAAGCGGAAGAAACGTCCCGGCGCGACCCTTTGACCAACCTTTTCAACCGCCGGCATTTCTTCGCTATCGTCGAATATGAAAAGAACAAGGACCGCCGCTTCGGGAGAGGCCTGGCGGTCATGCTGCTCGATGTGGACAACTTCAAGTCCATCAACGACACGTACGGCCATCTGGTAGGGGATAAAGTGCTGCAGACCATCGCCGGCCAGATCCAGACCTATATCCGCCAGGCCGATGTGGCCTGCCGGTACGGCGGCGATGAGTTCGCCGGCCTGTTCCCGGAGACCAGCCTGGATGAGGCCTATGATATCGCCAGGCGTTTGTGTGAAAAACTCCAGCTGGTCAGGGTCGATACGGGGAAAGAGGAGATCCGCGTTACGGTCAGCGTCGGGGTTTCGGTCATGGACGAGCAGGGGAATATCAACCTGTTGATGGAAAGGGCCGACAAGGCGCTTTACCAGGCCAAAGGGTCGGGCAGGAACCAGGTCAAGGCGTGGGGCAGGGGATGAACCCTATTAAAAATAAACAGAATGTGATCCTATGATCATTCTTCTTCTCGGTATCGCTTCAGGCGTGGGTTTGGGTGTTTATCTCGGGCCCCGGGCCGCGGCGCTCAAGCCCTTAGGCGATATTTTTCTTAACCTTTTGTTCACCGCGGTCGTGCCGCTGGTCTTTTTCTCGATATCTTCAGCCATAGCCTCGATGAGCGACACGCGCCGCCTGGCCCGGGTCATGGGGTGGATGTTTTTCTTTTTCGTCCTGACCGGCATCATCGCGTCCGTGCTGATGATCGCGGCGGTCACGTTCTTCCCTCCGTTCACGGGCCGGCCCTGGCCGCTGCCGTCGGGAGTTGCACCTTCGGCGTTAAGCTCGGCGGACATACTGGTCAAGACCTTCACCACCCCGGATTTTACCGACCTCCTCTCCAAGAAGAACATGCTGCCGCTCATTATTTTCGCCCTTATGGTCGGGGTCGCCGCCGCAGCCGCGAGGGAGAAAGGGGCCGCCTTCACCCGTTTCCTGGTCTCGGGCAGCGAAGTGATGGGGCGGGTCATCGCGATCATCATGCTCTACGCGCCGGTAGGCCTGGGGGCATATGTCGCGTATCTCATCGGGACCATGGGGCCGCAGCTGATGGGCTCTTACGGCCGGGTCATGATGCTCTATTACCCGGTGGCGCTTTCTTATTTCGTCATCTTTTTCTCTCTGTATGTCCTCTGGGCCTGCTCCTGGACCGGGCTCAAGACCTTCTGGAAGCACATTTTCCCGACCGCTTTCACCGCTTTGGCCACGGGCAGCAGCGTGGCCACGATCCCGGTGAACCTGGAGGCGGCCGGCGAGATGGGGATCAAGAACGAGGTCCGCGAAGTGATCATCCCCCTGGGCGCGACCATCCATATGGAGGGCTCATGCCTGGCGGCGATCGTCAAGATCGCGTTCCTCTTCGGGCTTTTCCAGATGCCCTTCACCGGCTGGGATGTGTGGATGCCCGCGATCGGGATAGCCGTGCTGTCCGGAACGGTCATCAGCGGGATCCCCTCCGGAGGCATGATCGGAGAGCTGTTGATCATCACGCTCTACGGGTTCCCCCTCGAAGCTTTGCCGCTCATCACCATGATCGGGACCATCGTGGACCCGCCGGCCACCATGCTCAACGCGGTAGGGGATAACGTCACCTGTATGTTGGTGTCCAGGCCGTTGTACGGGAAATACTGGGCGGCCAAAAGATAATGCCCCCGCTTATGAAGAAATTGTCGAATTTACCGCTGTTGTCATTGCTGGCACTGTCCTGCGTTTCCTGCTCCGGGATATCCTGGCAGACGCGTCCGCTCTCCGCCGGCAATTTGGAAGGGCTTAATAATGAGGTCCGCCAGGTCGTCGAGGTCACCCCTTATGGCCGCGGCCGGGACATCTTCAAGGCTGAACTGACCGCCTGGACCTGCGACCGGGGAAGCTGGCGCAGGGCCCTCGGCCCCTGGCCGGCCGTGATCGGCCGCAACGGTTTTGCTTCCCCCGACGGTAAGATGGAAGGCGACGGGAAAACCCCTGTCGGTATTTATTCGATCGGCACCGCCTTCGGCAGGAAGGACCGGATCAACACCGGCCTCGCTTACCGCCAGGCCCAGGAGGACGATCTGTGGGTCGATGACGCTGCCTCAGACCAGTACAATCGCTGGGTCAAGGCCCCGGCCCGCGCGTCGAGCTACGAGATGATGCTCCGCCAGGACGGGTTATATGATGTGGGGGCGGTGATCGAGTACAACACGCATCCGGTCGAGCCGGGGAAAGGCAGCGCCATTTTCCTGCACATCTGGCGAGAAAACGGGAACGCGTCCACCGCCGGGTGCGTGGCCCTGGAGCAGCGGCGCCTGCGCAGACTTCTGGCCTGGCTAAAAGTGGATATGTCACCGCTTATCGTGCTGGGGCAGCCTTGACAGGCCGGGGGACGTCTCCTAGAAATACCTTTCCGCGTTGTCCTGCGGACGGTAGCCCAGTTTTTCTTTGGTCTCGGCCAGGTCGAATATCGCGCGGCTGTTGTCGCTGACCGCGAAGGCGGCCAGGAAACCGGCGTCCACCTCCAGGGCTTTGGCAAAGGCTTGGACCAGGTCCCTTTTGCTGCAGAATATCGCCCGCATATAATCACCGCCGTAGGCCTTGGGGTTATCCTCGGGCACGGTCCAGCCGATCCTGAGCGCAACGAACTGTATCCCGAAAAAGGATAGGTGCCGCCCCAGGTATTCTCCATAGACCTTGGATTCGCCGTAAAGGCATATCGGGCTGGGGGCCATGTTCAGATAGATCAATTGGCCCAGGGTCCCCCGGAGCGCTTCGCCTATGGCGGCTTCATGATAAAAATTGGAACTGGCGTAGACGATCTTCTTCACGCCTGCCCGACGGGCTTCTTCGAAGACCAGGCTGGTGGCCAGGAAGTTGTTGCGGTAGGTGGAGCTTCTGGGCGCGTCCGGACGGGGATCTCCGGCTAAATGGATCAGGGCATCAAGCCCGTCGAATATCCCGCTGACGGCGTTCTGGTCAGCCAGGTCGACCTTAAGTATGTTGTGGCCTGATGTAGTGCTGGCCGTTCTGTTATCGTAAAGAGATAAGGCATATTCTTTACCCAGGCCCTTATGCAATGTGGTCCCGATGTTTCCGGCCGCCCCGGTGATCCCGACCTTATGTACGCTTCCCATATAGTTCTCCATTTTGTCCTGTAACAAATTTTGTCCATATGCTATATAAAGGTATTGTCGAGGTCAACAGTAATCTGGGTCCTGGAAAGACATATAACACTACGAAAGGATTTCTTATGATAGTTAGATATTTTAAAATTCTTTCCCTTTGCGTCGCATTGTCGTGTCTCTTTCCGCTGGCCTGGGCCGGAGAGATCCATGAGGCGGCCAAAAGCGGCGACATCGCCAGGCTGAAGAACATGCTCGATCAGGATCCCGGGCTTTTATATTCCCAAGACGAGCAGGGCAAGACCCCGCTGCATTGGGCAGTGGGAAGAGGCCAGCTGGCTACGATCAAAGTCCTCCTGGATGAATACCATGTCAATGTCGACGTCCGCAACAACAACCAGGGAACGCCTCTGCATGTGGCCGCATCCCAGGCCCAGCCCGAGGCCGCCAAGATATTGCTGGCCCATGGGGCGACCGTCAATGCCCGCACCAAGAACGGCTCCACCCCGTTACATTTTGCCGCCTATAAAGGAGGAAAGGCCGGGCATATCGAGGCGGCCAAGATCTTGATAAAGAACGGCGCGGATGTGAACGCCCGTACGGACCAGGGCGTGACGCCCATGATGATGGCCGTGTCCCGGCAGAATTCCGAAATCATTGCTCTATTGAAGGCCCACGGCGCCAAACAAATCGATGGTTTACAAGGCAATAGGCGCGGCAGAAGGGGCATGATGCAACGCCAGGAAAATCAATATTTTAGTGAATAAATTCGTTCGATATCTATGTGCGATCCTGCCGACAAGCCGGACCTGTCGCATCTTCGAACCGATTTCTTTGTGTCCGCGCTCAATCCTTTCGGATTGAAAAACTAGAATTTATTGTAAATTTAATTTTAAATGATAATATAGCTAATTATTAATAGGCATTGAGCTAATCGCATCACTTGTGAGGTCCTTATGTTATGTCTATTGCTCAAGTTAAGTGTATTCCAATCCGGGTCATCATCTTCAAAGAGTCGCTCACGCGGCTCTTTTTTTTTGAGCGGGACCGTTCGATGAAAAGCTTGATCATTAAAAGGGGAGAAAGCTGATGAATAATCTGAATTTTGAGTTCTCGGACACAATCGCAGGTTATGTAACGGGTTATGACAAGACCAAGAGAACGTTCGGGATACGGACGACCGATGGGCGGGAATATTTTGCCCGTCTCACCGCTACGGCCTACGCCAAAGGGCCGAGGAACCTTCATGAGGGTTGGTGCGATTATACCGGCAAGCTGGATTCCTTGATGGTAAAGGGGCAATACCTTTTTGTCCTGGGCATATTCTACCCGGAAACGGACGGTTTCGAATTTGACGCCAAAGTCCTGGTTTTTCCTGGCGAAGGCATAGGCCATTACCGTTTCGAGGAAGCGGACTGGTGGATCAAACAGGCGGCCAGCATCGCCGACTTTTATATCAAGGCCGAATTCGGCAGCCCGGACACGATCGATTACAGCAATTACCGTACCATGATCTCTTTGACCGGTGAGCGCAAACCCGAGCACCGCCAGGAGACCGATACCATCTCTCGCATGGTCTACGGGATGGCCTCGGCCTTCCTGCTGACCGGGGAAGACCGTTTCCTGGATGCGGCGGAAAAGGGCACCCAGTACCTGCGCGACCACATGCGTTTTTACGATACCGACGAAAATATCATTTACTGGTACCACGGGATCGACGTCAAACACAGCCATGAGCACAAGGTCTTTGCCTCCGAATTCGGCGACGATTACGATGCGATCCCCATGTACGAGCAGATCTACGCCCTGGCCGGTCCGACCCAGACCTACCGCATCACCGGCGACCCGGCCATCATGAGGGACATCAAGATGACCATAGACCTTTTTGACCGGTTCTTCCTGGACCGGGAGAAAGGCGGGTACTTCTCGCATATCGACCCGGTAAGGCTGGACCCCCGCAGCGAGTCTTTGGGCCGGAACAGGTCCCGCAAGAACTGGAACTCGGTCGGCGACCACGCCCCCGCTTACCTGATAAACCTCTGGCTGGCCACCGGTGAACAGAAATACCTGGACTTCCTGGTCCAGACCGCCGATTGCATCACTAAGTATTTTCCCGATTATGAGCACAGTCCTTTTGTCCAGGAGAAGTTCCATGAGGACTGGAGCCACGACAAGACCTGGGGCTGGCAGCAGAACCGCGGGGTCATCGGGCACAATCTGAAGATAGCCTGGAACCTCATGAGGATAAACAGCCTGGTGGCTAAGCAGGAGTACGTGGACTTCGCCAAAAAGATCGCCAAGGTCATGCCTACGGTCGGTATGGACGTGCAGCGCGGCGGGTGGTATGACGTGATGGAGCGCGAACTCGCTCTCGGCGAGAAATGCTACCGCCATGTCTGGCATGACCGCAAGGCCTGGTGGCAGCAGGAACAGGCGATCTTGGCCTTTGAAATCCTGTATGGCGTGCTCAAGGACCCGGAATATCTCCGTTTGGGCAGGGAATCAGCCGCTTTCTACAATGCCTTCTATCTGGACCACGATGACGGGGCGGTCTATTTTAACGTGCTCAATAACGGACTGCCTTTCCTGCTGGGTACCGAACGCCTGAAAGGCAGCCACTCCATGGCCTGTTACCATTCCATTGAGCTGTGTTACCTGGCCCAGATATACCAGAACCTGCTTTATACCAAACAACCGCTGGACCTGTATTTCAAACCCCTCCCGAACGGATTCCCGGGAGACATCCTGCGGGTCCAGCCGGATATCCTTCCGGCCGGCAGCGTGCGCATCTCGGATGTCTGGATAGACGGTAACGCCTGGAAGGGTTTCAACGCGGAGAAACTGACGGTGGACCTGCCCAACCTGAATTACCGTCCCAAAATCAAAGTGCGGCTCGTGCCGACAGCCTAAAGGAGATCAGCATGGAGATCAAGACGAGCACCAAAGACGGCGTTACGATCATCAAGATTTCCGGAAGTCTGGACGGCAATTCGGTCAATGAGGCCCAGGAGAAGATCCTGCCCATGCTTTCCGCCGGCAGCGGTTCCCTGGTCCTCGACCTGGAGGATTGCGGGTATGTGTCCAGCGCCGGCCTGCGCCTGCTCTTGATGGCCGCCAAACAGCTGGCTTCCATGAACGCCTTATTGGCCTTGAGCGGGATCTCTGCCGAGGTCAAGGATGTGATGGAGATGACCGGTTTCAACAATTTCTTCAAAATGTTCGATAGCGTGGCTGCGGCAGTTAAGGCAGTGCGGAAAGGGGTATAAATGTTCCGGGTCGACCTACATCCTACGCATGTCAGTGACTGCGGGAAATTCAAGATGCGTGTCGGTAAACCGCTGCCGTTCGGTGCCAGCATTGTCCCGGGGGGTGTCAATTTCTCCATCTATTCCCGGGCCGCCACCTCCTGCCAGCTGGTCTTGTTCAACAAGCATGAACCGAAGCCTTTTTGCGTCCTGCCTTTCAAAGACGAGTTCAGGATAGGCAATGTCTTCACCATGATCGTTTTCGACCTGGACTATGAGAACCTGGAATACGGTTTTTATATGGACGGCCCGTTCAACGAGCACGAGGGCCACCGCTGCGACAAGACCAAGGTCCTCATGGACCCCTACGCCAAGAACATAGGCGGCAGGGACGTTTGGGGCAAGTCCCCGGACTGGTCGGACATGTACCAGCACCGCGCCCGGATCTGTTTCGACGATTTCGACTGGGAGAACGACCGGCCGCTCGAGACGCCGGTGGAGGACCTGATCATCTATGAAACCCACGTCCGCGGTTTCACCCAGCACCCGTCCTCCGGCGTAAAACACCCCGGCACTTTCGCCGGCCTTAAAGAGAAGATCCCGTACCTGAAGGAGCTCGGCATCAATTGCATCGAGCTCATGCCCATCCATGAGTTCGATGAGTTCGAGAATTCCCGGCTTTCGCCCGCCACGGGCAAGATGCTCATGAATTACTGGGGGTACAGCAACGTCGGTTTCTTCGCCCCCAAGGCCGGTTTCGCCGCCACCGGCAGGCTCGGCATGCAGGTGGATGAATGCAAGACCATGATCCGCGAACTGCACAAGAACGGCATCGAGGTGATCCTCGACGTGGTCTTCAACCACACGGCCGAAGGCAACGAACGCG
This sequence comes from uncultured Planctomycetales bacterium, assembly GCA_964438075.1. Lineage (GTDB taxonomy): Bacteria > Omnitrophota > Gorgyraeia > Zapsychrales > Fredricksoniimonadaceae > JAAXVU01. The sequence goes on from CAYTIW010000014.1 coordinate 46,555, forward strand.
GGCCGTACATCTCCTACCGGGGGATCGATAACAAGACCTACTACCTGCTCACGCCGGACGGTTATTATTTCAATTTCTCGGGGTGCGGCAATACCCTGAACTGCAACAACCCGATCGTGCGGAACATGATCCTCGACTGCCTTCGCTACTGGGCGGCCGATTACCACGTGGACGGGTTCCGCTTCGATCTTGCTTCGATACTGGGGCGGGACCAGCACGGGGCTCCGATGCACAGCCCGCCGCTTCTGGAATCGCTGGCCTTCGACCCCATACTCGGCAAGTGCAAGCTGATCGCGGAGGCCTGGGACGCCGGCGGGCTCTACCAGGTAGGGAGTTTCCCGGCCTGGGGGCGCTGGGCGGAATGGAACGGGAAATACCGCGACGACCTGCGCAGGTTCCTGAAAGGCGACCTGGGCATGGTCGGGGCCATGGCGCAAAGGCTGCAGGGGTCTCCTGACCTTTACTCCTGGGAGGGGCGAGGGGCCTGCGCGTCGATCAATTTCATCACCGCCCACGACGGTTTCACCCTGAACGACATGGTGTCCTACAACGGCAAGCACAACGACGCCAACGGCGAGAACAACAGCGACGGGTCCAATGACAACTACAGCTGGAACTGCGGGGTGGAGGGCGAAACGAAAGACCCGGAGATCAACCGCCTGCGGATGAAACAGATGAAGAACGCCATCGCCATGCTCCTGGTCAGCCAGGGCACTCCGATGATCCTGGCCGGCGACGAGATGGCCAATACCCAGTGGGGCAACAATAACGCCTACTGCCAGGACAACGAGATCTCCTGGCTGGACTGGAGGCTGCTGGAGAAGAACCGCGAACTTTTCAGCTTCTTCAGGAAGATGATCGCTTTCCGGAAAGCCCATCCGGTACTGCGCAACCGCTCGCATTTCCAGAACAAGGATTATATGGGAAGCGGTATCGCCGATATCACCTGGCACGGGCAGAAAGCCTGGTATGCCGACTGGTCGCCGGAGAGCCGGCGGATCGCCTTCCTGCTCTGCGGACGCCACGCCAAAGGGGGCACGGTCGAGGATAACGGCATTTACGTTGCCCTGAACATGTATTGGGAGACGGCCGTGTTCCAATTGCCGGAATTGCCGCACGACATGACCTGGCATGTTTCCGCCAATACCGATGCCAAAAGCCCCCAAGATATCTGGGAGCCCGGCAAAGAGGTTCGCCTCAAGGACCAGTCCTCGTTCGTGGTCGGGCCCCGTTCGGTGGTGATATTATTGGGGAAAACTTTTAAATAAACTGATCGTCGTTCACAGAGGAGAGACACTTTATGGAGTCAAAATTCACCGTGTCCAGCAGCGACAAAAGGGTCAAGGTCGAGTTGTGCGGTCGTCTTGACGCTTCCAATGCCGAGGGGCTGCAAGCCGAGCTCAAACAGTTCGCCGGCAAGGGGATCACCGAGCTGGTTTTCATCGCCAAAGACCTGGAGTACATCTCGAGCGCCGGCCTGCGCGTGATCATTTTTGCCAAACAGAAGATCGGCGTCGATGCCCGCGTTTTCCTGGTCGGGGCCTCTGCCGCGATATTGAACGTTATCAAGATGAGCGGCCTGGACAACTTCATGACCATCAAGGATGCCTGGACGGAATAAGCAATGGACCACCTCATTCTCCCCGCCAAATTGACCAACCTGGAGAGGATGTTCGCTTTCATCAGGCAAGCGGCCGTCCGGCAGTGTTTCACCGAGGAGCAGCAGGACAAGATCCAGCTCGCCTGCGAAGAAATGCTGGTGAATGTCATCAACTACGCCTATCCGGGAAAAGAGGGGGACCTGGAGATCACCCTGGAGAACAAAGAAGGATGCCTGGAGATCGGGATCATTGATTCCGGGATCCCCTTTGATCCCCTGGCGCATGCCGCCCCCAACATCCTGGCGCCCATGGAAGAGCGCAAGATCGGCGGTCTGGGGATATTCATCATGAGAAAGATCATGGACCAGGTGCATTACCGCCGGGAAGGCGAGCATAACGTCCTGACCATGGTCAAATACAACTCCTGCTGCAATTCCAAGGAAGCCCCTCAAACATCGGATGTCAGCGCCCAGGACGCCCAGGCCTGCCGCTGGCCCTTGATCTTCATGAAAAAAGAGACGTTCAAGAAGGGCGACCTCCTTTTCAGGGCCGGCGATGCGGCCGACCGGATGTTCTATATCGCCAAGGGCGCTGTCAGGCTGGTCGAGATCAACAAGATCGTCAAACAGGGCGAAGTGATCGGCGAGATGGGTATATTCTCCCCATTGAAAGAGCGTACAGCCTCGGCGGCCTGTGAGGAAGACCTGGAAGTCTACACCATGGGCAAAGATGGATTGATCAAGTTCTTCGGCCAGGACCCGGGGCTGGCCATCGAGCTCATCCAGCTTTCCATCAAGCGGTTCATCGAGAACCTGAAAGCCGAGACCGCTGCCCGGGAACGGATCGAGAGCGAGCTGCGCATCGCCCGGGACATCCAGGCCAGCATGCTGCCGACGGTCTTCCCGGAACAGAAAGAATTCGAACTTTTTGCCATGATGGACCCGGCCAAGGAGGTCGGGGGGGACTTTTATGATTTCTTTTTTGTCGATGAAAAACGCCTGTGCTTTGTCATCGGCGATGTCTCGGGCAAGGGCGTCCCGGCAGCGCTGTTCATGGCCATAACCAAAACACTGATCAAGAACGAAGCCAAACGCGGCCTGTCAACGGACGAGATACTCACGCGCGTCAACAATATCATGTGCCCGGACAACTCCACCTGCCAGTTCGTCACGGTCTTTTGTGCCATTCTCGACATCCAGACCGGCCAGATGCAGTTTTGCAATGCCGGCCACAATCCCCCGCTGGTTTACGACAACAGCCATTGCGAAAATTGCCAGGACCCCATGGAGCGCTGTACTCACCAGGGGTGCTTCAATTACCTCAAAGTCCCCGGCGGATTCGTCATGGGGGTGATGGAGAACGTCTTGTCCCAGAACAATTCGATGACCCTTCTTCCGGGCGACACCATCTTCCTTTACACCGACGGCGTCACGGAGGCGATGAACCCGGAGCAGCAGCAATTTTCAGAACCCCGCCTGAAGAATCTCCTGAGGGAGATGCAGGACGATAACATAAAGGACATGATCTCGCGCATGCGGGAAGAAGTGAGCGCCTTCGCCAGGGGCGCCCCTCAATCCGACGATATCACGATGTTGGCGGTCCGTTATAAAGGAGCGGCATGATGCTTATGGGCAAAAAGATCGGTATTCTGCTGGAAGGCGATTATTACGAACCGGAGATATGGTACTATAAATTGCGTTTCGCCGAAGAGGGCATGGAGGTCCATTTCCTCACCCGGCTCTGGGGTTGTCCGTCGCTGACCTTCAAGGGGCATGAGCACCATATCCCCATGGAGTGCAACGAAAGCTTTGAGAACATGGACGACGCCCGGCTGAAAAGTTTCTCCGCCGTCATTGTGCCGGCCGGCATGGTGGCTGACCGCCTGCGTTATACGGAAGATATTACAAAGCTTCCGCCGGCCGTGGAGTTCATGAAACGGGCCTTCGCCGAGAAGAGCATCATCAAGGGCATCATCTGCCACGGCCTGTGGCTGCTCGCGCCCTGCCCCGAAATGGTGAGAGGCCGCCGGCTGGTGGTGCATAATAATCTCCTGGGTGACGCCAGGAACATGGGGGCGGTCTACTGCGACGAAGACGTGGTGGTCGATGGCGATCTGGTGACGGCGCGCAGCGGCGGGCATTGTAACGTCTTTGCCAGAAAGATCATTGAATTGATCAACGCCAAAGGATAACGCCCAGGAAGGTTAGCAAAGTATGCCAGCTTATGTGATCATCGATGTTGATGTCAAGGACCAGAAGCAGTACGCGGAGTACATGAAGGCAGGCGCTCCGACCATTATCAGCCACGGCGGCAAGCCGTTGGTCAGAGGTGGGAACGTACAGGTTTTAGAAGGCAATTGGCAGCCGAGGCGCATGATAGTCCTGGAGTTCCAGAGCGTCGAAAAGGCGCGGACATGGTGGAATTCTTCCGAGTATATGGAAGCCAGGAACCTCAGGCTGAATGCAGCGCAGGCGAATGTGATCTGTGTTGAAGGAATATAATATTCAGAGGGGAGGAACGATGTACGTACTTAGAAAAAAACTCGACAAATTCGACATGGGCGGCGGGGTCATCCGCCAGTACCTGGGAGAAAGCAAACGCCTGAACGCCCAGCATTGGGACATGGCCGATAAAAGTGTCGTCAAAATGCACAAACACAAGCAGGACCAGTTCGGGTACGTGATCAAGGGCGGTTTCAAGATGGACATCGGCGGGAAGAAGGCGGTGCTCAAGGCCGGGGACGCCTATTTCATCCCGGCCAACGTCCTGCATGAGTTCATAGCCGTGGGCCAGACCGAGGCGATCGACGTCTTTGCCCCGGTCAAAAAGGATTTCCCCTGGTCGGACAAGGCCAAGGCCGGAAGAAGAATAAAAGCGAAGAAATAACAGTGTCGAAACATAATCAAGGAGGTTTCAATGAGCAAGAAGAAAGTATTGATATGCGCAACAAATTACGGCACATGGGGCGAGGAGCTGCAGGCGCCCTGGGATATCATCAAGGCCGCCGGCCATGACGTGACCCTGGCTACTCCGCTGGGCAAGAAGCCGCTGCCTCTGGCGGTCAGCGTCAACCCGGATTTCCTGGACCCGGTCATCAATGCCAAGACCAATCCTCCGGATGTCTGCAAGCGCATCAAGGAGCTGACCGACGGAAACGAATGGGCCCATCCTGTCAAGTTCAGGGACGCCAAGATGGCCGATTACGACGCCCTCGTTCTGACCGGCGGTCTGGGCGCCATGATCGACATGGCCAATAACTGGAACCTTCACAAGCTGATCCTGGATGCGCTCCGCGCAAACAAGCTGGTAGGGGCCCTGTGCTATTCGGTCTCGACGCTGGTCTTTCTGCGCGACCCGCAATTGGACATGAAGAGCGTGATCTATGGCAAGCGCATCGCCGCCCATCCGGCTTCCTGGGACTTCTATGGCCCGGATTGGGATTTTACCTATGATCTCTATGGCGCCACCCCTGATAATAAAGGGACCGACGTCCATACGCCGGGTTTCCTCTGGCCCATGGAGCACCTGGTGCGGGATGCGGTAGGGCCGCACGGCACCTGTGTTTCCAACTACAAGGCTAACCGCGATAATCCTGAAGTCGCTTTCGACTGGCCGTTCGTCACCGGCACTTCGGTCGAGTCGTCCATAGCCTACGGCAAGAAGATCGTTGAAGTCCTGGCTACGCTCAAATAGCAGTGAAGCGCCTTGACCCCGCCCGTGGCTTGAGAAAGCGCGGGCGGGGTCATTTCAACAACGGGGGAGGTAACATGCCTGCGATCATTGTCCATTCCTTAGAGCTGACCGACGAGCAAAAAGAGGTCCTGGCCGACAAGTACATATCGATATTCTCCGAAGTATCCAATGTCCCCAAGGACCGGATCTATCTTTTCTTTGACGGCTACACGCTGGACAACGCCGCCTGCGACGGGATATTGTTCTCCAAACGGCCGCCCAAACTGGCCAAGGGCAAGTTCAACCAGCAGAAGCCTGTTTAAAAACTTTCGGCAACATCAAATCAGGAAAAGGCTAACCTATGGACGTCAATGAAGCGATAGTCAAGACCCTGGAGGACGTGGGCGTCGACCATGTCTTCGGTGGTTCGGGCCAGGTCAACGGTTCCATGCTGCTGGCGCTGAAAAGGTCGACGCAGATCAAGACCGTCATCATCCGTAACGAACAGGCCGCCTCTTTCATGGCCTGCGGCTATGCCATGTTCTCCGACAAACTGGGCGTCTGCTTCGCTACCGGCGGCCCCGGCGAGTTCAACCTGCTTTCCGGGCTGGCAGTGGCGTATTCGGATTCCCTGCCCGTGCTGGCGATCTCCGGCTACACCTCGGCCCGCGACCGGGGCAAAGGGGCGCTGAACGAATCCACCGGCCAGAGCCGGACCCCGGACTCGCCGAAGATATTCAACGCCACGACCAAAAAGTCTTTCATCATCGAAGACCCGGCCTCGACCTGCGACATCCTGGAGGAAGCCATCAACCTCGCGTTCGACGGCCGTCCGGGCCCGGTGCATATCCATGTCCCGAAAGACATAACGATCGCCAAGGTGGACAATTTCCGGCCGATCAAGCTGGACATCAAGCCTGTCCTGCCCAGGCAGGATGAGATCAGCGCCGCGGCCTCTGCTTTAGCCAAAGCCATAAATAACAATGAACAGGTTATGGCCATCCTGGGCTACGGAATAATACGAAGCCATGGAGAGAAGGAGATCTTAGGGCTTATCGACCGTTTCCAGATACCTTTTTCCGCCACCATGGATGCCAAAGGCATCATACCGGAGGACCATCCGTTGTGCCTGGGGGTCTACGGTACCTCCGGCGACCCGGGGGCCAACAAATATTTCGAATCCAGCCGGACCGTGCTGGCGATCGGTAACTCGTTCGCCCAGAATTCCACCTTCGCTTTCAAGCCGGACCTTTTCAAGGGCAAGACGCTGATCCATGTGAATATCGACCCGCACGAGCTGGGCAAGGTGTTCAGGCCGGATTTCCCGGTCTTGAGCGACGCCAGGCCGGCCATTATCTCCCTGAGCGAGGCGCTGTCTAAACAGGTCGGCCCGGTGGCGCCGAAACAGGTCCCCAGGGAAAAATGGTTTGACCTGCCGGTGAAGGCCCCGGGCACTAAGATACATCCGGCGGATATGGTCAAGGCCCTCTCCCGGAACCTGCCCGCGAACGCGATCGTGATGGGGGATGCCGGTTCGCATATGCTGTGGCTGAATTGTTACCTGAGCCTGGAGAAACATCAGCTCTACCAGAACCCCGGCAGTTTCGGCCCCATGGCCAGCCACGTCAACGGCGCCATCGGCGTGAAGTGCGCCAATCCTCACCGGGTGGTGGTCTGCGGCTGCGGCGACGGAGCCTATCAGATGGCCGGTTTCGAGCTGATGACCGCGGTGCAGTACGATATCCCGGTCATCTGGGTGATCTTTAACAACGGCGAGTTCAACGTGATCAAGAAATTCCTCCTGAACCTTTTCGGGGAGGAGGCTTTCATGCACTTCACCAATCCCGACTTCATCAAGTACTCCGAGGCCTGCAAGGCCTTCGGCGTGCGGGTGGAGAAACTCGAGGAATTCGACGCGGCGTTCCAGAAGGCCCTGACCTCGGGCAAGCCGGCCCTGATCGACGTCGTGGTCGAGTCCGAGGTCTATCCGCCATTCGGGCTGGGAAAGGTTTAAGAAGGACGTCCCTTGAAGTT
>CAYTIW010000015.1:0-4185 GCA_964438075.1 uncultured Planctomycetales bacterium
ATTGACAAAGGTTTTTCCCCATGCTACAGTGTCCGCATAATTTTAATTTTTAAATATATGAATAATAAGATACTTACTACCTTTTTATTGTCCTCGGTCTTTCTGGCCGGAGGTGTTACTGCCGCGCAGGCCTTCTGGATCTGGACCCCGGAATCCGGCAAGTGGGTCAACCCCAAATATTCGGTCAAAGAGACCCCGGCCGAACAACTGCAGTATGCCAATTCCTTCCTGGATTCAAAGCAGTATGGCGAGGCCATGCGGGAGTACAAGAAGCTCATCAAGGCCTATCCCAAGTCCCGGGAAGCGGCGGAAGCCCAGTTCAACCTCGGCCGCAGCTGGGAAGCCCTGAAGAAATACGCCCTGGCGGTGGAAGCGTACCAACTGGTCATCGACAAATATCCTTTCAGCGACCTGGGCCCCAAAGTGGTGGAACAGCAGTACACGATAGCCGATATGCTGGTGGAAGGGAAGATCCGCGACAGCAAACTGGCGGAGACCCTTCTGGGCACCGAACACAAGGTCGTTGAAATATTCCGCAAGGTGATCAAGAACGACCCTTACGGCCAGTACGCGGCGGTGTCGCAGTACAAGATAGGGCTCTTTTTCCAGGCCCGGGGGGAGTACCAGCTGGCGCGGGACGAATTTGAGAAGACGCTGAACGACTACCCGGATTCGCCGTGGGCGGCTTCCGCCAAATACCAGATCGCGCTCTCGGATTCCAAGCGCTCGGTCGAGCCGCAATACGACCAGCAGGTCACCAACGTGGCGGTGGCCGGGTTCGAGGACTTCATCAAGACCAGCCCCGATTCCGAGCTCTCCCAGGAAGCCCAGGCCCAGATCAAGCGGCTGCGGGAGAAAGAGGCCGAGAACAATTACGTGGTGGCGGAGTTCTACCGCAAGGCCAAGAAATACGCTTCCGCCAAAGTCTATTACAACCTTATCCTGGATCAGTACGGCGACACCATCTGGGCGCTCAAGGCGGATTCCCAGCTGAAGGCACTGCCGTCGGAGGTCAAGTGAAAAGCCTAGCCCTTTCCTTATCCTTGCTGGCCTGTATCACGGTCGCCGGATGCGGGTACACCACCGGTTCCCTGATCGCCAGCCGTTACCAGACCATTTTTGTCGAGCCTTTCGAGAACAAGATCGGGTACCTGGACCAGGGAGAGCGCCGGATATACATCCCGCAGCTGGAGACCAAGGTGCGCGAGGCGGTCATCGACCGCTACATGTTCGACGGCAACCTCAAGATCGCGGAAAAGGACGGGGCCGACCTGGTCCTGAAGGGCAAGGTGCTGTCTTTCGAGCGCGGGGACCTGCGGCTCACGGAGAACTCGGACGTCAAGGAGTACCGCCTGACCGTGACGGTGGCGCTGGTCCTCTGGGACCAGTCGGAACAGAAGGTGGTCTGGGAGGAGCCGTCTTTCTCCGGTGATACTACCTATTACACCACCGGTCCGCTGGCCAAGTCCGAGGCTGCCGCCATCCAGGAAGCCCTGGACGATCTGGCCCGGCGCGTGGTCGCCCGGACCATCGAGGACTGGTGACGCTCCCGCGGCTTCCTCCTGGTGAAAGGCCGGGCGGCGGGCAACCGGATCAATGATAGGCAGGAAGAGGGAAGCAAGAAGCTGGAAGCGGGCAGGGTCTTCCGGTTCACCGCTTCAGGCTTCCTGTTTTTTTATTGAGGCGTTCTTATGTCCATGCATTATCTTTTCCTGGGCCCCGACAGTGCCCTCAGGGATGAAAAGCTCAACCAGCTGAAAGCCAACCTTTTCCCGACCGCGGACGCCCAGCAGATGGATTTCGAAAGGCTGGACGGCCACAAGCTCTCCTCCGAGGCGCTCAAGGTCGCGCTGACCTCGGTGCCGGCGCTGGCCGTGCGCCGCCTGGTCCTGATCAGCCGGGCGGAAAAGCTCTCCAAAGAGAACCTGCTCACCATCGAGAAGTTCCTCAGCGACTCCCCGGAGAACCCGGTGCTGTTCCTGGAGGCCTCGGCCTGGGACATGAAAAGCGGGTCCCGCAAGGCCATCCGCGCGCGGCTGCAGGTCATCGGCGGGCTGGAGAAAGAGGGCCGCAACGTCTTTGACATGATGGACCTGGTGTGCGCGGGCAACACGGTGGAGGCGTTGATGCTGCTCAGGGAACTGCTGGGTCGCGGCGAGGAAGAGGAGCGGATGCTGGGCGCGATGGTCTGGTCATGGTCCCACAAGATGCGCGGGCGCACGTCGGCCGACCGCTATAAAAAAGGCCTCCTGTTCTTGCAGGAGGCCGATCATAATCTGAAGCGGAGCCGTTTCCCGTCCCGGGAGCAGGCGCTGGAGACCGCGGTGGTCAAGCTTTCTTCGATGTTAAAAGTTTAGCCAGGCCGGCCTTGCGGCGGGAGGCGGTCTTCTTGTGGATGATGTTGCGTTTGGCCGCCTTGTCGATCTTCTGGTAAGCTTGCGGCAGCATTTCGGCGGCCTTGGCGGCATCGGTCTTTACCAGGGCGAGGAATTCCTTGACGGTGTTCTTGAGTTCCGTCTTGATATCCAGGTTGTGGAGACGATGCTTCCGGCTTTTTCTTAGGTCTTTTACGGCACAATGACGTTGAGGCACTGGAACAACTCCTTGTTTTTAATTGTACTGGCTTAGGTCGAAATCGAGGACGGAAGTATAACAAAGCGTTATTTGTATGTCAACCGATAAAAAAGGCTCCCTTCATTCCCCCCACAGCATCCTCCGTTCGACCTCCGTGATGTCCCTGGGGACCCTGGCCAGCCGGGTGCTGGGCTTTGTCCGCGACATCATCTTCGCCCGTTTCTTCGGGACCGCCGCCAGCGCCGACGCTTTCGTGCTGGCCTTCCGGCTGCCGAACCTTTTCCGCGACTTGATCGGGGAAGGGGCGGCCAACTCGTCCTTTGTCCCGGTCATGACCGAATACAAGGAAAAACGCCCCGCGGAACTGGGGGAGTTCCTCAACGCGGTCTTCTCCTGGGCGGCGGTGGTCCTGGTGGCCGTCACGGCTCTTGGGATCATCCTGGCGCCGGTGATCGTGCAGGCCATTGCCCCCGGCTTCGCGCGCGACCCGGCCAAGCTGGAACTGACGATCGGGCTGACCAGGGTGATGTTCCCGTACCTGGTCCTGATCGGGCTGACGGCCTTCCTGTCGGCCGTGCAGTTCACCTACGGATCTTTCGTCTGGCCGGCTTTCGGTCCCTGCCTGATGAACATCGTATTGATCGTCTCCACCCTGCTGGCGGTCATGTTCATGAGCACGCAGCCGCTTTACGGCCTGGCCCTGGGCGTGCTGGTGGGGGGCGGGCTGCAGTTCTTCGCCCAGCTGCGGCCGGTGTTAAATTACGGTATCCGGCTGGGGGTGACCCGCCGGTGGTCACACCCGGGGGCGCGGGAGGTGGGGAGGCTGCTCCTGCCGCGCGTCGTGGGCTCGGCGGTCTACCAGCTGAATATCTTCGTCGACACGATCTGCGCCTCGCTGGTCTGGATCGTCGGGCCCGGCGGGATATCGGCGATATATTACGCCAACCGCATCGTGCTGTTCCCCATGGGAATATTCGGGGTCGCCATCGCCTCGGCGGCCCTGCCGGCTTTCTCCAGCCATGCCCTGGCGGAGAACAAGGAGGAGTTCCGGCGCGCCGTCCTCTTCGCGCTGGAGAACATCGTCTTCTTGATGCTGCCGATGATGGTCTTCATGGTCCTTCTGGCCGGGCCGATCGTGCGGGTGGTGTTCCAGCGCGGCGCGTTCACTCCCTATTCCACGATGCAGACCGCGACCTTCCTTTTGTTCTCGTCCCTGGGACTGGTCTTTTTCGGCGTGGCCAGGATACTGGCCACCGCGTTCCATTCGCTCAAGGACACGCGGACACCGGTGCGGGTGGCCCTGGTGTGCCTGCTGATCAACGCGGTCCTGAACGTGGCCCTGATGTTCCCGCTCGGCCTGGCCGGCATAGCCATGGCGAGCGTCATAGCGTCGGGGTTCAACGCCCTCAGCTTGTACCGCCGGCTGGAGAAGCGGGTGGGCTCTTTCCGGGGAGGGCTAGACGCTTTCGTCAAGAAGACCCTGGTGGCGGCCTTCTTCCAGTTCGTGGTGGTATGGATAATGTGGAATGATTTCAGGGGGCTGGCCGAGTGGCTGCGGCTGCCGCTGGTGCTCCTGTCCGGGGGAGTGGCGTATCTGGTCAGCGCGTCCAT
>CAYTIW010000015.1:4285-31245 GCA_964438075.1 uncultured Planctomycetales bacterium
GGCTGCCGCTGGTGCTCCTGTCCGGGGGAGTGGCGTATCTGGTCAGCGCGTCCATAATCGGGCTGGAGCCGGCCAGAAAGATATTAGGTCATATCAAGGTGTCAGAGCCGTCTTCATAAAAAGCCAGGAGGCAGATATGCGTTACTCATGGGCAAGAAGGATCGTGGTCTTAGCGGTCATCGTTATGGGTTGCGGCCTGGCCATTACCGCCGGGCCTTTGTTCGGCCAGGTCTCCGGTCCCCAGAGCGGCCCGGGGGCTGGGGCGGAGGGAGCCTATCAGGCCGCGGAGCGGCTCCTGGCCGAGAGGTCTTACCAGCTGGCGCTGGGAAAGTACCGGGAGTTCGCCGCCCAGGGCGGATTGACGGCCGAACAGAAGCGCGAGGCCGCTTTCCGGATCGCGGATTGCTCCTGGCGGAGCGGGGATGCTTCTCTTTATGAGGAGGCGGCGCAGTCCCTGAAAGAGCAGATCATCTCTGCCGAGCAGGACCGCTGGTGGGCCGAGGCTAACTTTTCCCTGGCCGAATATCTTCTCAAGACCGACCAGTGGGGCAACCAGGAAGAGATCAAGGCGCTCTTGATCAAGGCCCGCGAGTTCTGGGCCGGTTATGCCGACAGCGCTGCCGCCCGTCCCCGGTTTATCGAGGCCACTTTCGTGCTGGCCGACCATGTGACCCGCAACTGGGGCTGGTATTTCGAGACCCCGGCCTGGGGGAACGCCCCGCACATGTCGGACAAGGGCATCCCGCCGCCGTCTTTCGCCGGACCCGTCGGCATAAAGCAGCTGATGGAGGAGGTCCTGAAGGTCGCGGACCGCGCGGAGGACAAGGCCAAGGCGACCTATTATCTGGCCATGGCCCACATGAACGCCGGCGGCGAGGAACATCTCAAGTCGGCCGAGGGATATTTCCGCGCCATCATCAAGGACTACGGCACCAGCGAGTGGCTGGACGACGCGTACTACAACCTCGGGCAGCTCTTCGAGCGCCAGCCGGACTTCGTCAAGGCGCTGCAGGTCTACAGCGAATTTTCCGACCGGTTCCGCGCCGGACAGTCGCAGTTCGTGGACGATGTGGCCCGGAGGGTAAAGGAGATCACTGAACCGGTCATCCGCCCGAACGTCGGGTACACCTTCCTGCCCGGCTCCGAGATCCGTTTCGGCCTCCAGTGGCGCAACGTGAAAGAGGCGGAGTTCCGGTTCTACAAACTGGACCTGCCGGAGGCCCTGCGCTTTGATCCTTCCAGAACGGCGACGGACTACAACCGCGGGGTGGGGCAGTACCAGGACCTCTTGCGGATACTGGTCGAGACCGGCAGTTACCAGGGGCTGCCCGTGGCCCTCAGCTTCCGCCGGGCGCTGAAAGAGGAAGGCAAGCACCTCTGGTACGGCGAGGACAAGGGGCTGGCGGAGTGGAGGCTGGCGGACGACAAAGAGAAGCCGGACCCTGAGGCCGGGATGCTCCCGCCGGGAGCTTATCTCCTGACGGTCCGCGGCGGCCAGGCCGTCGGTTACGAGCTGGTGGTGGTCTCCGACCTGGGGCTGTCCGTGCGGACGGCCGGGCGGCGCGCGCTCTTTTTCGCTTTTGACACCAGGTCCGGCGAGCCGAGGGCCGATGTGCAGGTCAAGTTCCATTACCGTTACTACAACGACAGCGGGAACTGGGTCTGGGATGAGGGGGGCGGGGTGACCGACAAAGACGGCCTCCTGACGGTGAACCTGAACACCTCGGCCAACCGCAACTATTACAACCAGCACCAGCTGTTCGGGGTCGCAGCGGGCGAGACGGGGCAGGCTTTCCTGCAGAGCAGCTATTATTCCAATTCCCAGGGGAAGGGCGAGAGCTGGCTTTACGCCTTTGCCGACCGGCCCGCGTACCGCCCGAACGAGGAGATATCGTTCAAGGGCATCCTGAGGAGGTACGACGGCGCCTCCTTCCTGACCCCCTCCGGCCTCCCGGTCAAGGCGTACCTCTATGACGCCCGCGGCAACAAGGCGCTGGAGAAGGACTACGTGCTTAACGAGTTCGGCTCGTTCAGCGATTCGCTCAAGCTCGACGATAAGGCCGCGCTGGGGGAATACCGGCTGGAACTCTATTCCGGCGACGGCAGCCGGCACCTGGCCAGCGCGTCCTTGTTCCGGCTGGAAGAATACAAACTGCCCGAATTCCTGGTCAGCATCAAGCCCCGGCCGAAAGAGGACGGCCAGTTCGCCAATGTCTACCGCCTGGGTGAGAAGGTGGCGGTGGAGCTCGACGCCCAGTATTATTTCGGCGGCCCGGTGGCCAACGCCAAGGTCGAGTACCTGGTCTACGAGAGGCCGTTCTACTGGCGTTATATACCGCCGCACCCGTACCAGTGGTATTACTCGAGCGAGAACTACAATTATTATTACGGTCCGGGCACCCTGGTGAAGAAGGACGAGACGGTCACCGACGCCGAGGGCAAGGCGGTCTTTGAGATCGCCACCGACAAGACCAAGGGCACCGACCTGACCTACCGCATCGAGGCGCGCGTGGTGGACCAGAGCCGCCGCGAGATCACGTCCTCGGCGGAGGTCCGGGCGACCGCGCGGCCGTTCTTCATCGCCCTGACGCCCAAGAGCAACCTGTACCGGCCCGGGGACAGGGCCGAGGTGGCGATCAGGACCGTGACCGCCAACGACGAACCGGTGTCGGTGGAGGGGAAAGTGTCGGTCAGCCGCAACTGGTGGCGGGAGCCGGTGCTCGAGGACATGAAGTTCCGGGCCGACAAGGCGCCGTCGGAGGGATATCTGGGACGGCGGGCCAGGGGCGGCGTTTTCATCCCCGACCCGCATTACGAGGAGCAGCCGCTGTTCACCCGTTTCGTCAAGACCGACGCCAAAGGCCAGGCGGTCTTCGAGTTCCAGCCGCAGGACAACGGGTTCTACGTTTTGACCTTCACCGGGTTCGACAGCGACGGCAGCCCCGTCGAGTCTTCGGCCCATGTCTATGTCTGCGACAAGGAGGCCAAGGACATCGGGCTGCGCTACGGCGGCCTGCAGATCATTGCCGAAAAAGACACCTACAGCCCGGGCGAGACGATGCGGATGATGCTGGTGGCCGACAAACCCGGGGCGCGCGTGCTCCTCACGGCCGAGGCCGAGGAGATCGAGGACGCCCGGCTGGTGCGCCTGGAAGGGCCGGTCAAGCTGGTCGAGCTCAGGGCGGAGGACTCTTTCGTACCCAACATTTTCGTTACGGCGGTGTCGGCCGCTGACCACCAGGTCCGGATGGCCGACCTGGAGATCGTGGTCCCGCCCGACAGCCATTTCCTCAACGTCAGGCTCAGTTCCGATAAGGAGACCTACCAGCCCGGCGAAGAAGGCCGGTTCGAGATCGCGGTGGCGGACAAGGACGGGCGGCCGGTGGCGGCCGAGCTGGGCGTGAGCCTGGTCGATGCGAGCGTGTTCTACATCCAGTCCGACCTGGCCCAGGACATCCGCCAGTTCTTCTACGGCGCCAAGCGCAGCCACAGCGTCCAGCTGCAGACCTCGCTTTACCAGCGCCCGTACCTTAAATTCGTCCGCAACGAGCAGTCGGCCCTGGTGCAGGACGAAAGGCTGTGGGGGGCGGACCAGGACAAAGGGGCGGTCCACCGTCGGAAGCTGGCGGCCCAGGGAGCGGCGCAGGACCTGAAAGAGGAAGAATCGCTGGACCGGCTCAGTAATGGCCTGGCCCTGCCCACGCAGGTCGGCGGCATGTCGGGCAAGAAAGACGCCTACCGCGGCAGCCGGGAGCTCAAATCCAAGATGGTCGAAGGCAGGGAGGACGCCTCGTCGATCATGCCGGCCCTGGAGAAGGCGCCGGCCGCGCCCGGTGAAGCCGGGGTCCCGCTGGCCGAGCCGCAGGTGCGCCAGGATTTCCGGTCCACCGTGTTCTGGGGACCGCTGGTAACGACCGACGCGGAAGGCCGTGCGGCCTTCACCGCAAAATTCCCGGACTCGCTGACGGCCTGGCGGGCGACCGCGCGCGGGATCAGCGCGGAGACCGACGTGGGAAGCGCGGCTTATGACGTCAGGACCAAGAAAGAGATCATCGTCCGCCTGCAGGCGCCGCGGTTCTTCACCGAGCGCGACCGCGCGACCGTCTCGGCGAACGTGCATAATTTCACCGACGTCCGCCAGAAGATCAAGGTGTCGCTCAAGGCCGAGGGCGTCAAGCTCGAGGGCGAGCCGGAGACCTGGGTGGACGTGGACCCGGAAGGCGAAAAAAGGGTGGACTGGACGGTCGTGGCGGAAAAGTCCGGGACGGCCACTTTCGTCGCCGCCGCCCAGACCGCCAAGGCCGCGGACGCCATGCAGAAGCAGTACCCGGTAGTGCCGCACGGCATCGAGAAGTTCATCGCCCGGGCGCTGGCCCTGAAGCTGCCCCCGGGACAGGCCGGGGCGGGGCCGGGCGCCGCGTCCGGGGAGATCGAATTCGAAGTGCCCCGGGAGAGGATCGCGGCCTCGACCTCGCTGCGCCTGACGCTTTCGCCGTCCATGGCGGCCGCCATGCTGGACGCCCTGCCGTACCTGGCGGACTATCCCTACGGCTGTGTCGAGCAGACCATGAGCCGGTTCCTGCCGGCGGTGGTCGTGGCCAAGACCATGCGCGAGCTGGGTTTTGACGCCCGGGACGTCGAAGATTACATCGAGAACGTGCTGGCGCCGCGCGGCGACCCGCAGGGCCATCCGAAACGCCGGCAGGATACGACCTATTCGCGGCTGCGGGAGATGACCCGGGCCGGCCTGGAGAGGCTCTACGATTTCCAGCACACTGACGGCGGCTGGGGCTGGTGGAAGGAAGGGGACAGCGACCGTTTCATGACCGCTTACGTGGTGTGGGGCCTGGCGCTGGCCCGCGAAGCGGATATGGACATACGCAGCGATGCGCTGGCAAGAGGCGTGGCCTACCTGGACAAGAACCTCGTCGAAGAAGAGGACGAGCCGGACATGCTGGCCTGGATGCTTTACGCCCTGGCCTCGGCGCGGCACCAGAGCCCGTTCCAGGCCAAACAGACCGCCCGCCTTTGGGAGATGCGGGAGAAACTGAACCCGTACACCCGGGCGCTCTTCGCCCTGGCCATGCGGATGCAGGGCCGCAACGACGAGGCGCTGGTCCTGGCGCGCAACGTGCTGAACGGTCTGCAACAGGACGCCGGCAACCAGACGGCGCACTGGGGCGAGTCGGGGATGAACTACCGCTGGAGCGAGGGCGGGGTGGAGGCCACCGCGTTCAGCCTCAAGGCCCTGCTCAACATAACGCCGGACAGCGAGTTCGTCGCCCCGGCGGTGAGGTGGCTGGCGTTGAACCGCCGCGGGGCCAGCTGGAAGAACACGCGCGACACGGCCATAGCCATCCTGGCGCTGGCGGATTATCTCAAGGCCTCGGGCGAACTGCGTCCGGATTACGATTACGAGGTCCTCCTCAACGGCCGTCCGGTCGCCCAGGGCCATGTTGACCCGGGGAACATGTTCACCTTTGACCGCTACATCGACCTGCCGCCGGAGGCCATCACCGACGGGATGAACAAGGTCCAGGTGCGGCTGAGCGGGGTTGGGACCATGTACCTGGCGGCGCATCTGAAATATTTCACCCTGGAGGAGGGGATCACCGCGGAGGGCAACGAGATCTTCGTTGAGCGGAAGTATTACCGGCAGTCCCAGAAAGAGACACTGCTCAAGGGGTACGTGGACGACTGGAAACCGCTCAAGGACGGTGACGTGCTGAAGAGCGGCGACCGCGTCAAGGTCGAGCTGGAGGTGGAGGCCAAGAACAATTACGAGTACCTGGTCTTCGAGGACCCCAAGCCCGCGGGGCTGGAGGCGGTCGAGCTGAAGAGCGGTTCCGGCGATTATGAGAAGCTCACCAAGCAGGGGAAGGCTACCGGCGAGAAGGGCTGGCTGTACCGGGAGTTCCGCGACCGGAAGGCTGTTTTCTTCGTGGACAAGCTCAAGCAGGGGCGCTACCGGATCTCCTATGAGCTGAGGGCCGAGGTCCCCGGCGATTTCCACGCCATGCCCGACCAGGCGCAGGCCATGTACGTGCCGGAGATCAGGGCCAACAGCGCGGAGAACCGGATAAAGGTCGAGGATTGAAGAGGCCCGCGGTTATGGATAACACAATGAAGGCCAGGATCGCGGCCTTGCCGGTGACGAGCGGCGTATACCTGATGAAGGACGCGGCCGGGAAGGTCATATACGTCGGCAAGGCGGTCAACCTGCGCCGGAGGGTGGAGTCGTATTTCCGTCCCGGCCGGCGGGACCGCAAGACCGACCTCCTGGTGGAGAACATTGCCGACATCGAGGCGGTCAGGACCGACAGCGAGGCCGAGGCGCTCATCCTGGAGGCCGCGCTGGTCAAGCGCTACGACCCCAAGTACAACATCGAGCTTAAAGACGCCAAGTCATACCCTTATATCCAGATCACCGACGACAGCTTCCCGGTGGTCTCGATCATGCGTTTGGCCAGGTCGGAACAGCGGGCGGCCGGCAATCTGTATTTCGGGCCTTATACGGATGTCGCCCTGGTCCGGGAAGCGCTGGGGATCATCCGCAAGATCTTTCCCTTCCGCACCTGCCAGCCGCTCCCGGACAAGGCCTGCCTTTACCACGACATCGGCCTGTGCCCAGCGCCCTGCGCGGGGAAGATAACGCGGGAAGATTATCTGCGGACGGTGCGGCATATCGCGCAGGTCCTGGCCGGGGAACGGGACGAGCTTTACCGCGACCTCAAGGCCGAGATGGAGGCGGCGGCCGCCGCCCGGGATTTCGAGACCGCGGCCAAGCTCCGCGACCAGCTGCGCGCCATCGGGGCCTTGTACTCGTCGAGCCCGGACGTGAATTATTTCAAGGAGGCCGAACAGCTCGAACGCGCCCTCCGTCTTCCCCGGCGGCCGGAGCGCATCGAATGCATCGACATCTCGACCACCATGGGGGAGCGGTCGGTAGGCTCGCTGGTGTCTTTCCATCACGGCCGGCCGGACAAGGCCAATTACCGCCGCTTCCGTATCCGGGAGGTAAGCGGCATGGACGATTTCAGGATGGTCGGCGAAGTCGTCCGGCGCAGGTACGGTCGCCTGAAGCGGGAAGGCGCGCCTTACCCGGACCTGGTAGTGATCGACGGGGGGAAAGGCCAGCTGGCGGCGGCAGCGGAGGAGCTCAAAAAGCTGGAGGTGGACATCCCGGTGGTCTCGCTGGCCAAGCGCGAGGAGGAGGTCTTCGTGCCCGGCCGTCGCGCGGCGGTGGCGCTGTCCAGGGATTCGCTGGCGCTGAAACTACTGCAGAGGGTCCGCGACGAAGCGCACCGTTTCGCGGTCAGCTATCACCGGCTGTTGCGCGGCAAAAAGACCTTTGAATGAAGGAGGATGGGGATCCATGAGGGAACAGAAATTTTACCAGAGGGCGAGCGCCTTCACCGCTTACGTCGGGATCGAGACGCGGGCCCGGGGCCGGTCGTGCCGGCTCCAGGTCCGTCCGTGCCATGCCAATGCCATGGGGTACGCCCACGGCGGGGCCATCTTCTCCCTGGCGGACCGGGCTTTTTCCTGTGCCGTCAACCAGCGGGGCAAGGTCGCCGTCGCCATGGAGATGAAGATCAACTATCTTTCTCCGGTCAAGGTGGGGGATGTCCTGGTGACCCGCACTTCCATAGTCAAAGAGGGCCGCAGCACGACGGTCTGTTATATCGAGGTCCTGCGCCGGAAGGAGCCGGTCGCGGTCGTGCTCGCGACCGGGTTCAACTGCCGAAGCGGCGACCGCGCCTGAAGGAGGGATTATGCCGACACTGGACGGGAAACCGGTGACCATAACGGTCGACGAGACCTGCACGGCCTGCGGCTTGTGCGTGAAGGTCTGCCCCTGTGAATACCTGGCCCTCGAGGGCGGCCTGGCCGCGGAGCGGTCGGACGCCCCGCTGGGATGCATCACCTGCGGCCAGTGCGCGGCCATATGCCCGGAGGGCGCGATACATGTCGAGGCGGAGGGGCTGGGGCGGGAGGATGTCATGCCTTTTCCACCCGGGCGGCCGGCTTCCTATGATGAACTTTTCCGCCTGCTGGCGGGACGGCGCAGCATCCGCCAGTTCCTGGACCGTCCGGTCACGGAAGAGGATGTCGCCAGGATACTGGAGGCGGCGCAGCAGGCCCCGGCCGGCCTGCCGCCGTCCGATGTCAGGGCGGTGGTGATGAACGGCAAAGACCGGGTGCGCGCTTTCGCCTTCGATTTCCTGGCCCAGGCGGCCGGGGCGGGGTGGCTCTTTTCGCGCTGGGGGGTGTGGCTGCTGAGGCCCGGCATGTCGGCCCGCGAGCACCGGGACATGCGGGAAAAGATCGTACCGCTTTACCGCGGCCTCATCGACGGCTGGCGCAACGGGCAGGATTTCCTGTTCTATAACGCGCCTTTGGCCATGGTCTTCTCGAGCGCGAGCGACCCGGCGGACGTGTCCATCGCGGCGACCTATGCCATGGTGGCGGCCGAGAGCCTGGGGCTGGGCTCGTGCCTGATCGGGACGGTGGTCCCCATGGTCCACATGACGGGCCGGGAGTTCCGGGAGCGCTGGGGCCTGCGGCCGGAGGCGAAGCACGGTATCGCGATCGTCTTCGGCTATCCCCAGGAAAAATTCCAACGGGCGGTGCGGCGCAGGTTCGCCTCAGTCTTCCGGCCGGCACCGGAGGGCGGGGAGAGGAAGCTTGGGGGTTAAGATGGCGGGAGAGAAGCTGCCTTTTTCCAAAAGAGCCCTTTTTATCTGCGGAGCGGCTCTTTTGTCCCTGACGATATCGTATGTCCTCCTGGAACTGGGGGCCGCATGGCTGGTCTACGGGGCGGGGCGGTACCTGTCCTGCCTGGACAGCGAGCACTACGTCGGCCTGATGAACGAGGACCCGCCGTGGGGTTTTGACAAGCCGATGCACACCTTCGACGAGCAAAGCGGCATCATCCACACCCCGGCGAACTTCGGCTTTTGGCGCTACCTCTCCTATCCGAAAGCGGAGTTCCGGAACTGGATATTGATCAACGCCGACGGATTCCGCAGCAGCAAGGATTACGGCCCGGGGCCGGGCGCCCGGGTCGCCGTGCTGGGCGATTCTTTCGTGGAGGCTTTCCAGGTGCGGGAAGAGGACTCCCTGGTCAAGGTGGCGGAGAAGTCCTTGCGCCAGAGGGGCTATCCGGCGGAGGTCCTCAATTACGGCATATGCTCGACGGGGACGGTCCACCAGGCGGGGATCATGGAGAAATACGCGCTGAGATCGCGTCCCAAAGCAGTGGTCCTGGCCTGGTTCCCGAACGACCTGATCGACAATTCTCCGGCGTATTGGCATGAAAGGGGCGCGCTGGTCCCCCGGTACACCTTTGATCCGTCGGGGGATGTCCGCATGGAAACCTTTGCGATGGACACTCCGGTGGCCGCGGAACCGACGGAGGTCCTGAACCCCGGGCCGTCCGGACCGGGCCGGAGGATGCTCGAAGCGCTGGCGTCCGTCCTGCACCGGGCGAAATTCTCGCTTTCCCTGCGTTTCCTGGGCGCGTTGATCCAGGACAAATTGCTGCCGAATCTTGTATACGAGAGGGCGTTTGATATATATAAAAAGGACTACGGGCCGGCACTGAAAGAATCCCTGCGGGTGACCGCGGCCCTTATCCAGCAGATGGACCGGCGCTGCCGGGAAGAAGGGGTCCAGTTCCTGGTCATGCTGATACCAGCGCTGGAGCAGATGGAGCCGGCCCAGTTCCAGCAGTACATAAGGGCCAGGCGCGGGGCTTTGGCGGAGGGGGATTTTGATATCAGCACTCCGCAGAAGCTCATGCGCCGGGAGCTGTCGGCCCGGGGGGTGCGGTTCTTTGACCTTTGGCCTTATTTCGATAACCCGCAGGACAGGGCGAAACTTTATTACCCGAAGGACAGGCACTTCAATGTCCGGGGACATTTGCGGACAGGGCAGATACTGGCGGACAAGCTCGAGCCGCTTTTAAAGTAAGGCCGGCGCGTGCAAGCGGGCCCCGGGCGGCGGCGGAATAAACGGAACGAAAAAAAACGGCGCAACGGGCTAAGGCCCGCGGGGCTCCATTCAAGGCAAGAGCATCGACACAAGGGATCGGGGGAGAAGCGTGGACGGCGAGCGCAAGGATATAAATGAAAAAGAAGACGAAGGGACGGTCTCCGGCCTGGCGAGGAACATCCTTTTCGGCGCCGGCGCCTTTTTGATCTCGTTGACGGTCTCGTATTTCATTCTAGAGGTCGGGGCCAGCTTCCTGGTCTATAAACGCGGTGATTATCTCGAGAAACTGGACAAGAGATACCACAAGAGGCTGATCGCGCAGGACCCGCCTGGGTATATGGAAAAGGAACTGTATGACTGCGATCCCCGGGTGGGGGCCGTGCAGACGCCGTCGAACCGCGGCTTCTGGCGCGGTTTCGCATACCCGAAGGCCGAGTTCCGCAACCATATTTTCATAAACGCCGACGGCTTCCGCAGCAGCCAGGACTACGGCGACATCCAGGGGGCGAAAGTGGCGGTGGTGGGGGACTCTTTCGTCCAGGGATTCCAGGTCCGCGAGCAGGATACCTTTGTCAAGGTCGCCGAAACGGCCCTGCGCGGGGCCGGTCGCGACGTGTCGGTCCTGAACTACGGGGAATGCGGGACCGGCACGGCCCTGCAGTCCAGGATCTTTGAGGAATATGTACTGAAAAGGCATCCGCAGGTCGTGGTCTTGTCCTTTTATACCAATGACCTGACCGACAATGCGCCCAGCTATGAGCACGAACAGATATTCCTGGTGCCGCACTACACGGTCACTCCGTCGGGAGAGTTCATTCTGAAGGATTTCCAGTGCGAAGGTGATGTCGATGAGGCCCCAAAGGTGGCGCTGGAGCCCAAGGAGGACAAGGCGGTCTGGCGGGCGGTCTCCGCCATCACCAAGGTGCTCGACAAAGCGCGGTTCTCGATAGGGTTGCGGTATCTTTCCGAGTTCCTGAAAGACAGGTTCTTGCCCAAATATGAATACGACCCCTCGCTGGATGTCTACAAGAAGGTCTATCCTCCGAAGCTGGAAGAAGCGCTGCGCTTCACGCTCTTTTTGATCGAAAAGATGCACCAGCGCTGTGAGAAGGAAGGGATCAAGTTCCTGGTCATGCTCATACCGTCGCCGGAACAGGCTAACCCCGCCATATGGCGTCAGTACGTCCGTTCCCGCGGCGGGGCTTTACCGGAGGAGGATTTTGACCTCAAGAACCCGCAACAGGAACTGGTCAAGGGACTGGCCGCGCGCGGGATCCCGGTCCTGGACCTGGGGCCGCATTTTATCGAACAGAGCCGGAAAGAGACGCTTTATTATCCGAAGGACCGTCATTTTAACGTTAATGGACATCGGCTGACGGGGGAGTTATTATCGGAGCGTCTAAGGCAGTATCTGGCGGATTGATGCCGGGATGGCAGGCAAAGGATGAGAGGATCCGTATCCAGGCCGTGATCTATGGAAAAGAGTTCGTTCAAAAGCGAAAGATTGACGGAATTTGAGAAAGCGGTGCTGGCGGCCACGCTGTCCATACCTTTCGGGGAGACCAGGACATACGCCTGGGTCGCCAGGAGGATAGGGAAGCCCAAGGCCGTCCGCGCGGTGGGTTCGGCTTTGCGGAAGAACCCGTGGCCGCTCATCATCCCCTGTCACCGCGTTGTCCGTTCCGACGGAGCTGTTGGGCAATATGCCGGAGGGGAACCTCTGTCCAGATTGTGCTCCCGTTGTTTGTTCCGGGACAGCGGCCAGGACAAGGCGGGGGCGCTCCGGTCCCGCAAGTCCCGGAAGGACGGAAGGGGAAAGACGCTGGAAAAGGACGACCTCCGGAAAAAAAGGTTGCTCGAGCTCGAAAGGGGACTGCGTTCATATATCATGGACAAAAGGGAGGGCAGCTCTTGATCGCCCGGAGTGAAAAGAGTTCAAGGTGGAGCGATGCGGCCGTTCTGTTCTTTGGAAACCTGGTCATAGGGTTGTTGTTTGTCAACGAAGGCCTGTTCCATTACGACAGCGTGGTCAGGTATTCTCAGAGAAAAAGGGCTGAATTTATCCCTCATAGGCAGGGTGCTATCCGAAGATTATCACCGGCCGGAAATAGATTTTTGTTTTCGCGATCAGAAGGTCTATAAAGTAAGCTTGAGATGATAGACATCGGACGCGAAGTTGCCTTCCGTGTCATTGATGGGCAGGAACTACCGGGAGAGGAGAGGATTTGTACATGTTAAAAGGGCAGAACGCGGAGACCAGGCTTCCCATTCTTTTCTTGTTCGGCATCAATTTGCTGGCCGGTTTGTTGTTCATCAACGAGGGGATATTCCATTACGACAGCGTGATCCTGGCCCAGGCGGTCGAGAAGACCTACCAGACCGGGGTCCTGCAGCCCGCCGTGGCCGGCCGGTACGGGTCAGTGATAATAGCGTGCATCGTCTATCTGCCGTTCTATCTCCTGGGCCAGAACGCGGACCTGGCCATCCGCCTTTCGAGCCTGCTCAGCCACGCGTTCTCCATAGTGGCTCTATATTTCCTGGTCATCGAGTTCTTCGATGACCGCCGCCAGGCTTTCATCGGGGCGCTGCTTTTGTCTTTCATGCCGGCGTATTTCTCTCCCAATACTTACGGGAAAGAACACGGGATGAGCATGCTGTTCCTTATCTTGTCATTCTATTACCTGCATCGCGGATTGAGGAAAGGGGTCGCCTGGCAGGTCAGCGCTTCCAGCCTCCTGTACGCATTCGCGGTCTCGGTCAGGGAATCGATACTGGTCCTGTCGCCCTTGCTGCCGTTACTTTATTTTCTGCCCGAGATATCCCTGCGTCCGCTGAAGATATCCCTGCCGCGGCAGCGCCTGGAACCCAGGATGCTCCTGGCCTGGATATTGCCGCTGGCGCTTTGCATGGGCTTCATGTTCCTTTTGTATCTGGGGCGGATATTCTCCATCATGGTCTTCCCGGTCCATACGGCCAGCGTCAATTTCCTCGGCCTTTTGTCGCCGATGTTCTTTGATGTGACGCTCAAGTACCTGGCCATCAGCGTGCCGGGCTTGTTCTTCTTCTTTTCCGCGGTGGGCGTATTGCGGCTGCCCATGGTCGGGCAGACGGCCCAGCTGATCTTTTTTCTGGGCTGGGCGTGCTCGGTGTTCTATTTCGGGAATACCACCTCTTGCCCGGTGCGTTATCTGGACCATTTTGTGGCCCCGCTGTGCGTGGTGGCGGCGGCAGGTTTCTGCTGGATGTACAAATATTTCAGGATTGCCGTGACCGCGATGGTGGCCCTGATCGTTTTCGGCATGTGGCTGTTCATGTACCCGATCCTGGAGTTCCGGCATCATTACAACGGGACGAAGCGGTTCGCCATTTTCGTCGGTTCGGTCACGGAAGAGGATGCGGTGGTCCTGACGGCCGACGATTTCCCGTTCATCGAGTATTACGGCCGCCGGAAGACGATGTTCCTGCCGCTCGACGGCAGGACGGGCATGGAAGAATTCCTGCGCAAGGTCAACGGGTACCTGGACCGGGGTGTGCCGGTTTATTTCACGGAAGCGGATTACCGGTACCAGTATCCCTATTTCCAGGTCCTGCTCGACCGCGGGCTGCGGTTCGAACCGGCGGGGGAGCATCTGACCGAGAACTATCACAACCCGGACCTGATGCTGACGTTCCGTGACCAGAAATTGTACCGGGTGAGCAGGACCCTTCCTGAACAGCTTTAGCGGAGGACGTGTCCGTCCAGTCCGGACCCCTTATAGGCTGAACTGGCGGCAATCCCTGGGCCTCGTTCAGTGTAGAAAAAAGGTCGACATTCTCAAGACGACGAAGTAATATATACAAGTTTTAATTCATATAAAAATATTTATTAAGAAGGTATGGTATGGAGATAGGAATCGTCGGATTGCCCAACGTGGGGAAATCCACGCTCTTTAACGCGCTGACCGGCGCGGCGGCCGCGGCCTCGAATTTTCCGTTCACCACCATCGAACCTAACGTCGGGGTGGTGCCCATCCCGGACGACCGCCTGACCCGCCTGGCCGAGGAATGGAATTCGGCCAAGGTGACGCCGGCCGGCATCCGTTTCGTGGACATCGCCGGGCTGGTCAAGGGCGCCAGCGAGGGCGAAGGGCTGGGCAACCAGTTCCTTTCCAATATCCGCAATGTGGACGCCGTGGCGCATGTGGTGCGCTGTTTCAGGGACGACAACGTCGTGAACGTCATGAACGAGCTTAATCCGGCGGAAGCTACGGACATCATCGAAACGGAACTGATCCTTTCCGACCTGCAGCAGGCGCAGAAGGCTTATGACAAGTGGATGAAGCCGGCCAAAAGCGGCGACAAGGAAGCCAAGGAGAAGGCGGAAATCCTGGACGCCATTTTGAAAGGGCTGAACCAGGGCGTGCCGGTCCGCAGCCAGCCGGTCGACAAGGAGCGCGCCGGCGAGTTCCAGTTCATCACGGCCAAACCGGTACTTTATGTCGCGAATATCGACGAGAACGGCCCGGACGAGAAGCTGCTGGCCCCCTTGCGGGAGCGCGCGGCCAAGGAAGGCGCGGCCGTTATCCCGTTGTGCACCAAGTTCGAGGCGGAGGTCGTGCAGCTGCCGCCGGAGGAACGCAAGGATTATTACGACGCGGCCGGCATCGGCACGCCGGGCCTGGCCCGGCTGGCCAAGGCGGGCTGCGAACTGCTGGACCTGGTCTGTTTCTTCACCGCCGGCCCGCAGGAGACCCGGGCCTGGCTGATCCCGCGGGGCACGCGGGCGGTCAAGGCCGCCGGCAAGATCCATTCGGACATCGAGCGCGGGTTTATCCGGGCGGAGATCTACCGGTACCAGGACCTGGTCGGGCTGGGGTCGTACAAGGCCATCCAGGAGGCCCACAAGGTCACCCTCGAGGGCAAGGATTACGAGATGCAGGAAGGCGACGTGGCGTATTTCAGGTTCAGCGTTTAAAAAGGTCAATTGGTCAAAAAGTAAAAAGAATGAACGAACTACTATCCCGCCGGATCACCGAACTCTCCCAGAAGCTCGAGGACCTGCACCGCTTCCTTGACCTGCCGAAGATGCGCGAGCGCATCCGCAGTATCGAGGAGCGCATGGCCGCCGCGGATTTCTGGAACGACCAGGAGGCGGCCAACAAGCTGATCCGGGAGTTGAAGGACCTCAAGTCTTCCGTCGAGCCGCTTAAGGAAGCGGAGAAGCGCGCGGCCGACGCCCGCGAGCTTTTGGAGCTTTCTGAAGGCGATGCCGAAATGGAGCAGCAGATCGACGTGGAAGTGGCGCTCTTGGCCCCCATCGTGGCCAAGCTCGAGATACAGACGCTTCTGTCCGGCCCGTACGACCATAATAACGCCATCCTGAGCCTGAATTCCGGGGCGGGCGGCACCGAGTCGTGCGACTGGACCAGCATGCTTTTCCGGATGTACACCCGCTGGGCCGAGGCCAAGGAATACACGGTAGAGGTTTTCGATATATTGCCGGGGGAAGAGGCCGGCATCAAGAACGTGGCGCTCAGGATCGTGGGCGAGAAAGCCTACGGTTATTTGAAGGCCGAGAAGGGGGTCCACCGGCTGGTCCGGATATCGCCCTTCGATGCCAACAAGCGCCGGCATACTTCTTTCGCCTCCGTCGACGTCATCCCCGAGATCGACGATGACGTGGCGGTGGACATCAACCCGGACGACCTGAAAGTCGATGTCTTCCGTTCCTCCGGCCCGGGCGGCCAGAGCGTCAACACCGCCGATTCGGCGGTGCGCATCACGCATATCCCGACCGGGATAATCACGCAGAGCCAGGTCGAGCGTTCGCAGCTGCAGAACAAGGCGCGCTGCATGAAGGTGCTCAAGGCCAAGCTGTACGAACTGAAGCAGCAGGAAATGGATTCCAAGCTGGCCGCCGAGTCCGGCCAGAAGCAGAAGATAGAATGGGGCAGCCAGATCCGTTCGTACGTCCTGCAGCCGTACCAGATGATCAAGGACCACCGTACCGAGGCCGAGACCGGTAATGTGCAGAAGGTGCTGGACGGGGACATCGACCTCTTCATCGAGGCTTTCTTGAAAATGAAGCCGGAGGCGGCCTGAGGTCCGGGCCTCGGCTGGGGACCGGTGCTCGTTATGCTGAACTCGAGCTGGCAGAAGACATTGTCCCTGGTCGGCCTGGCGCTGGCGACGGCCGCGGCCTTCTGGCCTTCGTTATTCAACGGGTTCGCCCACTGGGATGACGTGCTCCTGGTGGTCACCAATCCGTTGGTGACCGCTCCGGAAAGAGGGCGTTTCTTTGACATATTCACCACCATGGTCGGAAAGACTTATGTCCCGCTGACCATATTGTCTTTTTCCGTCGAGCACTTTTTCTTCGGCCTGACGCCGTTCATTTATCATCTGGACAACCTCCTTTTGCACCTGGGGGTGGCGGTGCTGGTTTGGTGGCTGTGCCTGCGCCTGCGGCTGCCGCTCCTGGCGGCTTTTATGGCCGCGCTTTTGTTCGCCATCCATCCGATGCGGGTGGAGTCAGTGGCCTGGGTCTCGGAGCGTAAGGACGTCCTGTATGCGTTCTTTTACATGTTGTCAGTGCACCAGTATTTGTCGTATGTAAGGTCGGGGAAATTCCGGCCGTACTTGTTCAGCCTGGCGCTGGCTATCATGAGCGTTCTGGCCAAGTCCATGGCGGTGAGCCTGCCGCTGGTCCTGCTGCTGCTGGACCGGATGGAAAAAAGAAAGCTGACCTGGCGGGTCTGGTGGGAAAAGGCGCCTTTCTTTATCGGATTGCTGTCGGTGGTCGGGGTGACTTACGTTTTCAACGAGCGCGTTCTTGCCGCCAGCCTGGCCGAGGCGGTTCTGGTCTGGGTGTGGACGTTCACGTTCTATCTGAAGACGTTCCTTTTTCCAGCGGAACTTTCGCCTTTGTATACGATACCGAGCCCGGTCAACCTGGCGAACGTCGAATATGCGGCCGCATTGGGTATTTTTGTTCTTTTTACAGCCAGTTTGTATCACTGGAGGAGGAACCGCTGGTGGACCTTCGCCGGGGCGTATTATTTCTTATCGATATTTTTTCTTTTGCGTTTTAATAAGGATATCATGGTCAGCGCCGTGGCGGACCGGTTCATGTACCTGCCGGCGCTGGGCTTCTGTTTGTGGGCGGGGTGGGGCGCGGAGAGGTTGATATCCCGGGCCCGGGGACACGGTCCGGCGGCCAGGATGTCCGTCGGAGCGGCGCTGGCGGCGGCCTTGGTGATCCTGGGCGCGCTGACTTTCCGCCAGTGCCGGATATGGGGGGATGAAGAGCAGTTCTGGTCGCGCGCCGTAAAAAGGGCCCCCGGATATGTTAGCTATATCAACCTGGCGCGGTATTACGGACGGCAGGGCCGTCACGGGCAGGCGATCGAGGTCTACCGCAAAGCCCTGGGGCAGGACCCGGCCCGCGATTACTGGGTCTATAACGACATCGGGATGTCGTATTTGTCTTTGAATGATAACGGGCGGGCGCTGGAGGCGTACAACCGTTCGCTGGAGCTTAATCCGCAGAGTGCGGAGACTTATTTGCTGCGGGCGTTCCTTTATCAGCGGACGCAGGATTATGACCGGGCTTTCGACGACTATACCCGGACCGTCCAGCTGGAGCCGAGGTTCGCCCTGGCGTACCATAACCGGGCGCTGATCTATTACAAAAGGATGCAGTTCCAGCCGGCGATCCAGGACCTGGGCCGGGCGATCGAGATCGTGCCTGATTTCGTGACGGCGTATTACTTCCGGGGCCAGATCTTCGGGATGACAGGAGATAAAACGAAAGCTTTGCAGGATATGGAAGCTGTGCTTAGAATAGAGCCTCGGCATAAAGGCGCCCTGGAGTGCAGGGAGCATTTGCTGAAGGGGCCGCCCGGGAATTTGCCGTACGTGCTGGATGTGCCGCCGGATACTTTCAAGCGGCCGCAGTGGGACCCGTTCGCTTACAAGAATTACATGGCGGACAGAGAACGCCTTTACAGCCTGACACCGAGTTCAAACTAGTGCTGAGACATCAAAAAGCGAGGTAATAGAAAATGTGGGAATCCCTGATAAAGAAGCCGGTCCTGGAACGGGCCCGGGCGTATATCGCCAGGCTCCAGCCGAAAGTTAATATCTATCTCAATCCGGACGCCCCTCTTTCGTCGATCAACGAGGTCAAAAGGCTGGCTCCCAAAGTGGCGCAGATCAACGCCCTCGAGCCGGCCATGGAGGCGCTGTCGAACGAAGAGCTGCGCGCCAAGACCGCCCAGTTCAAGGCCCGGATCGAGAGCGCCATCCGCACCGAAAAGGAGGCCGTCGAACAGTCACGCCAGGCCTACCTGAAGGCGGCCAATATCGACGAGAGGCAGAATCTGCGGGAGCAGTTCAAGGCCCGCGAGAAAGAATTATTCAAGGCCAAGCAGTTCGTGCTGGAGGAGCTGCTGCCGGAGGCCTTCGCGGTCGTGCGCGAGGCCGGCAAACGCCTTTTGAACATGCGCCATTTCGATGTCCAGCTTATCGGCGGGATGGTGCTTCATTACGGGAACATATCGGAGATGACCACCGGTGAAGGCAAGACCCTGGTCGCGACGCTGCCGGCGTACCTCAACGCCCTGACCGGCGACGGGGTGCACGTGGTCACGGTCAACGATTACCTGGCCAAACGCGACCGCGAGTGGATGGGGCCGATATACGAGTTTTTGGGTTTGACGCTCGGCGTGATCCAGAATGAAATGGGGCCCGAGGAGCGCCAGCAGTCCTACGGGGCCGATATCACCTACGGGACCAACAATGAATTCGGCTTCGACTACCTGCGCGACAACATGGTCATCTTCAAGGAAGAGATGGTCCAGCGCGGGCATCATTTCGCCATCGTGGACGAGGTCGACAGCATCCTGGTGGACGAGGCGCGCACGCCGCTGATCATTTCCGGCCCGGCGGAAGAATCGACGGACAAATATTACAAGGCCTACGACATTTCAGGCCAGATGAAAGGCCGCCGGATTACGGAGTCAGAGGAGGTCGATGCCAAGCACGAGGGGATCAACCTCGGCGAAGGTTACGACTATCTGGCGGACGAGAAGAACCGGTCCATTTCCATGACCGAGGCCGGGGAAACAAAGGCCGCTTCTCTCTTCGGGGTCAAGAACCTGCACGACATCGAGACGGTCGAGTACCGTCACCACGTCCTGCAGGCCTTAAAGGCGAAGGAATTCTTCCGGCTGGACACCGATTATGTGGTCAAAGACGGCCAGGTGGTGATCGTGGATGAATTTACCGGCCGCATGATGCCGGGCCGCCGCTGGTCCGACGGGCTGCACCAGGCCGTCGAAGCCAAGGAGGGGATCAGGATCGAACGCGAGAACCAGACCCTGGCCACCATCACTTTTCAGAACTATTTCCGCATGTACGCCAAGCTGGCGGGCATGACCGGCACGGCTTACACCGAAGCCAACGAGTTCAAGCAGATCTACAACCTGGACGTGGTGGTCATCCCGACCAACCGCCCCCTGCAGAGGATAAACCACCCCGACTGCGTCTACCGCACCGTGAAAGAGAAATACGAAGCGGTGGTCAAGGAGATCGAGGCCTGCCACGAAAAGGGCCAACCGGTCCTCGTCGGCACGGTATCGATAGAGAAATCGGAATTGATCGCGCAGATGCTCAAGGCCCGGGGCATCAAACATCAGGTGCTGAACGCGAAATACCACGAGCTGGAGGCGGCGATCGTTTCGCAGGCCGGGCGGCACAAAGGGGTGACCATCGCGACGAACATGGCCGGCCGCGGTACGGACATCATGCTGGGTGGCAATGCGGAGTTCATGGCCCGCGCCCTGGCCGTCCAGAAGATCGAGGAAGCCAAGAAGAACGACGAAACCCCGCAGACGCAGGAACAGCTGATCACCCAGTTCCTCAAGCAGTTCCGGGACCAGGTCAAGAAGGAGCACGATCTGGTCGTGGCTGCCGGCGGGCTGCATATCATAGGCACCGAGCGGCACGAGTCGCGCCGTATCGACAACCAGCTCCGCGGACGCTCCGGGCGCCAGGGGGACCCGGGCTCTTCCCGGTTCTACGTCTCGCTGGAAGACGACCTGATGCGGCTCTTCGCCGGGGACCGCATGCGCTCCATGATGGACCGCCTGGGGTTCGAGGAAGGGCAGGTCATCGAGTCCGGGATGGTCTCCGGAGCGATAGAGATCGCGCAGAAAAGGGTGGAGAGTTTCAACTTCGAGATCCGCAAGCAGCTTTTGGAGTACGACAGCACCATGAACAAACAGCGCGAGGTCATCTACGGGCTCCGGAAGACCATCATAGACGGGGAGGACGCGCGGGAGCTTATCCTGGAGTCGGTCCAGGCCACGGTCGACGAGGTTGTGGACAGGTTCATACCCACCGAAGCCGGGAAGACGGCTGATACCACCGGGCTGGTCGATTATTTCAAGACCCGTTTCGATTACGACATCACCGGGCTGTTGAGCGAGATCGAGGGCATGGCCAGGGCGAATATGGCGGATCTCCTTTATTCCAAGCTGATGGCGCAGTACCAGGAGAAGGAGGCCAAGATAGGCTTGGACCAGCTTCGGCACCTGGAGCGCATGTTCCTTCTGCATACCATCGACAGCAAGTGGAAAGAGCACCTTTACGCCATGGACCGGCTCAAAGAGGCCATGGGCCTGCGCGCGCTGGGGCAGCGCGATCCGCTGGTCGAGTACAAGCGCGAAGGGTATAACGCTTTCCGCGCCATGTACGAATCGATCCATATCGACGTGGCGGAAATAATCTTCAAGCTCCGTCCGGTGGAGGAGGAGCGCCGCATGAAGAGCGTTTTCGGTAATCAGCAGCAGATGGTGCACCAGGAGTTCTCCGGCATGACCGGGCGCATGCAGCTGCCGGGCCAGGGCACAGATGCCTTTCCACCCGGGCCGGACGGCAGGCCTTTGCCGATGCAGGAAGCGCGGATACCGCAGTCACATTTGCCTTCGTCGCAACCGAAGATCGGCCGGAACGATCCCTGTCCCTGCGGCAGCGGTAAGAAATACAAGAAGTGCTGCGGCAAGTAGGCGCCCGCCCCGGCGGGCAGTTCCGGTCTCATCCGGGCTGTTGTCTGATAACCGTAGGCCAGCGCTCAAAAGCTATGTCCGGACAATATTCTCCTGCCCGGGGCGAGATTCGGGCGATCCCGGGCTGGGGATGTTTTTTTCAATTCTGATATGGTCGCAAGATCATCGATCTGCCTAAAAAGACCCCATGTGCGTCCACCATAAGTTCAGGCCTTTGGCCTTTTGTGCTCTTTCCGCCGCCTTGCTCGCGCTGGCGTTCCCTCCTATCCATTGGCATTGGCTGGCCTGGTTCGGCCTGGTGCCTTTTTTTATCGGGCTCCAAGGCGCGACTTATCCGGGCGCTTTCCGGAGAGGATATTTTTTCGGTTTCCTTTATTATTTAGGGACAGTCTGGTGGATCGGGCACGTCACCGTGCCTGGAATGCTGCTTTTGGTGTCCTATCTGGCGCTTTACTACGCGTTTTTCGGGCTTTGGTGCCGGTTCACGCACGGCTTTTCCTTCGGGACCAGGGCCTGGGCGGTTCCGGCGGGTTATGTGGTCCTGGAGTCCATCCGGGACCGCGCGTTCACCGGGTTCGGGTGGGCCGGCCTGGGACATACCCAGGCCTCAATGACGGCACAACTTTATGTGTGTGAATGGACCGGCCTGGCCGGCATCTCGTTCTTGTTGGTCCTGGGCAATGTCATCGTCAAGGAGTGGCAGCCGGTCCTGTCGCGGCGGAAGGGCCCGGAGGCAGTATTGATAGCAGCGACGGCCTTCCTGGGCCTGGTGCTGGCCGGCGGGACATGGTCTTATCCTGCGCTTTCCGCGCGGGACCGTTCCTCCGGCCGTCCCCTGACCAAGGTCGCTCTGGTCCAGCCTAACGTGCCGCTGGAAGAGACCTGGGACCCCTCGTCGAAAACGCGGGTCGTGCGCAAGCTGCTGGCGATGAGCCGGGAAGCGCTGAAGGATAAGCCTGACCTTATAATATGGCCGGAGACATCCTTCCCCCATTTTTACTGGCAGCTCAAGGATCTTTTCGCCGAGGTCGAGGAATTTGCCCGCCAGAACCGGGTGTCCCTGCTCGTTGGTGCGGTGACCAGGGCCGGGGATGACTTTTATAATTCAGCCCTGCTGATAACTCCGGACGGCTATAGGGGTATGTCCTACAGCAAACGCCACCTGGTCGTGTTCGGGGAATACATACCGCTGCGCGAACAGGTACCGTTCTTGGCCTCGATCGTCCCGATAGATGACTTCAGGCAGGGGGAAACGGATGTTATTTTTACCCTGCCTAACGGCGCCCGCTTCTCGGTCCTGATCTGTTTTGAAGATACGATCTCCGGTCTGGCCCGGAGGGACGCGGCCAACGGGGCGGATTTTCTGGTCAACATGACCAACGACGCCTGGTTCGGCGATTCCGGCCAGCAGAGGATGCATCTGGAGAACGCGCTTTTCCGGTCCGTCGAGAACCGGCGTCCTCTGCTGCGGGCCACGAATACCGGCGAGACCTGCGCCGTATCATCGGGAGGGAAGGCCGGGCCTTGTGTGGAGGATGACCGCGGCAGGCGGATCCTCGTCGATGGAATCACGGTGCTGAGGGTGGGAGGGGTGGGGGTAAGGTCCTTTTATACAAAGTACGGAGATGTTTTTACATTGGCCTGCGGTATGGGTATACTTATTATTGTCATATGGCGGGTAAGCAATTCAAGAAGGGGGAAGGCCGATGGATGACATCAAGAAAATACTGGTCATAGATGATGAAAAGATGCTGCATACCATGCTGAAATCGGTATTTGCCTCGCATGGTTTCGAGATCATGTCCGCTTTCACCGGCGAGGACGGCCTGGCGCTGGCCGTCTCCGAAAAACCCGATATGGTCATCCTGGACGTGATCATGCCGGGCATTAAAGGACGGGAGGTCTGCCGGCGCCTTAAGGCTGACCCGGCCACCAGCCATATCCCGGTCCTTTTCCTGACCGCTAAGGACTCGGAAGAGGATAAGCAGGCTGAAATAGCGGTCGGCGCAGTCGGGCATATCACCAAGCCGATAAATTCCATGGCGCTGCTCAGGCAGGTCAAGAAGATCATGGGGATCAACTAGTGGCTGTGCGCGGGGGATCGAATTTTCTCGGCTACTGGATGGGGGCCGCGGCTTTTTGGTCCCTGCGGGTCCTGGCCGGTATTTTACCCTACAGCGTTTTCAGATCACTGGGCCGGTCGGTCTTGGCGTGCTATTACGTTTTTGCCGGCAGGAAGATGCGCAAGGTGGCCACTGAAAGCCTGTCGGTGGCTTTCGGCAACACTATTTCAGATGAGGACAAAAAGCGTATCTCCAACTCGGCCGCCGACAGCCTGCTGAACGGCTTTATCGGCCATGCGTATTCGATATGGCACCGGGGTTTTTCGGACCTGCTGTTCAGCCTGGACGGGAAAGATCGGCTGGACGCGGGCCTGAAGCGTGGGAAGGGCGCGGTCATCGCCGTAGCGCATTTCGGCCCGTTCTCGTGGATGATATTCAAGTTCATTGACCTGGGATACCGGGTCAACGTCGTCATGCGCCCGCCGCGTAACAGTTACCTGTGGAAGAAGTTCCGGGACTCCGGGGATATTTGCGGGATGAATATAATTTACAGCGTGCCGGTGAGGGGCTGCGTGGTCGAGTGTACGCAAGCCCTGGAGAGGGGCGAACTGGTCTTCATGCCGGTGGACCAGAATTACGGAGGCGCGGGGCGCGTGTTCGTCGATTTCTTCGGTCGCCCGGCGGCTACCGCTCCGGGGCCGGTCATCTTTGCCAGCAAACTCGGCGCCCCGATGTTCTTTGCCTACGCCTTGCCTTGTAATAAGGGGAGCTTCCGGATCACTGTCAGCCCGGAGATAGGCTTGGAACAGGGCGGCAGCGGGAAAGAGGGCCTGATCGCCAACACCGCCAGAGTTACGAAAATGGTCGAGGACGTGGCGCGGCAGTACCCTGAAGAGTGGTCCTGGATGCACAAGCGCTGGAAGGCTGTACCGCGGGAAGGCGAGCTCTAGGAAGGGTTGAAGATCCATGAAGCGGCCGCATGTTTTTCACGGAATGGAAGCTGTTTCCGCAGCCCTCTATTTAAATGGAGGCGGGCATGCCTGTTAAAAGGATACTTTTGTTCGTGGTCGGGGCCTTGCTGGTGGTGGCGGGCATCACTATTACCATCAAGGAATGGCTTTTGATCAAGTTGATCTTCCGCGGCGTGATCGGCCCTTTAATGGCTGTTATCGGGCTGGTGGTCCTGACGGCCGCGCGCGAGTAAGGCCTGAAAATTTTGGACAATACCCCGGGCTTCGTGTATATTAGGACAGTTTTACCCACCTTGATCTTAAAGGAGAACCCATGATTAACCGTCTATTCCCCAAGGATTTTAATTTCTTTGAGCTTTTCGAGAAACAGGCCGACTGCCTTTGCGAAGGCGCCGACTGCATGAAGAAAGCGGTCGAAAAGGGCACCATAGACCAGTTCTACATCCGGAAGATACATGAGATCGAGACCAAGGCCGATGTGTCTGCCGGGGCCATCATTTCCCAGCTGAACAAGTCTTTTATAACCCCTTTTGACCGCGAAGATATCCACGCCTTGACCAAGGCGTTGGACGACGTCATCGACATGATGAACACCATCGCCAACCGTTTGACGACTTACAAGATCATCGAGTCCCGCAAGAACATGATCGACTTCGCTTTGGTCATCGAGGAGTCAGTGCGCACGCTTAGCGAGGCGGTCAAGGGCATGAAGGACATGAAGAACTACCAGACGGTCATGAACGCCTGCGTAGAGGTCAGCCGGCTGGAGAATATTTCCGATTCCCTTAGGGATGCGGCCCTGATGTCGCTTTTCGAGACCGAGAAGGACCCCATATCGCTCATCAAATGGAAAGAGATCTACGAGGATTCAGAGACGGTGGTGGATATCTGTGAAGACGCTGCGCACGTTATCGAATCCATAATGCTGAAGCAGGCCTGATATATGCACGTTCCCCTTGATATTATATTTCTGATCCTTCTGGCCCTGTTATTTGATTTCCTGAACGGCTTCCATGACTCGGCGAATTCCATAGCCACGGTGGTTTCGACGCGCGTCCTGTCGCCCCGTTACGCGGTCATGTGGGCGGCGGCTTTCAATTTCATAGCTTTCTTTCTGTTCGGCGATCACGTGGCCAAGACCATAGGGAAGGGCATCATCGACATCGCGGTGGTCGATAAGGGGGTCATATTCGGCACCCTGGTAGGGGCCTGCGGATGGAACATCTTGACCTGGTACTTTGGCTTGCCCACAAGTTCTTCGCACGCCTTGATCGGGGGATTGATCGGGGCCGCGCTGCTCAAGGCTGGATCTTCGTCCCTGGTCTGGTCGGGGATACAGAAAACGGTAGCGTTCATTTTTATTTCCCCACTGGTCGGCCTTTTGCTGGGATTGTTCTTCGGGACACTGGTCTATCGTTTCTTACACGGCAGCTCACCTTTCAAGGTGGACCATATTTTCCGCAAGGGGCAGCTGGTGTCGGCCGCGTTGTACAGTATGGGGCATGGCGGCAATGACGCCCAGAAGACCATGGGGATCATTGCCAGTTTGTTGTTCTCTGCAGGCATGATCGAAAGTTTTTATATACCTAAATGGGTCGCGGTCGTGTGTTATCTGTCCATAGCCTTGGGGACTATGTTTGGCGGGTGGCGTATCGTCAAGACCATGGGGCAGAAGATAGCCAAACTGAAACCGGTGGACGGTTTTTGCGCCGAATCAGGCGCCGCGGTGACCTTGTTCATGGCCTCGGCCCTGGGCGTGCCGGTCAGTACGACCCATACCATAACCGGGGCTATCATGGGAGTGGGTTCGCGCCGCCGCTTGAGCGCGGTCAAGTGGGGGGTGGCTGGGACTATCGTCTGGGCCTGGATATTGACCATACCTTGCGCGGCCACTATTTCAGCCCTGGCATACGCGATGGTGAAGCTGTTCAGCCATTAAAATCTAGTCGGTCCCGGTCTTGTCTTTGGGATGAGCCGATCTCATTATGCATAAAGATAAAGGAATAGAAACCATGCGGCATCGCCTGAAGAAATATTTCTTTTCCGGCCTGGCGGTCTTTCTGCCGATCGTACTTACGATATACGTCTCGATCTGGATCCTTAATTTCGCGGAAAGCCTGTTTGGTAAATATCTGCGGCCGTTCTTCCTGGAGCATTACGATTTCTATTTCTGGGGGGCGGGTATCGTGGTCCTGTTGGCCGTGATCTTCCTTAGCGGGTTTTTGGTGGCGAACTATTTTGGAAGGTCCGTTCACAGGTGGGGGGAATCTATCCTGCTGCGCATCCCGCTGGCGGGCAGCCTTTATCCGTCGTTTAAAGAGATCGCGAAGTTCCTTTTTCGCGAGGAAGAAGGCTCAGTGCAGCATGTCGTACTGGTCGAGTGGCCGCGTAAAGGGGCTTATTCGGTTGGATTTATGACCAACAAAGCTTCTTCCGGAATAAGTACTTTTACAGGGAAAAAAATGTGTAATGTGCTGATCCCTTCTGTACCCAATCCTGTGACCGGTCTTCTGGCTATAATACCGGAAGACGAGATCACGCCTTTGAATATTTCCGTTGAGGAGGCGTTTAAACTTTTCGTCTCGGGCGGAGTTGTTAACCCTGTGTTTCCTGATGGCCTCCCCTCTAAACGCCCGCAGAATTAAGCTGGTTATTTTCGACCTGGACGGAACTCTGGCCGATGCCTTTTCAGCCATCGCCGACAGCATAAATTTTATGCTCCGGAAAATGGGCCGTAAGCCCAGGTCATTATATGCTGTGAAGCGTTCGGTCGGCTGGGGCGTAGACACTCTGGTGAATTCCTTCATTGAGCCGGAGAAGGCTGCCGAGGCTTTGGCGATATTCAGGTCCCACCATGATAAACGTCTGCGGCGCAACATCAG
>CAYTIW010000015.1:31345-46343 GCA_964438075.1 uncultured Planctomycetales bacterium
AGGCTTTGGCGATATTCAGGTCCCACCATGATAAACGTCTGCGGCGCAACATCAGGCTCCTGCCGGGGGCCAAGACCCTTTTGCCTTACCTGAAAAAGAAAGGCTACCTGCTGGCCATCGCCAGTAACCGGCCAACTCAATTCTGCCACATAATACTGAAAGCCTTGCGGGTCGACCGGTATTTTGACTTTGTGATCTGCGGGGATGCCGTCAAGCGGCCCAAACCGGCACCGGACATGGTCCGTCATATCCTCAGGACTGCCGGCGTCAGGCCGGGGGAGGCGGTTTATGTAGGGGACATGTCAGTGGATGTCCTTTGCGGACGGCGCGCGGGGGTTTTCACTATAGGCATACCTACCGGGTCATGTACCAGGCAGGAGATACAGGGGGCCGGCCCGGACATGATCATCGAGCGTTTGACCCAATTGAAGGGGCTGGTTTAGCCGCAGCGGACCGCAGCAGAGGCTATTCCGGTATTTCCACTTTCAGGCGAGGGATGATTCCGGCGGTAATTATTAGGAAATATGCTTTTCTTTTTGTAATGGCTAAGTATAATTAAAAAAATTTTGCATAAGGAAAATAAGTAATAAAATGGGTTTATGACACTCCAGCTACTGTCTTTCCTCATACTTTTTCCCCTGGCCATTGCCTTGATCGTTGCGCTGAACCGTAAGTCGGCGCTTTTCCCTTATATTGTCCATCCGGCTTCTCTGGTCCTGATCGTGGCCTCCTGCCTTCTTCTGGGGCTTTCGGCTGGCGGGCGCCCCACTTTGGTGCCGGTGCAGGCAGATTGGGTCGAGCCGGTTATGCTGGTGGCGGAATGTCTGATCGCCCTGTATCTTTTGTGGCTGGCCGTCAAGCAGCGCGACCTGCTGGTGGGGGGCTTGTTGGTATTGCAGACAACGGGGTTGTTGTTGTTCCACTTTGGCGTCGGACATAGTGCCCATGCGAAGGCCGATCTTTTCATCGACCTTTTTTCGGTGATCATGGGGCTGATCGCGGGTGTCATCGGTTCCTTGATCGCGATCTTTGCGGTCGGGTACATGAAGGATTTCCACCAGCATCACCCGGAAGTTCCGGATAATCGGCCGGCCTTTTTCGGCCTTATTTTCCTCTTCTTATCGGCCATGTTCGGGGTCTGCTTCTCTAATAATCTTCTCTGGCTGTTCTTTTTCTGGGAGATAACCACGGCCTGCTCATTCCTGTTGATCCGTTACAAGGGGGATGAGCAGTCGGTCAGGAACGCCTTTTGGGCCTTACGCTGGAACCTCCTGGGAGGCCTGGCTTTCCTGATGGGGATAATATACCTCTTCCGTTCCGCGTACACTATTGAGCTCGACCAGATGGTCTTGCTGCCGAAGATGCTGGTGCTCCTTCCGGTGGCGCTAATAAGTTTCGCCGGCATGACCAAATCCGCCCAGCTGCCGTTCTCTTCCTGGCTGGTGGGGGCGATGGTCGCGCCGACCCCGGTGTCGGCCCTGCTGCACTCCAGCACCATGGTCAAGGCTGGCGTGTATATAATCCTTCGTTTCGCCTCATCTCTGGAAGGAACGATCCTGGGGACCGTCGTGGCACTGGTCGGAGGCATAACCTTTCTGATCGGATCGTTCATCTGCATCAGCCAGAACGATGCGAAAAAGGTCCTGGCCTATTCGACCATAGCCAATCTGGGGCTGGTCGTGCTTTGTTCCGGGATCGGGACGTCCGAGGCCCTGTGGGCCGGGATGCTCCTGATCATTTTCCATGCGATTTCCAAAGGGCTGCTGTTCCTGTGCGTCGGCACCATTGAGCACCAGATCGGAAGCCGCCAGATAGAGGACATGACCGGTCTGATTATGCGGCTGCCCAAGATCTCCGTGATGCTGCAGATCGGCATTGCGGGTATGTTCCTGGCCCCGTTCGGCATGCTCATCAGCAAATGGGTGATCCTGCGCGCGATCGTCGATTATAACCCGCTGTTCGCGATCATCCTGGCCTATGGCGGCGCGGCCACTCTCTTTTTCTGGGTGAAGTGGCTGGGCAAGATCCTCATTATCGACCGCACTTATGAGGACTCAGAGACGGGCATTTCCAAGGACCAGTGGGCCCCGATGGCGGTCTTGTCGGTGATGACCATCCTGATCTGCGCCTTCTTTTCCCCAGTGGCCCAGCTTCTGATAGAGCCGTATGTGAACCATATTTGCGGCAAGGCGGTCTCGCTCAGTTCCGGTAATATCTTTATCATGAGCATCATGTTGACGATGCTCTGCCTGTTCCCGCTGACATTTTTCCGGTACGGCCGCGGGGTAAAGGTCGTGGAGGCCTATATGGCCGGGGCCAACACGGAGGAAGGCGTGAAGTTCCGCTCTTCCATGGGAGAGGCCCAGGATATGGATATGCGCAATTATTATCTTTCGGACTATTTCGGCG
This sequence comes from uncultured Planctomycetales bacterium, assembly GCA_964438075.1. Lineage (GTDB taxonomy): Bacteria > Omnitrophota > Gorgyraeia > Zapsychrales > Fredricksoniimonadaceae > JAAXVU01. The sequence continues at coordinate 33,755 of CAYTIW010000015.1, forward strand.
AAGAACGCCTGATGCGGCTGGGCGTCCTTCTGGGTATCGGTTTTCTCGTTTCCATACTGATGATAGGGGTGGTCTGATATGTCCTGGCTGACGGGTCTTTGTTTTGTTCTGTTCGCTCCTTTGGTCGGCGGGATCCTTTCCGGCGTTGACCGGAAGCTCACGGCCAGGATGCAGGGGCGTATCGGCCCGCCGGTCTGGCAGCCTTTCTATGACGTCGGGAAGCTGTTCGAGAAGGAGACCATAGTCGTCCGCCGTTCGCAGAACCTTTATATCAAATTCTTCCTGCTCCTGACGGTCTTCACGGGCATGCTTTTCTTTTCGGGCGGGGACCTCCTCTTGGTGATCTTTTCGCTGACACTGGCCGGCGTGTTTTTTGTCCTGGGGGGATACAAGGCGAGCTCTCCCTACAGCTTTATCGGCTCCCACCGCGAGCTGTTGCAGATGATGTCTTACGAGCCGGCGCTGATCCTGGCGGCGGTCGGGATATACATGGTCACCGGGAGTTTTCAGGTCGTTGATATCGTGGCCTATCCCAAGCCGCTCATCCTGTCTTTGCCCGGGATCTTCGGGGCGTTCTTTTACATCCTGAGCATCAAGTTCCGCAAGTCTCCGTTCGACCTTTCGACATCGCACCACGCCCACCAGGAAATAGTCAAGGGCATTACGACGGAGTTCTCCGGACAGACCCTGGCCCTGCTCGAGATCGCCCACTGGTATGAGTATGTGTTCGTGCTGGGCTTTGTCTTTCTGTTCTTCGCCTGGAACGTGTGGGCCGGGCTGATCATGTGCCTGGCGGTGTTCTTCTGCGAGATGCTGATCGATAACGTCACCGCACGGGTGCGCTGGCAGCTGCTCCTGGGGAGCTGTTGGATCGTGGCTTTCTTCCTTGGGGTGGCGAATATCCTGTACTTGATGATGTTACGAGGCTGATATGGCATTCTTCTCCAAATCACCATGGATCATACACTACGACGGCTCAAGCTGTAACGGCTGCGACATCGAGGTCCTGGCCTCGCTCATGCCGCGGTTCGACGTCGAGCGTTTCGGGGTCGTCAACACCGGCAACCCCAAGCACGCGGATATCCTGCTTTTGACCGGGGCCATCAACGAGCAGAACCGGTCCGTGGTGCAGAATATTTACGCCCAGATGCCGGAGCCCAAAGTGGTGGTGGCGGTCGGGATCTGCGCGACCTCGGGCGGGATCTTCCGCGAGTGTTATAACGTGATGGGCGGGGCGGACAAGCTCCTGCCGGTGGATGTTTACGTCCCCAACTGCCCGGTCCGACCGGAGGCGCTGATCGATGCGGTCGTCATGGCCGTGGGGATACTGGAGAAAAAGCGCGCGGATTTCCTCGAGCTGGGAGGAAGCATCGACGCGGTTAAGATCGAGCCGGCCGTGTTGCAGGACGCGGAGGAGCTTTTGGCGCTGCAGCGGCTGGCCTATCAGAGCGAGGCGGAACTGTACGGGGATAAATTCCTGTCCCCGTTGTCGCAGACCTTGTCGGAGATCCGCGAGGATATGAAAAAATGGTATTTCCTCAAGGCCTTGTCCGGCCGGAAGATCGTCGGTTCGGTCCGCGCCTATATGGAAGGCAGCACCTGTCATATCGGGCGGCTCTGCACCCATCCGGGTTATCAGGGCCGCGGAATAGGGCGCAAGCTCATGGAAACGATCGAAGCCCATTTCTCCCAGGCCGGATCTTACCAGACGTTCGCCGGGCACAAGAGTTTCCGTAACATTTTTTTCCACCAGAAGCTCGGATACAACATCACCAAGACCGAGAAAGTCAACGAACTGCGCAGCCGGGTTTATATGGAGAAAGCGGTCCGTAAGGAGCAACATGCCACAGAAGATCATTGATATATCGATCCCGCAACTGACTGGCCGGGTCCAGCAGATGAAGGACGAGGGCCATCGCCTGGTGCAGATCTGCTGCACCAAGCTGCCCGACAAGCTGGAACTCCAGTATTCGTTCGACAAGGACTATGAGTTCACCAGTTTCCGTCTCTCACTGGCCGATACTTCCACTCCGGTCCCGAGCGTCAGCAAGATCTTTTTGAGCGCTTTCATTTACGAGAACGAGATCCATGACCTTTTCGGCATCCAGGTCGAAGGCATCGCGGTGGATTACAAGGGCAGGTTCTACCGTACGAACACGCCGCGGGCTTTTAACCCCGAAACAGTTCCAGGAGGCCAGGAATGAGCGGGCGCACTATTATACCTTTCGGGCCGCAGCATCCGGTGCTCCCGGAGCCGATCCACCTGGACCTGGTCATCGAGGACGAGAAGGTGGTGGAGGCGATACCCTCGATCGGTTTTATACACCGCGGGCTCGAGCGGCTGGTGGAGAAAAAAGATTTTGTGGATTTCACCTATGTGGCGGAGCGTATCTGCGGGATCTGCAGTTTTATCCACGGAATGACCTATTGCATGGCCGTCGAGGAGCTCCTCAAGCTGGAGGTGCCGGAGCGGGCAAAGTATTTGCGCGTCATCTGGTCCGAGCTGTCCCGTATCCACAGCCACCTGCTCTGGCTGGGGCTGACCGCGGACTCGTTCGGCTTCGAAAGCCTTTTTATGCAGTCCTGGCAGTTACGGGAGAAGATCCTCGATATCATAGAGGAGACGACCGGCGGCCGCGTGATCTTCGGTTCGGCCAAGGTCGGCGGGGTCCGCCGGGACATCGCTCCCGACAAACTGCAGGACATTTTGAAAAGGCTGCGTTCCTACAAGGCCCAGCTGGAAGAGATCGGCGGGGTCTTCCTGAACGACGATACGGTCAAGCACCGGCTGCAGGGGGTGGGCGTGCTCACCACGGACCAGGCCAAAGAATTGGGCGCGGTGGGGCCGACCTTGCGCGGCAGCGGGGTCGCGTTCGATATGCGCATGACCGGTTATGCCATGTACGGCAAGATCGGTTTTTCGCCGGTCGTGGAGACGGGCGGGGACTGCTACGCCCGCTGCAAGGTCCGCCTGCGCGAGATGGCCCAGTCGGTCGAGATCATCGAGAAGGCCGCGGCCCAGATGGCGGAGGGGCCCATCGAGGCCAAGGTCGTCGGGACGCCCGACGGCGATTTCTTCGCCCGCACGGAGCAGCCCAGGGGCGAGGTCATTTATTACGCCAAAGGCAACGGCACCAAGTTCCTGCAGAGGATGCGGGTCCGCACTCCGACCTTCGCCAACATACCTCCGCTCTTGACCATGCTGGCCGGCTGCCAGCTGGCGGACGTGCCGGTGATAGTTCTGACCATAGACCCTTGTATCAGCTGCGCGGAGAGGTGACCATGTCTTTACTGAGCATGACCGGGACCATTCTTAAGAATCTGCTCGCCGGACCGGTGACGGAACGTTACCCGTACGTGCCCAAGCAGTTTCCGGCCGGCACCCGCGGCAAGCTGCACATCGATATCGACAAGTGCATTTTCTGCGGTATCTGCCAGCGCCGTTGCCCGACGAGCGCGATAACGGTCAAGAAGGAGATCAGGACCTGGACGATCGACCGCCTGCGCTGCGTATCTTGTAACTGTTGCGTCGAGGTCTGCCCGAAGAAATGCCTGGCGCTGGACGTGAAGTATACTGCCTGTTCGACCAAGGAGCAGGTAGATTCCTACGTGGCGGCTCCCGCCGCGGAGAAGAAATAAAGACCGCCCGGGCCGGCCTTTTGCCGGGCCGGGTTTTTAGATAATTCAGTCCGTCCGGACACATCCGGGCCGTCCTTATGCATGAATCCCATCAGGTACAAAGATTGATCCAGGAAGCGCAAAAAATGGCCTCCGACCGCCGGTCGGAGAACGTGAAGAGGATAACGATCGCTGTCGGGGAGCTGTTGGGCTTTGACGAGATGTCCATCCGGCTGCACTGGGAAGAGTTCGCCGCCGGGACTTCGCTGGAAGCCGCCCAGTTGGACATACGTTTCGTGCCGGCCCAGCTGCTGTGCCCGAAATGTTCCTCTTTGTTCCCGAAACGTGGTTCGGACCTGTCCTGCCCGGCTTGCCGGGTCATGGGGACCCCAACCGCGACGGGGAAGGAATTCCTCATCGACAGCCTGGTGGTCTGACGCTGTTCGCGGGCGGCCTTTGCCCCTCAAGTCGCCGGCCCCGGCCTGAAAAAAGGGATAACCTATGCCTGCCAATACGATCTGGTGGCTGATCTTTGCGGTATCCGTCCTGGCGATGCTGGTGCTGGATTTCCGCCTTTTTAGCGGCCGGAGCCACGAAGTCGGCATAAAGGAGGCGGTGGCCTGGAGCATTGTCTGGGTCCTGGTGGCCCTGGCGTTCAACGCCGGGGTTTTCTTTTTCGGCGACCACGAGCAGGGGGTCAATTTCCTCACCGGGTACCTGGTCGAGCGCGCCTTGAGCATGGACAACATCTTCGTGTTCCTCCTGATATTCAATTACTTCCGCGTGCCCGCCCGGGACCAGCAGACAGTGCTGTTCTGGGGCATCGTGCTGGCCCTGGTCTTCCGGGTTATATTCATCACCGCGGGAGTGGCGATCATCCACGCCTTCCATTGGACCATCTATGTCCTCGGGGCCTTCCTGATGTTTGTCGGCATCAGGATGTTCTTCGCCGGCGATAAAGAGATCGACCTGGACAATAACCGGGCGCTCAAGCTCCTGCGCCGGATCGTGCCGGTCACGGCCGGGTACGACGGCTCCAGGTTCGTGGTCAGGGCCAAAGGGGGCCGGGCTTTCACGCCGCTGGTGATCGTTTTTCTTATGATAGCCGTCATGGACATTGTTTTCGCCGTTGACTCGATACCGGCCATTCTGGCGATTACCACGGACCCTTTTGTGGTGTACACATCAAATATCTTCGCTATTTTAGGGCTGCGGGCGCTTTTTGCGGTCATAGCCGGCCTGGCGGAGGCGTTCCGTTTTCTGAATTACGGGCTGGCGCTCATTCTGGTCTTGATAGGCGTGAAGATGGTGGTCGCGGACATATGGCATGTCCCGGTCACGCTGACCCTAGGCACGGTGGGTGCCATACTGCTATTTTCAATACTGGTTTCGGTGGTCATCCCTCCCCGTGAAGGGGAGGCCGAGGCCTAGGCGCCGGCAGCGGACGGGCCTGATTTTTTTGAGAATGCCGTCGACTTGAGAGTTTGATTGTGTTAGGATTTTTTTAATGATCCTGTTTTTTGCGCTCGAAAGACCGGAGATCAAAGGAGACGTTTTATGAATGGCCCCCAATATTATTCTCGTTTTATGGCAGTAACTCTCTTGTCCGTGACGCTGGCTTTCGGCGCATCCGGCTGTGCTGCGCCTTTGTTGATCGGGCTGGGGGTCGGTGTCGTGGGCGGCTATGTGGTCAGCCCGGATACCGTGGAAGGCTCATTGAACTATTCCATGGGGGAGACCTGGGATGCGGCCAAGGAGATAACCCAGATCATGGGCCAGGTGGTCGAGGAGAATGAAGCCGCCGGCCAGATAGTGATCACCATAGGCGGGGCCAGGGTCACGGTCACCCTTTATAATGTGAGCTCTTCCACCACCAGGCTCTCGGTCAAGGCGCGCAAGTCTTTCATGCCCAAGATCGATGTGGCCCAGGATGTTTACACCAAGATCGTCAACAGCTTGGCAAAGTGAGCCTGTACCAGGCGTTGGATCATCGGATGTGATTTGCCGTCCAGCACAGAAGGACAAGCCCGTCAGCTAGTTATAACGGGGAACCCGCCTTCGTGAAGTCTCAGCCTGACCGTCCAAGAGCTTGGAAAACTGCGCAGGAAGAATCGTTGCGCTAATTCCGGATTCAATTATAATACCCCTTTATTTAAATGGCCTCCCGGCCAAGGAAATAGATCAAAGGATCAGATAACAGGAGGAGTTGTATGAGGTCACTTTCAAGTAAGTTCAATAATTTCGCGCTGGTGGCGGTGATGGCCGTTGTGGCCTGGGCCGTCAGCGCTACTGCAGCCATGGCCAGCGAGGCCGAAATGATAGTGCCCGACCTGGCCTCGGGGATATTCCTGGGCGGCATAGACGGCAAGTCGCTTCTGACGTGGGGCATACTGATATGCCTGGGCGGCTTCGCTTTCGGCATCTATCAGTTCTCCAGCGTGATGAAGATGCCGGTGCACAAGTCGATGAAAGATATCTCGGAGCTTATTTACGAGACCTGCAAGACCTACCTGATCACCCAGGGCAAGTTCCTTCTCATCCTTGAAGCGATCATCGCCGTGGTCATCGTGGCCTACTTCGGAGGGCTGCGCCATTTCGAGGCCGTGAAAGTGGTTATGATCCTTATCTGTTCCCTCATCGGTATCGCCGGCAGCTATGGCGTGGCCTGGTTCGGCATGCGGATCAACACCATGGCGAACTCCCGCTCGGCGTTCGCCTCCCTCACCGGGTCGCCGTATCCGGTCTATTCCATTCCTTTGCAGGCGGGGATGTCGATCGGCATGCTGCTCATATCGACCGAGCTTTTGGTCATGCTCTGCATCCTGCTTTTCATCGACCCGTCCTACGCCGGGCCGTGTTTCATCGGTTTCGCCATCGGCGAGTCTTTGGGCGCGTCGGTCCTGCGTATCGCGGGCGGCATTTTCACCAAGATCGCGGATATCGGTTCGGACCTGATGAAGATCGTCTTTAATGTCAAGGAGGACGACGCGCGCAATCCCGGCGTCATCGCGGACTGCACCGGCGACAACGCGGGAGACTCGGTCGGCCCGACCGCCGACGGTTTCGAGACCTACGGCGTGACCGGCGTGGCGCTTATTTCCTTTATCCTGCTGGCGGTGAAGTGCCCGTCGACGCAGGTGATGCTGTTGGTCTGGATATTTGTCATGCGCTTGCTAATGATCATCGCCAGCGCCCTGTCCTATTTCATCAATGAATCCATAGCCAAGAGCAAATACGAGAAGCTCACGAAGATGAACTTCGAGGAACCGCTGACCTCGCTGGTGTGGATCACCTCGATCATTTCCGTGGCCATGACCTATGTCGCCTCCTATCTGCTTATCCCGACCTTGGGAGACGGAACGTTATGGTGGAAGCTGGCCACTATCATCACCTGCGGCACCCTGGCGGGCGCGATCATCCCGGAGATCGTCAAGATCTTCACCTCGACCGAATCCGCCTTCATCCAGAACATAGTGCAGTCCTCGCGCCAGGGAGGCGCCTCGCTCAACATCCTTTCCGGTTTCACCACGGGGTGTTTCAGCGCTTACTGGATGGGGTTGTGCATCATCACGCTCATGGCCGTGGCTTACATGGTCTCCACCCTGGGCTTGGGGACGATCATGCTGGCCCCGGCCATATTCGCTTTCGGCCTGGTGGCTTTCGGTTTTCTCGGGATGGGGCCGGTGACCATAGCGGTCGATTCTTACGGCCCGGTGGCGGATAACGCGCAATCGATCTATGAGCTTTCCCTGATCGAGACCATACCCAACATCAAGGACGAAGTGAAGAAGGAGTACGGGTTCACGCCCGATTTCGAAAAGGCCAAACATAACCTGGAATCCAATGACGGCGCCGGGAACACTTTCAAGGCGACCTCCAAGCCGGTGCTCATCGGCACGGCGGTGGTCGGAGCCACGACCATGATATTCTCGATCATCGTGATACTGACCCAGGGGCTTACGACCGGGATCGAGCAGCTGTCGATCCTGCATCCGCCGTTCCTGCTCGGGCTTGTCGCCGGCGGCGCGGTGATCTACTGGTTCACCGGCGCCTCCACCATGGCGGTGACCTCCGGCGCTTATCACGCGGTCGAGTTCATCAAGAAGAACATGAAGCTCGAGGGCGCTGACAAGGCCTCCACCGAAGACTCGAAAAAGGTGGTCGAGATCTGCACCCAGTACGCCCAGAAGGGCATGGTGAACCTTTTCATGGCGATATTCTTTGGCACGCTGGCCTTCGCCTGCATCGATCCGTATTTCTTTATCGGCTACCTTATCTCGATAGCGTTCTTCGGGTTATACCAGGCGGTCTTCATGGCCAACGCGGGCGGGGCCTGGGACAATGCCAAGAAGGTGGTCGAGGTCGACCTGCGCGAGAAGGGGACCGAACTGCACGCCGCTTCAGTGGTAGGGGACACGGTCGGCGATCCGTTCAAGGACACTTCCTCGGTGGCCTTGAACCCCATTATCAAATTCACGACCTTGTTCGGTTTACTGGCGATCGAGATCGCGATCACCCTGCCGCCGAACGTTAACGCCTTCCTGGCGGTAGCGTTCTACCTCATCTCGGTCTTTTTTGTTATCAAGTCGTTCAACGATATGCGGATCAATCCGGAGCAGGCTGGACACAAAAAGTGCGGCTGCTGCTGAACGTTGTGGACGGGGGCTGAGGTTATCGCGCCCGCAGGATAGGATGAATAAAGGCCTTGTCGCTGGACAGGGCCTTTATTTTTGGGGCAGAAAACGATATTGACAAGCCGGGTTCTTTGGATAGAATAAAAGCCTGTTTTTTCACCCCTGACGGAATGATCCTTTTAATTTGATTTGTTCCTTTGGGAAAAGAAGATAATCAAATTAGCGTCCCTCTCGCCAGGACAGATCGGCTCGCGGGACTCCGCGTTGTTTTTCTGACATGGTATAGAGGTAACAACACTTCGCCGAGATAGCTCAGTTGGTAGAGCGAAGGACTGAAAATCCTTGCGTCCCCGGTTCAATTCCGGGTCTCGGCACTTCTTTATAAAAGCCCCGGTCAATGACCGGGGCTTTTATGTTACCGGGAGAGAGGGGCCGGCCGTAGATCCGCCGGAACTGCCTTGCGGCAGATCAGGGCGGCGGACACTTGACAGGTTTCAATCAAATGTTATTATGCCACAAGAAGTTCCGATATTTTAAACCTCCATACTGGGAGGCAGAAAATATTGGCAAACTTGGTATTTATAGATTATACTTCTTAAACATAAATTCCATATTTGAGTGGTCAGGGGAGGTGTTACATGAGAAAGCTTATCCGCCGTCCGGGGCTGTCGTTTTTGACTTGCCTTTTGTGTGCAGCCCTTTTGCCTTCCGCGCCGGCTTATGCCTTCAGGGTGGGTGATGTGGAGCTGACGCCGCTTTTCTCCGTTGAGGAAAGATACGACGACAATATCACATCCTCCGAATCGAATGAATTAGATGACTACATCACCAAACTTTCCATTGGGCTGGAGGCCACGGCCCCGGGGAAGACCCAGGAACTCTCTCTGAAGGGGGGGGTAAGCCACGAGTTTTTCAGCAAAGAAGACGGTTACGACAACACTTCGGAGAATATTTCTCTTAACTATAAGAAGCAGATGGACCAATATCAGAGTTTAGGCCTACAGGAAGCCTTCACCCATGCCGAGGAACCGCTGACCTTTGAAGACGAGTTCGGACAGATCGGGGTCGGCCGGCGGGCCTACTATCTCAATCGTTTCGGGCTGGACTATACCAAGGACGTTTCAAAGCAGTTCAGTATGACCGCCGGTTTCCAGAGCGAGATATACGACCGGTCCGGCGAGGGCACGCTAGATTCGTATCTTAACGGTCTCAATGCCAGGTTTGACTATGCTTTCAGCTCGGCGACTATCGTCTCGTCGGTAGTAGGGTTTTCCCAGCGCAATTATGATCCCGGTGATGACATTTATTCCACCAATGTGGACGCGGTCTTGAGGAAGTTCATAACCAAGCAGTTCTACGCTGATCTCATGGCGGGTATAAGTTACCTCAAGGTGAGCAGCGGCGGCGACAATTATACCGAACCGCGTTTCCGGATCACTCTTACTGACGAAGTGAGCGAGAATACCAGGTACAGCTGGACCATACAGAAACAACAGACGACCAATGCCTGGGTCAGCGACGTGTTCGACCAGTGGCGGACCAGCCTGGATGTCAACCACCGGATCTATAACCGACTGGGCTTACACGCTTCGTTATTTTACGGGGAAGGTGAATATACGCGAGTGAACGTAAAGGACAAGTTCACCGGCATGAACGGCAGGCTGGATTATGAAATAACACCCCGGATCGCGGCTTTCCTGGCACATACGTATTCGAATACCTCGTCGGACCTGAGCAGCCGGGAATATGCCAGGAACATCACAATGCTTGGGGTGAGGGGCAGGTTTTAATACCTGGATGGGAATCAAGAATTGAGCTTATGTTAAAAGAACACGCCACGTTATTCAGGAGGTCGATGATAGTCGCGGATCTGGCTACCGTAGCCGTTTCCGGTATGGCCGCTTACTGGCTGCGCAATGCCATAGACAAGTTATTGCCCATCTCCGATTACACCTGGCCGTTCATTTTTCTGCTTCTGGTCTGGGGCGCCTGCCTGTCTTACGGGGGCATGTACGAGTCTTTCCGCATGAAGAAGGTCGGCGAGGTGATCTTCATCGTATACCAGACGGTATATATCGGCTTCTTTGTCTTTGCCGGTATATGTTACATGTTCCACATAGAACATGTCAGCCGGGCGCTGGTCATTCTGACCTTCCTTTTCAGTGCTATATTCATCATTATCCAAAAGTTGTTGCTAATAGTCTTTTTTCGCTGGCTGCGCAAGAAGGGCTTGAATTTCCGTAATGTGCTGGTGGTGGGCACCGGTCCCCGGGCGCAGAAGATCATCCAATCTTTGGACCATAACAAGGACGCCGGGTTAAAGATCATCGGCCTGGTCGACCAGGACCCGGCCATGGCTGGACAGGAGGTCCTGGGGCATAAGGTGTTAGGCGCGCTGGCCGACCTGCCCAGGATAACCAGGGAGAATGTGGTGGACCAGGTCTTTTTCGTTGTGCCCCGTGCCTGGCTGGGACAGATAGAGGACGCAGTGCGTTTCCTGGAAACGCTTGGGGTCCGCGTTGATGTGGCGATCGATTATTTCAACGTGGCCCTGGCGCGGGCCAAACAGTCGGAACTTTTCGGGATCCCCTTTTTGTCCTTTGAGACCACGCCGGACAAGCTTTTGCCCTTGATGTTCAAGCGTTTCATGGATTTCTTGCTCTCGGCAGCCGCCTTGGTCGTGCTTTTGCCTTTATTGTTGTTCGTGGCCTTGCTGATAAAACTCACTTCTCCGGGGCCGGTCTTTTTTGTCCAGAAGCGGGTGAGCATGAACGGCCGTATCTTTGACCTGTTCAAATTCCGCACCATGGTGAAAGATGCCGAAGCCAAGTTGGCTGAACTGCAGCACCTGAACGAAATGCAGGGGCCGGTATTCAAGATAGCCAAGGACCCCCGGATCACTCCTTTGGGCGGGTTCTTGAGGAAGACCAGCATTGACGAACTGCCCCAGCTGTGGAACGTGCTGCGGGGGGACATGAGCTTGGTGGGGCCCCGCCCGCCGTTGCCCAGCGAGGTGGAGAAATATGACGACTGGCAGCGCCGGAGGCTCAGCATGCGCCCGGGCATCACCTGCCTTTGGCAGATAAAGGGACGTAACAAGATAACGGATTTTGAGGAATGGGCCAAGCTGGACCTGAAATACATCGATAACTGGTCTTTATGGCTGGATATCGAGATCCTGCTGCGCACCATCCCGGTAGTGTTGTTCGGCATAGGTGCAAAATAAATAAGCACTGGAGAATAGTAAAACAAATGAGGAGGGGTTAACGTGAAGAGAATGCTATTGATAATGGCGCTGATGGGGGCGGCATGTATCTTGGCCGCGCCTATCCAGGCTCAGGAACAGCCTAGCGCGCCGGCGGTCCAGGGAGAACCGCAATTACCGCTCATTAAAAACCAGGGGGGCCAGCCTGCGGGCGACCCTACGGCCGCCGGAGTGGTCATGGTGGCTCCGCAATCGGCACAGGAGCAGGCGGCCCGTGCCAGGGAGGAAGCGGTCAAGTCGGAATCCCGCGAACAGCTTTCCGGCGACGGATATCAGGTGGGCATAAACGACATGCTGGAGATATCGGTCCTGGAGCCTGAATCCATATTGCGCCTCGAGCGCGTAGCTCCCGACGGGACGATCACCTTCCCTTATATCGGTACCGTCATGGTCAAGGGGCTTAATATCCCGCAGATCAGGGACCGGGTCTATGAAGAGCTCACCAACGGTTACCTTAAGTACCCGGTGGTGCAGGTGGCGCTCAAGGAATCGAATTCCAAGTTATATATGGTTTACGGTGAAGTGAACCGCCCGGGCTCGTACCAGCTGGAGGAATACAGCACGGTCATGCGCGCTATCTCGGTAGCGGGCGGTTTCACCAGGTTCGGGAATTCGTCGCGGGTCAAGATCTTGCGGCCGAGGAAGAACTCTTCGGGGTATGACACGATAAAGATAGACATTAACAAGGTGATGGGCGGCGACTCGACCGAGGACGTTCAGCTCAAATCGGGCGACATGGTCGTCGTATCGGAAGGAGTCTTTTGATGGACAGGATAGAACCTCAGAACACGGAGAATATGCTCACGTTGCGTGATTATGTGCAAGTGCTGTTCAGGCAGAGGGCAGTGGTCTTTGTCAGCATCATCACTGTACTGGCGACCGCGTTCGTCGGCCTCAAATTGCAGACCAAGATGTATGAGTCGAGCGTAAAGATGCTCATCAGCGCACAGAAACAGGTGGATTCCCCTTATTATGAAGCCTACTCCTTGCGTGAGACCCAGCAGACATTAACGCAGAGCGAGATAGTGAAATCCGACCCGGTCCTCATGCGGGTGGTCACTGCCCAGGTGCT
>CAYTIW010000015.1:46443-51237 GCA_964438075.1 uncultured Planctomycetales bacterium
GAGCTGAAAATGAAGTACGGCGACAAGCACCCCAAGGTGAAGTATCTGAAGGAGAATATCGCCAAGATGGGAAAAAGCCTCGACGGCCAGCCGCTGGAGGATAGCGAGGCCATCGGCCCGGCCAGCGTCAAGATCATTGAACAGGCCTCTGTCCCTCTGGAGCCTACAGGCATGTCAAAGACGGTGACCTTCCTGTTGGCCTTTGTAATGAGTATTTTTCTGGGCGTCATGCTCGCTTTCGTTTTCGAATACGCTGACCAGACGCTCAAGACGCCGCGGGATGTGGAACAGGCGCTTAACCTGAGCTGCCTGGGGTCGGTCCGCCGCAAGGGATTCTGGCAGAACGCGCTGATCAATTTCAGCCGCAAGCCCACAGCTTACAGCCAGTCTCTACAGACGGTCTGTGACCATTTGTTTTTGGTCTTGAAAGAGAAGGGGATGGGTTCCCTGCAGCTTTCTTCGACGCTCAAGACCGAAGATTCGAAGACGTTGGCGGCCAATATGGCGGCTTACATCGCCGGTTCGTTAAAACATAAAGTGCTTCTCGTGGACGCCGACCTACGGGTGCCGGCATTGCATAAGGTCTACAAGATGAAGAACGATAAAGGCTTGACGGATTATCTGGAAGGCAAGGCTGGTTTTAATGAAATACTGCATCCGGTGGCCGATAATCTCACCATGGTGGCGGCCGGTTCGACAGCGCTTAACCCGATTATCCTTTTTGATTCCGATAAAATGGATGCCTTCATGAAAGAGGCCAAAGCTGCTTACGGCCTGGTGCTCGTGCGTTCTTCGGCCATGCGCAACCATAAGGACCCGACGGTATTGTCCAGGCATGTGGACGGACTTTTGGTGATCGTGGACGCCGGCAAGGTCCGCCGCCAGGTGATCCAGAATGCGTTCGAGCCGATGCGCGACAAGACCCGGAACCTGTTGGGTGTTATATTAGTTAATCGCAAGTATAATATACCTAAGTGGATTTACGACCGGGTCTAATAAACTTGAGCAATAAGATAGGAAAAGGGGAAGGCGTTATTTATGCCTTCCCCTTTTTTGTTATGCTGAGCGTAATAGACAAGGTAACCAAGGGGTACTTCCGGTGGGGGATAAAGCCGGAAAAGTTATCAAGCTTTAGTTTTACGCCAAGGTAGCCGGCCCAGAAGCCCCAGCCCGCCCAAGCCGTAGAGCATAATGGCTGACGGTTCGGGTGTTACCACAAAGCTGGTCTCACTCTTGTTCAAAAGAGTGGTCCCGTCCCAGAGCTGTCCCTTTACCTCCCAGAGCCCGGATTGCCGGTCTTTATCGTCCCAATGGAGCAGGTTGAACCAGAATTCGGTCCCGTTTGCAGTGCTTACGGTCTTGGTACGGGTACGCAATTTGTCATCTGGGCCTGTCCAGTATGAACGGATAGAGCCGTTCAGTACTGAGGATATCCGCATATAGAGGAAAGGGGTTTCGGAAAAAAGAAAGGTATCCTTTCTGGTCCTGGATAGTTCCAGTTGGGGATCGTTTGAATTGACCATTTTGAATTCCGTGAAAACCGGAGGGGAGGAAGGGCCTTGAGCCAAGGCTTGAGTGGAAAATGTCCCAGCCATAAGGCAGAGCGTGGCAGTTAGTGAGATCAACATTTTTTTCATTTTTTACCTCTTTTTTGGAAAGTTTTTACTGTAGTTCGGGGGAGAACTGGTTAAAGTGTATACAATATTTGTTTATTTGTCAAGATAATATTTGATATTAAATCAAGCATAGGTTATGAATTATGTTGATAGAGGTGAAGATTTATATGCCTTTAAGTAAAAGGGCTGAGCTTGGAATGAAAGTTAGGAAGAACAAAAAAGCCTGATCCGTACAATCAGATCAGGCTTTTTTGTTAGATATTTGAAGCAATTAAGCTGCGATTTTACGGCGGCGTCTCAGGAAATGAGCTGCCAGAGGAAGTCCGCCGATCCCGTAGAGAGCCATGGAAACAGGCTCTGGGGTGACCACGAAGTTCGCTATGGCGCAGCTCGGGCAGTCCAGATTGCCGGCGCTGTCAATGGTCCATGAACTGGTGCCCTTGATGTGCCCCAGCACGCTCCACTGACCGATCTTATCGCTATCGCTCAGACCGGACCAGATGGCAGGCGACATCCAGCCGTCTGTGCCACTGGAAGGACCTACGCCCCCGAAAGCTTCACTCTTGGTAGCATCGTCTCCCTTTATCCACAATCCATCGATCTTATCGCTGGCGTTGGAGAGCTGGAAGTAGAGTACCGGAGTTTGGTCTGGGTTCAGAACTGGGTCGCCGTAGGCATCAACAGGTCCGGTCCAGTCCGTTTCGCCAAGGTCATTGACGATATTGAAGGCGCAGAAATAACTACCGCTAGGGCAGGCGGTAATGACGCCGGCAAAAGACTGGGTTGCCAGTCCTATAGCCATGGCCAATACCACTGCCATCATAATAACGCTCTTTTTCATACTACGATCTCCCTTGCCTTATTATTGTTTAATGTTTTTCCCCGATCACAACAAATTAATATGGTGATTTTCATAAAGGAAAAACCTGGGCCGCTTCTAGCCTGACACCAGGTTTTTCTTTACGAATTCTCCCCATATATCATTACGCTGCGATCTGTTTCCTGCGACGGAGGAAATGGGCTGCTAACGGAAGACCGCCGATACCGTAAAGCACCATTGCCATAGGCTCAGGAGTGACGACGAAGCTGACGGTTTTGCAATCCAACAGCGTGCGTCCCTGCTTGAGGAAACCCGTTACGCGCCAATCGCCCAGTTTCTGTTCATCCGACAGCGAGTTCCAGTTGCTCAATGAGAGCCAGCTCTCAGTATCGGCAGGGGTGGCGGTATCCGGTACCAGCACGCCCGGTTCGGCCTTATGGAACCAAAGCGTCAACACGCTCTGGGTCACGGTCGGGGCCGGGGTAACATGGTAGTACAGATACGGGGTTTCGTTCAGGCCGTAGGTTGCGCGGGCCGGGTTGGTCTGAGAAAGGCTGGAATTGCCTAGCTCAGCAGCGCCGACCATCTTGAAATAGTCAAAGTGCGTAGCTGCCAGGGACGGGCTTGTAAGGGCCACGAGCAGGGCGGCGACGATTACCCATGTTCTTTTGTTCATACAACTGCCTCCTTATTAATAATTATCTTTTACCTAGTTTGATACTTATGCTGTAACCTTACGACGGCGCAGAAAACGGGCTGCCAAAGGAAGCCCGCCGATCCCGTACAGGGCCATGGAAACAGGCTCTGGCGTGACCACGAAATTCGCTATGGCGCAACTCGGGCAGTCCAGGTTGCCGGCACTGTCAATGGTCCAGGAACTGGTCCCCTGGATATGTCCCAGTACGCTCCAGTGGCCGAGCTTATCGCTGTCGTTGAGGCCTGACCACATGGCCGGGGACATCCATCCGTCCGTCCCGCTAGTGGGGCCTACGCTGCCGAAAGCTTCCCACTTGGAGGCATCTTCTTCCTTTATCCACAGGCCATCGATCTTGTCGCTGGCGTTGGAGAGCTGGAAGTAGAGCACCGGGGTTTGAGCCAGGCTGAGGGCCGGGTCGCCGTTAAGATCCGTTGGCCCTGTCCATTCTGTGGCTCCGGTGTTATCGACGATGTTGAAGGCGCAAAAATAACTGCCACTCGGGCAGACGGAAATGACGCCCGCAAACGACTGGCTTGCCGCCCCCATCGTCATGGCCAACACCAAGGCCATAATAAGAGTGATTTTTTTCATACTGCTATCTCCCTTTACTGTTTGTTATTTATTACTTCAGACTGCTTGTCTGGTAATTTTCAATATCAATTTATCAGCAACTTAAAATATCAAATCTTAAACCTTACGCCGCCAAAGTTTTGCGTTGACGCATAAAACGGGCCATAAGCGGCAGGCCACCTATTCCATATAATAAGAAAGCCATGGGTTCGGGCGTGACCACGAAACTGGCCATCCCGGTCCCGGTATTGCCTAAGCAGGTCTTATAACTCCCGTCCACCGTCCATATTCCGTGTTCCTGTACGCTATTCCAGTTCGTCAAGGAAAGCCACAGCTTTCTCCCGGACCAGAAGACTTGATAATGGTCGTTATCAGGGATCACCTGGCTGGAGGGGGAGGTCCAGGAGGTATCGATTTTGGCATAAATATAATTGGCCGGCATTTTGATGTACAGATAGGGGGTTTCGTTCATTTTAAAGATAGGCAAGCCATCGCTGGTGGTCGGGCCTGACCAATCCTGGGCTCCGGCGGCCCCTACGATCTTGAACTCACTGAACGGCACAAAAGAAGCGAACGATTGATGCGTTGCCGCCAGAGTCATTATCAAGGCCGCGACGAGAACAATAAACAATTTCTTCATGGCTTTCCCCACTTTTTTATTTTACTCCAGTTTTTCTTGGTTTAGGACTCAAATATAGCTGGATATTCGATTTTTGTCAAATTATTTTTTTGTCACCAAAGTGTAAAGAATGTAATAGTACGATTTATAAAAAATCCCTGATCAATGTACGATTATTATAAAAAATCACTTTGGATAAAATTAACTGCCGGAAGCTGACATCAAGATCGAGTTATAAAGTCTGCTTTTAAGACCAACAGCAAATTACATGTTGTGAATGAGCAGTATTTCTTTTTAATTACTATTACCGACTAGTTGTATATTTTCGGAATTTAGGGTTGAAGTATATATGGTGTTCTTTATGTTGTCAAATATTTTCTTGTACGGGGTTTTATCTTAAAGAAGGTCGAACTTGTCCCTTTTGATGACATCCATTTACATAAGTTGTTATTCTGACAAGTGTTGGCTTTTT
>CAYTIW010000016.1:0-48736 GCA_964438075.1 uncultured Planctomycetales bacterium
TATGCCGAATATTTTTGACCAGCTCCCTGATGCGTCCGGTGAAGAAGTATTCGAGACTATGCTCAAGTCCGAGCATATCACGCTTGAGCGGATCGTTTCTCGCGGCCAGACGACCCCGAAAGGGGAATGGCTGGAGGATGCCCGAAACGAATGGGTGCTGCTGGTCAAGGGCGCGGCCGAGCTGGTCTTCTCCAACGGCATCAGACTTCCCATGAAGGCTGGCGATCATACGCTGATCCCGGCCCGTACCCGGCATCGCGTGGAGTGGACGGACCCCGCGCAGACTTCGGTCTGGTTGGCGATCTATTACCCGGCGTCCTAGAAGGTGTCGCGTGGATGCCGCATTTTGTCAAAAGCGCCATCTTGCCCAAACAGTCGTTGACATAAATGGGGTGCGCAGTATATTTGATATGACTTATAACGATGATCGAAAATTCATGAAGAATATTTCCCTATTTCTGATCTGTTTCCTCGTTTATTCGACCGCAGCCGGCGCCGCGACCATGGCCGACCTCCAGGCCTCCATCATTCAAGAGGATTATAAGAAGGCCAACGGCATCGCCCAGGAACTGCAGGCGGCCAAGCTGTCGCGGGAAGAAAGCTGGGAAGTAAGTTATTACCTCGGATTGAGCTCCCTGCGCCTGGGGGAATATGCCCGCGCCCAGAAGGTTTTCGAGCAGTTATTGTCCGAGCGGGTGCAGGGTGACCTTTACGAGAAGGCCGCCGTCGGCCGCATCGATGCGCTGTACATGCAGGGTTTCTACGAGAACGCCCTCAAGGAGGCCAACGGCCTTATCTCCCGTCGGAAAGGCTCGGACATGCTCAGCCTGTTCTATTTGAAAGCCGCGCGCGCGAATCTCAAGCTGGCCCGCTGGACCAAGGCCCAGGAATTGTTGAAAAAGATAATTGAACTTTTCCCGGACTCTTTCGAGAGCGGGGTGGCCAAGCAGCTCCTGGAAGAGAAGCAGTATTTCACGGTCCAGGTCGGGTCCTTCGCCGACAGATCCCGGGCCCAGAAGCTGGTGGAGGAGTTGACCCAGCATAAAGAATACGCTTATGTTGTGGAGACCAAAGGTCCCGGCGGGCGGGCCATGTACCGCGTCCGGGTCGGCCAGTTGTCGGCTTTGAGCGATGCCAAGGACCTCGAGGCGAAACTTTCCGGGCTGGGATATCCTACCTTGATCTATCCGTGAAATAATGAACAGAACCAAGATGTCCGATACCGTGCGTTGTTCCCCTGGATCGAAAGCCGGGAAGTGCGCCGCGACCCGGGAGACCGAAATGGTCTTTATCTGCGGGCCCAGTGCGGTCGGCAAGACGGCTGTGGCGGTCGAGCTGGCCTTGCTATTGAACGGCGAGATCATATCGTGCGATGCCATGCAGGTCTATAAGGAGATAGGTATCGCCAGCGACAAGCCTTCGGCAAGGACGCTGGCGGCCGTAAAGCATCATTTGCTGGACGTGGTCTCCGTCGAAGATGAGTTCAACGTCGCCCGCTACCGCGAGCTGGCTCTGCAGGCTATCGGGGAGGTGCGTTCCCGCCGTAAGCTTCCGGTCGTTTGCGGCGGCAGCGGTATGTACATGATGGCGCTCCTGGACGGGATATTCAATGGCGGGGAGGTCGACCGCTCCTTGCGAAAAAAGTTGGAACAGGAGGCCGCCAGTAACGGGTTGATGGTATCCTATGAACGCCTGCGTTCCGTTGATCCTGAGGCGGCCGCCCGGATCAAGCCCAATGACCGCCAGCGCATAGTCCGGGCACTGGAAGTATTTGAGGCCACCGGCGTCCCCCTCTCGCAGATGCAGAAGAAACGCGACGGGCTGTGGGGAAAGGCCGGGATACGTATCTTTGCCCTGACCCGTCCGCGGGAAGAGCTTTACGCGAGGGCGGAACAGCGCGTGGAGGAGATGTTCGGCCGGGGACTGGTGGAAGAGGTCCGGCTGGTCCTGGGGAAAAGGATCACCCCGTCGGCGGCTCGGCTTATAGGAATTCCGGAGATAGCGGGTCATATCGAGGGAAGGTATGGCCTCGAGCAGGCCAAGGACCTGATGAAGAGGAACACCCGCCGTTATATTAAGCGCCAGTTGACGTGGTTCCGCAAAGATGAACGCATAGAGTGGATCAACGTCGGAGAAGGAGAAACGGCTGAACAGACCGCCGTAAGGATAACGGGGTTGTTAAGGACAAATCTCTCGTAAGATCGGAGTGTTATGAAAGAAAAGGTATTAATAGCTGTGGTCGATTTCAAAGACCGGAGGGACTGGCCGATAGAGGATGTGGCCTATGAGATGTCGGAGCTGGCCAGGGCCTGCGGCGGCGAGGTGGTGGAAACCGTCCGCTGTCCGGCGGATCCGCCGACGCCGGCCACCCTTATCCATAAGGGGAAGGTAGGCGAGATCGCCGAGCTGGTAAAAACCACCGGGGCGCGGACGGTGATCTTCAGCGCGGAGCTTAAAGGACACCACCAGAGGAACCTGGAGGAAGCCTTCGGCGTTAATACCATCGACCGCACGCAGCTCATATTGGATATCTTCGCCCGCCGGGCGAAGAGCCTGGAGGGTTCGCTGCAGGTCGAACTGGCGCAGTTGGAGTATCGGCTCCCGAGGCTGGTAGGTCATTATGACGCCTTGTCCCGCCTGGGGGGCGGCATCGGAACGATAGGCCCTGGGGAGACCAAACTTGAGGTCGACCGCCGGCGTATTGCGACCCGGATAGACCGTATCAAGAAAGAACTGGCCGAAGTGACCAAGTCAAGGCAGTTGAAACGCAAAAGGCGGCAGGACCAGCATATCCCGCTCGTATCGTTGGTCGGATACACCAATGCCGGCAAATCCACGCTCCTTAACACCTTGACCGACGCGCATCAGGCCACCAAGGACGGGATGTTCACCACGCTTGATTCGTTGGCCAGGCAATGCGTCTTGCCCAATAAGCAGAAAGTGGTCTTTTCCGACACGGTCGGTTTCATGCATGAACTTCCGCATAATCTTATCGAAGCCTTCAAGGCTACCCTGGAGGAGGTCCAGAGTGCGGACCTGCTTTTGCATATTCTGGATGTCAGTAATCCCAGGGCGCGTAACCTTAAAGATTCCGTGGATGCAGTACTGGAGCAGTTGGGTTGTTCGCAAAAGCCCGTGCTTTTGGTATTGAATAAGGTCGACAAGATCGAGGACAAGGGTCTCATTGATGCTGTTGCCCGGCGATATTCGAACTCCGTTGCTATTTCTGCCACCGAGCGGACCAATATTGACGAGCTTTTGCTCAAGGTCGAGCATGAGCTGTCAAACATGGTGGTAACCGTAGATGTGAAACTTCCCCTTAACAGGATGGACCTGGTCCATCTGGCACATAAAGAAGGAGAAGTGGTGGTAGAAGAATATACCGACCAAGAGATACATATTGTCGTCCATTTATCGAAACATTTGGCGGGGAAGTTTCATGCCGGGTGAGATAATTAGATTTTCTAATTATTACGACAAATTTATCTTGACAATATGATTAGGTAATGGTATATTTTCGATTGCATAAAGGATTTGATTATGAAAGATCAAGTTCTGAATAAGGATAATATTTACAACAGTAATGATCGGGAACAATGCGATTTTGTTTTTAATATCGATCCGCAAGCTCCCTTATTTGTAATAGGAGTTGCGGCAGAAGTGGTGCATATTCCCATATGGACCCTAAGGAAATTAGACCAAATGGGAGTGGTTAAGCCAAAAAGGGTGGGAATAAGGACACGATGTTACTCACAGATGCAGATCCAGACTTTGACATATATAAGGTATTTGATGGAAGATAAAAAGGTGAATATCAGCGGAATTAAGATTATTTTGGAAATGGAAGGTCGTCAGGTGTAAATTTTTTTGTTCTCTATTTAGCACTCTATATATCAGAGTGACAGAATGAAGGCATAAAAGAAAAAATAAAATAAACCATCAGAAATGGAGGTGCGTTATGGGTATAATTCCACACAAACAATCAAATGTTGTATGGCGCAGCCCCTTCTATGAATTAGAAAGGCTGCAGCGGGAAATGAGCCGTCTTTTTGACCGCCCCTATCCTGAAAGCGGCGAAGCCAATACCTCTTTATTGGAAGGCTTTTGGTCGCCAGCTGTGGACGTGGTCGACCGGGAAGATGCCATACTGGTCAGGGCCGACCTGCCCGGAATGTCGCGGGAGGACATCGATGTCACGATCGAAAACAATGTACTGACCATCCGGGGAGAGAAGAAACAGGAAAAGGAGGACAAGAGCGGAGAGTATGTCCGTTCCGAACGTTATTACGGCAGCTTTCACCGTGCTTTCACGCTGCCGTCTTCGGTCAACCCGGAAAAGGTCAGCGCGAAGTTCGATAAAGGCGTCCTGGAGCTCTCGATAGCGAAGAAGGAGGAAGCCAAGCCGAGACAGATCAAGATCGATGTTAAATGAATGACCATCGACCGTCGACGTAAATTCGTCGGCGGTCGATAAAAGGTCCCCTGCGTTATGTATTGAATGTTCGAAGATATGCGGCGGCCCGCAATAAGCGTAAGGCGAAAGTCTTTAGATCGATCCCTGGAGGGCTGTCCGTTCCATTCGGAAGTATCGCTCGTCGAGAGACGGTCATATAAGTAACAAGGAGGATCCGTATGTACAAGACGCACAAAAACGGGACTGTTCTGGTCTTCAGCGCAGCGCTATTGTTGATCCATATGCCTGCTTCTTTCGCCGACGAAAATGCCGATACGTCGGCGATGCGCCAGGAGATCGCTGAACTTCGCGGCCAGGTCAAGGACCTCGAGTCGCAGTTGGCCGAGGTAAAGGCCGCGGCGAGGGAAACGTCAGTTCAGAGATACGAAGATTGGGACCCTTTTGCTGAAATGGATGCGGTGGAACAACGGATGCAAAGCCTGATGCCGTATTCGTTCAGGGGCAGACCGGGATCAATGATGATGAACCAGATGCGTTCTTTCAACCCGGGGTACGACCTGAAGCAGACCGACAAGGCCTACGTTGTGACACTTGATATCCCAGGTATGGACAAGGCGAAGATCAACGTCGAGGTCAAGGGGAATGTACTCTATATTTCAGGTGAACGTTCGGCAGAAAGCAAGGAAGAACAGCCTAATCGTTATTACCGCCAGGAACGCAGTTTCGGCTATTTTTCCCGCGCGATACCCCTTCCCCATGACGCAAAGGAGGAAAGCCTGCAGGCCAAGTATGATAACGGCGTACTTACCGTGACGGTGGAAAGGACGGGATCGGCGTTAAAGTCTCAAGAACAGGTGCAGAAGATAGACGTGAAATAGAGAAATATCGACCGCGGTATTTTCCTGCGGTAAAGAACGGAGAATCTAATGTACGAACAGACGCCCCCACAACAGCCGCCCCTGGAGCAGTTCGGCCGGGACCTTACCGCCCTGGCCGCACAGGGAAAACTGGACCCGGTGATCGGCAGGGATGAAGAGATCCGGCGGATAATCCAGATACTTTCCAGGCGGACAAAGAACAATCCGGTCCTCATCGGCGAACCGGGCGTGGGCAAGACCGCCATCGTGGAGGGGCTTGCCCAGCGGATCATCTCCCAGGATGTCCCCGAGGGCTTGAAGGGCAAGCGCGTGATCGTCCTGGACATGGGGGCGCTGTTGGCCGGCACCAAATTCCGCGGCGAGTTCGAGGAAAGGCTGCGGGCGGTTCTGAAGGATATCGAGCAGAAGGATGGCGAGATCATCCTTTTTATCGATGAGCTGCATACGATCGTGGGCGCGGGAAGGGCGGACGGGGCCATGGACGCTTCGAACATGCTCAAGCCCGCCCTGGCCCGCGGGGCGTTGCGTTGCGTGGGCGCCACCACTCTCGACGAATACCGTCAGCATATCGAGAAGGACCCCGCTTTGGAACGCCGGTTCCAGCCGCTTCTGGTCGGGGAGCCCACGGTGGAGGACACGATCGCCATTTTGCGGGGGCTCAAGGAGCGCTACGAGGTCCATCACGGCGTGCGTATCCAGGACAATGCGATCATCGCGGCGGCCGTGATGTCGAACCGCTATATCGCCGACCGCTTCCTGCCGGATAAGGCCATCGACCTGATAGACGAGGCGGCTTCCCGGCTCAGGATCGAGATCGACTCCATGCCGCATGAGCTGGACCAGAATGAAAGGCAGATCCGCAAGGCCGAGATCGAGCGCCAGGCCCTTATGAAAGAGAAAGACGAGCCGTCGCGCGAACGCCTGGCCAAGCTCGAGGAACAGCTCGGGGCTCTCAGAAAGGAGAACAAGCAGCTCCGTTCCCGTTGGCAGGAAGAAAAAACGCTGATCGATGCGATACGCCGTATCAAGGCCCGGGCGGAACAATTGAAGCTGGAAGGCGACCGCGCCGAGCGCGAGGGGGATCTCGGCAAGGCGGCCGAGATCCGTTACGGCCGGCTGGTCGAACTGGACCGGGAGTTGTCGGCCAAGAACAGGGAATTGGTGAAGGTGCAGGACGGCCGCCCCTTGCTCAAGGAAGAGGTCGGAGAGGCGGATATCGCTTCGGTCATCACGAAGTGGACGAAGATCCCCCTCGAGAAGCTGCTGCAGGGGGAGGTCGAAAAGCTGGTACACATTGAGGAACAATTGGAAGCGCGGGTGGTAGGCCAGAAAGATGCGATCGGTCTGGTGGCTTCCTGCGTCCGCCGTTCCCGGGCCGGCCTGCACGACCCTAAC
Source organism: uncultured Planctomycetales bacterium (assembly GCA_964438075.1). Taxonomy (GTDB): domain Bacteria; phylum Omnitrophota; class Gorgyraeia; order Zapsychrales; family Fredricksoniimonadaceae; genus JAAXVU01. The sequence continues at coordinate 6,688 of CAYTIW010000016.1, forward strand.
CGGCCCATGGGTTCCTTTATATTTGTCGGCCCTACGGGCGTTGGCAAGACCGAACTGACCAAGGCGCTGGCGGAGCTTTTGTTCGACAGCGAGAACGCCATGGTGCGGGTCGACATGAGCGAGTACATGGAAAAGCATTCGGTCGCCCGGCTGGTCGGCGCGCCCCCGGGGTATGTCGGCTATGACGAGGGCGGCCAGCTCACTGAGGCCGTGCGCCGCCGTCCTTACAGCGTGGTCCTTTTTGACGAGATCGAAAAGGCCCACCCTGACGTGTTCAATGTCCTGCTGCAGCTTCTGGACGACGGCAGACTGACCGACGGCCAGGGACGGGTGGTGAATTTCAAGAATACGATCGTGATCATGACCTCGAACATAGGGACGGAGTACACCCTGGAGCCGGGGGAGAAGGAAGAGACCGAAACGAGGATACGGGAGGCTTTACGGGGGCAGTTCCGCCCGGAATTCCTGAACCGTATCGACGAGATAATCGTATTCAACCGCCTGGCCAAGGCGGATGTGGTAAGGATCGTGGACATCCAGCTGGCGGCTTTGGAAAGAAGGCTGACCGACCGGAAGATAGGCTTAGCGGTCAGCGACAAAGCCAGGGCCTGGCTGGCAGAGCGCGGTTACGACCCGCAGTTCGGTGCGCGTCCGTTGAAGCGGCTCATCCAGCACGCGGTGCAGGATCCGATCGCCTTAAAGATACTGAACGGCGAATTGAAGGAGAACGATAGCGTCAAGATCGAAGTAAGCAAAGGCGAGATTTCGGTCCAGGTGGCCTAAGGTAGAGCGCCGGGCGTTCAAGCCCGGCATGGGAAATGGTTCTTTGATAAAAAGTCATCCCCGTTGCATCGTCCCGGACGTTTGATAGAATAAAGACAATATGAAAATAAGGCCACGGCTGTATTTTTCAGCAGTAGTAGCTGCTTTGCTTTCGGGGGCGTTGGGCATGCCTTTCACGTTGGCGTATGGCGAGACCATGCGGGATGGTTTCTACGACGAGCTAGATGCTCAGGGGAAGGTGGCGCGGACCGTGGAGTACGAGCTGGGCGTGCCCCACGGCAGGTTCCGCGATTATTATCCCTCCGGGCTTCTACGGGCGACCGGCCGTTACAACGAAGGAAGATTGGACGGGTTGTACGAGGAATTCTCCGAGCAGGGAAAGATCCTTCTCAAGTGTTTCTACCGCTCGGGAAAACTGCACGGAGTAAAAACAACATATTATCCCGACGGCGGCCTAAAGTCGGAGGAAATTTACATCGAGGGATGGAAGGACGGGGTGAGCAAAGAATATAGAGCCGGCGGAGGGTTGGCGTATGAGAGGCTGTTCCGCAATAATCGGGAGGACGGCGTGACCAAGCAATATTACCCCTCGGGCGCTGTTTTCCGCGAATATGATTACCAGGACGGTGTCCAGCTCGGGCATATCCGTGAGTTCTACGAGAACGGCGTCCTCAAGGGAAATTACGAGGCCGCGGACGGATCAAGGCATGGCCGGGGCCGGGAGTTCTATATGTCCGGGGAAACCGAGTTCGACGGGTTCTTTGAAAGGGACCAACTGCAAGGGGCGGGTAAGTTCTTCTATAAGAACGGCCGGCTGCGCAGCAAGGCTAACTACTTTAACGGGCATGTCAATGATCCGGCCTGGCGTGAGTATTATGCGAGCGGAGGTATACACTGGATCATCCCGGTGACCGGTGATGAGAAACACGGTCTGGGCAAGGAGTATTATGAGACGGGGGAGCTCAAAAGCGAGGGGCGGTTCAACAGAGACAAGCCTGAAGGGATCTTCAAATATTACGAACGGGACGGAGGGCTCTCTTTTGAGGAGTGTTACGAAGGGGGGCAGCTAAGCCAGCGCAGGGAATACTACCCATCGGGCCGGCAGAGCAGCGAACAATATTTCTTTGCGGACAAGGAGGGCACGGCAGGCCGTTGTTTTGAACGTTACGCGGTCGAGGCCAAAGGCCAATAAAGAGAAGATAAGTTGATTGACACAGGCGTGTCTTTTTTTTATAATGCGCGCCTGGCAAAGAAGGGTTCAGAGTGCTAATTTCTATTAAACGCTTAAACGTTTTGAACCAAACAATATCTGAACCAAGAGGTGCTTATGGTGCGAGTTGACCCTCATCAGAGAAAAGACATTGTTTTGGGACTGGTTATCCGTCAGTACATAAGTACAGTGGAACCAGTGAGTTCGGCTTTCATTGCGGAGCTGTATGACCAGGATATCAGTTCTGCCACCATCCGGAATATCCTGGCTGAACTGGAGGAGGAGGGTTTTCTGACCCATCCGCATACTTCAGCCGGAAGGATGCCGACACAACGGGGTTATCGTTATTATGTGGACTTCCTGATGCAGGAGATCGAACTGCTGGAAGAAGAACGTCAACGGATCCAGCGGGAATACGAAGCCGGCGTACAGGAACTGGAAAGCCTGCTGGATAAGACGACCGAGATCGTTTCCGAACTGACGCACTGTGCCAGCATCATAACGGTCGATGGTTATCCACGGGCTTTCGCCTTCCGCGGCACGAATTATCTCGCGGAAGCGGTAGGTTTGAACAGTTTGCAGAAAGTGGTAGCGATATTGAAGGAACTGGAAGAAAAAGAGCGGATCCTGGCAGTTATACGCCGGGACCTGGACCGTAAGATCAAGATCTACATAGGCCAGGAGACGGCTTGCGATGCCTTTGATGATTGCGCCTTGGCGGTCTCGAGTTTCCAGACCCGGCGCGGACCGACCGGGCGCATCGCGGTCCTGGGGCCGGCCCGCATGGATTACCAGCGGGTGGTCTCGGCCTTGGAATATGTTTCGGAAGTGCTCCATGAAATGGTTTGAGAAAAATATGCCGGACGAAGACAAGGACCTCAAAAAAGACCAAGCCGAGGCGGAGGCTGAGACCGAGAAGCCGGGAACCGAGATCGAGAAGCTCCGGCAGGAACTGGGGGAGGCCAAAGACAAATATATCCGTTTGTTCGCCGAGTTCGACAATGTGCGTAAACGCAACGAACGCGAAAGACAAGAGCTCATCAAGTACGCTCATGAGGAAGTTATCGTCGAATTGCTGGGATTTTATGAAGACTTCGAGCGGTGTGTCGCCGCTGCCCGCCAGAAACCGAACGATGGCGCGGCCCTGCTCAAAGGGGTGGAGATGACCCTGAAACGCATGCAGGAGCTTTTCAGGAAATATGACGTGCGGCCGATAGAGGCCTTAGGCAAGAGATTTGACCACAATCTGCACGAAGCGCTGATGACGGCCGAGAGCGCTGAACACGAGGAAGATACTGTCATCGAGGTGTTCCAGAACGGTTACATGCTGGGGGACCGGGTGGCCCGGCCCGCGAAGGTCAAGGTTTCCAAGAAGCCGGCGGCAGCGGCGGAAGAACTCCCTCCCGAAGAAAAGGCGGGCGGCGGGGATGAGCCGGCGGGGAATTAACACTGGTGACATGATGCCTGTGCGCACGGGTGTCATGACCGGAGAGTGTGATCGGTTGAATGAGAAGAATAACTCTCGTTTCTCAAGGAGGATAATATGGCACGTTTTATAGGGATCGATCTGGGGACTTCCAACTCGGCGGCGGCAGTCATGGAAGGCGGCCGTCCGGTCATCATACCGTCGGCGGAAGGAGCCGGCGTGGCTTCGGGGAAGGCCTTCCCGTCCTTCGTCGCTTTTACCAAGGACAACCAGCGTCTGGTCGGCGAGCCGGCCCGTCGCCAGGCCGCGGCCAATTCGGAAGGGACCATCTACGCGGCCAAGCGCAAAATGGGCACGGACCATAAATTCAATGTGTTCGGCAAGGAGTTCACCCCGCAGCAGGTCTCGGCCTTCATCCTGCAGAAGATCAAGGCTGACGCCGAGAAATATCTCGGCGACACGGTCGAGGGCGTGGTGATAACGGTGCCGGCGTATTTCAACGACAACCAGCGCCAGGCCACCAAGGACGCCGGCGAGATCGCGGGCCTGAAGGTGCTGCGCATCATCAACGAGCCGACGGCGGCCTGCCTGGCCTACGGTATCGACAAGGCCGGCAAGGAACAGAAGATCATGGTCTTCGACCTGGGCGGCGGCACTCTGGACGTTACCATCCTGGAAATGGGCGAAGGCGGCACTTTTGAGGTCCTGTCCACCAGCGGCGACAACCTGCTCGGCGGCACGGACATGGACAATGTCTTGATAGAGCATATCGTCAACGAGTTCAAGAAGGAGACCGGCATCGACCTTTCCAAGGACAAGATGGCTTTCCAGCGCCTGCGTGAGGCGGCGGAGAAGGCGAAGGTCGAGCTGTCTTCGACCGTTCAGACCGATATCAACCTTCCTTTCATTACGGCCGATTCTGCGGGCCCGAAGCATCTGACCCAGACCCTGGACCGGGCGAAGCTGGAAAGTCTCGTCGGACCCATAGTGGAGCGCTGCCGCAACCCCATCCGCCAGGCCATGAAGGACGCCTCCGCCAAGATAGGCGGGGAGATAAAGATCGACAAGATTATCATGGTGGGCGGGCCGACCAGGATGCCGATAGTGCAGGACTTCGTGGAAAAAGAGGCCGGCCAGAAGATCGAGCGCGGCATAGACCCGATGGAGTGCGTGGCTCTCGGCGCAGCGGTACAGGCCGGCATCATCAAGGGAGATGTCAAAGACGTTCTTCTCCTGGACGTCACGCCTCTGACCTTGGGCATCGAGACCATGGGGGGCGTCATGACCAAGATGATCGAACGCAATACGACGATCCCGACCAAGAAGAGCAATGTCTTCTCCACCGCAGAAGACAACCAGCCGGCGGTCACGATCCGCGTGCTGCAGGGCGAGCGCCAGATGGCCAATGACAACACCGAGCTGGGCAAGTTCGATCTGGTCGGCATCCCTCCGGCGCCGCGCGGGATCCCGCAGATCGAGGTGACCTTCGACATCGACGTGAACGGTATCGTGCACGTCCACGCCAAGGACAAGGCCACCGGCAAGGAGCAGTCCATCCGCATCACTTCGCCGAAAAAGCTCTCGGAAGATGAGATCCAGAAGATGGTCAAGGAAGCCGAGAAGTTCGCGGAAGAGGACAAGAAGCGCAAGGAAGAGGCCGAGGCCGTCAACCAGGCCAATTCGCTGGTCTATTCGACCGAGAAGGCTCTCAAGGACTACGGCGATAAGGTGCCGGCGTCCGACCGGGACAATATTCTTAAGGAACTGGAGTCGCTCAAGCAGGCGGTGAAGGACAAGTCGGTCGACCGTATCAAGTCCGGCATGGAGAGCCTGACCAAGGCCAGCCACAAGCTGGCGGAGGAGATGTATAAAGCGACCTCGCAGCCCGGCGGAGCAGGTGCGGCGGGTGCCCAGGGCGCGGGACCGCAGCCCGGGCCTCAGCCGGAGACCAGTTCTTCCGGCGAGGGGAAGAAAACCGGCGGGTCCGGCAACCGCGACGGGGTCATCGACGCGGACTTTGAAGTGAAGGATGATAAATAAGGAAAGAGGTCAAATGGTCAACAGGTCAATAGGTCAAAAGAGCTCGATATGGGCTCCTTTTTGACCTATTGACTTTTGACATTTTGACTTGGTTAGCCCATGAAGAAAGACTATTACGAGATCCTCGGCGTCAAGAAAGACGCGGATGCCGCCGAAATAAAGAAGGCGTATCGCCAGCTGGCGCTCCGTTATCACCCGGACCGCGTCCAGGACAGCGAGAAGAAGCAGGCCGAGGAGAAATTCAAGGAGATCTCCGAAGCTTACGGGGTGTTGTCGGACCCCAAGAAACGCCAGACCTACGACCAGTTCGGCCATTCCGGCATAGATCAGAACTACACTTCTGAGGACATCTTCCGCGGCGCCGACTTCTCGAGCATTTTCGGCGACGGCAGCCTGGACGATATCCTGGGACAGTTCTTCGGCGATGCTTTCGGCGGCTCGATGGGAGGCCGTCGCCGGCGCGGGCCGGCCCGCGGGCGGGATATCCAGTACGAGGTCACGCTGACGCTGGAGGAAGTTTACAGCGGGGTGAAAAAGACGGTCAGGGTCCCGCGCAACGAGGTCTGCCAGGATTGCCAGGGGACTGGTGCCAAGAACGGCACCGCCATGGAAGATTGCCGCGCCTGCGGCGGGCACGGCCAGGTGATGATGAACAGCGGGTTTTTCCGCATGGCCCAGACCTGTCCCTCTTGCCGGGGGGAAGGCCGCATAGTCAAGGAAAGCTGTCCGAAATGCGGCGGGCGGGGCGCGGTAAAGCATGTCCGCGAGATAGAGGTCAGTTTCCCCAAGGGGCTCGACAATGATTCCCAGATGCGTTTGCGTAACGAAGGCGAGGTGGGTCCCGGCGGGCCCGGCGATCTGTATATTTTCATACGCGTAGAGCAGCACGGGAAGTTCCGCCGTTCCGGCAACGACCTTGAGATGGACATGCCGGTCAGTTTCGTCAAGGCGGCGCTGGGGGCGGAGATGCAGGTCCAGACCCTTAACGGCGCGGTCACCATGAAGCTCCCGTCCGGCACCGAGGGCGGAAAGGTCTTTCGCATCCGCGGCAAAGGGATGCCTGATCTCCGTCGGGACGAGGAGTTCGGCGATCTTTATGTGCGGATCATGATCGATGTGCCCAAGAAGCTTACCGGTGAGCAACGCCAGCTGCTGGAGCAATTCGCCAAATCCTGCGGAGAGATCGTCGAGGGCGGAGGAACGTTCAAGGAAAAGATCAAGAAGGTGTTCAAATAGGGGCCGGTCCGGAAGAAAGACAAGCCCGCCCGGCGGCAGTTCTTTCTCCACCTCGCCGGCTCGGATCCATCAGGATTTTAGAAGGAGAGTTATAAATGCCTACTTATGAATATGAATGCCGCGCCTGCGGACATGTCCTGGAAGCGCTGCAGTCCATGACAGAACCCAAGCTGACCAAATGCCCCAAGTGCGGGAAGAACAAACTTGCCCGTCTGATCGGGAGCGGCAGCGGGGTTATTTTCAAAGGCAGCGGCTTTTACGAGACCGATTACAAGAAGAAAAGTTCCCGCCACTCTGACAAGAAGACAGAAGCGCCGTCATCTTGTGCCAACAGCTCATCCTGCCCCATGAAAGCTTCCGGGAAATGCAGTGAATAGGGGAATATTTGATCAAGGCATTGCATTTATTGACATCTTATCCGGCAAATGCTATCTTTCATGTGGAAATAATAATTTAAATCAAAATTAAGATCACAATATTAATCTTTTTACATGCGCCCATGGCTATACTTTTTAAAAGATTAATAATTTCCTGCCTTGTCCTATCTATTATTTCTAATCCTGTAATTTCTTACGCCCAAGAGCTTTTGCTGCCTGCGCCTGGAACAATAGTAGAGAACAGCCCGGCCTATGTGCCGGTGATATTCAAAGGCTTGATCGTGCATCCGGAAGATCCGCTCTTGTTCGATTTCATCGTCGATACCGGGAATTCAGGGCTTAAGCCGCGGACAAATGACGATGCCGCCATCAGGAAAGAGTCCGACCGGCTGGTGAAATATTTCCTGGCGTCGTTGACCATTTCCGAACAGAACCAGTGGGTCAACCTTTCGCCTTACGAAAAAGACCGCATACTGCCGGAAGAACTGGGCAAGACCGAACTGGGCCGCGACTTGCTGGCGCAGGATTACCTCCTGAAACAGGTCACCGCCTCCCTCATACATCCGGCGAAAGAGCTGGGCCATGCTTTCTGGGCCCGCGTCTATGAAAGGGCCCGCCAAGAATTCGGCACTACGGATATCCCCGTAGACACTTTCAACAAGGTGTGGATCACAGCTGACAGGGCGGATGTCTACGTGCGCAATAATACGGTGTTCATCGTCGGGTCTCATCTCAAGGTCATGCTGGAGAGCGATTATCTGGCGGCAGTAAAGGCACAGGGCGAACTGGGCAGCAGTGTGGCGGAAGCCGGCCCGGCCGATGCCGCTCCGGGGGCCATGCAGGGCAAGATGGAGCTTACCAAGCAGATAGTGCGTGAAATAATCATCCCGGAACTGGAAAAAGAGGTCAATGCTGGAAAGAATTTCGCCAACCTGCGCCAGATATTCCATTCCATGATCTTGGCGACGTGGTACAAGAAGAACCTCAAGGATTCCTTCCTGTCGCAGGTCTATGCGAACAAGGCCAAGACCGGCGGGGTGGAAGGCCTGTGGGTCGATAAAAAGGGCGCCGATATAGACCCCGGACAGATATGGTCCCGGTACGAACAGGCCTACCGGACAGGCGTTTTCAATTTTATAAAGGAAGATGTCGACCGTGAGACCGGCGAGGCCGTTCCGCACCGCTATTTTTCGGGCGGTATGGCGGACCTGGCGAGGGCGGACGTGGTCGGGGATTTCGCGCAGAAGGACGTTGTCCCGGTCGGGAACGCCTTCCGTCTGACCGTGGCCGGCCAGGCCGTGGCGGCCGATTCGGCGATGAAGGCGCGCGAAAGAACAGAGAGGCTGGCGGTGGCTGTCGGCGAGATCAACCGGGCCGTTGAGGATCTTCGCAATATGCCGGCGCCCCGGCGCAGGACCGTGGCCCTGGACGCCGGGGTATCGGTCTTGATATCCAGTTACAGAGGCGCAAAAGGCTACGATCTGGTGTTCCAGTTCCAACAGCCTTGGCAGGCTATCCAAGATAACGGCCAGTTATTGCTGATCGGCTACCGTACCGATCAGAGGGAAGAAAATATGAGGATGTGGTCAGGCCAAGGACAAAGGGCCGTCAGGTTCTTTTCTGTCCCCCTCCGGGCCGACTTCACCGTATCCTTGGCCGATGCGGCTATGGTAACAAAGTCTGCGCTGTTGTTGCCCGGTCCGGTCAAGGAGACGTTGATGACCGGCGCCGCGGCGGCCCAACCTGTCCTACAGGGCATCCAGGCCAAACTGCAGGAGATGAGCCGAAGCGGCCGCTATCAGGTGGAAATGGTCCAGAAACAGGGCCATGTGCTGTTCCAGTTCACCGACCAGGAACAGGCCGGGACGAATTTCACCGTCATGGTCGACAAGGGGTTCAGGTTGATATCCATGTCCGCTGCCGGGAAGGACCTGTTCCGGGTCAATCCGGACCTGGAGACCCTGGGGGGAGGGATCTTCTCCATGTTCCCGTTCGTGAACCGGCTTAAGGAAGGCAAGCTGGTCCGCAACGGAAGGGCCATAGACGTGAAAGCCCTGGTCGCCGGTCTCAGCATGGACGGACAGACAGGGAATCTGATCCACGGCGTGGCCCGGATAGCCGAGATATGGAAAGACCTGTCGGTACGCATGGAAGGCGATGCGGTGGTGATCCAGGCATCTTTGGAGACCACCGACTATCCCGGGCTGGCGGAGGCCTTCGGACATTCCCGGCTGACCAAGTCCTTCCGGCTGGAAGGGAACACCTTGACCACTGAGGTCGAGGTGGAGAACCTGACCACCGCGGCCGAGGCCGAGCGGGACGGGGGATACGAGGTCTTCGCCGATGTCGGGGAGCATCCGTTCATGGTCTATACGCCGGGCAAGACCAAGCTGCTGATGCCGGGCACGACCGGCGTTTTTGCCGTGGATGAACAGAAGATCCCGACGGGAGAAGTGGCGGCAGTTTCCGGCCGGCAGGATTTCAATACCCCGCAGTTAATGGACCACACGCTGGACAATTCGTTCACGGTGCGGGCGGATGCCGATGGCGTCGTGACGGCTATCGTCAGCGACGAGGAACGCAAGGTGGTCACCACCATGAAGATGGAAGGGATGTTCTCCTCTGCGCCGGGCGAAGAGGCGGTCGTGCACGCCTGGGGAGGCAACGAGACCAGTTATCGCGGCATAGGAGCGGTCGAGCCCGTTCCTGTCACAGCCAACGGGCCCAACCGGAAGGGGGAGTTGGGAGGTTCCCGCCCCTTCACTGCGCCGGGGGAAAAAAGGACCGGTCGGGTCACGATGACGGTCGACGCGGCCATGGAGAACGAAGGCAAGGCCGAGGCGGCCCCGGCCGTTCGGCGGACCATCCTGCTGGTGGATAACCATGAGGGCTCGCTGACAGTGGTCAGAGATATAATCAGCGACAAGAACCCCGGGGCCGATATCATTACTGCCAATAACGGCGCTGAAGCCATCGATATCTTGAAGAAGATGTCGCCGGAAGAAATCTCAAGACTGGCGGCGGTGTATTCCGATACTCAGATGCCACAGACCGACGGGTTCGGAGTCGCAGAATATGTGGCGCGGAATCTTCCGGCCGAGGTCAAGTATGTCGCCAAGAGCGATGATATGACCCCGGAACATGAAAGCCGTTATCGAAGCATATTCGCTGAACAGCCCGGGCGCAAGGTGCAGATCATTGATCTGCTCAAGGGCGGCATCGATATATTGGAGAAAATAGATCTGATAGATAGAGATGCGGCCATGGGAAATGAAGGCCGGGTCGAAGCAGAAAGGGGAGCGCGAAAAACGGTCCTGTTAGTGGACGATGATGCCGATCTGCTGGAAACCACCAAAGAGATGCTTGCCATGCGAAACCCGAAAGCCGTTATCCTTACGGCCAAGAGCGGGGCGGAGGCGGTCGCCCTGTTAAAGGGGATGTCACCCGGTGATCTGTCCGGGCTGGCGGCGATCTACTCCGACACGCAGATGCCCGATATGGACGGGTTCGGTGTGGCAGAATATGTGGCTAAGAACCTTCCTGCCGAGGTCAAGTATATCGCCAAGAGCGGGAACATGTCCAAGGAGTTCGCTGACCGTTATAAAAGTATCTTTGCCGGCCAGGACGGCCGTATGGTGGAGATACTCACGATGCCTACGGATATACGAAAGTTGATGGCGATGGAGCTGGTCTCTGAAGATGCGGCGATGAGGCCCCCGGGCGGTATCGACCTGAACGCCAACAGCATGACTTTGAACGAGCGGGGCGATGCCCTGCAGTTCAAATTCGATCCCGCGGCCATTGAGCAGTTCCGGCAGGGTGATTTCAGGGGTATTGCGCCTGTTATATTGAACATTACTCCTATCCAGAGTCTGATCCCGCTTTTGGGCCAGGTCAAAGAAGATATCAATCCTTCCCATGTCTGAACAGGTCCCTGTTCCTGATCACCGGTTATCATTGGGTTCGAGTATTCTTTGACGATGGTTCATCCGTCTTTTCGTTTTAACCCAGCCACTTTTATTTATTTGAGGTATCGCTTCCCTTTTTCAGCCTCTTTTTTCATAATAGTTGAGGAGAAAGACAGCGAATAGTGGGTTTTCGGGCCAAGGATACGCCTGTTTTGTGCGTGGTGCACTATTTCCATTTAGCTCCTTGGCAAATATGGTTATTTGTGTATACTTAGTAAGTTTCAGGATATTAAATATTTATAACTATTAGACTATCATTTTAGAAATCAAGGAATGGCAGGGGATGTCGGTAATTAAACCGTTCAGGGCGTACGTGTATAACCAGAAAAAAGTGGCAGATATGGCGAAGGTCGTTTGTCCGCCATATGACGTGATATCTCCTGAACAGGAGGTCATGCTCCAGAAGAGAAGCCCCTACAATTTCATTCACGTCATGCTCGCGAAGGCCGACGCCAAACAGACCGAGGACGACAAGCGTTATTCCAAGGCCGCGGCCACTTTTCAGAAATGGGTCAATGACGGCATCCTGGTACAGGATGAGAAACCCGCTTTGTACTACATCAAACAGGAATATAAGGTCCTGGGTGAGAAACACAGCCGTATGGGGTTTCTGGCGGTCATGAAGATCGAGGATGAGAATGCCAAGGTGCATCCTCATGAAAAGACGCATGCGGGGGCCAAGGAGGATCGCTTCCGCCTTTGGTCGGCCATGGAGGCGGCGTGCAGCCCGATATTTGTCTGTTTTTCTGACCGGCAGAAGAAAGTCGAGACAACGTTCTTGAGGAAAGTGCTTCCCTCGAAGCCATTTATCGATGTGGTGGATGATACCGGGGTCCGTAACCTGGTGTGGAGGCTGGATGACGCCGAGGTAATCGAGGGCATTCAGGAGACTTTCAATAACCAGAATCTGTTTATTGCGGATGGCCATCACCGTTTTGAGGTCGCCAAGCGTTACCGGGAGATGATGTTAGAGAAGTGTCCGCATAACACCGGTGAGGAGCCCTGGAACTATGTGATGACCTATTTCACCAATATCGACTCCAAGGACCTGCAGATATTCCCGATACACCGTATCGTCAAGAATTTTGCCAAAGACATCAGTTTCTTGGATAATTTGTTCCGGATCGATCCGATAAAGAATAAAGAGGACCTTGTTCTTTTGCTGGCCAAAGCCGGTCGGAACGAACACGCTTTCGGGCTTTATACCAAGAGAGGTATCCAGCTTTTACGGCTCAAGAATAAGGCGCAGATCGATGAGCATATTAAAGAGGGGTCCTCGGCTTACCGCAGCCTGGATGCCTTGATCCTGAAGGCTTTCGTATTCGATCAGCTGGGCATCAAGTCCGAGGACATAACGTATTCCAATAAAGATATCGAGGAGTGTTTCAGCCATATTGACAGCGGTAAGGCAGATGCGGCTTTTATTCTGAACCCGGTTAAGATCGAGCAGCTCAGGGCTATTGCCCTGAACGGTGAGAAGATGCCTCCGAAAAGCACGTATTTCTTTCCCAAGGCGCTTTCGGGAATAGGGGTATATAAACTATAGGGGACAGAGGTCAGGGGCAGCGGGTATCGTCCGGCGGGCGTTACCTTAGTGCCCTGATCGATGAGCACGGATAATGAGCCTTTTCGGTAAAAGCAGCAATACTTTTGTCCGGGTCACCAACAAGCGCAAGACCATTCCCGACGGGGTATGGCTTAAGTGTCCGGAGTGCCAGCAGCCCTCTTACACCAAGGAGGTGGACAGCAACCTGAACACCTGCGTGAAGTGCGGTTTTCATATGACACTTTCCGCTCGTAAACGGGTTGAGGTCCTGATGGACGAGGGATCTTTTGTCGAGATGGACACCGGGTTGCTTTCCGTCGATCCATTGGGTTTCAAGGGGCTCAAGACATATAAAGAGAAATTGTCTGCCGACCAGAAGTTGACCGGGTTAGAGGATGCGGCTATAACAGGCCATGGCGCGATCGCCGGGTATAAGGCGGTCTTAGCCGTTACTGATTCGCAGTTCATTATGGGGTCCATGGGATCGGTGGTCGGGGAGAAGGTGACCAGGGCGGTGGAATATGCCACTGCCCACCAGCTTCCGGTCATCATTGTTTCCGGATCCGGTGGCGGGGCCCGCATGTACGAGGGCTGTATCTCCCTCATGCAGATGGCCAAGACCTGTGCAGCTCTGGCGCGTCATAGCCGGGCTAAATTGTTGTATATATCCGTTCTGACCGACCCAACAATGGGCGGGATTATGGCTTCATTTGCCGGGGTTGGTGATATTATAATGGCAGAGCCAAAAGCTTTGCTGGGTTTTGCCGGGCCGCGCGTCATAGAACAAACGGTCCGGCAGAAGCTTCCCAAAGGTTTTCAGACCTCGGAATTCATGCTGGCTCATGGCATGATAGACATGATCGTGGCGAGAAAAGATATGAAGGCCAGGATCGCGCAGATAATAGATTTCTCAAGGAATGGTGTAAACTAGGCCCATTCATTATAGCAGCGGCTATAAGTTGATGCGGCCCAACCGAGGAGGATGATCATGGATAACGTGAAGAAGCAGAAGATCCAGGAGTTCTGGCGGGCAAAGACGATCTTGACAGCGGCGGTTTTGATCATGGCTATCGTGGCTTTTGCCTTTATCATGTCCGACCGGATCAATACCTGGATACCCTGGTTGTTCATTGGCAGCGCGGTCGCGGTCCTGTTCTTCGATCTGCGCAAAGGCGTTTGCCCGTTCTGCGGAAAACTTATCAAGACCGTCAAGCTTGGCAAGGCCGACCGGTTCCGTTTTTGTCCATATTGCGGAGAGAGTCTTATATCTGAAGAGTGATAGGCCGTAACGTTCAAAGTTTATTTTGCTTTGGCAGTATTATTGCTTACAATATGGTTCTCAGTCCGGCCTGTTTTTTACCAGAACAGGGTCGGCATAAGGATTCAGAATATTTTCGAGTTTTTCCGTTCTCGATCAGCGAGGATGCTTTATATCAACTTAACTGAAGGTGGACTTCCTTCCGCTTGGACCATTGCGCTTAGGATATTCAATTCTTTTGCTGGCAGATAAGGTAAAATTCGAGCCCATTCTCTGGGATAAGCCCATCATAAAATTAAGACGGAGGTAGGTAATGGCACAGGCAAAGGATCAGTCAACCCACCACACGACGGCCAGCGCGGACCGCATCCCGCTTTTTCAGAAGATCGTCTACGGCTTGGGGTCCATGGCCAATGACAGCCAGGCGGCCTGGATCGGACAGATGGTCGCGATCCTGATCCTTGGGTTGGGCATCCCTCCTTATATCGCAGGCCTGATCGGTTTCATTCCTCGCATGTTTGATGCCATGATCGATCCGATCATTGGTTATTGGTCCGACAATACCAGGACAAAATACGGCCGGCGCAGACCGTTCATTTTTTGGGGCGCGATCTTCTCCGGGATTATCTACATGTTCATGTTCAGGCTTTTTTCTGAGAGTGGTCCGGTATTCAATGGCTGGTACTTTCTTATTTTCCAAATTTTATTTTTTACCGCCTTTGCCTGCTATTCGATTCCCTGGATCGCCTTGGGCTATGAAATGACGCCTGATTATCATGAACGAACAGCATTGCAAGGCTGGAGCAGGATCCTGGCCCAAATACCGTGGTTGATCTCTCCCTGGTGCTGGGCGATCATGTACAATAAGAACTTTTTCTCTAACCCCGCGACGGGACAAGCCGATCCGGTCCTTGGCACGCGTATCTTTGCTATTTTGATCGGGGTGACCCTGATCGCGGCCGGTATCCTTCCGGCTATTTTTATCAAAGAACGCTTCGCTGATCTGCCCACGCCGAAAAAGATCACAGGGGATTACTTTAAAAACCTGAAGGCACAGAACGCTAAATCCATCTCCACACTTTTTGCTGCTTGCTGCGTCATCGCGTTCTTCTTTTCCTTTTACGTTCCCTGGAAGGACCTTCCTTTCAATTCCCTTCTTGTCAGAGCCGTTGCGATCCTTTTGGGCGGTGCCGTGTTCACGGGCATTTATCTTTTGTTGTATGCCCATCCTGTCCTTAAGAAATTGTTCGATAATATCGTACTGACCTTCAAGATCAAGGTGTTCGTCAAGATCTGCGCGGTAACGTTCCTGGTCTTTAACGGATTCATGCTCAGTTCAACGTTCATCCTTTGGGTCGTGTTCTTTTATATGTTCAAAAATGCTCCCGACACGGGGCTCGCGTATTCTGCCGGCGGGAAGATGCTCGGCATCTACGGGACATTCAGCGCGATCTGTACGGCTATTGTCATCCCCAAGATCGTAGAGCTTTCCAAGAAGCTGGGGAAGCGGAACGCTTTTTACATCACCATCCCGCTGTCCATTGTTGGTTATGCCATGAAGTGGATCGCTTATAACCAGGTCCATCCTGCTGACAGCAAGCTCTGGGCCATGCTGGGCGGTTCCGGTTTCATAAATTTCGTGCAGGTCTGCGTGTTCCTGATCAAAGAGCATTTCCTGCTTTTATTGTGTGCCCCGTTCATCGTTTTTGGTCTGGGATCGATCTTCACGATTCTTCTGTCCATGCTGGCGGACATCTGCGATCTGGATGAACTTGAGACCGGAGAGCGACGGGAAGGGATGTTCAGCGCTGTTTACTGGTGGATGGTCAAACTGGGACTGGCCATCGCGGGGCTTCTCGGCGGGGCCATGCTCTCTGGAACGGGATTTAAACAGGACCTGGGCATCGGTCAGGCCGCGGGGACGCTCCTGTGGATGCGGATCTATGATGTCTGCATTCCGATCGTGACCTCTGCTATCGCGCTTTTGATCATCCGGAAATTCGACTTGACCGAGGAAAAGGCCAACGATGTGAGGCGTCAGCTGGAGGCAAGGCGAGGAAAGGCATAAAATAAACCTCTCAATTAAGCCAAATGATCTCTCGGGGGATCCCTGGATTTTCCCCGATGGATATTCTAATAGACGGATGCGCTGTGTTGCGATCCGCCGTTGTGTCGCTCCTCGAAATCATGGGCGGTAAACACCCCGCCCTGTCAAATTAATAACATTACAGAATTTTGGTTTTCCTATGAACCAAATTCGTGTGGAGAATGAGAAAGACATGGAAAATCAAGCCAATAAAGCCATAAAATCCAAATCGGTCATCATTTTCCCGTACTTGGGGTATGAGAATAACAAAAAGTGCGAATGGTATTTCTGGTGGACCGTGGAAAGATGCAAGGGCATCGATCCCAAACCGCTGGTTGTCCTGCCTAGGGATACCGTTATCAGGGGGGATGCAGTATCTTTTATCAAGGACGACAGATACAAGACCCTGGAAGTATTGCAGACCTGGTCGGTAGATTCGTGCCAGACGTGGCTGGCCGGCTGGGGGCATGTGCTTGATAATTATCCGGAGGCGGAAAGGATCGTTCAGATACCGGGGGATATTGATTTCGTGGAAGAGGATGCGAAATTCTATGATAATCTTAAAGCCTTTATCGAAATAACAAGTTCTGATATAGCCATCGGGGATTTCCGGACCGGGGACCAGTACAGCGCCAAAAGCCTGG
Organism: uncultured Planctomycetales bacterium; assembly: GCA_964438075.1. Classification (GTDB taxonomy): domain Bacteria; phylum Omnitrophota; class Gorgyraeia; order Zapsychrales; family Fredricksoniimonadaceae; genus JAAXVU01. Next base: position 23,262 of record CAYTIW010000016.1, read on the forward strand.
TGGACACTTACGGCACTTATTCTCTTCTGGCCAACTGGTTCCCGGAGATCTCGCGGAGCATTAAATCCTTGCCCCTGAACAGGCCGAGGTCCGAGTTCCTCAACATCAAAACATCGGTATTGCGGGATCTTATCATCAATCACAGGAACTTTGCCTATGAGCAGACCCTGAATTTCCTGATAAAGTGCTGGAATTATGATGAAGCTAAATGGAGATATAATATCTCCGTTTCCCGTCTGGGGACGCTGTCCGATAACAAGTCTTTCAGGAACTACAGGGCCAGTATCGACCAGATAGAGAGGATCGAGAGGATGCTTTCTTTATTATGGCGCGAGATCAGGCAGCCCAAAAAGAAGGAAGGCGTCAGCGATAAAGAATTCGAACAAAGATATACCGTGTTCAGCAATGAATATGACCACCTATTTGCCAAGTCGAACGGCATAATGGACACGGCCAGAACTACCTTAAGGGCTCTTCTGGGTGTATAAACCCTAACAATATCAATCGTTTCATCCCGGGGCTTATCCCGGTTCCATTTCGCCCGTTCTGATAATAACGGGACGGGCGAAAACTTTTTTATCGGCTCATTCTGTTTTGTCTGCACAGACCGGTTTCTCTAATATAGAGGCATTGTTTTCCTTATCGGTCTTCCCTCCCTTTCGGTATACGTGGTTCCCTAAAAGCGCTAGCCCATGAAGACATTATATGTTTTTTGGCAGACCGTTCCGGGGATGGTACTAATAAACTTTCATTTGCGCTAGTTGCATTTTTGAATAGAATAAAACACAAACTTTAAGTGATCCCATCAGAGGAACATATGGCCAGTATCCGCATTGAGAATCTGAGCAAGGTCTATAGGGGCGGCACAGTCAAGGCGGTCGACAATGTCAACTTGGAGATCAAGGACAAGGAGTTCGTGGTCCTGGTTGGGCCTTCCGGCTGCGGAAAGTCCACTACGCTGCGCATGATAGCCGGCTTGGAAGATATTTCGAGCGGAAAGATATGGATCGGAGACCTGCTGGTCAATGATGTCCCGGCCAAGAACCGGGACATCGCCATGGTCTTCCAGAATTACGCCTTGTATCCCCATATGACCGTGTTCGAGAACATGGCCTTTGGCCTCAAGTTGCGCGGTTATCCCAAGGTAGAGATAGAGAAACGCGTTCACGAGGCGGCCGAGATCCTCAATATACATCGGTACTTGGATCGGCGCCCGCGCGAGCTTTCGGGCGGCGAGCACCAGCGCGTGGCGCTGGGGCGCGCCATCGTCCGCAAACCCAAGGTATTCTTGTTCGACGAACCGTTGTCAAATCTGGACGCCAAGATGCGCGTTACCATGCGCACCGAGATCCACAAATTGCGCATGCGCCTGCAGACCACGTTCATCTATGTCACCCATGACCAGATAGAGGCCATGACCATGGGGGACCGGATCGTGGTCATGAAGAACGGCCAGATACTGCAGGTGGCAGAGCCCATGACCATTTATGACAAGCCCGTGAACAAGTTCGTGGCCAGTTTTATCGGCACGCCGCCAATCAATCTGATGAAGGGGACTATCCTCAAGAAGGACAAGAAATATTATTTTGACGAGGGGAAATTCCGCGTTAAACTTGTAGAGGATATGGACGCCCTGATAGCGCCGTACGCCCGAAGAGAGGTGATCCTGGGCATCCGCAGCGAAGACATTTACGATAAGCTATTCTTTTCCGAAGCTTCGCCGGACAACACCCTGCGTGTGACATGCGAAGTGGTCGAGCCGCTCGGTTCGGATGTGTTCTTGTACCTTAATTCCGGGAAGAACAGCTTCATTGCGCGCGTCGGGGCGCATAACCGGCCCGAAGTCAACCGCGACATGGAAGTTGTCTTCGATATGAGCAAGGTGCACTTCTTTGATCCCGATACTGAAGCAACGATTATCTAAGTACTATTTCTTTTTCGTCATCAGCCTGTTTGTCCCTCTAGCGGGTTTCTTCATCTACGCCGCCCAGTATGAAACCAAATTCTTTATATTTTTGGCCTTCGCCTTCGCCGTAAATATTCTGCTTTTATTGAAATTGCATCGCCGTCTCAAGATCAAGAGGTCCGACGTCAAGCTGCAGAAAGAGGAGTTTTTTGAGAAAGCCAACCTGCTCAAAGTCGATCTGGACAAGGAGTGGCAGGTCATCGGTGCGTTCCGCCAGAAGATCATAGCCTATTCAAAATTAAAAGGCCTGGTCGAGAAGTTGAGCGCCTGCCTTTCCGTTGAGGATACTGCGCATACCCTTTGCCAGGAGGCCGCCCGGCTCTTCGAGCATGGCGACTCTACCATCATACTTTATCTTTTTGATTCCCTTACAGGAGAACTGGCAATAACGTGGGCTGAACGCAACCAGCGGGCCGTGAATATCAAGTCCAAACGGGGTGATATTTTCGACCGCTGGGTCATGAAGACGCTGCAGCCGTTGCACCTCGAAGATGCCCGGCACGACTTCCGTTTTGATACCGCCAAAGTCGAGGACGAAGAGACCAGGACCATCCGGTCGCTTTTGAACGTCCCGCTGCTGGTCCATAATAAACCGGTAGGGATCCTGCGTATGGACAGCCCGGTCCCGGGAAGGTTCGCCAAGGAGGATCTGCGTTTTCTTAAGACCATAGGCGATCTGGCGGCAGTGGCTATAGAGAACGCTCAGCTGTACGACAAGGTGGAGGACCTCGCGATCAGGGACAGCCTGACAGGGCTGTATCTAAGGCGCTATCTTCTGGATCGCCTGGGGGAGGAGATCAACCGCCATCTGCGCCGTGACAAAGAGATGTCCTTTATCATGCTGGACCTGGACCATTTCAAGCATTACAACGACCGTTTCGGTCATACGGCCGGCGATATAGTTCTGAAATATGTGGGGGGCTTGCTGCAGAAGCATTTCGCCTCTCCGGGGATACTTATTTGCCGTTATGGCGGGGAGGAGTTCTGCATCGTTCTGCCGGAGTGCGCTAAAAAGGACGCGGTCGAGATGGCCCGGTCATTTGTCAAGTTGGTGGACAGTGAGGATGTCATGCTGCGCCGCGAGAGGACGCATATAACAGTTTCGGCCGGCGTGGCGGCGTTCCCCCAGGATGCCAAGATGAAAGAGGACCTGATCCAGAAAGCAGATGAGGCTTTATATGAAGCGAAGAAATCCGGGAGGAACCAGGTTTGTGTCGCCTAGCTCATAGGTTGTGTATGGGGCGCCGGGGGAGCGGGGGATCCGTTATTGAGGCAGTCAATCCAGGAGAGATGAGAGTATAAGCATGCATTTTTATATCATGTTCATAATGGTGATAGCCTTCGTGGTTGCCGTCGTTTACCTGGCAAAAGTTGCCGTCTTGCAGTTTGAGCAAAAGGCCGACGACGATGTGCTGCGCGTCAAGGAGTCTTATTCGAAGATAATACAGCAGAAGGATGAACTGGCCGCCGAGAAAAAACGCCTGCAGGATGAGGCCGACAGGATATTCACGCTGTTCGATCTCACTCGGGAGATAACCAAGACCTTCGATGAGATGGAAGCTTTTAAGTCTTTCAAGGATTCGCTCAGTCTGCAGGTGGCATTCGAGGACTGCCAGCTTCTGGACACTTTTCCGGCGGATATGGCGGATTTCTCCTCTTTTAAGGGTTACAAGTTCTTTCCTTTAAAGTCCAAACGCGTTGTGCTGGGAGAGTTAGCGTACAAAGGCATCTCGGAAAAGGATGAAGAGATATTCGCCATCTTGGCCCACCAGTTCGCCTTGGCGTTGAAGCGTATACGTCTTTATAAAGAGGTGGAGAATATGGCGATAACGGACAGCCTGACCCAGCTCCATACGCGCCGGCATCTGATGGAACGTTTCGAGGAGGAATTCGCCCGGTCGAAGTTGCGGAAGGCATGTTTGTCAATATTGATGATGGACGTGGACCATTTTAAACGGGTCAACGACCAGTATGGCCATTTGACAGGTGACGCGGTCCTCAGAGAGGTAGGGCGCCTTATAGCCGGTCATACGCGCGAGATCGATATAACCGGCCGCTATGGGGGCGAAGAATTTTGTGTTATTTTGCCCGACACCGACAAGCAGGGGGCCATGCTGGCGGCGGAACGCATACGCACGGCGGTGCATGACGAAAAGATCAAGGCCTATGATGCCGCCCTGCACGTGAGCTTGTCCGTAGGAGTGGCTACTTACCCGGATGATGCCCAGCAACTGGACGAACTGCTGGATAAGGCCGATTGGGCGCTCTATCGAGCCAAGAAACAGGGGCGTGACCGCGTGGTGGGCTTTAGCGTTTACGGAGAATAGCCTCCGGACCCCCGGGATCATCTTTTCGGTTGCTTGCCCATAGACTAGCTGGTATCCTGTCAATTCCGTATTCCTGTTTTGTGTCTTGAGGCAGGCCGCGGGGATTGGAAGAAACAAAAGGCTGAGAAAATACCAGGATTTAAATCTTTGTATTGAACAAGCATATCCTTTCATGTAAAATTAACCCCATATTTTTATAATAGAAATATAAGTATATATTTATGAAGCATTTCGTGGTTGGTGTCGATGTGGGTGGCACGAACGTCAAGCTGGGGGCCGTTGACGTCCGGGCAAAAGTAGTGGCCCGTTCATCTTTCTCGACCCAAGAATTCATTCAAAGTCCATCTAGGCTCATAACCGCTATCAGTCGCGCAGTGGTTGACCTATTGCAGGCTTCGGGCATATCCAAAAAGGATGTGCAAGGGCTGGGTATCGGCCTGCCGGGACTGGTCGATGTGAAGGGCGGTGTGGTCAGGTTCTTACCTAACATCCCCGGATGGAGGGATGTAGCGCTGAGGAAGATCCTGGAGAATAAGCTAAGTCTGCCGGTGCAGGTTGAAAATGACGTCAATATGATCACTCTGGGAGAGTGGCAGTTCGGTGCCGGCAGAGGCATCAAGAATCTGATATGCATGACCTTGGGGACCGGTGTCGGGGCGGGCCTTATATTGGACGGCGATATTTACCGGGGCCCTGGATTTGCGGCCGGGGAAATAGGCCATATGCCTCTTAATGAAGAGGGGCCGGCCTGCGGCTGCGGAGGTTACGCTTGCTTCGAGCGTTACGTCGGCAACAAGATTTTGCAGAAGTGGGCGGCAGATACTTTTGGGCGTAAGGATATTACCCTGGAGGAAGTATCCCAAAAGGCCATGTCGGGCAATAAGAAGGCGCTCCGGTTCTGGCTGGCGGTCGGCGCCAGGGTCGGGGCCGGGCTGGTCGGTCCGGTGAACATATTGAATCCGGAGTGCATTATCATTGGCGGCGGGGTGGCCCGGAGCTTTGAGTTTATGGCGCCGGCGATCAGCAAGGTCATTTCACGCCGGGCGATGCGGACGCAGGCTAGTATGGTTAAGGTCATCCGGGCCGGGCTCGAAGATGACGCTGGTTTGATCGGAGCAAAGGTGCTGGTCCATCATGAAAAACACTGAACGTTGTCGGAAGGCTTACGCGCGGGGGATAGTCTTGGCGTCGGGTATCTGCTGGCTCGCGTGGGGATTCGCGGTCGGAGCCTGGGCCCAGGAGATCCCGGCCGGGCAAAAGTCCCCGGAGGCCAGCCCAACTGCCGCTGAGAGCCAGAAGGCAGAGCCGGTCGAGCTGACCGGTGATTCGCTGGAGTATAAGGCGGACCAGGGCAAGGTGGTGGCCAGCGGCAACGTTTACCTGAGGCAGGACAGCGAGGTGCTCTTCTGCGACCGGCTGGAATTCTACCGCGAACGTAAAGAAGCGCAGGCCTTCGGGAACATAGTCCTTGAATCCTCCAAAGGGACCATATGGGCCGATAAAGCGTTCTATAATTTCGAGACCAAGCACGGCGAGTTCACCAACGCCCGCATAATGAGCTATCCCATATTCGGCAAGGCCGCGTCGGTAACCAAGGTGCGCGATAATTATTACGTCCTGTCCGAAGGGTGGCTGTCGACCAGCGATTACGATGATCCGGAATATCGCATCAGATCGCGCAAGATTGAATTCTATCCCGGCGAAAAGGCGGTCGCTCACAAGACCACCATGTACCTGGGGACCCTGCCGGTCCTGTACCTGCCATGGTATACCCAGGACCTCCGCGAAGGCCGGCCGCACTTCAGCGTCATCCCCGGTTATAAAAGGGACTTCGGCGCTTTTCTGTTGATGGCTTACCGTGTCAATCCCGCTGATAATTTGGAGACCACATATTATCTTGATCTCTACGAGCGCAAAGGGATCGGCTGGGGTGTGGGTATAAAGTTCGAGCCGCCGTCTTTCGGAAAAAGCATGCTTAAGACCTACCATATCGTGGAGCACAATCCCGGAGGGGACCGTATCTGGGACCACAGCGACACCCCGACGTTGTCTGACCGGCGTTACCGCGTCGAATGGCGTCATTTGTGGAACATCGATCCCCAGACCAATTTCATTGCGCAGTATTACAAGCTGTCGGATGCGGGTTTCTTAAAGAAATATTTCGAGAAGGAATACCGTCAGGACGAGAACCCACTGACGTACGCGATACTTACGCGGAGTTTTCCCAAGGCCACCCTGACGCTGCGAGCCGACGCCAGGGTGAACCGTTTTGAGTCCACGGTGGAGCGCCTGCCGGAGGCTAACCTGTCTTTTCCCAACCAGCCGCTGGCGGATACCGGTTTTTACTTCAAAAGTTCCAACACGTTCAGCAATCTGACCAAAGAGGCTCCGGCACCGACGGATGACCAGCATCACACGGTGCGCTTTGACACCGACAACGAGCTGTCCCGGCCTTTCAAAGTGGCTTTCCTCGAGTTACGCCCCTTTGTGGGCACCCAGCAGACCTATTATTCCCGGACCATTGACCGCCAGGATTATAATTCCATCCGCGGGATCTTCCGCGCGGGCAGCGATGTGAGCACGAAGTTTTACCGCGTTTTTGACGTGCAGTACGACAAATACGGGATAGAGATAAACAAGCTCCGCCATGTCATCACGCCTACGGTCAGCTATCTTTTCCAGCAGTACCCCACTCTGATGTCCAGCGAGCTTTACGGTTTTGATCCGGTTGATTCCAGGACCAAGATCGACAAGTTCTCGTTGGGCCTGGACAACGCCCTGCAGACCAAGCGCGACGGCCGGAGCGTGGACCTGTTCCGCTCCCTGGTGTCGACGGAATACAGACTGCATGACGACGCTGCCGGCGGGGACCGGTTCGGCGATCAGCGTATCCAGAATGAATTCTATCCCAACAATTACATCACCATGCATCACGATGCGACTTACGATGCCCGGGACCGCCGTTTCAAGATCATGAATTATGACCTTTATCTGAAAGACAACAAGAGGTGGCAGCTGGACATCGGACAGAGGTATACTTACAATGACGATAATCTCCTGACCACCCAGCTGACCTACAAATTCAACCCGAAATGGCGCGCGGTCGTCTATGACCGCCTGAATATCGATACCGGCGTGTGGCAGGAGCAGCAGTATTCGCTGGTCCGCGATCTGCATTCGTGGGAGGTGGAGATATCTTATAATGACAGGAAGGGGTATGAGGATAGCGGCACCACGGTGTGGGTCATTTTCCGTCTCAAGGCGTTCCCCTCTGTTGCTATAGACGGCAAGAGCAGTTATAACGAGAGAAAAGTTGGTCCCGGCGGGTACCAAAATTAACTAAGGAAGGAAATTATGGATATAGCAGTTGTAGGTACTGGTTATGTCGGCCTTGTGAGCGGGGTGTGCCTGGCGCATATCGGCCACAATGTGATCTGTTGCGACAACAACGAGGAAAAGATAAAGATCCTGCAGTCCGGCGGAGTGCCGATCTATGAGCCCGGGCTCGAAGAGCTGCTGGAAAAGTACCGCAAGAACAAGCGCATCACCTTCACCAGATCGATAGCGGAGGCCGCCAAGAAGGCCACAGTTATTTTTATAGCGGTCGGCACTCCGTCCAAAAAGAACGGGGAAGCGGACCTGACTTACATCGAGAACGTGGCCCGCGAAGTGGCGCAGGTGATGGATTCTTACAAGCTGCTCGTGGAGAAGTCCACTGTCCCCGCGTTGACCGGGGACCGGGTGGAGCGGACCATCCGCTTGAACCTGCCCGCCCATCTCAAGCAGGGCAAGAAGGCGGCCGTGGAGTTCGACGTGGCCTCCAATCCCGAATTTCTACGCGAGGGCTCGGCGATCGAGGACTTCATGCACCCGGACCGTATCGTGATAGGGGTGGAATCCAAACGCGCCGAGCGGCTTCTGAGAGAGATATACAAGCCGATCAAGGCCACGGTGGTGGTGACGAACGTCGCGACCGCGGAGATGATCAAACACGCGTCCAATTCTTTCCTGGCGACGAAGATATCGTTCATTAATTCGGTCGCCCAGATCTGTGACCGCGTGGGCGCCGATGTGCTTAAGGTGGCCGAAGGCATGGGGTACGACAAGCGTATCGGCCGTTCTTTCTTGAACGCCGGGGTGGGTTACGGCGGGAGCTGTTTCCCCAAGGACGTGGACGCTTTCGTCAGGTTGGCGGAGAAGAACGGCTATGACTTCGCGCTGTTGAAGACCGTCCGTCAGGTCAATGAAGAACAGCGGCATAGTTTTATCCGGCTGCTGGAGGACAAGCTTTGGATCCTGAAAGACAAGACCATCGCCGTCTGGGGGCTGGCCTTTAAATCCAACACGGACGACATGCGCAGCGCTCCGTCGGTGCCGATCATAGAGATTTTGCAGAATGAGGGGGCTATCGTCCATGCCTATGATCCGCAGGCGATGGATAATGCTAAGAATGTCTTGAAGGACGTCAAATACTTCCATGACCCCATGTCCGCGGTCAAGAATGCCGACTGTCTGTTGTTGTTGACCGAATGGAAAGAATTCCTGGAGCAGGATTTCAAGAAGGTCCGGGAGGAGATGCGTCAGGCGGTCATTTTTGACGGCCGGAATTTCCTGAACGAGAAAGCTCTCGGTGATCTCGGCTTCGAATATTACGGGATCGGGCGGGGCGGTCATGCGTGATCTTTTGCTGCGTCAGATCGGGGCCCGGAAGACTGTTGTCGCGGTCGTAGGCCTTGGTTACGTGGGGTTGCCTTTGGCGCTGAGTTTCTCGGCCAAAGGGTTCAAGGTTTACGGCATCGACAACGACGCGGACCGTGTCCACCGGCTCAGGTACAAAGAGACCTATATTACCGGTATCAAGAGCAGTGATATCGCCGCCCAGTTGGACCGTGGTAAATTCATTCCGACCACGGACTTTTCGCTCATCCGGGACTGCCGCGTGGTCATAATCTGCGTCCCGACCCCCATAAAGCGCCGGTATACCCCGGATATTTCTTTCATGCTTTCCGCCATACGTTCGGTCACGAAGAATCTCTCGCGCGGCACCTTGGTGGTCCTGGAAAGCACGACTTATCCCGGGACTACCGAGGAGCTCATCAGGCCCGAACTGGAGAAGGGCGGTTTGCGGGTGGGCCGTGATATCTACCTGGCTTTTTCGCCTGAACGTGTCGACCCGGGCAATGTCACCTATACCGTAACCAATATACCCAAAGTTATAGGCGGAGTAACCGCCACCTGCAATGCGCTGGCCAAAGCGCTTTACGGGACCATTATCCCGCGCTTGCATGTCGTCTCATCCCCGAGGGCGGCGGAGATGGCCAAGCTGCTTGAGAATACTTTCCGTCTCATCAATATAGGCTGGATCAACGAGGCGGCCATGATGTGCCGCAAGTTCCATATCGATATCTGGGAGGTCATCGAGGCGGCCAAGACCAAGCCTTTCGGGTTCATGCCGTTCTATCCGGGGCTGGGGGTCGGCGGGCACTGCATCCCGGAAGACCCGATATATCTTTACTGGAAGGCCCGCCAGCGGGGGTATGCGTCCCGTTTTATTAAATTGGCGGCCGACATTAATTCCCATATGCCGCTGTATGCCGTCGAACGCATCAGAGAGATCCTGGCTTCGAGACGGAGGCATTTGAAGGGGGCCAGGGTCCTGGTCCTGGGGGTCACCTACAAAAAGGACGTGAAGGACCTGCGGAAATCGCCTTCGGTCAAGCTCATCGAGTTGCTCCTCAAGGCCGGTGCCCAGGTCGCGATCCATGACCCGATGGTCCCGTATCTGGATATAGAAGGGATAAAGATCGACGGGATGCTCTTGTCGCCTCAAGCCGTGTCCGCGGTCGATTGCGTGGTGGTGGCGGTGGACCATTCGCAGGTGGACTATAAACTGGTCTTGAAGAACGCCAAGGTCGTTCTGGACATCAAGAACGTATACAACGGGGTTAGTTCAGTCAAGTTGGAGAAGCTGTAAAAAGGAAAGCCCATGAAGAAGGACAAAGTAACGCTCATAACCGGAGGGGCGGGGTTCCTCGGTAGCCATATTTGCGACCGGCTCATTGAACGCGGCCATAAGGTGGTCTGCCTGGACAATTTTATTACCGGCGATAAGTTCAATATCAAGCATCTTTTGAAAAACAAGAATTTCATTTTTATCAAACAGGACGTCTCCGAGAAGTTCAAGGTGCCCGGGAAAATAGATTATGTGATGCACTGCGCTTCTCCCGCCAGCCCGGTGGATTATCTCGGTAACCCCGTCGAGACCATGCTGGCAGGTTCCCACGGCACTTATAATACGCTGGAGATCGCGAAGGCCAATAAAGCGGTCTTCCTGGTCACTTCAACATCCGAAATATACGGTGATCCGCTCGAGCATCCGCAGCGGGAAGAATATTGGGGCCATGTCAACCCGGTAGGCCCCCGCAGTGTTTACGATGAAGCCAAACGCTATGCCGAGGCCATGACCCTGGCCTACCGGCGGCTCTATAAGCTGGATGCCAAAGTCGTGCGGATATTCAACACTTACGGCCCCCGCATGCAGGCCCACGACGGCAGAGTGGTGCCGAATTTCATATGCCAGGCTTTGCAGGGGCGCCCGATCACGATCTACGGGGACGGCAAACAGACCCGTTCTTTCTGCTATGTTGACGACGAGGTGGACGGTATCCTGCGCCTGCTCTTTTCGGACTTTTCGGGGCCGGTCAATATCGGCAATCCGGTCGAGTTCAACATGATCGATTTCGCGCATATTGTCCTGGAATTGACCGATAGCAAAAGCAGGCTGGTGTTCCAGCCGCTGCCGCAGGATGACCCCCAGCAGCGCCAGCCGGATATCACGCTGGCCAAGACCAGGCTGGGCTGGGAACCCAAGATATCTTTACGCGACGGGCTGATAAAGACCATCGAATGGTTCCGTGCCCGTTGCCAATGCGATAAACAGGCCTGACGGGATTTCTCAAAGGCCTGCAGGATCGGGAAGTGATACGGCTATGCTGAGCAAAGAAGACCTCCAAAACTTCGAGAACGAGATCGCGCAGATATTCGCCCAGGGGCTTATCAAGGCGCCGGTGCATCTGCGCGCCGGACGCGAGGAGGAATTGATACGCATTTTCCGCGAACAGGATATCGGGCCGGACGATTATGTGTTCGGTTTCTGGGATTCGCACGAGCTGTGCCTGCTCAAAGGCGTCCCCCGGGAAACCTTGAAGCAGGCCATTATGGAGGGGCGCAGCATTTCACTCTGTTTCCCCGAACACAAGATCTATTGTTCCGGGATCGTCGGCAGCCTGATGGGGGTCGCCGCCGGCGTGGCTTGGGCGCTGAAGCGTCAGTCCAGGAAAGGGCGGGTCTTCCTTTTTTGCGGGGATATGTCATCGGAAACGGGGATCTTCTTCGAGTCCGTTAAATACTGCTGCAATTTCGGGCTCCCGGCGGTGTTTGTGGTCTGCGACAACGGGCTCAGCGTCATGACGGAGACCCGCGAGGCGTGGGGCTACCCCGACCCGTGGTTCAAGGGCACCAGGTTCGAGGAGAAGATCATCTATTTCAAGTACAAGAACGGCTGGCCCCATTCAGGGCTGGGGAAATTGATCAAGTTCTAAGAAGACATGAAATATTTCGACGAACTCAAACGCACCATGGAATGGCTGGCCGCCCAGCCGAAGACGATATTTATCGGACAGACCGCGGCCGTCCCCGGGACCTTCATGTACCAGACGCTGCGCGATGTGCCGAAGGACCGGGCCTGGGAACTGCCGGTGAACGAGAGTTTTCAGATGCAATTTTCGGTGGGGCTGGCTTTGGCCGGCTATGTCCCCATTTCGGTCTATCCCCGGCAGAATTTCCTTTTGCTCGCGGCGGGTGATATGTCGAACGTGCTGGACAAATTCCCCGCCATGAGCGGCGGCCTGGTGTTGCCTCGGGTGATCATCCGCGTCGCTGCGGGGCCGTTCAAGCCGGTGCATCCCGGGCACCAGCATGTCGGCAATTTCGCTGAGGCGTTCCGCAGGATGTTCGACTGGATCGAGGTCGTAGAGCTGGAAGAACCTGAGCAGATATTCCCGGCGTACCAGCATGCCTACGGCCGTGAGGACGGCCGGGCGACCATTTTGATCGAGCACGGTAATTATTATAACGAGAAGTAGCGATGGACAAAAAAGCGCCGGTTCTGATTGTTGGCCAGGGCGATGTGACCGAGCGGTCTTTGTGCGGTGTTTTTCGTAGAGAAGGATTTGCTTCCGTCATTTCTTCCAGCGAACTATCACTGCCGGTGCTGGAGAAGGCGTCCCTGCAAAGTTTCTTTGAGTCCGTCCGTCCCGCCTACGTGGTCCTGGCCTCGGTCCGGTCGGGCGGCATCGGCGCCAACCTTTCCTATCCGGCGGAATTCATCTACGAGAATATCGTTGCCCAGTGCAATGTCATCCACCTTTCGCATCTTTACGGCGTTAAGAAGCTTTTATACCTGGCCGCGTCCTGCGTGTACCCGAAAGAGTGCCCGCAGCCTATCAAGGAAGAGTGTTTTTTGTCCGGCGTAATGGAGCCGACCAGCCTGCCGTATTCAGCGGCCAAGGCCTCCGGGGTGGTCATGTGTCAGGCCTACCGTCAGCAGTATGGGTTCCCGGCCATTGCGGCTGTGCCGGCAACGGTCTACGGACCGGGCCCGGGTCATGATCTGGAAGATGCCCATGTGATGGGCGCCTTGATCGGCAAGTTCCAACGGGCGCTGAAAGAGGGTGCCGCCCAGGTCGAACTTTGGGGGAGCGGGGAACCGCGGAGGGAGTTCTTGTACGGCGAGGATCTGGCCGAGGCTTGCCTGTTCCTGCTGGAACGTTACGGATCCGATCAACTTATAAATATAGGCACCGGGTCGGACGTGGCGGTGCGCGAACTGGCCGATATCGTCCAGAAGGCCGTCGGGTTCAAGGGCAAAGTGGTTTGGGATAGATCGCGGCCGGACGGGGCGAGGCAGAAGCTGCTGGACAGTTCCCGTATCCTGGCCCTGGGGTGGCGTCCACGGGTGAGCCTGGAGGAAGGTATCAGCCTCAGCTGCCAGGGTTAAAAGGCCAGCACGATCATCCTTCCAAGAAGGCCTGAAACTGATAAACACGAGCCAGTTTGGTCCCGGATAACTTCCATGATCTTGCGCCTGCTAGGCATCACATTCTGTCTGCTTCCTTTCTACTGGGCATATCTGGTTTATTCCACCCAGCCCGTGCTGGTCTTTGACGCCATAGGATATGAGAAGCTCGGCCAGCTTCTGCTGGACAAAGGCTGGGCGGGATATTTCACCGGCCTCAGGCGTGAGCCCTTATTCCCGCTGCTTATCTCCTGGGCAATGGGTATCGAGCGTGCTTCCGGGATCCCGTACACAGTTCCGCTCAAGTGTTTCTTGATGCTTTTCCTGGCAGTCGCCATGGCGGGGACTTACCGTCTGACGCGTATGCTGGGGGCGACCAGGACAGCCGCCGGTCTGGCCGCACTCTATTTAGGGATCTCGCCGGCAATACTCAATTCGACCTTATGGCTGTGGTCGGAAGCCGCGGCCTATCCGTGGGTGGTATGGATAGTTTTTGTAACTGTCAGGCTGTGGAGGACGATACGCGACCCGAGAGCGTGGATAAAAGTGGCCGGCCTTTCCGTTCTGCTGGCGGTCTTGTTCTTTCTTCTGACGATGGTAAAGGCGATCGCCGCCACTTTACTGGTGTTCTATCTCCTGCCGTTTTGCGTGGCCTTATTTTGGTCCGCCTTTCAAAAGCAGTGGGCCAGGGCTGGGCGTGCTGCGTTGGCCGTCTCGCTGGTCCTGGTGCTGATGGGCTCCGCCGTGCACGGATACAAGTGGCTGAACTGGCGCAACAACGGCCAGTATGAATTGACCGACCGGGGGGATTTCGCCCTTTTTGGCAATACTGTCCGGCGCCTTCAGCCGATGACCAGGGCTCGCATCGGCCAGGCCTTACTTTCGGTGCCGCGCCTGGGTTTGTGCGAGCGGGTTTACGGCAGCGATTGCGTGTACTGGACCTATGTGGTCTCCGACCGGATATTCGACAAAGTGCGCAGAGACCTCACCGCTCTGGGCCTCTCCGCGGAAGAAAGATCCAGGTTCTTTATTACCAATTCCATCCAATTGATGGCCGAACACCCTTTCCAGCAGGCTTTTTTCATGGCGGTGGAGGCCGGCAAGATGCTTTTCTGGGAGAACCGTCTCTTCTTTGTCGTATATCCGCCGTGGCTGGCAAATATCTATTCACAGCCGTTCCTGATCTATTTGCTGTGTTTCACGTGGGCGGTGTTCAGCCTGGTCGGTGTTGGTCATGCCGCATGGTATTTGATCGTACGTTGTGCCCGGCCGGGGCGGTCGGACGAGGCGGAGAATACGGCCGCCTGGTTATTTGTGCTCTGGTTCATTGTTTGTTTCGCCGGACTGTATTCCATTTTTTTTATAGATATCCGCTACGCCTTGCCGATCGCGCCGCTTTTCGTGGCCTTGTTCATGGGGTGGTCGTCCAGGATGTGCGTCAGCATAGGACATAATGTTCGTTGAAATTAACCTTAATGACTAATATAATCCTATAAATACTAAGTCTAAAAGAAAGATTAATATGAAAATACTTATAACTGGGGGAGCCGGATATATCGGTTCGGTGATGGTCCCTTTTCTGCTCCAGGCGGGCCATCGGGTAACGGTGCTGGATAATTGCATGTACGGGCAGGCCCCTTTGCTGGACCTTTGCCATGATGAAAAATTCGTCTTTGTCCGCGGGGATACCCGTGATAAAAAGCTCGTTTCCAGCTTGATCAAGGATGCGGACGCGGTATTCCCACTGGCCTGTCTGACCGGGGCTCCTCTGTGCGCCAAGGATCCGGTCGGCGCGCAGACCATCCTAGTCGATGCCGTGCGGGACATCGTGGCGGTCTCCGGCAAGGACCAGCGCATCATTTTCCCCACGACCAACAGCGGCTATGGGGTGGGGGAAAAAGGCAGGTTCTGTACCGAGGAAACACCTTTACGGCCGATATCGATCTACGGGCGGCTGAAATGTGATGCCGAGAAGATAGTCCTGGACAGCGGCCATGGGATCACTTTACGCCTGGCCACCGCCTTCGGCGCCAGCCCGCGCATGCGTCTGGACCTCCTGGTCAACGATTTTGTCTACCGGGCCGTCTATGACCGGTTCATCGTGCTTTTCGAGGCGCATTTCAAGCGCAACTTCATCCATGTGCGGGACGTCGCCCGGGCCTTTGTCCATGCGCTGGATAATTTCGATAAGATGAAGAACGAGCCTTATAATGTCGGCCTGAGCGAAGCCAACTTCAACAAGCTGGAGTTGTGTGCGGAGATCAAAAAGCACGTCCCGGACTTCTATTTTGTCGAAGCCGCGGTAGGAGAGGACCCGGATAAGCGCGATTATATTGTGTCCAACGAGAAGATCGAGAAGACCGGTTTCAAGCCGGCAGTGTCCCTTTCGATGGGCATTCAGGAGCTGGTGAAGGCTTATCAGATCCTGAAACGCAACCAGTACGCCAATATTTGATGAGCGTCGTCCTGATCAAACCCAATGCCAAGAAAAAGCATTATGGCAACGTAGCGGACCTGTCGGCTATCGAACCGCCGGTATGGCTCGCCCTTTACGCGAACACGATACCCGGATCCAGGCTGGTCGACATGGAGGCCGAGGACCTGGGGCCGGAGGACATAGTTCCGCGGTTGAAGGAGCTGTCAGCCGAGCGGGCAGTGATCTTGGCTACGGGTTCCCACCCTTCGGCGCATATACAGCAGACCGAGGCGGCGGAAAGATTAAAGACGGTCCTGGCCGGTTCGCTGGAGGTCCCGGTCGAGGTTTACAGCCAGTTGCCTTTTAAACCTGTCGAGGCCGGGAGCATCGATTGGGACCTGCTCCCGGTAAAGAAGTACCGCGCGCATAACTGGCACTCCTGGGGGCGTCCGGACAGGTCCTACGGGGCGACTTTCTCGAGCGTTTCGTGCCCGTTCAGCTGCGAATTTTGTTGTATCAAGGATTTTTACCGTTCCGGTTACGCCCAGCGCGAGCCGCGCCTGGTCCTGGACGACATAAGGGCTTTGGTCGATAGGCAGATTACCAATTTCAAGATGATGGACGAGCTTTTTGCCATCGACAATAAAGGCACGCATGCGGTGCTGGACCTGTTGACGGCCAGCGGCATCGGTCAGATGGTCAACATCTGGGCTTATGCGAGGATCGATACGGTCAGCGCCGGATTCTTAAAAAAGATGCGCGGCGCGGGCGTCCGGTGGCTGGCTTACGGCATCGAGTCGGGTAATGAAGAGATCCGCCGCGGGGTCATGAAGGGCAACTTTTCCAACCAGAAGATACGCGATGTCGTTGAAATGACCAAGGATGCCGGCATCCATGTGGTCGGGAATTACATGCTGGGGTTCTGGGACGATACGCTTCAGACGATGCGCGAGACCATGGATTTCGCCCGGGAATTGAATTGCGAATATGCCAATATTTATTGCGTGACCGTGTACCCCGGCAGTACCCTGTATGAGGAGATGCGGTCCCGGGGGGTAGACCTGCCGAGCTCCGGGGTGGAGTTCGCCCAGATGAGCCCTCATTTCAAGCCTGTGCCCACCAGACAGGTGAAGGCCTGCGATGTGCTTCGGTTCCGGGATGAGGCGTTCCACGAGTATTACTCCGGCACAGAGTACCTGACGATGATGCGGCACAAGTTCGGTGCGGCGGTGGTGGAGGAGATCGAAAAAATGTTGTCCATTAAACTGCGGGAGCCAATATGATTATCAGCCGTACGCCTTTTCGGATTTCGTTTTTCGGCGGTGGTACCGATTATCCGGCCTGGTTCAACGAGAGCCCGGGCGCGGTCCTGGCCACGACCATAGATAAATACTGTTACATCACGGCCCGCTATCTGCCGCCCTTCTTCGAGCACCGCTCGCGCATCATTTATTCCAAGATGGAACATGTCCAGTCCGTCGATAAAATAGACCACCCGGCGGTGCGCGAGGTCCTGCGTTTCCTGAAGATCAACGAAGGCGTCGAGATCCATCACGACGGCGACCTGCCGGCGCGGGCGGGGCTGGGGTCCAGTTCGGCCTTCACGGTGGGGCTGCTCAATGCCCTTTACGCCCTCAAAGGCATCATGCCCACCAAGGAACAACTGGCGAAAGAGGCGATCTATATAGAGCAGGAGATGATCGGGGAGAACGTAGGGTGCCAGGACCAAATGCTGGCGGCCCACGGCGGTTTCAACCACATTGAGTTCGGCGGCGACGGGCATCTGAACATACGCAAGGTCACCATTTCCGGGACGCGGCTGGACGAGTTCCAGAAACACATGATGCTTTTTTTCACCGGTTTCTCCCGCACGGCCTCGAAGATCGCGGCGCATCAGATCAAGAATATGCCGAAACGCAAGAAGGAACTGCGGGCGATGTACCAGCTCGTAAGCACGGCGCTGGAGGCCCTGAACGCGGGCAAGATGGACCGGTTCGGACGGCTTTTGCACGAGAGCTGGCAGCTGAAACGCTCGCTTTCCAACAAGATCTCCACTTCCCGTATCGATGAGATCTACCGCAAGGCTTTGCAGGCCGGCGCGCTGGGCGGGAAGATACTCGGGGCCGGCGGCGGGGGCTTCATACTCATCTTTGCTGAGCCGGACCGCAAGGAATCGGTCCGTTATGCCCTGGACGGGCTTTTGGAGATTCCGTTCCGGTTCGAGAACCGGGGAACACAGATAATATTTTATCAGCCCGACAGCGGCAGGGTGCCGGAATAGGGCAGGGGCAAGCGCGGCCTCAGGGGCGCGGTCTTCAAGTGTGGACTGGAGGGCATTTTGCACATCAACGCGGATTTTATGATCCTGTGCGGCGGTCTCGGAAAACGGTTAAAGCCGGTCACCGGTGAAACGCCGAAAGTCCTGGCGGAAGTCCAGGGAGAGCCGTTCCTGGATTTTCTGATCCGTTACCTTATCAGACAGGGGGCTCGCAGGATGATCCTTTGCGCCGGCTACAAGGCCGAAGCTTTGGAGGATCATTACAAGAAGAAGTTCGAAGATATCGATCTGCTTTTTTCCATCGAGCGTGAGCCGCTGGGCACGGGGGGAGCTTTCAAGAACGCCGAGAAGCTGGTCAAGAGCGATAATCTTTTTGGCCTGAACGGCGATTGTTTCACGCCGGTCAGGTATGCCGACCTGCTGGCGTTCCACCAGATGCGGAACGCGTGGGGCACGCTGGTGGCTGTGCGCACCGACGGCAACAAGGATTTCGGCACGATCGTTATGAACGAACAGGACGAGATCGTGGCTTTCAAAGAGAAGGTGGAAACGAAAGAGGTCCAGTATATAAGCGCCGGTATTTATTGTTTCCGCCGCGAGGTCCTGGAGATCATGCCGGAGGACAAATTCTCGATCGAATATGATTTTTTCCCCCGGATGATAGGGCCGTCGGGTAAAGGCCCTGGCGGCCGGGCCGCCGGCAACGGCCGGTTGAACGGAAGGCAGTTCCTGGGCTACAAACTGGATGCCCCCTTTATCGACATCGGGACCCCGGAACGGTTCGAATGGGCCAAGAAGCATTTGGGTGAAATGTTGCAATGAACGGCGGCCTGCGGGCCGAGAGATGAAAAGACCGTAGAACGCAGGATAATTATGGATATCGCCGAAGGACAGGAAGCAAAGAAGGCCGGTTATAAAGTCCCTTTCGGGACCGTCTCCATCACCCCCAAGGCGCGACAGCTCATCGATGCGGCCTTGGATACTAAATGGGTCACCAAGGGAAAGTACGTCAGGGAGTTTGAAGAAAAGTTCGCGGCCCTTTTCGGCATGCGGCACGGCGTGGCCGTCTCCAGCGGGACGGATGCCGTTGCCCTGGCCTGCGCGGCCCTGTACGATCACGGCGCCCGCCGCGGCGACGAGGTGATCGTCCCCGCGCTCTCTTTCGTCGCCACGGGTAACGCGGTCTTCCAGGCCGGCCTGACCCCGGTGTTCGTGGATGTCCGTCGCGAGACCCTGAACATCGACCCCGACCGGATCGAGGCGAAGATCACCCAGCGCACCAGGGCCATCATGCCGGTCCACCTGATGGGCAAGCCGGCGGAGATGAACCGGATCATGGCGCTGGCCAAGAAACATGACCTGATGGTGATAGAGGATGCGGCCGAGGCGCACGGGGCCGAATACTGGGGGCAGAAGATAGGCTCTATCGGCGCCATGTCCTGTTTCAGCCTCTATGCGGCGCATATCATCACCACCATAGAAGGCGGCATGATCCTCACCGATTCCGACCGGACCGCCGAGGCGCTGCGCTCGCTGCGCAACCACGGGATGACCGGCAAGTTCACTTTCCAGCGGATAGGTTTCTCCGCCAAGATGAACGAGATCGAGGCTGCGGTCGGCCTGGGCAATATCGAGATATTCCCGGAGATACTCGAGAAGCGGCGCCGGAACATGTTGTATCTGATAGACCGTTTCCGCCGCTTCGACCGTTATTTCATAACGCTCAAAGAGGAGCCTTACGAGAAACTCGGCCCGCACGCGTTCTCGATCATCCTGCGCGAAGGATGCGGTTTTACCAAGGACGAGTTCGTTTCCTATATCGAAGAGCGGGGAGTGGATTCGCGCAATCTCTTTTACTCCATGCCGACGCAGTGCTCGAGCTATGACTTCCTCGGTCACCGGCTGGGCGACTTCCCGGAAGCGGAATATTGCAGCGACCACGGCACGCATATAGGCATCCACCAGGATATAGAGGTCGGCCAGCTCGATTATGTGGTCGAGGTGGCGGAGAGTTTCCTGAAAAGCAAAAGGTGTGGCATCTAAGGGGTGATTTATCCAAGACTATTTACGGATGATAAAGTTGGCATGGCGCAACCTGCATTACCTGGCAGGCGGGGTCGCTTGTATGGTGGTCTCGACCTTTTTTGAAGGCGGGCAGTTCAGCGCGATCGTGCCGATGGTGGACCGTATTTTCACGAACAAGGCCATAGTGTTGCCGCAGGGCATGCCGCATTGGGTCAACGACCTGGCCGCCAAGTTCAATACGATGGACCGGCAGACCTTGTTTTACGGCATCGTGATCACCATACCGATCTTTTACGTCTTGAAGGGGGTCGTGTTATATCTGCAGGGGTACTGCATGAACGTGGTGGCTCATAAGTCAGTCGCCGACGTGAGGGACGGCCTTTTCCGGCATTACCAGCGGCTCTCGCACGATTTTTACAGCCAGAAACGCCAGGGCGAACTGATGTCGCGCATAACGCATGACGTGCCCTTCATCGGGCACGCGCTTTCCTACGGCATTACCGACGTGATCTATCAGTCCCTGCTGGCGGTGTTTTTTGCCATAGTCGCGCTCTCGATCGACTGGCGCATGACGCTTTTGATACTGGCGATCCTCCCCGTCATCGGCTTGTTGATCCATATCATCGGCAAGACCGTGAAGAAGCAGTCGCTGCATTCGCAGGAGTCTATGGCCGATCTGAATTCGGTGATGGCGGAATCCAGCCAGGGCGTATCGGTGGTGAAGGCTTTCTCGCGCGAAGGCCATGAGATCGAACGGTTTTCAGAGGCGAATAATCGCTACTATAAGGCGGTCATAAAGGCTGCCCGGAGGGCGCTGATCCTTAATCCGACGGCAGAGGTTCTGCAGGCCATCGCTTTCGTCCTGGTGCTCTGGCTCGGGGGCAGGCGTGTGATCGCGGGGCAGATGTCTTTCGGCGTGTTCGGGGTCTACCTGGCCTCGCTGATCAGTATCTTTCGCCCGATCAAGAAGCTGACCCAGGTCTACAGCATCATACAGCAGGCCTTGGCGTCCTCGAAACGTATTTATGACATCCTGGACTGGAAGCCGAAGATCTTTAACGCTGCTGATGCTATGGAATGCCTCGCTCCCCGCAAGGCCATCCGGTTCGAGAATGTTTCTTTCCGTTACAATAAGGCTGACGAGCACTGGACCATACGCGAGATCACGCACGATTTTGAGATCGGGAAAACCACTGCCTTGGTCGGACCGACCGGCTGCGGCAAGACGACCATGATCAACCTGATACTACGGTTTTATGATCCGGACGAGGGGCGGATCATTTTCGACGATCAGGACATAAGGCAAGTCAAGATCGAGACCTTGCGCCAGCATATCGGCCTGGTGACGCAGGATATGATCCTGTTCAACGAGACCATCCGGGCGAACCTCCAGTACGGAAGACTGGACTCGACCGACCGGGAGATCTTTGATGCCGCCCGCAAGGCCCTGGCCTTTGATTTCATCCAGAAGATGCCCAAGGGGCTGGATACCGTTATCGGCGACCGGGGCTTCAAGCTTTCCGGGGGGCAGAAACAGCGTTTGTGCATCGCCCGGGCGATACTGAAGAACCCGAAGATATTGCTCCTGGATGAAGCGACTTCGGCGCTCGACGCCGAGTCGGAATACCTGGTGCAGGCCGCGCTGGACAATCTGATGAAGAACCGGACGGTCATCGTCGTGGCACACCGGCTGTCGACCATACGACATGCCGACTGCATCCTGGTGGTCGACGGCGGCAGGGTAGTGCAGAAGGGCGTGCATGACGAACTGTTGACAACATCCGAGCTCTATGCCCGCCTGGCGAGTTATCATTTTAACCAGTAGCCGGTCCGCCCTCGGCGGAGAGTTATTTTTTTGTCCCTATGGTCCGTTATGAAAAAGATACTAGCTTTCAGAAATGACCGCTTCGGCGAATTCCTGCTGAACATCCCGGCCTTCCGGGCTATGAAGCAGACCTGGCCCGAGGGGCGGCTGCACGTGGTGGTATCTCCCCAGGTGGAGGAATTAGCCCGGATCGTGCCGTTCATCGACAAGGTCCTGGTGTGGCCGCCCGGTCCGCATCCGCTCTTGAACGAGATCTCCTTTGTGCGGAGCCTGCGCCGCGAGAAGTACGATACGGCGGTGGTGCTTAATCCTTCGAGGCATTCGCACAATTTTGTTTTTTGGGCCGGCATACCGGAACGCTATGGTTACGCCTGCAAGAATTGTTTTTTGCTGACCAAGACCATGCCGGACACCAAAGGCCGGGGCCTGCGCCACGAGGTGGACAACAACCTGGACCTGGTTGCTTTGATGGGCGCCAAAACCGCGGACAAGTCTTTGACATTGAATATTACCGATGAGATGAAGAAGGCGGTCCGGGACAAGTTCAGCCTGGACCTCGCCCACGGCATCGTGGCGGTCCACCTCTGGACCAGCGACCCGCAAAAGCAGTGGCCGCTGGAGAATTTCGAGAGGCTTATCGGGATGATCGCCCGTGATTTCCCCGGCCGCATCCTGATCATCGGCCGGCCCGACCGCTGGCACCACGAGGTCAACCTGAGCGAGCATCCCTATGTCATCGACCTCAAGGGCGCGACGACCTTGCTGGAGGCCGCGGCGGTCCTGAGCCAGTGCCGCTGCCTCGTTTCCTGCGACAGCGGGCCGGCGCACCTGGCCGCGGCGGTGGGCACGCCGGTTATCGCCCTTTTCCGCAACGACATACCCGGCAAGAACCCGGAGCGCTGGGGTCCCTGGGGGGAGCGGCACGTGGTCATACAGAAAGCCAAACTGGCCGATATATCGGTGAGAGAGGTCGGGGAGAAGGTCGAGCAGTTCTTTTGACCCGGAGGCACGGAGTCTGGTATGAGGATGAGTTGCGGGCCCGACGTGGTCCATAATTTCTGGGATTATTATTTTTTGCGCGGGGGCTTCAAGCGTAAGGCCCGGCTCATTCTGCGGACTAAAGGAGACGCGGCGCCATTCCAGGCGGACCCTTCTTTGGACCAGGGGCGCTGGAAGGCCCTGGCAGGACTGCTGAGGGCCGGGCGTATCGAATATTCGCTGGCGCGGGATGAGATGACCGTTTCGAGCGCGAACGGCGCGGCCAAGGAGAGGTTGTCCCCGGCCGACTTTCTGGTCGCGGAAGTCCTCGCTTTTGGGCTGGACCACGGGATAAAACTTGCCTCGGTCGGGCACGATCACTTGAAAGCCTCTTGTCCCGGGGATCTCGACTTTTGGGTCAGGCGGTCGGTCCGGTCGGACACCCAGGTCCTGTGGGAGGACACGGTAGAAGAACAGTATGCTTTTTTGTATCCGTATCTGCCCGGGAGCGTGGTGCTGGATATCGGCGCCTATATAGGAGATTCAGCGGTATTCTTTATATCCCGCGGGGCCCGGCGGGTTTTGGCTTACGAGCCTCACCCCGAGCTTTACAGCCTGGCCGTGAAGAATGTCGAGCTTAACAAAATGCTCGACAGGGTTTCGATCTATAACCTCGGCGTGGGCCCGGTCGAGGGGACGGTCTCTGTGCGGGAGGATACCCAGGGTTTTGCCACCTCGGGATTCGGCCTCCCCGGCAGCAATAAAGGCCGGGAGATATCGTTTCAAGTGGCGGGACTGGCCCGGATACTTGATCAATGCGGCCGGGTGGATGTGGTCAAGATGGACTGCGAAGGCGCGGAATTTGACACGCTGTTATCAATGCCGGCGGAACAACTTCGCCGGGTCAAAGTATGGGGTGTCGAGTTCCATCGCGACCCCCAGCCTCTGGTCGCCCATCTGCGTCAGGCCGGCTTCGTGACCGAGGTGATCAAGGAAGAAAACCGCCCCGGCTATCGGGTCGGGCTTTTGCTGGCGACTCTTTCCGGGATGGAGGCTGAATGAGGTATTTGGTCACGGGGATATCCGGTTTCGTCGGCGCGCATCTGGTGGAACGGCTCGCTGCCCAGGGGCATGCCGTCACCGGTGTCGACGCTGTCCAGCCGCCTGAGAATATCTTGGGCCGGATAGCGTTCCACCGTCTTTCGCTCATGGATCAGCCGGCGCTCAAGGCGCTCCTGGAACAGGTGCGTCCGGAGAGGATCGTGCACCTGGCTTCCGCCAGTTCCGTCGGAGCCAGCTGGCAGCAGCCGGCGGAATGTTTTGTGAACAACACCAATATTTTCCTGAACCTGGTGGACACGGTCCGTCAGGGCCGGATCTCCTGCCGGATATTGTCCGTCGGATCGTCCGAGGAATACGGCCCCGTGGCGGCGGAGGATATGCCTTTGCGGGAAGACCGCCCGGTCAGCCCCATGAACCCTTACGCCGTCGCCCGGGTGGCCCAGGAGCAGCTTTCCCGGGTCTATTCCAGGGGATACGGGGTGGACATTGTCTGTACGCGGTCGTTCAACCACCTGGGCCCCGGCCAGACCGACCGGTTCGTGGTGAGTTCTTTCGTCCGTCAGGCGGTGGAGATGTCCCGGGGGAAGCGGCCGGCGATCACCTGCGGCAACCTGGATATCGTGCGGGACTTTATCGACGTGCGCGACGTCATCTCCGCTTATGATATCGTCATGAGCGGCGGGATTTCGGGTGAAATTTATAATGTGTGCAGCGGTTCCGGGGTCACGCTGCGGGAGCTGCTCGGGAAGGTCTGCGTCCGGCTCAAGATACCGGCGCGGTTCGACGTTTCGCCAGCGCTCATCCGGCCCGTGGACAATCCGGTTATCATTGGGGACAGCGCAAAACTGCGCCGGCTGGGATTCAGGGCAGAGTACTCCCTGGACCGGTCCCTGGAGGACATGATCGCGTGGTGGCAGGACAAGCTTTCGGGAGGTGCGGCGTGAGGATCGGCTTTGATGCCAGGGTGTTGACCGGTGAAAAATGCGGCACGGCTAATTACCTGTGCCGGCTGGTCCAGCAGCTGCTGAAGCTGCGGCCGCAGATAGAGATATACCTTTTTTCGGCGCAGAAGATCTGCGTGGATTATGAGCCTTTCCTGAACCACCCCCAGGTCCGCCGGGTGGTGCTGGAACTGTCCAAGAAACAGCGCAAGCGCTGGCCGGCGAGATACCTGCCCCGGCTTCTCAGGGAGCACAAGATCGAAGTGTTCCATCAGCCTTTCAACGCCGATGGGCCGGTGTTTTTACCTCCCTGCCCGACGGTGGTGACGATCCTGGACCTGATACCCTGGGTGGTGAAGGGGCTGTTCACCAGCTGGTTCAAGGAACTGCGCTACAAGGTCCGCAATATCCTCTGGACGAGGATAGCGGGCAAGGTCCTGACCATTTCGCAGTGCAGCAAGAAGGACATCATGCGGCTCTGCCGCGTCTCGGACAAGCACGTGGTGGCGGCATACCTGGGGGCTGATGATATCTATGAAGGGGCCATCGCCCCGGCCGAGGAAAAAGAGATTTTGCAGAAG
>CAYTIW010000017.1:0-44631 GCA_964438075.1 uncultured Planctomycetales bacterium
GCGCCCGGAAAAATACACCTCGCAACCCTGATTAAGCTTGACAAAGTTTTGGCCTTATGAAATACTATCCCGCATGAATTTAATTTCCCAGTCAGAATTTGCACGAATAATCGAAAAAGAAACAGGGGAACCATTTACCCGTCAGGCGGTAAGCCTTGCAATACAGGAAGGGTTAATCCCTTTTACCTTACAGGGTAAAAAAAAGATGGTCGATATTGAAAATAAATCAGTTCAGAGTTACATCAGGGAGAACAACCGGCAACGGGAACAGGCAAAAAAAAACGACACGTCAAAGTTACAGAAACAAAAACCGATGAAACCTAAAATTCCGTCAAAGTTAGCGGATGAAATCGGGGGAAATATTGAAGAGCTGTCTGACTTTGAGATAAAACAACGTATCAAAAAAGCTGAACTTCGTAAAAAAGAATTACAGGTTTTAATCTTAGAAAAAAAATATTTACCGACAGATTTTATTGAAGATGTTTACATCACGTACTTAGAACGATTCAATACAACAGTTGAAAGGCTTGCTGGAACGTACATAAAAGATATAGGAAAAGATATTTTGAACAGCGGCGAAGTGCAGCCGAAACATATCGAGTCATTTACTACAAAAATTTTAGAAATAATTCATAATAATAAAAAAGCAGTACACAAAGAAAAGATAAAGTATGAACCACGTTCAACATGAGATTTTACATAACATATTTTCAACCAGGATCCCTACACGCACACACAATCCTGACATAGTAGAATATGCCAGCCGGACAGTAATAGCAACAGGAGTGTACAGGGGATTACAATTCACGCATGACCGCGCTCCCTACTTAAAGCGTCCAATGTGGTGTTTGTCTCCAGAATCCCCATATACAGAAATAGCCATGATGTTTCCGGCTCAGAGCGGAAAAACATTTACAGCAAACACGGCCGCGATGTATCATATCGAAGCCGTGCCCTCTGAAATATTATATGCGACATCTGATGAAACAATGGCGATGAAATGGCTTGAGCGTGAAATTAGCCCCCGTGCTGCAAATGCCGGAATAATTTTTAAATCAGAAGTTGAAGCACGTCAGTCAAGAAAAACAGGGAACACCTCTTACAGTAAAACATTCCCCGGTGGTGTAATAGATATTGCGTCTGCTTTAAGCCCTGCGCAAATGGCATCAGCTACAAAACGTATTGTACTTGGAGATGAAGTTGACCGCTGGAAAGTTAAACTCGGCGAACAGGGAACTGTAATAAATCAGTTACGTGCCCGTACTCAGGCATGGGATATTCAAGCAAAAATTTTCTGGTTTAGCACTCCGACCGATGAAGATAATTCTGTAATATATGTTTTGTATAAACAAGGCAATCAGGAATTATATTACGTCCCTTGCCCTTACTGTGGAACAATGCAGTTAATGGATTTTAAATCCGATAAAGGTTACGGTTTAACCTGGGAAAAAAAAGACGGGCATATATATAAAAAGTCAATAGAGCTTTTGTGTCAGTCCTGCGGTCGTGGAATAAAAGAATCTGCAAAGCCGAAAATGTTACTTGGCGGCGAATGGCGACCAACTGCGGTTCCGGAGTATGAACATATAGTCAGTTTTAACATAAATGGACTTTATTCCTTTCAGCTCTCATGGTACGACATGGTTGTGGCATGGGAGGAGGCGCAAAAATCAGAATTAAAGAGACAGGATTTTGAACAGTTAAAAATGGGTAGACCTTTTAAACGTAAAGGAACACGTCCGGATATTCATAAACTGTTAGAAAATAATATTGGAGAGTATAAAGCTGGAGAAGTTCCGGACGGGGTTTTATATTTGACAATGTTTGTCGATGTTCAGAGAGGAAGTAAGAATGATTTCCAGAATCCGCCCCGACTTGAATTTGAAATTTTAGGAATAGGTTCTCAATACAGAACATGGAGCATTTTATATAAACGAATAGAGGGAGAAATAGGAAATCCTTTCGATGGGGCATGGGAGGATTTGCACCAATGGGCTATTGAAACTGAATTAAAATTTACTCGTAAAAGTGATGGCTTTCAATTTCCTGTTTCTTTAATTTTTATAGACTCTGGAGACGGGGAGTATATGGACGTTGTTTATCGCTTTTCAAAAAGATGGGGTAATACATATCCTTCAAAAGGTTTTAAGGCACTTATGCGCAGAAAAAAAGAAGCACCTGACGAATTAACCGAAAGCAGTATTAAAAGGTGGCGAGCCGCAAAAATGGAAGAGGATATTACCCTTTATGAAATATCGACAGTATATTATAAAAATAACGCATACAATAATTTAAGAGTTTCACGCGGAAAACCTGGATTCTGTGAGTTTCCGAAAAATTATGATGAAAATTATTTTGAGATGCTTACCGCTGAAGAAAAATTACCAGATGGAAGTTATGTTGCAAAGGGGAAAAGAAACGAGGCCCTCGATTGCCGCGTCGGATGCTTATGTGCTGCGGATGTTTTTCTTGAGGCTGAATTGCTAAATTATAAAGCATGGGCAAAAGAGCAGGGGTATAAACCGCACCAGATACAACAGATAACACATAGAACAGTTATAGAAAATCTTGAAAAAAGCACAGCCATAAGAAAAATTGGTATTAAATGACATGGCTGCAAAAACTGCGGTAAAAAAAATTGGAAAAAAATAAAAAAGTGCTTGACATTATATATCAATGGTTGTAAATTATATTTAATTAAAACAAAGGAGATTTACACCATGAAAAAATATACAAAACAGCAAATAATTGAAAATTACGGAGTTTATAAAGCATCACAATGCACAGACATAAATGATATTAAAAACTCGATTAAGGCTATGAATGAAATAATATATATACACGGTGGTTGTCCGCTTTTCTCAAAACGATTATTCTCTTTGAGAAAAAAAGAAATGGAGTTTGAAAATGTCAGATAAAAATGTTTTAATTTAAGCAAAAATTTTACTATAAATTAGTTGACTTTTTATGTCTCATAATATATTGTCCCCGTTATGGGGTATATTGACGCGAGAAAATCACGTTTAAGCGCTCAGCTTGTTAAAGTCCAGGCGGCGCTCATATCCCTCTATGACCAGCTTACAGAACAATCCGCGCTATCCGTACAATCTTACGAATTTGATTCAGGCGATGGCAAGCAGAGAACCACCCGCCGTAAATTATCAGACATACAGGAACAGATAGAAAAATTAGAAGCTACTGAAGACTGGCTTACCCGCGAATTATACAACATGGGTTTAATCTCTACAGTGGTCAGGAGGAAAAACCCGTATTGTTAGATAAAATAATTAAATTTTTCACCCGTGATAAAAAACCCGCAGTAGAAACATACAGACTCGGAAACGGTATTTCTGCGTACCTGCCTGAAACAAATGGCAACAGATACGGAAACGGCGCGAAAACATCCGGCGGCCTTTCCTCTTCCAGGCTTGTAACTTTGCATAATCATTTTGAACTCAGACAGAACGCGCGTGACATGATGTACGATAGCCCTGAATGTAGGGCACTTGTTACATCGGCAGTTGACAATATTGTTGATGTCGGCATGAAATTAAAACCGACCCCGATACCTGAGATATTAAACATAACCCCGGAAGCCGCTGAAGAGTGGGCAGAGAATGTTTCACTCAGATTTCACATGTGGGCAAACAGCAAAAAATCAGACAGAAGCCGTACAAACACATATTACCAGAATCAGAGATTATACCAGCTTTTTAAACAGCGTGATGGGGATGTATTTGTCCGTCTATATTATAACCGCGAAAAAGATTTATTCAATCCCTTACAGATAGAATTTATTGACCCTAATCAGATCAGGGGGACAGAATATACAAGCACATATTCACAATCAGGAATTGACGACGGTATAATTAGAGACGGCTCAGGACGTGAAACCGGTTATAAAATTTGGAATTATAGCAGTGAAACCGGTAAATATTCAGAAACTACAATCCCCGCAGTCGGTGAAAAATCCGGCAGAATATTTATGCTACACGGATATAATCCAGAATACGCCGGTCAGGGGAGAGGCTATTCACCCTTAAGCCATATTTTACATGAATTTGAAAAGATAACTGATTTCAGATTATCTACAATTCAGAAAGCAATAAATCAGGCTTCATTTATCGGAGCAGTAGAGAATGAAGAAAAGGATCCGTCAAATCCGCTTGCCGGCAGAGTGGCAGGCCCGATAAAAGAATACGGCAGTTACCCCACTCCATCAGAGACAGCATCTAATGTAACTCCTGACAGCACTCAACCTATAGTAAACTGGGAGGCCATGCCGGAAGCGACGATAACACAGCCCGGTAGTGTAATGATAGGTAATCTCAGGCGCGGCGACAAGATAAAATATTTACAGGATACAAGCCCGTCAGCGCAATTTGATGCTTTTGTCGGTTCGTTTTTCTCCAGTATCGCAGCCTCAACAGGTTGGAGTATAGAAACTGTCCTGAAAAAATTTAATAATAATTATTCTGCTTCCCGTGCAACCCTGATTCTATGCTGGCGTGTAGCAAATATCCAAAGGCTTGAACAGAATTCAGATTTTGATAATCCTGTATATGAAATGTGGCTTTCTGAAGAAATCGCTGCCGGACGTATTTCAGCCCCCGGATTTAGTGACCCGTTAATTAAAGCCGCTTGGCTGAATGCTGAATGGTCAGGGTCTACCATGCCGAATATAGACCCCGCGAAGACAGCGCAGGCAGATCTTGCATATGTGCAAATGGGTGCGCATACCCTTGATGATGTAGCCCGAAATTATAACGGTTCATCCGGTAAAGCAAACCGTGCAAAATTAAAACGACAGTGGGAAGAGTTGCCTGAACCTAAATTACCGATAGCTCCGGTGCAGACTGGAATGGCAGAGGGTGAACAGCAGGACGATTCAGACGATACCGAAACAACAAACGACGGGCAAGCGGTAACGATAAAGTCACCCGTAGGGGATTTTGATTTTAAAATGAGAAAAAGGAAAATTAAAAAGACAGTGAATTACATAGACATAAATGGTAAAAGTAAAACAGCCGAAATAATGGAGGAGGATATTTAAATGGCTATAAATTATTCAACAGCTATAAAAAATGCAAGAATGACAACCGTAAGGGATGCGATAGACGCAGGTTCAGGCGCGGGCAAGATAAATATTTATAATGCGACATACGCAAATATACTTGTAACAATAGAACTTGCCGATCCGTCCGGAACAATTGCGGCGGGCGCTCTTACACTTTCAGGGATGCCGAAATCCGGAACCGGAATATTCGCAGGGAACGCGGCACTTGCCAGAATACTTGACTCAGATAATACAGTTGTCGCAGACGGGTTGACAGTTGGGACATCTGGAACCGACATAATAATTGACAACGTAAATATCGCGGTCGGGCAGAATGTGAATATAACAGCGGGCAGTATAACACACGGGTAAATTATGGCAATAGACACTTTAGATAAATTAGTAGCCGGACTTTCAGCACGTCAAACCCTGACAATATATAAGGGCAGTATCTCAACACAGGGTGCGAACGGCTTTACATCGCTATGGCGAGCAACCGGAAATCCCGGACAAGGTGCAATTCCGGGAGCAGCGGCAACGTGTACAAAAGCTCTGACCGGTACATGGAATTTTAACAATCCCGTATCAGGTAACTCATATCTTGCCGGATTAAATATTCAGGGTGCGGCGTCTCATCAGCTGATAATTTATGACCGTCTCGCTCACATGGGCGGATTATTAGGCAACGTTGCAACAGCTCAAACTGTAAACCTGTCAATTCCAGCAGACAGAAACGCCGTTTACACAGATCCCGACCTTGAATGGTTCTGCGAAATATATACAGACATAGGAACATCGGGCCAGACCGCTACAGTAACTTATGTTGACGAAGGCGATCAGAGCGCGACATTTACTTTTACTTTAGGTGGTACGTCTCCGTTGAACCAGGACAGCAGATTGTTCCCGTTAAATTCAGCGACAACGAATCTCGGTGCAACTAAAAAAATAAAGTCAATTACAAGCGTAATTCATGCCTCAACAGGAACCGCGGGCAGTTACGGCTTCACAGTCGCTAAACGTCTTGCATCAGTAAACATGGGACAGATTGCAGTCGGTGCAAGTTACGACTTCGCAGGCTTAAAGTTCCCAAAAGTTCCAAACGATGCGTGCATATGGTTTGCAATTATTGCAAGCAACGCCACTACAGGAATAATGACAGGTGATTTAACCATGGTGCAGGGATAATGGCGAACGATAAATACATATTTAAACCGGCAACCCGTAATGATATTACAATTATCACACCGAACAACAACTCATCCGTAATATTAGACGACAGAGTTTTTGACATTACATCCGTAAGCAATTTAATACTTGCCGCGATTGAATCTATAGATAGCACATCAATTACCGCAGGCGTAAATATTGACCTTGTATTGTCTGCACTTGAATCCGTGGACTCATCCGGAATTATAACAGAAAACTTAATAAACGCATATATAACAGAATCGGAAAATATTGATACACTGGTTGCTGATGTAAAAGTAATTTTAACAGCGGCACTTTCTGGAATTGAACAGACAGACATTCCAGACATAAAAGCATTTTCAGGGGTGGATAGAAACGCTGAATTATCAGCAGTTGAAAATTCAGACAGTGCAAGCATCAGAATAAATCATGCACAATCTGAAAAATCAAGAACATACGTCCCGTTTTCAAGAGTTGCACATTTAAATCTTGATTACAGCCGTAATGCAAAACTTAAAGTTAATGAAAATTCGGATTCATGCAACATTCAGATTATTTCTGATCACGACAGCATAATTCACGTGTCAGAAAATCGTGATGGAATCAGAATAAAATCAGAAAATGAAGATTTCGTGCTGGTTGCAATTTCTGAAAGCAGGGACGGAACCGTAATAAATGAATCTGAATTTTTTGAAGATGTAAAAAAATTGAACGAAAGGTACGAACAGTCAGAACTTGAACTGTTTGCGTTGGTGGCGTGATGATAACAGAGGGAGTGTATGAATAGATGCCAGTTAATCAAGATCCTGATTTTTTTAAAATTCTCCTCGGTATTATTACTTTCCTGTTTGGTGTTCTTGATGTGGTTGCTATGAATATTTTATCAGAATTAAAACAGGCCGACAGGGATATAACACGGAAAGTTGATGATCATGAAAAGAGGTTATCTACTCTTGAAGGTGAACACAAAGTGAGGAGTTGTAAATAAATGGATTTAATAAAAATTGACAACTTAAACGGCACGATTAAATCACATAATCAATTCAAGCGGTCACAGCTCTGGACTGACATATCAGTGGCATGTGAATGTACAAGCGCAGAGGCTTCCGAGCTTGCAAAAACACATTGCAATATGTTGTCATTTTATGCAATACTCCGGGCGGCTAAAAAATATACAGGTCAGTACAGGGAATTTTTAAAATACTGTTTTGAAAATAAATACTGCGACAAGAAAGGTTATATCAGTGTTGATAAAGATGTAATCCTGGATTCACTCGACATAAAAGATTATACCCTGGTAAAATTCCGTGATTTTAAATTTGTGAAAAATCCTGAAAGTCTGAATGCTGAAAAATTTTATCAGATGAAAATAAAAGCCAACACCGAAGGATTCCATTTCATGGTCTGTTATGTTTATATGAACGAGTTATATTTATCTGACAGCTCATTCCGCGGAATCGGAGTTAGGGCGCTTGATTTTATTAACAATAAAAATTTTGTATGGCTTATGGAGGTTGTATGATAGATTATATGGGTACATGGCCTATGTGGATGCAGGGTCTTATTATTATCGGCACATTTATTCTTGTATTCGGATTTATCGGTGCGGTGATTTACAAGATTGTCACAGCGGAAAAGATTAAAGCCGGGCCGGGTGGTGTAGAGATAGACTCAGAGGACGAGCCTCCAGTAACAAGTAAAAAAAAGGGGAAATAATATGCGTAAATTTTTAATATGTATAATAATTTTGATTTTCTTTACAGGTTGCAAATCATTCAAGCGTGTGAACGCAGAAAATCAGCCGGATGAATGCAATGATTTTTATTATGTGCTTGAATATTATTCAGTTCAAGGCGGTGACAGCGCATTTGTCGGCACGGTATATGAGAAATGTTCACAGGCCAGAAAAGATAAAGATAAAGCAGAAATAAAAAAGCTGAAAGAGCGCGTGAATACATTATGCGAGCAACTTTTTTTAGAAGACCTTGAAGGTTTTAAAAGGTGTATAAAATGATAATCATAAATATAAATGGTGAAATCGGATGGGACATAATGCCCACCGATATAAAAAAACAACTTGATGCTGCGAAGGGTAAAGATATTGACGTACATATCGCAAGCCCCGGCGGATTTGTTTTTGACGGTATAGAAATTTTTAATGCGTTCAGGGATTATAAAAAGCAATATCCGAAAGCGCAGATGATGGTCACAATAAAAGGCCTTGCCGCGTCAATGGCTTCTTACCTTGCAGTAAATCCGGCGTTTGATTTAATCACAGCAGAGGATAACGCTGTATTTATGATTCATAACGCATGGGGCGGTGCAGTCGGTGATTACAGAGAAATGAAAAAGTCCGCTGAAGTACTTGAAGGAATTTCCGATCTTATCGGACAGGCATATAGCAAAAAGACCGGAAAGAATAAAAATGAAGTAAAAAAAATGATGGATGAAGAAAGCTGGTTTTTCGGTGCTGAAATTTTAGAAGCCGGATTTGTGGATGAAATAATAAAGGCACCTGAAAAGATTGAAAAGCAGGCAGCACTTGCAACCAGTATTTTAACATTTAAAGAAATGTCAGAAAAATTAAAAGATGAAAAGATGGATGTGAAAAAATTAGCAGCGATGTTGAAACCAGAATTTAATCACGAATTAGCAGAAACTTTATTTAATAATTTTGTGAATGAACCACAACCATGCTCAACCCCCGCCCCATGCAGTGCGGGTGAAAATAAAAATATTACAGGAGGTGTTGTAATGACACTTGAAGAATTAAAAAGTCAGCACCCCGCACTTTATTCAGAGATATTCAAGGCGGGATATGACAAAGGCAAGGAAGAGACACTTGCCACGGCTTCAAAGGCCGCAAGTTTTGCAAGCTCAAAAGAATATCCAGAGCAGATTCACGTTGTAGCTCTTGACGTAATGCAAGGGAAAAAATCTTTTGAATCACTTGAAACTCTTGTCGCAAATGCGGACATGATAAAAGAGATGCTGAAATCTCAGGCCGCACAAATAGAACAGCCCGCAGGTGGGAACGCTCAGCAGGAACCGGAAATTTCAACTGATGGAACTATTAACAGCATGGCCGATATTAAAGCAGAGGCCGCAAGACTTAAAGGAGGTATGAACTAATGGCAGTACAAAACAGAGTAGACAGTACAACAGTTCCGATCATTACAAGCGGTTATTCATTTGTCAGAAACGGCGACATAGCACAGAACGGAGGTAGAACAACTCCGCTTTTATACGGAACAGTCATGGCATACATCGCAGCGTCCGGATTGTGGACTCCATTTGTAAACGTAGCACTAACAACCGGAGCATCTATTCCCCGCGGTATATATCTTGGTGATGATATAGCAGCAGCCGACCTTGTGGCGGGTGACATTGAAGATGTCCCTATTCTTGTAGGTGGATGCTGTACAGTGAATGAGTCAGAAATTGTTTTTGATGATGGAACACTTTCAGCAGATTCAATAATCGGAGCCGCAAGTATTCACGCAGTCAGGGCGCGTTATGCGCTACAGCAGGCAAGTGGAATATTTATGGAACTTTCCGTTAATATTTCAGAGTTTGAGAACTAAGGGAGGAATATAGATAATGGCAATAACACCCAATGTACTTGACGTATACAGCCGTTTCATGGATGAGCTTTTTGATGAAAAAGATGTCATAGGCGTATCCACCGTATGGCAGCAGTTTTTTGGTAAACCCGCGAATGGCGGAAGTAAAACAGTTTACAGCCCGAACAGCGAGGTTGTTGATATTGATATAATGAGAGGTAACGAGAGAACAGCCGCTCTTATACATAGAGGAACAGATTCAAGACACCTTGACCTGCAAAGAAACACAGCGTCACAGAATTTCAGTTCTTTCAGCCGTGTATATCCGTTCGCAGAGGAACTGGGAGATATAACTTCAAGTCAGATTCTTAAAAGACTTGCCGGTGAAAACCCTTATGACAATAAAGCAAGAATCGACAGACTCAGGGCGCTTGCACAGGAACACCACATGGAACATATCAGGCGTTATGTGAGACTTTTTGAAGTGCTTGCCGGTCAGTCTCTTATGTCAGGATTACAGCCTGCGCTTTCAGGGTCAGCAAATCTTGATAACTGGTATAATTTTAACAGAAACGCATCTCATATTATAACACCTGCCATTCCGTGGAATAAT
The DNA here is from genome assembly GCA_964438075.1 of uncultured Planctomycetales bacterium. Classification (GTDB taxonomy): domain Bacteria; phylum Omnitrophota; class Gorgyraeia; order Zapsychrales; family Fredricksoniimonadaceae; genus JAAXVU01. The sequence goes on from CAYTIW010000017.1 coordinate 10,421, forward strand.
GCCGGTGCTGATATTCTCGGAGACATTGACGCCGGTGCAAGACTCATGAGACAGAATGGAAAAGTAAAACCGAATGTAATATTTTTCGGGCAGAATGTTTTCCCTGTTTTTATAGCCGATGCCACAGTGGCGAATCTTGCCGACAACAGGAGATTTGAACTTATTCAGGTAAGTACAAATAACCCCGTACCTCCTGCACTTATGCCGCTTGTTGATGGTGGAGCTATACCGCGCGGACTCCTCAGGACTCCTGAAGGGTTTGAAATGTGGATGTTTACTTACATTGACGTTGTAGAGGATAACGCCGGGGTTACACAGAATCTTATGCCGGTTGATACTGTATTTATGGCATATTACGGCGCGCGCTGTGACAGGTATTTCGGGCCTCCTGAAAGGTTACCGATTGTCTCATCTGATGTAGCATGGTATCAGGAAATGTTTGGAATGAATAACATTCATGGCGCGATGATACCGCCTAAGATTAACGCCGGATCAGTTATAACACCTGCTATGTTCTATTGTGATGCTTACCCTTCCGGGGATAAAAAGAAAGTCACAATCAGAACTCAGAGCGCACCGATATTTGCAACAACTCAAACAGATGCGTTTGTGACTTTTACCGATGTTATAGATAACGGCAGGTCATAATGGCAAAGCTGACATGGATAGATAAAAAGTCCGTGTTGTATCATAAAGGCCGTACATTTAAGGCGGGTGATAATATCCCCGCCGGTATTTTACCGGACAGCCGGATTGAATCGTTTGTTAAACAGAAAAAAATTGTCGAGGGTGAAATCAAAGTTGATAAAACCGTAAAGCAGACAACTTTGTTTAATAATCCGATAGAATCCAAAGTGATACAGCATGAAGAGGTTATAGAGGATAAACCAAAAAAGTCGCGTAAGTCAAAAGCGGAACTTGAAGAGGAAGAGCTTGAAAAACTTATAGCGGAAGAGGAGAACGAAAAGTAAATGGAGAATCTCCGGGCAACAGCAGAAAAAGATTTATATGAATCTTTGGAATCAGAATGGAAAATGCCGGTAGAGCTAACATCACCGAATGGGATAAGACAGATATATTCTGCAAACAATCCAGCGGAGCTTTTAGGCGGTCAGGTTCTGTATTCATCCCGGAGAGAAAATCCAGAGACCGGCGAAGTTATAGTTGTAAATCAGCCGGTCGTTACTTTGAGAGTCTCATCTCTTGTCAGAATCCCACAAGCCGGGGAGACATGGTTTATAAAAATACCTGTATCTCCGATTGTTGGAGCGCCAAAACATTCATTTGTTTTTACTCCAGACCGGTCGCCGGAGCATGGTACTGACATGGGATTTATTAAGCTTTACTTACAGAGAATATCACAGGATGAGGAACCGCTGTCATGATGATGTTTCGGACTGTAAAAGATGCGATTGTCACACTGCTTGACGATAATGCGGCAGGTCGTTTCCGTGTTATAGGCAGGCAGAGACAGTCAAAAGCATCAGATGAAATAAGAGATAATGACAGACTGGTACAGGTTTATTTTTCAGATGGAAGTTTCCCGAAAAGCGCGGGAAGGATGAGAGGCCCGAAAACTCACGATGTAACTATTGAGATTGACCTCTCTTCTAGCGCCGGAGCTAAAGGTGATATTTCTGTAATAGATAATCCGCATGTTTCACCGATAATAAAAGCCGCTGCGATTGCAGAGATAAAAGAAGCGTCAGAAATAGCAGACACAAACATTGATATTATGATAGATGCTGTTTATCAGATTCTTATGGATGCAAGAAATGAGCATTTATCTTTAGAAAAATGGGAAATCTCAAACAGATGGATTGACCGGATTCAAAAAGATACAATGCTTGAACGCGGTGATTTAATAGTTAAGACTGCAAATATGAAATATACTTGCAGGGTACAGGAGAATGTAAGCGGCGATATAGGATTTATACCGCCGGTAGTTACATTTAATTCAAGCACCCCGATTTCAGCGGATGTGAATGAAGTTTTAGACGATGTTGAAAAGACGGGTATAATAATAGATGTTGATAACTCATAAGGAGGTAGAAAATAAATGACAATCACAGCGTCAAGCCTTGCAGCAGTGAACGGTGTTTCTGTTAAAAATGAACAGTTCGCAGTCCAGGCGCAGGTCATACCGCAGAGAAATGTTATAATCGGAACATTCGATGAAGCTGTTTATACAGCCATTTCACCCAATGTCCCGATACGAATATACAGCGCGGAGGATGTGGGGGCGAAAACCGGATTCGGATTTATGCTTCACAGACTTGCAAAATACGCATTTAAACCCGGAACAGTCGAGACATGGATTATTCCGCAGCTTGAAGGTGGGTCAGACCCAGACCAGGCAACCGGGACAATAAATTTTACAGCATCCGCCGGAGTTGTAGCGGGTGAAATTGCCCTGTATATCGCAGGCGAAAGAGTGGCTATTACAGTATCGGCAGGTGATGATGGCACGGACATAGCCGATGCACTCGCAACTGCTATAAATGCAAATGATGAACTGCCGGTATCAGCAACCGATCTTGCTGGTGTTCTTACGGTAGAATCTAAATCCGGTGGGGAGTGGGGAAATGACATAACGCTTGCCTTTTCTCTTGGAGACGGTGAAGCCTTGCCGACAGGCGTATCAGCAGTAATTACAGGTATGTCCGGCGGTGTAGGTACTCCGGACATTCAGGATGCACTGGACGCACTCGGTACAGGCGATGCACAGAACGAAAAGTTTTTTACAAATTTAATTCACGGTTACGGCGCGCAGACTGCTGTTTTAAATGCAATAAGCACATACAACGGCGCAGGGAATACTTTTGTCGGCAACTATAAAAAAGAAGTAGCTCGTCCGTTCAGGTCGCTTATCGGTGATACTACACCGCTTACAGCCGGACTTTCTGCGGCGCTTGTAATTTCAGGTAACCGCAGAACTGACCGTACAAACGGCATGATTTGCGCTCCGGGTTCTTATAATCATCCGCAGGAAATCGCAGCTCAGGCAATGGGGATTATGGCAATAACAAACTCCACGAGAGCGGAGGAAGGGTATATTGACAAAGTTCTCGATGGTATATGGCCGGGTGAAATTGCCGATAGGTGGACAAACGATTATGATAACCGTGATCAGGCAGTTCAGGGTGGCATAAGTACAACGCTGGTTAAAAATGGAGTTCTTACTTTACAGAATTTAATCACATTTTACAGACCTGCGGACGTCGCTCCTGCTTCAAACGGTTACAGAGCAATGCGTAACATAAGCATAATTCAAAACCTGCTTTATAATTACCGTATGAATTTCGAGCGCGAAAAGTGGAAGGGTATAACAATAGTTGAAGATACAACCGCTATTTCGGACACCACAAGCAGAGAAAAGGCGCGCGATCTTGACGCGGTAATAGATGACCTTGTAACTCTTGCGGATGTATTCGCAGGTAAAGCATGGTTATATACGGCAAGTTATACAAAAACAGCATTGACAGTATCACTCAGGGCGGGGCTTACGGGATTTGACATTGTATTTCCTGTTATCCTTTCCGGGGAAGGCGGGATTTTTAATTCCGTTATAACCTTCGATACTTCAATCGCGATACTGACGGCATAAGGAGGACACATGGGTAATAGTGTTGGAACATTAAGAAAAGTAGTAATTGACGGCATAACCTTTGATGTTTTTCCTGATTCAAAAGTATCTTACAATCCGTCAGATTTTGAAATTGAAGCTCAAGTTACCACAGGGGATGCGATTTTTAAGATGACAAAACGAATTCCCGCAATGGAAGGCTTGGAGCTTGCATGTACACTTAATCAGCTTGAAATCCTGAAAGAGAAATCAAACTCGGTAGCAGATATTACTTTGGCCGTAGAGTTTGCAGATGCTTCTATTTATAGGAGTTCAGGCCGAATAAAAACCGACAACTGGGAATCTGATACCGGTAAAATCTCAGTTGATTTATTGCCAAAACGTGGGTGGACGGCATTCCTTGCTTAAACCTGTTTACATTTTAATCCGTACTTCGCGGCGCCCGGAGTTTTTCCGGCGCTGTATGGAGTCGGTAAAGTCTCAGACTTATAAGAACATCGTGACGATAGTTCACACGGATGATCCGCGTGATATATATGTTGAAGGTGATATTGTTATTATCGGTGCGGCATATCCGAACGATTACGGATCAGCACCTTACAATTTATATTGCAATACTTTGCTTAAAGCAATCCCGGACGGTGAAGGCTGGTATCATTTTTTAGATGATGATGATATGTACGCCGCGCCGGATGTGATTGAAAGATTTGTAAAAGCCTCAAAGCGTGATTACATGAATGTTGCACATGTCGCCAGGTGGGATAATAAAATTATGCCGCCTAACTGGGGAAATTCTGAAAAAGGATTTCAAACGGAATGTTTTTTACTGCACACTGACTATAAATTAAAGGCGCGCTGGTGGGGGAATAAAAACGGGGATGGACATTACAGTAAACAGCTATTAAAAACGATGCCTGTAAACTGGATTGAAAATCTGCTTGTATGCAAAGCGCAAAAAGGGAAAGGGCACGGAGACAGGACGGATATAAAAGGAAAAGTAAAAGATGATAACATTTTTAAACCGGATGAAAAGGTGGTAGTAATTGCATTACAACCTTACAGGAAAGGTTTAAAGCGTGAATGGCTTGTTCAGGGTGAAAAAAAATGGATTGAATACGGCATCGCTCTTGAACTTGAAAAAAAAGGGATTGCAAAAATAACCAACTATGATACAGATACAACACAACGAAAACAAATAGGGAGACAGATATTTTATGTTTAATAAAAAAGACGACAAATATATTTTGAGTAAAGAAGCCGCTGAAAGTGTGCTTGATGGAATTTTCGATTTTCTGGAAATTGACGTTGATGAAATTGACGATAAAGAAGCGAAAAAAATGATTAAAAGTAACATGGGACGCGTTGTAAAAGCGGTCAGACTCGGACGCCTGGAAGTAAAACAGGATGGTGGATTTAAAATAATTCAGCACCTCAGAAACGATCCGGACAAACAGAACTCACTTATATTTAAAGTTCCCGGCGCGATTGCAAAAAAAGCAATGGCAGATAAATCCCCTACTGATTTTTATGGTAGAATATATGCCATGATGGGTTCAGCGTGCGGTCTCGGAGAAGCGGCACTTGACAAGCTCGACCCGGTCGATCTTTCAGTAGTTGAAGTTCTCGGTGCAATTTTTTTATCTGTGTAAATCGGTCATGGCAATGGTGCGGGAATTTATTTTATCGCGGCCAGAGCATTTCCGATATTTACAGTCTTAATTATTTTGAATTAAAAATGTGGAATGAATGGCATGAAATGATGGTAAAAGCAGAAATTGAAGCGCAGGAAAAAGCGAAAGGGAAAAAATAAATGGCAGATTGGGCAGTAAGAACAGCATTTTTAGCATCCGATAAAGTCAGCCCAGCATTTAAACAGATGGCAATGTCTGCCGATAATTTTAGTAAAAAAACCACGAGTATTTTTTCTGGAATTGCCGGTGCTATGGGTGTTTTCGGAGGGTTCGCACTTGCCGCTATGGGCATGAAAAAAGTTGTAAGCGAGGCTGCAAATTTTGAAAATTCAGTGGCAAGTTTTACAACTCTTCTCGAAGGTTCCCAATCGGAAGCTGAAAAACTGGTAAAAACCTTACAGAAAATCGGAGCTGAAACTCCATTTGAATTTAAAGATTTATCTGATGCTACTGTCCGACTTCTCGGATTTGGAGTTGTTACAAAAGATACCGCCGCCGGGACTTTGAAGATGTTAGGTGACCTCGCGCAAGGTAGCGCCGAACGATTGCAGGGCATATCGCTTGTATATGGTCAGATTATGGCAGGCGGCAAAATGATGGGTCAGGATTTTAACCAGCTAATAAATCAACAGGTTCCGATTGCCAAAGGGTTAGCTAAGGTGTGGAATGTAGATGTAGATCAGGCAATAAAAAGAATTAAACAAAACGGGCCGGTAGCCGCTAAAGATGTTCAAAAAGCTATGCAACTTATGACTTCAGAGGGCGGGATGTTTTATAAAGGGATGGAACGTGCGTCTAAAACTTTAACGGGCAGATGGTCAACTTTTAAAGATGCCATAAGCATGACCGCAGCAGGGATAGGCACGGTCTTATTACCGGCACTTAAAGACATGGTGGATTATGCAATTATAGGCTCAGAAAAATTATTAAAAGTTGTTCAAAATAATAAAGAGTTTATAAATATTTTATTTAAGTCAATCCCTATTATAATAGGTCTTCTTGTCGCCTGGAAAGTGGCGACATGGGGTGTTATAATTGCAAAAAAAGCAATGAATCTTGTCGGGTGGATTCAATATCTATGGATGATGCGTGATGCAATCGGCGCGGCGGTGGTAAGAACTAACGCATGGGCAGTGGCTCAACGTGTAATAAATTTCCTGCTTTCCATGAATCCCATCGGTCTTGTAATAATAGCAGTTGGAACACTTGTGTATGCTATACATGATTTATACACAAACTGGGAAGTTTATGCCCTGAGATTTAATATCTGGATACAGGATTTTATAACCGGTTTCAGATACATGAAAATGGAAGTATACGAATTATTAAACCTTCTCGGACTTATAACAGATAAAGAATTAACAGGCGCAAAATTAGGATATCTTCAAAGTTTTTCAGAAGGTAATAAAATGAAACTTGATTTAATTCAGAAGCAGAAACAGGCACCTAACGCAGCAGAAGCGGAGGGAAAGTATAATAATAATATCGGAATAACTGTAAATAACAACGGCACTCAGTCCAGTGTAGAAACAACTCCTCGCGGTATAGCGAAAGCCGACCTTGTAAATGCGGGGGTAAATATATGACCTGGGTTACAAGTACAAGAGAGACAATAATTTTTATTTCTCCTGAATTAAATACGTTTTCGGCGCTCTGGAAAAATAACGACAGATCAGGTGAAAAAAATCTCGGTATATTTTCAGCGCCTGACATGAACGGTGAAATTGTACAGGACAAAGGCCGTAAGTCCGTGAAATATCCGCTGACTGTTTTTTTTGAAGGATTTAATCATTATTCTGATGCTAACAAATTTTTCAAAGCGCTTGGAGACGAAAAAGGGCAATGGGAAATTATACACCCCACAAAAGGGAGTCTGATTTTACAACTTATAGATTACAAGGAACTTATAGATCCGGTAGGAACCGGAAATTATACAGTATTTGAAACAAACTGGATTGAACCGGCAAACATTGAGAGACTTATCGCGCCGGATGAATTCGGAGCATTATTACTCCTTGAAATTTTAGATACAATATCAAATGCAATAGCAGCAGTGCAGCAACTCAGAGCGGATTTATATTCTGCGGTACAGTCGGCACTTGCCACAATAGATAAAGTGAAAGGGTTGACTGACAAAATAATGTCAGAGTTTGCAGCTACTCAGGATTTAATAAATGACGCATGGAATCAGGCGAAAGAGACATTAGAAATCATGCAGGAAGAATTCCAGGAAGCGGCAAGTGATCCGGAAGTAGTGGAGGATTTACTTGATGCGTTTTTTGACCTGATAACAATTCCGTTGCAGGCTGGGGATGATTATACAACACGCACGGCATTATATACCGAACTTATAGACGCGATTATTACAGCGGCACCGACAGAGACAACCCCAGAAGGTTATAACGCTTCGCTGTTCCATGAATTTGCAATGGTGTCCACTCTTTGCGCGTTATGCCAGATTATAGCGACAACAAATTTCAGCACTCGTACAGAGGTTGTAAATGCTATAGATAATTTATCACTGAAATTTACAGAGGTTATAGAATCGCTTGAAACTATACAGGATAGGTTTGTGTAATGGATATTGATAAACAATTTATTTCCCAATCGGTCGGATATTCAACAGTTCAAAATTTATATGCTCTTACTATGCAATATTTACTTTCTCAATTTTTTAATCTCAAAACTGAAAAAAGATTCACGCTTAAAAATAAACGGTCACCACTTGAAATTACAGTTACCGAATACGGGACGTTAGATGATTACGATTTATTTATTGAATCAAACCAACTTACAGGGGATGAAATATTGATACTTCCCGCAGGAAAAGAGATTGTAATTTATGCCTGATATAATCGGAAAAGATAAAAATCAAATGACAATAATGATTGAAAACAGGGAAATCATTGTTGAATCTGCATCTTTAATCCGCACGATGGACACGGGATGCGACGTATTATCCGCAGTCATGCCGTGGCAACTTGGGCTTGACTCAGAAATTGACCGCATAACAGCGCCTTACTCTTACAGCCCCGCTAAAATTTATATCGGTGGAAGTTTAGTTTCTGAAATGATTCTTTATGATATTGAACACATAACAAACAGCCGGGGCACTGTAAAAAATTTAACATTTGCAAGCAAACTTGCCGACATAGTAGATTCGACAATCATACCGCCTTACGAAATGAATAATGTTAAACTTACAACACGATGTGAACAGCAGTGTTTCCCTTTTGGAATCTCTGTAATAGTTGGGGATGATGCGGCGGCGGCGATGAATGAAACCCGTAAAAAAATAGTGACAGTGCAAAAACGTGAAGTTATAACATATAATATTGATTTATCAAATCAGACAATAAATCAGAGATACATTTTAACCCCGACAAAAAAGTCAAAGTATGTAACCGATGAAAAGAAATTTCCACGGGTAAAAGCAGAGCCGACAGATACGATTTTTAAACACCTTGCAAAACTTGCAACACAAAGAGGTGTGCTACTCTCATGCACGAAAGAGGGAGACTTACTTATTACAACCGCAAACATAAAATCTAAACCGGTAGGAACAATCGAAGAGGGAGACTCTTACCTTTCAGATGAATATAAAATTAAATTCGCAGGCCGTGATAGGTATAATAAATACAGGGCGCTTGTAAAATCGTCAGGCAGTACAAAAGTTACAAGCACACAAACCGCGATTGATAAAACTGTAAAAGCTCCCCGAATGATGACATTTCAGGCAAATGATGAAATCCCCGGAGGTGCGAAAAACGCGGCAATCTGGAGAAAAAATAAATCAGCAGCAGACGCGCTTTCAAGCAGTTTTCCAGTCTCTTCGTGGTATGCACCGAATGAAAAGTTATGGACACCGAATACAACAGTGACAATAATTTCCAAAACAATGGGATTAAAAAAAGGCTTTACTTTTTTAATCACCCGTGTAGAATATAAATATGAGACAGGTGGAAGTACAGCAGTGTTAGAATTAAAGCCGCCTTCTATGTATAGTCAAAGTGCAGAACTGGAGGAGCCTTGGTTGGTATAGTTCGCGGACGTCGCATCGGGAAAAATCGAGACGGGGACAAAAATGTCCTTATACTTCAAGTCGAAATTATCGACGGAGAAGATACCCGGTCAATAGAGATATTTTCAAGTGGTGATTTCAACCCTGCAAACGGCACGCGCGTTTATATTTGCGATGTTACAGACTCTTATCAGATAGCGGTTGCAACCAGTGACGGGCTTACCCCTGAAGTAGAACCTGGAGAGATTGAAATTTACAGCACAGACAATCCCGTTACCGCAAAGCAGGCAAGAATATATTTAAATACAGACGGTGAAATTATTTTAAACCAGGGAACAAAGTCAGCCGTGAATTATGTGGATTTAAATACTCAATTACAGTTATTAGTAACAGCAATAAACGGAGCGCTTGCAACAAAACTTGACGGCTCAGGTGCTGCCGGTGCGCTCACTCTTGATTTATCCACGGCAGAAGTTCCGGAGGTGAAGCTGTGAGAGTATGTCACTGTGCATTACCAGCTATGACGGGAAGCTCAGATTGTTGTCGCGGATGCCCGAATAATCAAGAAACATTTGATGAGTCATATTTTAGAATAGTTCCTTATGAACCGTATAAACCGATGACAAAAAAGGAAATTATAGAAAAGTTTGATAAAGACGGAAACTTAATTGAAAGGATAACGAGAGGATGATCTATAACAGATACGCAGGAGACATTGCTGTCAAAATAACCGAATCCGGTGCGAAGATGAAATTTATAAATGGCGAACCTGTCAAAGATCAGGGGCTTGAAAATGCAGTTTTGATAAGCTTATTTACTCGTCGCGGATATTGGGGAAATATACTTGAATCTGAGCAGTCAAAAAAAATCGGCTCAAAAGTTGAAAAACAGGCACTTGAACCGATTGTTAATTTACAATCTGTGAATGATATGTCCGATGCAATAGACAAGGCGCTTGCATGGATGACAGAATCTAAACTTGCTCAAAGTTATGACATTGAAGTTTTAAATCCAAGTTCAAACAACATAAAAGCAACGATTAAAATATACCCGCCCGGACGAGACAGTCAGACTTTACTTTTCTTAAAGAATGGGTTAAATTGGATCGGTCAGGCGGTGAATCCTGCAAATGAGAGGATGAAAAATATATGAGTTATGATATACCCACATTACAGGAATTAAAAGCGGCGCATCTTGCACGGCTTGAATCGTCACTGGGACAATCTGCTCCGGTGAATGATAAAGCTTTTTTACGTGTGCTTGCAAATACTGAAGCCGGGCAGGATATCGGATTATATAAATACGCAGCAGACCGGGCAAAACAGAATCTTGCAATTACAGCAACGGGAACCGACCTTGACAGAATCGGAGCCGAATGGAGTACTACACGAAAGGCGGCAACGGTAGCAGAACTCACGGCAACCATGACAGCGATTACAGGTACAGTAATTCCGGCGGCTATAGATTTTACGGCAGACGCGAACGGGTTATTATACAGGCCGACAGCAGATGTCACAGCCGTGGCGAATGTGGCAACCCTTAATTTGAGATGTAGGGAGTCAGGCGCGGCGGGAGCTCTTGAAATTGGCGATACGCTTGAAATAGCTTCACAGATTGCAGGTGCGAATACAACAGCAACGGTAACAGCGGTTGTAACAATCGGCGTGGATGCTGAATCAGATAGCGATTACAGGTCAAGGGTGTTATTTGCACAAAGAGCAGTCACAGGCGGCGCGAATGCCACAGACCATAAAATATGGGCAGAGGTTGTAACGGGGGTGAAGCGTGCTTTCCCTTACAGCGGCCGTCCTGCGGATGCTGGTACAAGTTACCCTGGAGACAGGCAGGTTTATATTGAGGCTACAACAGATATAGATGCTGATGGTTACGCTCCGGCTGGATTACTTGCCGATGTAAGAGATGCAATAAATTATGATCCTGATACAGGTGCAAGCCGGGCGCCGCTTGGAATAACAGACGCGACATTATTTTTGAGGTCAATTTCAAGAACTACAATACATGTAGAAATCAGAGACTTTGTTGTCGATGCGGATAAAGACGCGGCTTGTAAAGCGGCTATAAATACGGCGCTTGATACATATTTTGCATACGTAACCCCGTTTGTCGATGGGGTTGATTTACCACAGGAACGGTCTGACACAATTAGTTCGATGACAGTAGGTCAGGCGGTGCAGGATGTTTTAGACGCTTATGGTGCGACTGCCTCAAGTGTCGGATTCGGTATTGTTGTCGGGGTGTTTCTGACTCAATATGTACTCGGCACGGGTGAATTATTAAAGCGCGGAACGGTGGTGTATGCTTAGCAGATCAGTTTTAAACGCCCTTCTCCCTTCCGGTGCATTCTGGGAACCGGCAGCAGAATCGGATTATGATTTATTATATGACGGTATTGCAAGTAATTCAGAGACGGTATATCAGCATTTAAAACAGCTTGCATGTCTCAGAGACCCGGATACTACCCCTATACTTTCAGATTTGGAAAAAGAATATGGAGTTATACCAATTCCACTATCCACAGAGGCAGAGAGGCGGGCAAGATTAAAAGCATCGATGTATAACCGTACAAGTACTGGCGCATGGGATTTTTTACAACAGAAACTTAGAGACGCTGGTTTCACAGATGTATATGTACATCCGAATGATCCGGCGGTTGATCCGAATATATTTCTTGCACGGGCTTTTAATATGATGTGCGGTGAACTTCTTCCCGGCGGGAATCGGGCTGAGTGCGGAGAGCCGGAAGCGATATGCGCACAGGTCGGAGGCGAACTGGTTGTAAATGGGGATTTATTTATAAACACTCCGAATTATGTTAATTTATGCGGTGAATCAGCCGTACAATGTGATGACTCTGTTTTCTGCGGAGACTTTGATGGATATAAAAGCACATCAGTTGATGTTTTTTATGCGATCCCTACAGACGCAGGATACTGGCCTTTAATCTTTTTTGTAGGAGGTGCGGCAACCAGAGACGCGGTTACAGGCGAACTGACTGAAATAGAATTTTATACCTTGCCGATTGAAAGGCGGTTAGAATTTCGGAGACTTATTTTAAAATTTAAGCCCCTCAGCTCGTGGGGAGGGCTGATCGTTGTATATAGTTAAAAATTTGAAGAGAGGTGAAACGATGATAGATTACGCAGCAACATTTACAAATTTTACAGGGGCGTTCCCAAACATTGAAGCGGTAAACGTCTCAGCACCGGGGGCAGGAGACGGCACAGAGTTTGTCGCTGCTCTTGTCAATGACATCTGGGGGCGCGCTCAAGCATTGCTTGATTATGCCGGACTGACTCCGGACGGAGTTCAGGAAGCACCGGATACAGCACAGATATTGGAAGCAATCGGGAAAGGTTACGGAGTCGGCCCTGGTATCGGTGTAATTTACTGGAAAAACGGTACACCTGCAACAAACGGCGACAGGGTTATACTCTTACAGGGGCAGGTAATAGAGATCGCAAATTATCCGTTACTCGTAGCGGCTGTATATGTCGGAGACGCAAATAACGGAACAGCGCCGGCATTTTATAAAACAAGTGACGCAGGTGGAACTACAAGAAGCACAGCGGGAACATACATGGTAATGCCTGATACAAGGGCGGTATCTCTTAAAGGCGTCGGGAATCAGACAATAAACACAAGGGTTAAAACAGGCCCTGCGAGTTTGGGAAGTATTATTGAGGATACTTTTCAGGCATGGCAATTAGGAGCTTCATCCGATGATACTGGAGCAAGAAATTATTGGGGGGCCACAGGAGAGCGTGATAATACTCAATCAGCAAGTTCACAATCTACATACGCCCCAACGCGACTTAGAACTACAAATCAAGGTTTAAATTCTATGCTAAAAGCCATGAATGATGGCACAAACGGCGATCCCCGAACCGGCTTACAAACTCAAGACTGTACAATCGGTACAAATTTCGGGATAACATATTAACAGGAGAAAACATGAAAACTAAGATCACACAAAACATTGACGGGTATGATATAATAATCGGAATAGGCGATGCTCAGATTGACGGTGTGGCAACATTGCCGGTTATGACAACTGCTTTAAAAGAAACAGATGAATATAAGGCTGTTGAAGTTAAAAAACAGGAACTATCTGTGATTTTGAATTCAGCAGCAACGGCAATGAAAAATGCCCGTAATTCAAAAACGCAGGCTGATAAAAACGGATTTGTAAAAGAATATCAGGCAGCGCTTGAAAATTCAAAGGCGATTGAATCCGAATTAAAAGAACTGATCGCACCGCTACAGTCAAAACAGCAGGAACTTATTTTAAAACACGCTGTTTATTTCCAACCAAAACAGGGAGAATCACTCATCACAAACGATGAAGCAACAGCGATTGAAACTGCGATGATTTCAGCTACAGAAAATAACTGTTATGTGGATATTAACCTTAAAGAAATATGTGATAATCGTGGTAAAACTGCATGGATAAAATCCGGCGGGAAATGGTCAAAACGTGAGATAACAAAGATTGGTGACGAACTGAAGGCGGATGAAATCACAGAAATAAATGACGAAATTATTTCACAACTCGAATCTGAAAGAATTGCAGGGCTGACACCGATTGAAAAGTCAAAAGAAAAGTCTGCCATTATTCAAGGGTTACTTGCTCAGTCTATTCAGATGAAATCAGGGCTTGAAATTCAGGGGGATTCGGCAGCACTTAAAAAATCTCAGGAATGGTATAATGCGGAATTACAGAAGGTTGAAGCAAAATATTTATAATAAAAAAGCCCTCATTTAGAGGGCTTAAATTTTATATCGTGCAGTATATCAACTTTTTGTTTTAAGCTTAAATCGTTTATAGCTTCACAAATATATTCATAAAAAGCATCAGAAGTTAAACCCTCCTCACAACAGTCTTTATACATATCGTATGCCGTTGCAACTTCAGAACATTTTATATGTGTTTTCCATGTGTAGAATTGACCATCATATTTATTTTTTTGATATTCGTATTCTTCACCGATATTTATAACGCCATGACAAAAATCGCATTCATGTTCTTTTCGTGCCGTATGTTTTCCTGATTCTATAATTTCCATTTTTACCACGCCTCGACATATCCATCGCAAAAATCTACAAAACTTATCTGTAAAGAATCAAATCTCATTCTGTATAATCCCCCGTCGTCAAATTTGAAATAGAGGCTGTCATAACTGCAAACCGGATTTAAAATCTTGCTGTAATAAATTCCAGTATCGCGGTATCCGTCGCCGGTGTATAATCTTGTAATTTGTACCAGCGTATCACTTGAAGGGATATATTTAAACAGCCAACCTGAATTACATTCGATAAAAAAATAATGCGTTTCACCGTCGAAAACTGAAGAGCCAGCGGAAATAAGAACGGCGTTTTCCGGTATAGAAATCGGGTAATTTGCTTTTAACCTCCAGCAGGTAAGAGCTGATCCGTTTTCCGTGAGGGTAGAACCGCCCCATTTGTAACCATTCCATGAATACGGGCCATTCCATTCTTTAGCTGTATTAAAAAAATTTGTACTCCATGACACGGATATTCCGTCAATTTTTGCCGTGCGTGTATCTGAATTAAAGTCGTAAACAACAAATCCGGCTGCGGAATTTATCGCAGTTTTTGTTCCCGATACATCATAATACGCCCCGACATTTGAGATTGCAATTATACCATCCCCGCAGGAAAACATGGAGACTATCATGGCGGCTATTGTTTTTTGGTACACGTTATTTTTGTACACTTTAAGAGTAGAGCCTTCAATTTCTCCCGTCCAGACATTACCAGCGGTATCCACAGCGCAAAAATCAGGAGTAATGTTTAAAGAAAACTGCTCTGTTATATTCCCGTCGCTATCCATGTAATACAGGGTGTTATTTATTGTTACAGTCTGATCATCCGCATAACATGACGCACCGGTATATCCTACATATACAGATGAACCGTTAAAAAATTTAACCGTGTTACCGTCCTGGAATACAACGTATTTCACGCCCCCATCGATCGGATCGTCAGGGTCATCCGGAATAATAACAGGAATATCCGGATCAGTTACATTTACAGACGGACTACTGCCGCCACCGCCGCCGCCACATGAGACAAGTATAAGCAAAAACAGCATAAATAATTTTTTCATTCTAAAACCTCCTCTTCGTAAAAGTTTATGTAGTCAAGTTTGTCGCCTTTCAACATGATGTTATTTTTTCTTATTACATCTTCGACAACTAAAAAAATATCTTCAAGACTCTGGCACTCTGTTATATCAATATCAATTCTTTTTGTGCATTCAGAATTTTTGATTGTTACATAAGCATATTTTTTTACTCCCATAGTTCCCCCTGTTGGTCGTCTTTATCAACCGGCATAATGCAATCTGAAAACTGGCAGTTAGCACAATCATAATTGCATATATCCCCGATTGTTTCCTTTAAATATTTCTTCCTGTTTTGACGTTCATATTTATCTATAATTCTACGGTTTAATTTTGCGCATGATTCACAATATCTTTTTGTAATAAGTCCGTCGATTTCACATCCGCAATTTATACACGTCAAAACTATATCACGACACTGCGGGCATTTTTTTACATATTCCGAAAATGCGTAAAATTGCCATCCACAGGAACAGCGATTGACTACTAATTCACAAAACATTCAACCATCCTCGGCACTTGTTTATCTATATGACAGTCAAGGCATAATTTTGCATCAAACATTTCTGAAAACAAGTCAAATGTTTTTGCGTTCATACCCGGCCGCAGTTCCATTATAGTTCTATTCCCGCATTTCAAGCAGTGATATTTCAAGATTCCGATTTGCATTGCCTACTCCTTTTACATTCAGAACAGTATTTCTGTTCGTCAATTTTTGAATCTGCCTCTACGGTAAAACTTATGCCGCAGAGTTTACAGGTGAATTTTTTGGTTAAATATTTCATATTTATATAATCGCCTTATTCTTGTATAATGTCAAGCATATTTTTTATAATTGACAAATTTTTTTTAATTTTTTACTATAAATTATGAAAAAAATTACAGTTTCAGGTGTGGGATATGTAGGTTATGCAAATATTATCATACTTTCAGAACATTTTAATGTTATGGCATACGACATAAACCCCTCAAAATTACGCGATTTAAAATGCAATAAAACAACAGTAAGGGAAAAGGCATACAAGACAGCGGATTATATTTTTCTATGCGTACCAACTGATTCAAAATGCGGTAAACTCGACACGTCAATTCTGGAAAGTGAAATTAAATACATAAAACAGGTTAACCCTGAATGTGTAGTTGTAATCCGCTCCACTTGTCCGATTGGTTTCACTTCAAAAATGATAAAAAAATACGGGATGAATATTATTTTTTACCCTGAATTTTTACGCGAGGGAACATCGGTTCAAGATAGCAGAAATCCTGACAGGGTTATAATCGGTACTGAAAATGTAAAGTATTTTCCATTTGCAGGGGATGACATAATATTTTGCAGTCCGTCCGAAGCTGAAGCAATAAAATTATTCTCAAATACATATCTTGCCATGCGTGTAGCGTTTTTTAATGAAGTTGATAATTTGTGTATGAGAAAAGATTTAAATGCCGGTCGTGTTATTACAGGCATTTGTAAAGATAAAAGAATCGGTGAGCATTATAATAATCCGTCGTTCGGTTTTGGAGGGTATTGCCTGCCGAAAGATTCAAGAGAGCTTCAAAATCAGATAAGCGTAAATTCTGTAATAAATTCAATAAACGTTTCAAATTTTAACCGGAAAAAATTTATTGCTGATTACATAAATAAAAATTACGCAGGTAAAAAAATCGGTGTTTATAAGTTGGCCATGAAGTCAGGGAGTGATAATTGCCGCGCGTCTGCCATGATAGATGTAATAGATATGATTGATCAGGAAGTTTTAATATACGATAAAGGTTATGAGACTGATATAAATAAATTGCTTGCATGTGACATAATAATCTGCAATAGGTACGAAAGGGAACTTGACGGTTTTAAGGGTGAAATATTTACCCGTGATATATTCGGTCGTGATTAAATGGGTTATAAGGAACGGGACATAATAAATGAATATTTATTAAATCTGCCTGAAAATATGCGGATGTTTCGGACTAATTCTGGTATGGCATGGGCTGGTAAATCCGTGAGGAAAGGAGACATAACAGCAATAAAAAATGCACGCCCGTTTCATGGTATGCCTGAGGGCTGGCCTGATATTACAGGTTGGGAAACGGTTACAATAACCCCCGATATGGTCGGTCAGAAAATTGCTATATTTTCAGTTGTGGAAGTTAAAACAGGGCGGTTAAAATTATCTGATAAACAGAATAAGTTTAAATCCCTGATTGAAAAAATGGGGGGACGGTTTCGGGAATTACGAACTTAAACATCGGGATAATCGCTATTCATAGCGCACTCCCTACATAATGGTTGCGAACCGTCCCTGTCGGCTTTTTCTTTTTCGAGCCAATTTTTTTTATTTACAAATTTTCCGCACCATTGACATTTTTTGTAATATTCTTTTTTATCATTCATGTGCTTCTCCCTTTTATCTTTTCCTTTGCGAAATATATCCATCCGGGTTTGAAATTCTTTGCCCGCTGAATTGCTGCTAAAATGTGTACTTGTACGGCGTGTTTGTTTTCTGTTACTAACTGATGATAAATCCAGAACGGACTATAACCGCAGTCATCGGCAATTTTGACTAACTCGTCAATTACATTCGGTAACTCTTCAGGACTTGACTTAAATTTTAAAACCTGTTCGCTGATTTTATCTTCTGTAATTCGCCTGTCATCATAATTCATGTCTGACATCGCAACGGGTTTTTTAATTTCCTGTAATTCTGCCGGGACTATTATCATCGGCTTTCGCGCGTCGGTTACCGACTTATCTGGGTTATGACTGCAAGTTGAGCATGTCGGATTCTGGCAGTATAAGAAATCCAGGTGTGGGCAGAGTTTAACATTTTTTAATGTCTTATCTCGTTTTCGTTTTTCAGTGCCGTGGAAATTCCAGTTTATTTTATCAAGATAGTGGGGAGGAATACCGTTGACGCCGTGTTCTAAAATCTGATTTACATGATCCATATAAATAAGTTTTTCTTTTCCGGGAAATGGCCTGAGTCCCCTGCCGATTTTCTGCATGTATAGTGCCAGACTTAAAGTAGGGGATATATCCGCAATATACTCGACACGGGGGATATCGACTCCATACGTGGCAAGAAGGCAATTACATATACCCTGTATTTTCCCGGAGCGGTGCGCTTCTAAAATCTGACTGACTGTTTTATCCGGCATAGTGCCATCTATCGCTTCAAAATTATAACCGTGATTTTTAAACTCTTGTGCTGTATGATGTGCTGATTTTACAGACCTGCAAAATATCAGAGCCGCTTTCCCGTTGCCATATTTTTTGTAATGTTCAATAACTTTTCCGTAGACTTTTTTACGCTGTAATAGTTCTTCAAATGTTTCTTCATCAATTTCAGTTCCTTTAAATTTCAGGTCGCTTAATCCTTCAAGTGGCGGGGCGTAGTATTCTAAATCTGTTAAATATCCCTGTCTTATTAAATCGGGAATTGAAGAGCCTTCAATGAGCGACGTGTAAACCTCTGACAATCCGCGACCGTCCAACCTTTCGGGTGTAGCTGTCATTCCAATAATTTTAGATGTTTCGGGAAGATGGGATATAATTTCAATCTGCCTGTCAATATACAGGTGCGCTTCATCCATTAAAAGCAGGTCAGGCCAGTTTTTAATTTTATCATAACGCCGGATTAAAGTATCTTTTGAAACAACGTGAATTTTAAAAGCCCGTGACTCCGTCTGCCCTGCTGCTATTATTCCGTGCTGTACCCCCCATTTTGACAAGTGCGCGCTTGCCTGATTTAATAACTCTTTACGTGGAACAACTATCCATGCCCGTTTTCCTTTTTCGGTTACAGATTCACACATTGCAGCCATGACAGGCGTTTTCCCGCCACCTGTCGCAAGCTGTAATAATACGGCGCGATTATTTTTAAGCAATTCCCGCGCCTGATTGTATAATGTTTCCTGATATGGACGGAGGGCGGTCATCCTATCAGTGTCTCCAGTTTCTCATCTTCAGTTTTATCTTTTTCCTGTTTTACAATAAGCCCGGTAATCAGTGTTCCGCGGTGGGATTTTCCGAAATACGTTACAGGCTTGTCGTATTTTACCGCGCCTTTATGCCGGGTGAATAATTTCCCGTAACCTGCGCCCATGCCAGTAATTTTCTGTATCATGTGGTGATTATTTGCTATATGCACACATGCCGGATGTATAAGTTTAATCCCGTACATTGCAAGGTACCTGTTATATTCACTTGCCTTTTTTGTGTCAACTGGTTCGACCTGTCCATCATCGTTCTTATAATGCCGGTCATAGCTTCTCTGTAAGCACTCCCGTATTGTGATTTTTTCCCGTGCGTTTTCGTGTATCACTTCTATTATTTCCTGCATAATTCTATCAACATACTCCTCGCTTTCAGAGCGGTTTTCCTCTATCGGTTGGTACTGATAGTATTTATCTAACATATTATTTATCTGTTCCTCTGTCGGCTCTGGAGTATTACACCATACGACCATGTAAGCAGATGCCAGCAACATGTCGGCATGTGATGACCTTATATCTCTGTTTGTTCTATTCCTTGCAAGCTGTGTGATTTTTTTAGCCAGGTTCATTATTATGTGTAGCCGTGACCATGTAAGGGCACGGATTCTATGACAGTTCTCTTCTGATAATAATTCACCGAGTTCTTTTTCAATCGCGTTCCATTCTTCATTGCTGTGTTTTGGTTTCACAAAATTTACACGCAGGATTCTGTTTTCATCCTGTACGTTTTCGACAGACGGGTCAGTGGTTGCAAGTCCAAACATTGAGGACATCTTATATGAGACATACCCATCTGAATTTATATTTGCTTTTACAGAATCCGGGGAGTCATCACTATAATTTGATCTGATAAAAGCAAGTATTTCACTTATATTTATCTGCTTATTTCCCGTGTCTTTTCCTGATTCATCAAAAAAACCTACAGCCGAATCCTTGCCTATTTGCCTGCGAACTCCTGCGCTTGACGTGGTTCCCATGTCGTAATGATTACATTTTGTCAGTGGTTTTATAAACATGGTTTGAACTTTTGTTTTTCCGTGTCCGGATTCTCCTGTAAGTAGTAAGGTCGGCCTATATGTCAGAGCGCCGGAGAATGGAGCTATTGCAGACCATCCCATTGTCCTTACAGCATCGGTTTTAGATTCAAACGACAGGTCAAAAAGTATATCCCGTATCCGTGCCACTTTTTCAGGTTCAAGAGGTTCTCTGTCAAGTCCGACCTCCCGGCGTTCAAGTTTCATATAAATATTATTTTCATCCGGTTCACCCCAGAGTTTACATCCGTCGTTATAACAGATTTTATCGCCAGTTCGCCAGGCGCCCCGACCTTTCAATTTTTTTGTGTCAAACTCTTTTGTTTTACAGCTCGTAATTATATCACTTATAGCATCATCCCATTTTACACCGTCTCGACCTGTGGGGAATTGTGATTTCCAGTATTCAAGCGGAACGATATTCATCAGACGACCCTTGCCGATTGAGTCAAGTTTGTAATGCTGATAATATCCCCAGTTGTCGATGAAGTGCCCCTCTCCCTCACACATACCAAGTATTTTAAAAGGCTCTGAAAAAGTACCGGATACGGTGGCGGTGTTAGGTGGGATGTTTCCGGCGGGGGCATCCGGTAAAATATCAGAACTGTTTAAAATGTATTCAGGTGTTATAATATCAATGTACTGTTCAATATCATCACCTTTCCCGTCGGTCATGGGTTTCACTATTACAGCATCAGGCAACTGCTTTTTTATCTCTGCTGCTGCTTTAAATCCAGGTGCATCATTATCCGGTAAAATGTAAATTTTTTTATCTTTAAAAATTGTCCAGTCTATCAGTCCGGCTTTACCTGCACCGCCTGACCATGAGCATGGAGTGAAATCATTTAACTGCCTGGAAATTTCAGCACATTTACAACCCTCTGTTATCAGTATTGGTTTATCAGTATTTAGGCATTCGTAAAGGTTGTAAATTTGAGGTTCAACTCCATAATGTTTCAGCTTGCCGTTATATGTCCATGTGATAACAGTTTTTTTACCGTCAATCTCAAAACGTACGTCAAGAGCCGTAACCATGTCATTTTTGTCAGTGTATTCCCATACTGCGACAACCTCACCCCATCCTTTATCGGATGCGATTTTTTTAATGTAGTCACCGTTGTAATATTTCCGGCGGTCGGCATGACTGACGGGAATTATTTCCGGTTCGGGTTTTTTCTCTTCGCGTTTTATGGGGGAACTGTTCGGAATTTCCGAATAATTGAGAACGGATTTCAGGTGTTCAAGCGTTTCGGGGATTTCTTTAAATCCGTGTAGCATCATCGCAACGTCAATTACAGACCACGGCTCATTACATACGGGACACCATAACACAGGATAATCAGCGTGTTTACCATGCTTATAAAATATAGCAGATGGCGATTCGTCGTTATGTACAGGGTTAGGACATCTATATGTTTTTTTCTTAGCGTCGTATTGTACTCCCTGAATTGTCAGGTAATCTTTAAGCCTGAATTTTATATCTTTAATATCGGGCATTTTTAGCTCCGGGAAATTTTAATAAGTGACAGTAAAAGTCAGAACAGCAGCCGATATCCAGTACGCGACTTTTCTCCAGTCTCCATCCGGGATGTAACCGATTGCAGCACATACATCAAGAATTATGAGAATTGTGGGAAAGATTTTAGATGACATTAGAATAGCTCCTGTTGATTTTCAATAGATTTTTCTGTATTTTTAAAAATAACAGATTCTGGATTTTTACGCTTTTTTTGTATCTCTTTAAATTTTCCATGCACATTCTTCTCCATGAAGGTGCCCAACATTTTACTTCAAGCTCGGCAGGTGCTTCATCAGGAATAATTTTATATCCTCTATTTTTTAATTTTTAAAACGGTACGTCGTCATCGTTTACGGGCGGCGGTGCTGCTTCTTTTTTCGGTTCATTTTTAAACATCGACAAAATTACATTTGACCTGTTTTCAGGATTTGGAACTCCTGCGGGGTTGAATGTACGGTTTAAAAATATAAACTTGCCGCCGTCATCTTTTTCCATGACAGAACCTACATTTTCATAACGGTTTTTTGTCTCTCCGTCTTTTTCGTAAGTTCCTGTTTTTACTGCCAAGTCATACAACTTTTTCATTCCTTATTTCTCCATTTGTTTTCCTCACACCACCGGCCAATCTTATATGCTGTATATAATAATCCGCTGTGGAATATGAGATATATTATTGTTTCCAGGATGTTCATATTTTAAACAAACATTTAAGACATAAAATTCCGTTTTCTCTGTGTTTATCACCGCACATCGGGCAGATTTTATAATACCGGTCGCGGTTTTTTAACCCTTCAAGAGTGCCGATAAAAAGTAACAGGATTATGATTGTTAAAAATATAGCCATATATTGCCGCCTATAAGTTTAAATATCAGAATTGCAATTGTCAGCATAACAAGTGTTATGCAGATTCCGAATTGGATACCTTTGTAATAGTCACCCGATATATTCGACATACGTTACCTCTGATTTCAGAATGTCCGCTGGTGTAGTTTCATGTGGCTTTTTATTTGTGAGTTTTATTCCGGCTTCTAAAAATGCGTTAACAACAAACTCACTGCAAATCATTGCTTTCTTGCTTACATCCGGAATTTTATTTATTTTGAAAAAATATTGTAACCATATAAGTCCGAGCTGGAAGAACGAATATTTTACACCCTCATTATCAAAACAGTATTTCCATATTTTTAATTTCTGGTATTCAGTAATGAGCGGGCATCTTGCAAGATATACAATCCTGTCACCTGAGTATTTCTTCCAGTTCTTTTTATGAACCCCGCTTGAATTGGCTTCATATATTTTACCATCACCGACATACAAGGCCACATGCCCGGCTTTATTTTTTGTGGTTTTATAAATCAGTTTATGCAGCCAGCTTTCCGGATTGTACACGATTATTATGTCCATTTCCATTATTGATTCTTTGTAGTTCATGCTTTCATATCCTCTATTATTTTTTCCAGTGCGTCACCAATCTTTTTAAATCCGTGTTTATGTTTTTCATTCCGTAAAACATTTATAATTTTTTCTTTCTGTGTTTCAGAATTGCAATATATTGTTATGCGACAGGGCTCATCCATTTTATATCCTCCACTTTAAAAAATCAGGGAGGAGTTTCACCTCCCTTGAAATCCATAACACTGAGCTGATTAAATTTTTTTAAAATTTTTACTACCTGCCACAGTGCCGCCTGTGGCACACGATTTGCGGGGGCGTGAATTGAACACGCCTTAAAACCATACCCGCGCTCCAGATACGAGGAGTGGAGTCTCCTCACAGCGTTTCCGGCGCATCGCTTTTGCCCATCTGAAAGCCTTCAAATTTCAAATTTTTACGTTCGTTAAATTCTTCTTTTTTCCCGCGGTTCCACTGTGAAACCGGCCTGAAATAACCTGAAATCCTACTAAAAACTTCTGTTTCAATTTTAGTCACTTGAATCCACCTTGTATGTATATTTGCAAATGTCGCATGTATACTGATTCAAGCACCGACCGAGTTTTTTTTCAACTGTTTTATGTTTTAGTTCTCTACATTTTTTTATTGATTCAGGAGTTTCACTCCAGCCGTTCGCGTAGCCGTAGTTTGTCATAATGAAATACCTCTCTGCGCCGCCTGAAAAAGTATGGCTTTTCTTTCCCTTGCTGATTTTCTACTTTTTTTCTCTGATATAAGTTTAATTTCTTTTTTTATATCTTCATCCTTCATTTTAATTTTTGGCAATGTTGATTTTTTCCATTCAGAATAATAAAATCCGAATATTCCTTGTTTTTTCTGTTTCATAATAAACTCCCCTGATCGGATTTTTCCGGTTGCTTTTTCTCTTTCAGTTTTTCGGCGGCATCGTCGGCAGATGTTCCATGCACTTTAAATTCAGCTTCAAAAAAGTCATCAGCTCCGATAGCGTTGTCGAGTTCATCAGATATACTTATGCTTCTCAGCAGTGCCTTCAAAACAGTCTTTATGCCATAAGCGGCTTCCGGCATTTTTGAACGTTCGGAATATGCTTTCCTGTGTGTTGCAATTTCTTCAGCGGTAAACCATTTAACATGTGTCGAACCTGATTTCATTTTTAACGCTGCAAAGTATCCGAGAATTTCGCCACGGTCTTTTAGTGCCGGCTCAAAATTATACTCATCTCCGTGCATGGTTTTTTTAAGTGAAAACTTATCGTTTTCTTTTACATAATCCGCCGTGATAAATTCCACTTTACCAGATTCAAGTGCCAAATCAATCATGCCATTTTTCATAACCTGATACTGAATTTTACCGCCGTAAGGAATCAACGCCGCTTTACCTTCTTGGGGATTAAGTGACAATCCGGTTGTTGCCGCATATCTTAACGCTGAAAATAGCGAGCGTTTTCCGGCATCGGTTGAAAGACATTCTGACAGGTCTTTACTGTCTGCGATTGCTATCATTGCCGATTTCAGAAAACTTGTCTGGTTATAGTCTCTTACTGCATAGTCTTTAAGTGACCGCCCGAATGATTTTAAAAAATCTCCCGCAAGCGCGTCTGTTGTTGCTGGTACTTGTGCCATGATTTTACTCCTTAATTTTTAATTTAGATTTTTTACCGTAAAGAGTTCTTTCTTCACATCCTTTTTTATAATTATCTTTTGACCATAACGGCTGTAAATTACTAAAGTGAAAACATTTCTTTTGCTCTTCAGGGTCAGTTAAATCAAAAGAAACACATGGTTTTATATGGTCTATATGCCAACCGTAAAATCCATAATTATTCCAATTCATACCGTCTAAAAATTTTGATTCAATATAATCCATAAAATAATCGATTTCGCAGCCTAATAAAATTTTTGTTTTTTCTGATTTAAGTTTATTTTTTAAAACTAAATTTATTCTATGTCTTAATTGACTTGTTATTCTATGCTTTATATCACTTCCTCTTTTTTCTTTTTGGTATTTTTTAGCGAATAATCTTTTCATTTCTTTTACTTCAGGTCTGTTATTATAATTTTTTTTATAACATTCTTTTGAACATGTTTTTTGGCTTAAATTATAAGGATTAAATTCTTTTCCACATTCAATACATATGTTTTTTATTAAGATTCTTTTTTCATTTCTTTCATGTTTTTTTAGAATCCTATATTCTTTCATATAATCTTTTCTTTTTTTAGATTTTGATCTTACATCTTTTTCATATTTTTTACTATATTCTTTTGATTTATCAGTTTTTCGATATTCCTTTTGTTTTAATTTGTATTTTTCAGTTTTTTTATATTGTTTTAAATATTCTTTTCGCTCTGGTCTATTTCCGCTTTTACGCTGTATATTTTTCCATTGTTCCGATTTTTTATAACATTCAATATTGCAATAATTTTTATTTGGATGAAATTTATCTAATATTAAATCATTGCCACAAAATAAACATTTTTTTGTCACCTGAAAACCTTTCCATCATAACTAAATAATTTTTTACCGCTTCTCGACATTAAAATAAATTTGTCAATTGCGTTATCATCAATTATTGTACCGACGGTTTTATCAATGTCAATCATTTTTTTTAATATTTCTGTTTTTATTTGTTCTTTTCGTTTTGCTAAAGTGCCGGCTGGGCTAATTTCTTTTGTTATATTTTTGTATTCGGCAGACAAATTTTCTAAATGCTCATCACTTACAATAACGCCTTTTGGGCTTCTGCATATGGCCCGTATATCATCATAATTTTTCGGCTCCGGGGGTGTTCCTGTGAGCACGTGGTTATTCCAGAAATCGGCGTATGCTTCAAGCATAAGTTTTTGTAAGTCTGCGTGAGCGTGGATTGTGTATTGGTGGAAGTAGCCCATTTCGGCGAGAACGCGCGCCCATCGTATAGCCTCAAATCGCACTTGAAATTTATCGTCTTTAAAATAACAAATGTTCATATCACCAATAGATTCTTCATGCATGGCGTGGTATCCCATCTCCTCCCATTCCTCAACTCTTTTCGGGAAAACAAGGACTGACAGGATACATTTATCAAGACCCGTCAGCATTAAATTATGCTGTACTTGAATTTGATATGTAGATGGTATTCTATCGGTTTCAGGTTCGCCCCACGAATTTGAAAAAGAAAACTGTGTTGTCGTTTTTGCTTCATATAAAATATTTCCGTCAATTATTGCATCCACGTGACAAGATAAATAATCTTTTTGAAAATACTTTTCTCTATCGGTTAATTTTGTGTTTAGTTTTTCTTCTGTTAATTCTATTATTGCAGATTCAAAAGCACTTCCCCATCGAGTTGAAGAGTTTCCTTCGAATGGTTCATAAAGATAATTATTTTTTTCACAAAATCCGGGTTCTTTATTTTCCATTATTTCAAGCCACACATTTAAAGGAGTTCTGTATTCACTTAATCCTATAATAGCAGCCGCCCTACTTCCTGAAATATTTATTGGTTTTGACATTTTATTTATACCTTTTTTCTAAATTTTCATACCACCAAAGCGGCTGTAAATTTGTATAATGAAAACATTTTTTCTGCTCTTCTGGATTTGTTAAATCAAATTTGCAACATGGTATAATGTGATCTATATGCCAACCTTTTGTAGAATGATTATCCCAATCCATCCCATCTCTAAATTGATTTTCTAAATGCTGCTTTAATTCTTTAACAGTGCATCCGGTTAATTCAATAACAGAAAAAGCTTTTTCTCCGTTTTGCCTTTTTATGACATTGTTTATTCTGTTTCTTAAAGTTGTCAATATTTTGTATTCCGTATCATTTTTTCTTTTATTATAGGCCCATTTTTTAAATCTTTGTTTTACTTTTTCTGGATTTTCAATTCTATAATTATTTGCTCTTTTTCTCTGTGATTCAGAATTTTTATCATACCATTCTTTAAATGCGTTTTTATATTTTTCTGGATTTTCTTGTCTTAATCTTTTTCTTTTTTCAGATAAATAATCTTTATTATCAATAGCCCATTTTTTATTTTTAATGCTTAAGCAATTTTTACACCATGATGTTAAATTATCAGAAGATTCTTTTCTGTAATTAAAATTATTTAACGGATGATTTATTCCGCACTTTGTGCAAACTTTCATCATTCAAATATGCCTCGATAGCTTTTCTTACGGTGTCGGTAATTCTTTGACCCGTTTCTGCATAAATTCTTTTAAGTTTTTTATGCTGTTCTTCTTCAATATAAATTTGCATTGCTTTCATACTTTAACCTTTAATATTATTATTTCATTATGTCAAGAAATTTTTTAATTAAATTCTATTTTTTTTAATTCTATTATTGTAGGTTTAATTTTTATAATTCCTTCATTTCTTTTTTCTGTCATCATAGCCCACGCTTTTTTTCTATAAGGCGAGCCTATTCCGGTGTCTGATTTTTTAGTGAGTGATTCAGTGTGTCGCCGTCTGTAGTATAGCGGTTCCGGTATTTCGTGTATATCAAATCCTGCCATTCCGATTCGATACATAAAATCGGTATCAGCAGCACACCTGACGCCATAGAAACCGCCAAGATCAGACAACACGCTATGAGTAAATGTAATAGCTCCACCTTTTTCAATCCTTGCCCCCTGTATTGGTTTTAAATTTTCATTGCAGTTTATTTTTGCGGTCATGATTGCATCGGTGTTAAGGGATAAAACTGTTTTTAAATAATCCGGAAACATCACATCATCAGCATCAAAAATGGAATAGCAGTCCGCCGGACCGACTGCACAAAGTGAATTTCTCATGATGTATGCCCCGACGTTTTTTTCACTGTAATAAAAAGGAATTTTATTTTTACGCAATACGTCCGCAGTTTTCGGGCAACCGTCAACGCCGATTCTGATTTCATATTCATACCCGGCAAGCGGTATTTGATTTTTTACTGAATTGTAACATTCGAGAATGTATTTCTCTGCGTTGTACGCGGCTATTATGACGGCGCAGGTTTTCACCGTTCAAACCTCCAGTAATATATTGCCCGATGATTTATAATCTTTATACTTTCCGGCACAACCCCGCAAGTCCATTTTTCTATTTTCTTCCCGTCGATACCTTTGTGCCGTGCGTTTCCCCATGTCCATTTGTACGGGAATGACAGCACCGCTGATTTTGCTATACGCATAACTTCCTGAAATGCTGCGGCTTGATTGTCCAGGTGTTCCCATGTCTGGAGCGCACAGAACGCGGTAAAATGCCCGTTGGGAATATAAACACCGTCCGCGCGATATGGAATTGCATTCAAATCATACTGCGGGTATTCATGCAAAAACGATTTATCTGACAGCGGCATCCCCGACGTGCCGGACTCAATAAGTTTTGAGTCATCCGGGCAGATTTCTTTAAGAATTGAAATTACATATTCCATGTACTGCCAACGATAGTTTTTACCTTCGCGCCAGTATTTACTGCCGGATGTTTCGACACGTTTTAAAAATTCATCTCTTGTTAGATATGCCATTATCTCGATCTCCTCCCATCTATATGATGTACTGTTGCCGGGTAATTTTTTTCACCATACACGCCACCTGTCAATCCCACGTGTGTTAAATTTTCTTCAATACCTTTTGAGCCTGGTTTTATTTCTATAAGTGGTAAGCATTTTTCGGCGTATAACGCCCGATTTATTAGATGAGGATTGTTTGACAAACATGAGGTTTCGCAGTACGACATATCTGTAAAATTATCACGGAAATATTTTTCCGTTAGCCCGATGTCCCATCCCTGAATTACATTTTGGCGTTTATTAAAACGGAAATGATACAGCCCTTCATTTTTCATTACATGACATATTTGTTCAAGAGAATGAAGGACGTGCAATTTATTAAAAATCCAGTCCCCTTCAAGTTGGAATAAATAATCAGCGTCGGCATCATTTATTGACTTTATATAACCATCAGACAGACTTGTTGTTTTATATACCACCGGAAAAATTTTCTGCAATGCTTCAAAGTAATATTTAAACATTTTAAAATTTGGATGACTATCGCAATAAACCGTCACCGGATATTCATTTCCAAACGTTTCACAAAAGCTGTCATAAGTTTTTCTGATTATATCAGTACGGGGTGCGCTGAGAGTGCTGTTGGTGAAAAGTGACAGACTGATTTTCATACCCTCACCGCCGCAATGTAATCGCTATCGCCATCAAATTCAGAAAACATCTCTTCAACCGCCTGCCTTACCCCCGGGAAACTGGGATTATCATAATCGTGCATTATCAGCCATCCGCCAGGTTTTATTTTTCCTCTCCATGCGATAATGTCGGCTTTGACAGATTCGTAATCGTGCGCACCATCTATAAAAGCAAAATCAAGACTTTCGTTTTCAAAAACATCACAGGCTTTTAAACTCTTCTCTTGAATGAATGCAAATCTATGTTCGTGTTTTTTTACTGACTCATAAGCTAATCGGCGGTTATCTTCCCAGTTATCCTGATAAATCTTTCTATATGGTCCCGTAGCTGCGTCATCGCCTTTTCCCTTGTATGTATCAGGACTCCACATATCAATCATATACAGTTTTAATCCTGGATGTAATTCCAGCAGATGTCCAGAACATTCTCCACGGTGTACACCTATTTCAGCGCCTATGGGTGAGGATATATCTTTTATCCGGTCGTGGATTACGTGCCAGCGGTAGCGTTTTTCGGTCATTTTACTTACTCCTTTGTTTTGATTTATCTCCCTTACTCTGGTATTCAGGGCATTTAATTTTCCTGACTTTACACCATGCTTCCAGCAGTGTGTAGCCAAGACCTTTATCTGATTCTCTTACAGCCTGCTCCCATGTTGCTTTTAAATAATCCGGTATATATACCGTTTTTTGGTTTCTGTTATAATTTGACATGTAACCTCCATAAGTGGAAATGTAATATATAGAGGTTGTAATGTCAAGAAGAAAAATGTTAAACAAAAACCTCCGGATATTTTTTTCTAAATATTTTTCTTAATTCTGTTTTATTCGCGTCAATTTTTTCATATTCATTTTGCGAAATGAATGTTTTATATTTTATTATATTCCAGAACATCGGCATTATGGTTATAATAAATCTTGTGCCCGCTGAAAGTCCGGCAAGTTCCTCAACAAAATCATAATATTCCTGGACATCTTTTCTTTTTATTGGGACATTGTTAAATTCTCTTACAACTGAAATATCAATGTTTTCAATTATTCCCGCAAGGCAAGCGGCCTTTACCCCGCCGTTCCATATTCTTGCAAGTCCACTTTTTCTATAACCCGCCGGAGTTGAAGCATAAGAAATTGTTGAAACTTCTGTCAGATATTCAAGTTCTGTTTTTGAATTATCAGACATATACTTTAAGGTTACAGGATCAACTTTTGATTTTGTCATATTTGGAAAAAGATAATTTATCGCATTAAATATTGATATTTCACCAGAACTTAACCCGGTAAGATCGTGACTGTTTCTATTTTTACCAACGTCAACAGGTATCATCATCGTTTTAATTTTTCCTTTATAAACTGTCAAAGTTGTTAATATTGATATACCGCTTTTTATAACAGCAGCCAATCTATGTTGACCATCTATGACATTACCACTTTCATCAATTGCCAATCCCTGATGAGTAGATTTCCAATTCCCTTTTTTCATCATTTGAGAATAATAATTAACAGTATTAGGCGCAACTCTTCTGTTACCATTATTTTTTGACATCATAACCCTCGCAATTTCGGGGGTTATCAGTATTGTTTCAACTGACTTAATTTCTAAATTTTCAAAACTTTGCATAATAATTCTCCTTTTATTTTGTTTCAATAATTTTTAAAGCATACACTTTTTCTGCTTCTTTAACCGGAATTAAATATCCCTTTGATGTTAAATTTTCCACCTCCTTAAATTTTTTCTTTTCATAAAAAAACTGTAATTGTTTTTTTGAAAAAATAAATATTCTTTCCATGTTCCCAATAACATAAAGCCATGTATTATCGTTTCTAAAAATTCCAGACTTTACAAAATTTTTGTTATCGGCTTTACTTTTTTCTGCAATTTCAATATATAAGTTCCCGGTTTTAGGAAATAAAGTATCATTTTTAATTTCAATACCTGCTTTATTTTCTCCAATCATATTTTGATATTCTTTTGATGAATATGATATTAACGGAATACCTATTTTATAAAATTGTTCCATTACAAAATCCTGATAGTATAGCCCTTGTTCAAGTTTTTCTTTATATTCAGGCGTCAAACTTCATTACCCCAATAAAACCAATTTTCCTTTTGAGCTTCTCTGCAAAATAATTCTATTCTATTACCGTGAGTATAAAGTTCATCGATAATATTCATAAACTCTATTGGTTTTTGAGAATGTTTATTTGTTTTTTCAATAGATTGAACGCTATCAATAAGTTTTTTCTCATCTGGTAAGCAACTTCCTTTTGTGCAAATTAAAAGAAACTCATGCCTGACGGAATTATAATGCCCCATATTATGAGATATTTTATCCCACACAAAAGATGACTTATATTTAAATCCCCATGCTTTAATTACATCGAAACATTCTTCAAGCAATGGACTTGTAACCCATATAAAAAGAACTGCATTTTTTTCTGTCATTTCATCAATAGGCAAATCGCATAATTGATCTATTGACATATTATCATAATGTTTTTCAGCACCACCAAGATTGGGTATATTCTGTTTATCCCCATAACTCCAAGGGGGATCTGTATAAATTACCCTAAATTTTTTATCAGTTTCAAAAATATCTATTTTAAAGTCGGAATTATTTTCAGTAGCATCTTTTATTCGTTCTGTATATTCCTGTTTTTTAGCTTCAAGAATTTCTTTTTTTTCTTCTTTTTTTGCTTCAGAAATAGACATTTCTTTATTCCATATTTTTTCAGCTATCTCAGGTTTTTCAACTTCAAGACGTTCAAAATATTTTGTATCATCAGCATAATTCCTTACAGTCTTTTCGGAAATATTATTTTCATTTGCGATCTTTGCGGCGGTTGGAATCAATTGGTAATTATTACCACTTGATTTTCTATCTCCACCATGCCGATTTTTTTCTCTTAAATATAACCGACCAATCATTATTTTACGTTGGTCAAGAGATATGTTTCTTCTTCCTAATTGGTTTTTATCAATCCAATCTTTCACATCTTCACGGGATTCAAATTCCTTTTCAAGTGTTTCAAATTTAATATTATTTTTTGTACAAATTTCGTAACGATTATGACCGTCAATTATTATATTGTTCCATGTTGTTATACAACCGTATCTTTGAGAATCAAAACCTTCTTTTAATAATTTTTCTTCTAATTCTTTAAATTCATCAGCACTTAACGGCGGAATCAGTTTTTTAAATTCAGGATCAATTTTAAACATTTACAATATACTCCTTTCAGCCTTGATTTCTTCATTTTTAATATATTCTGAAATCGCTTTTTCAACTATTCTTGCCATACTTTCACTTTTTGACGCTGCAAAAACCTTTAATTTTTTGTGAATTTCTGAATCAATATTTACATTCAAAAACATAAGAACCTCCTATTTTTATTAAATATAACAATATATATTTACTATCAATCTGTCAATACTTTTTTTATTTTTTTACTGAATTTTTTAATATTTACAAAAAATGTGTAATAAATTACAGGCAATGTAATTTTCTGTAATCGTTCAAACAGCGCCAGCATAAGGCTTTCAGTGATTTATTACAAAAAACACACAATTACATCGGTTTAACATAACTATATATGAAATAATAGAATAAAAATAAATATTAAAAAAAAATAAAAAAGAAAAAAAATCTCATATTATATATATACTGTAATTATGTAATATATGTAATATATATATAAAATATGTTTTCTTTCTTCTTATATATAGTTACGTATAAACCCCTATTTTTTTAATTTTGTAATTACATTTTGCTATTACATCTAATGTCAAGTAATGTAATTTTTTATTTTCTTGACTTTTCTTAAAATTTCGGTTTTCTGGAATTATGATAATAAAAATCGACGATACACAAATGAAGATATTTGCAAAGATGTGCAAAGACGCGCCGAAATCTTTTAACGTCGTTACAGCTGAGTATTTAAACGCTTCGGCATTCAGGCATCGGGAATTAAATATTAAATCCCTGGAAAGTAAAATGGTGATCAGGGATAAAAGATTTTTATTATCATCTTTACGGGTAGAGAAAACAAGGCCTTTACCTATCGACAAGCAGATAGCCATTTCAGGCAGTATAAACAGGCCACGATTTTCAGGGTGGAAAGAACAGGAGACCGGGCAGACACCTATTCATAAGCGAGTCAGTACACCTACTGCAAGGGGTGGAAGTATGAGGGGTAAGATACAAACAAAGGCCAGATTAAAACCTGGTAATGTTATATATAAGCCTGAACAATATCAGGGTAAATCATATCAACTTAAATTTTATTTTATGATGCGTGTTCTTGGTAGCAGGGGAGGAGGGCAGTTCCTTGTCAGTCAGAGAATACCTACAAAAAAAGGCGGATTAAATCCAGGGTTATATAACCTTAAAGGCAGGAAGGTATCATTACTACAAAAATTAAAAGGCATGCAATCAAGACGCATAGAATGGCAATCAAAAGACTGGTCTGAAATAAAAAGACGTGCTGAATTAAATTCACAAAGAGCACTTGAGATATGGAAAGCAAGACAAGCAGCAAAGGGTTTGATATAATTACATTATTACAATTACTACAGATAAAAAAGGTACTGTGCTTTCAAAACTTTTTTCATGAGTGCAATGTCGCAGCG
>CAYTIW010000018.1:0-31608 GCA_964438075.1 uncultured Planctomycetales bacterium
CAGGCGAAGCGGCCTCTGGAAGATCAGATCGCGGAGCTGAAGGAGAAGATGAGGGCGCAGACGGCGTCGGTGCCGGATCAGATCGCGGCAGCGCGCAAGCCTCTGGAGGAACAGGTAGCAGCTTTGAACGATAAAATAAAAACACAATCAGCATCGATGTGGGATCAGCTTGTGTCTGCCAAGAAACCATTGGAAGAACAGGTGGCGGCTTTGAAAAAAGAGCTGGCAGCCAAGGAAGGTGCCGTAGCAGAGAAAGTGGCGCAGGCGCAGATCCCCCTGCAGCAGAAGATCGATGAGCTGCAGAAAGCTTCCGCTGATTACGCTGTCCGTTTGAAGGAAAAAGAAGCGGAGGCCCAGAAAGAGATCGAAAAGGCAACTATCTCAATACAACAAAGGGTTGCCCAAGTACGCGATCCTTTGGATAAACGCATAAAGGACCTGGAGGATGAGGCCCGGGCCGTCCAGGCTTCGTATCAGCAGCAGGAAAAGCTGATCAAGGACGTGAGTGCCAAACGCGACGAGCTTTCCCGCAATTTGACGGATATTGAGACGGAACGCCAGCAGTTGAGGTCCCAGGTGGCTTCATTGACCAGCAAGCTGGCCGAACAGGAACGGACCCTGGAAGTCAAACTGGCTCAGGCCAAAGGGCCGGCCGAGTCCAAACTGGCCGAGATAAATTCCGAGGTCAGCCGGCTGAACGCTTCCATGACGGAAAAGGACAAGGAGATCGGTTCGCTAAGGGTTCAACTCTCTGCCCAAAAACAGTTGGCTGAGCAGGCGGGAAAGGAAAGTTCGTCCCTCAAGGATCAGGTCGCCCGTTTAAACAGCCAGGTCAATACCAATGCCTCTGCCCTGGATCAGCACAGCCGGAGCGTGGTCGATCTGAAGGCACAGAACAGCGAATTGTCGTCCAAGCTGTCGACTTTGCAAAAAGATAAGGCCTCAGTGGAGAAGCGATTGGCCGAGGCCAGTTCAGAGCTTAAGGGATTACAGGAGTCGATCAACAAGCGCGTCGAGGAAAGCCGGGGACCGCTCGAGATCACGGTGAAGTCGCTGGAAACTAACTTGTCCGACAAAGAGGCCTTATTAAAGAGCAAGGATGCCGAGGTGGCTCGCCTGACAAAGGAGCGCAATGATCATGTCCAGCGCCTGGCCCTGGCTGAGGAGCAGGGCCGGACTATGACCGCCCAGCTGGCCGCTTTGGACAGCCAGAAGCGCGGCTTATCGAACAGCGTTGAGCAGAGGATATCAGAGGCGAAAGCTCCGCTGGATAAGGAGATCGCCGCTCTCAAGGCGGAGCTCTCAGCCTTACGCGCTTCCAGTGATAGCGCCGCCCAGGTATTAAAGGCGTCTTACGAGGAGAAGCTGTCCGCGCTGAACTCCCAGCTGACGGAACAGCGTTCTCAGTCAGCGTCACAATCCGACGCGATGTCCGAGGCGAAGGCCAAGGAAGGGCAGTTCATTCAGCAGATCAATTACCTGGAGTCGGAAAAGGATAAGATGGCCGCCGCAATACGCAAGCTCACGGAGCTGTTGAAGGCCAAGGATTCCGAGCTGGATGAAAGGGTGAATGAGGTCCGGTCTTCGGTTGACGAGCGGCAGGCCATGTTGGAACAGCAGTTGAAACAGGCCGCGGTCCAGCTTAAGGAGAAGGACCTGGCCCTGGCGCAGGCCGGGCTGAAGGCAGACGCCCTCGCCAAGGACGTTGAACTGGCGCGGCAGGACAAAGAGGCGACGGAAGCCGAGCTGGCCGGTCTGCGTTCAGCGCAGAAAACGGTCCAGGAGACATTAAAGGCCAAGCTCGCGGAGAAGGACAGCGAGGTCTCCAGGATCGAACAAAAGGCGAGGGACGAGGCCAAGGCCGCTGCTGAGGCCGAGAAAGAGCGTCTGAACGCGCTGCTCGGCCAGAAGGATGCCGGGTTACAGGAATACAAGGCCCGGGAAGCGGAACTACTTCAGGTCCGCGAGAAAATGAATAGCGATCTGGCACAGCTCAAGACCCAGAAGGCAGAACTGGAAACGCGGTATGCGGAGGTCTTTAAAGAATTATCCGCGACGCAGCAAACGAATAATGCCCGTTCAGAGGAAAAAAAGAAGGCTTTAGAAAGCAAGATCGCGCAACTGGAGTCCCAGCTGGCCGGGTTCAGTACCCAGCTGGCTGAACGCGACGCGATGGCGCGGGGCCTCAAGGATGCTGTTGCCCAATTGACGGTGGCGAAAGACACTGCCGTTTCCGAGTCGATCATCCTCAGGTCCAAGATAGCCGAACTGGAGGAGACCGTCCGCGCCAGAGACGCGGCTTTGAACGACTTGCGTCAGAGAACCGATGCCAAGGCCCAGAACCTGAAGGCCGTAAAGGACGAACTGCAGGGGGCCATGGAGTTGATCAAGTGATCTGATGCCAGTGACGGCCAGCCCAAATACTAGATCAAAAACCCGGACCCGCTTTTTCAAGGTCCGGGTTTGTTTTTAGGCGGAACATGTGAGCTGGCAGCGCAGG
Source organism: uncultured Planctomycetales bacterium (assembly GCA_964438075.1). Taxonomy (GTDB): domain Bacteria; phylum Omnitrophota; class Gorgyraeia; order Zapsychrales; family Fredricksoniimonadaceae; genus JAAXVU01. The sequence goes on from CAYTIW010000018.1 coordinate 2,501, forward strand.
GCAGTCATTTTTGTTGAGATAGAACACAGGATTTAGTCGGAAGAATTCAGCCTCACTAAAATGTCCGGGACAAGCCATGAGTTGGCGGGTAAAAAAGTTGAAAGAAGATCTTGCTTTGCTGGCATCCCCGGCTGATATCCAGTTGGCGTTCCTGCGGGACTTTTTCGGACTACCAAAAGACATTGAGCTGGATGAAACTTTCAATGTGGCTGAGCTGGCTTTGCAATATAACGATATAGCGGGTGCAGCGGGAGATATGCTAGAATGCGGTGAGATCAATATCAGCCTGTATGATATGGCCGTGCGGCTGGATCATTATTTGGATGAGATGAGCGGACGGGAGCATGCCACACTATGGACGCCGGCAGGTCTGTCTTCATCGGTGGAGTGGCATGAGGTCCGGGGACTGGCCAGGGAAGCCCTGAAAATGTTCCCCTGAACCGGCGAAGATCGGTTGTGTGTAGCTTGAATGCGCAAACATGCTAATGAGGAGGCTGCCATGAAATTCAGGATCCGCAACTTTGACGCCGCCGCGGGCGGCGAGTACGAACGCTGCCAAAGCGCTTATTGGAAACATCTGGAGGCTTTCCCCAAAACGGACAACCCTGACCTTTGGAAATTCTTCACCCGGGATTTCTTTCATGACGGGAATATACATTCGATCGAATTCCGTCCGGACCTGAAAACGGTCTCCATAACAATGAATTGCCCCAACATGAAGTCATTCCAGCCATCGGGGGTCTACAAATATATCCATGCGACCTTCACCTGTGTATTCAATAACGTGATACGGTTCTCCATCGAGGACCCGCGCCCGGCCGCATTATGCGACCGGGGGGAAGAACCGTCGCTTTTCCTGGCCTCCGAGATCAACACCTGTATCCCGGAAGGGCTGCCGGGGGAGGGTGCTTTTTATTCCCTGCTGATAGAGACCATCTCGGGAGAGCAGACGGTCTGGATCGAGATCCTGTTCTCCCAGGTGAATGTCGTTCCCAAGGAGCCGCTTTCCTTTGCCTTGATCGAAGCCGATCCGCGGTTCGAGATCCCGGTCTACCGTTTGGACGAGGAAAAATAGCCCCTGGTGGGTGCGGTTTGGCCTCGGGCATGGGTTTGCGGTCTTTCACGAACTAGTATTGTTAAACAAGGATGACAGTGGGCCTGCCGGAAACGAGACCCTTTTCTCAGGTCAATTCACCCCGAGTTGGCCATTTCTTTTATAAATAATATTGAATTTAAATATCTATTATTGACTATTGATTTCCCAGAGTCAAAATAAGGCATAATCAGATAAATGCGTATTTTTTTCTGGCTTCCGGTGAAAGGGGAGGGGCTGTAGTCTTATGAACACTATTTTTAAATATCCGGCGGGACCATTTGTGGTCATCCGGGATATGATCAGGTTATTCAACCGCAAAGCACTGGAGGTCGCAGCATGGCCACGCTGGCGGTGATCCCGGGAGGCCCTTTGCAGTCCCTATTCGAAACGGAGCAGGCGGGAAGCCTGGGAAAATATTACAATCCTCTATCTTTTTTCGATAAAGTAGTGATCTTATCTCCTTTTGAGAATGATCGGCGGGAAGTGGACGGGATGCCGGTCATCCCTACCGCTGACGTTCAGCTGAGGGCGAGGATAAGGGAGGAAAGGGTCGGCCTGGTCCGGGTCTTCGGTGGCGGGGTCCCGGCTGAGATGGCGGTCTTTCACCGGGAGCCTGAAGTGCCGGTGGTGGTGTCCATCCATGATAAGCGGCTGGAGAAGATAAGGCCGGCGGTGCGTTTTGCCGATGCCGTCTTCGCGGCCTCGGAGGAACTGCGGTCCGATCTGGTGATCTACGGGGTCCGTCCCGAGCGGCTGTTCGTTGTCCCCGGCGGGGTCGATCTCGGGTTGATGCGTCCGCTCCCGCCGTCGGAAACAGCGGACCTGGCGGCGCGATACCCTTTCCGCAGGAAGTTGCTTCATGTCGGCCATAAGTCGCCGGACAAGGATATCGGGTCCCTCATCCGTGCGCTGGCCCGTCTCGGCCCGGATTACGGGCTGGTGGCCATTGGCCAGGGGGATGCATCACTCTCCGCTGCGGTTGCTGAAAAAGAAGGGGTGGCGGACCGTTGTGTCTTCCTGCCCGGGGTGCCCGGGAGCGATCGGGTCAGGTTCTATAGCTGGGCGGATTGTGTGTGCCATTTCGGCTGTTCGGAAGCGATGTGCGGCGTGCTCATGGAAGCGTTGGCCTGCAGCGTCCCGCTCGTGACCACGGTCAAGTCTTCCGCCGGCTTGGGCGCTGGGCCGGACAACGCCGCGCTGTTGCTGGACGATCCCGAGAACGACACCGTGCTGGCTAAACGCATTCGCTGCGCCTGTGAGAACGAGACCGTTAACCGGACGCTCCGGGCTGGCGGGCGCGGCAGCGTGGAGCACCTATCTAGGGAACGTGTTCTGTCTCACGAGGCTGAGTGTTACCGCCGGGTCATCGATATGGGAGTTAACGGCGATCTCCACCGCGGCTATCTGGAAGAAGGCGCGCTGCTGGCTGCGGATATAGGCCGGAGGTTGCGAGGGAAGAACGGGGGGATATGAAAAAGAAGGTCAGTATAGTTATCCCTACCTTTAACCGGCGCCTTCTGCTCGCGCAGTCGCTGGAGAGCTGCCGGGTGCAGACATATACACCGATAGAGATCATCGTCGTAGACGATTGTTCCGCCGATGATACCGCGGCGTACGTAGGCGGGCTGCAGGACGAGCGGGTCATATATATCCGGCAACCGGTACATGGCGGTTCGGTATCCTGTCTGAACGCAGGCTTCGCCCGGGCGCAGGGGGAATATCTCACCTGGTTATCCGATGACGATTTCTACGATCCGGAAGCCATCGAGAAGATGGCGCGGGAGTTGGAGCTTTCCCCCGAAGCGGATTTTGTGTATGCGCATTACTGGCTGGTCGATATCAAAGGCAAGATAATCAATGCCGCCCGGGTGGAGGACCCGGCCTCGCTGGACCGCGATAACTACGTCGGGTTCTGCTTTCTATACCGCCGGAAGGTCTATGAAGTGATCGGCGCCTACCATGCCGAGCCTTTCCTGGCGGAGGAGTATGAGTACTGGTTGCGCATACGGGAGAAGTTCGGGATGAAGAAGATCCCGGCCACGCTATGCTATCATCGGATACATGCGGGCAGTATAACGGCCGGCTACGGTTATGAGAAGATCCAAGACGCCGTGGCCCGGGCGCGCCGCCCCTATATCGCTTTCTGGAAACATCATTTTCTGGTCGGAGAGCGGCACTATGCCGGACGCCGAAGGTTCCCGGCGGGCGGACATGTTCTTCTGTCCTTGCTGGCCAGGCCGTGGCATTGGCGGTCCTGGAGACTTTTGGCCCTGGTCATCCTGCCGAGACAAGTGGCGGGGTGGTTGAGGGGCGGCCAGCCCAGGAACTAAGTCCGCTGTCTTTCGGAGGTATGCCGCAGGGGCCGACAAGGATCCAGGATCAAACCGTTATTTTTCTGGTCTAGATATGGGCGGGATCGCAGGGTACATTTTCCAAGTCCCGGAGGCCGTTGACATAACAACAGTCACCGGGCTCTGGCAAGGCATTCGCCGGCGTGGCCCGGACGACGAAGGAGGCGTGTTCATCGACCGCCCGCGCAGGGAAGTATGGCCGGTGGTCTCCGAACGCACGCAACCGTCGGTCGCAAAGGGCGGCCGTTACCTGAGCCCGCCTTTGCCGGCCCATGACGTCGCCTTCCTGCAGTCCCGCTATGCGCTCATCGACCCTACCCCGAGGGGGCATCAGCCCTTCCGCAGCCAAGACGGCATATGTATCGCCGTTTTCACCGGGTCGATCTTTAACTATATCGAATTGAGGACTGAACTGGCCGCACAAGGGGTGCCGCTACGGACTTCATCGGACACCGAGGTTCTGGTGGAGGGCTGGCGGATCTGGAAGCACGAGCTGTGGCCCAAGCTGAACGGCACCTGGGCGGCGGCTCTTTACGATGCCGAGGAGAATACGGTCACGCTCTCGCGCGACCGGCTGGGAGTGGCGCCGTTATACTACCGCGAGACCGGCAGGGGCATCTTTTTCTCCAGCCTGATCCAGCCCTTGCTGGAAGTGGCGCCAGGAGGATACGAGATAGACCGGGACGTGGTCCGCGGCTTCATCGATACGGGCCTCAAGGACCACGACGGGACAACGGCGTACCGCCATGTCCGGTCGTTGCCCCCGGCGACAACCGTGACGTTCAGCTGCGGGGGAGAGGCGGCCTTCCTGGGAGCGGATATACGCCCTTACTGGGAGCTGCCGGCCAAACCGTTCACCGAGCAGTCGATCAGTTTTGCGGAGGCCGTCAAGCTGGTCCGCTCCACCCTGGTCGATGCGGTGAGCCTGCGCTTGAGGGGTGACGTGCCCTTCGCTTTTGAGCTTTCCGGCGGACTGGACAGTTCAGCGGTGGTGGCAGCCGCGGCCGAGTCGGTGGACCGCAGGCTCAGGGCGTACACGATCAAGGTGCGCGGCCGGGACGAGTCGCGTTATGCCTTGGCGACGGCGCGGCGTTTCAATATCGACCACAAAGTCCTTTTCGATACCGAAGCCGACCTGCCTCAGGACGCTGAGGTCTTCGCGCGGATAATGGAGGAACCCTATGATACTCCGGCGGATTACATCCACCACCTGATGCTCAGGCGCATAAAATCCGACGGCTTTCAGGTCGTCCTGACCGGGGCCGGCGGCAATGAGGCGCTGGCCGGTTACGAAGCCAGCTTTTGGCCCGCCGCCTGGCGAGAGTGGAGAGGCCGGGGCGCGGAGAACCTGTGGCGGGCCGATTGGTATGAATTCCGCCGGAGATTCATGACCGCGCGCGAGGCTGTCAGGACCTTTATGAATTACTTTCAGGCGGCGGCCAGGATGGCGGGCATAAAGAGGGCGGAAGACATGGACTGCTCGCCTTCCAAAGCTTTCTCCTATTTACAGGCCTACCGGAGCACCAGCTATTACCAACAGCGGCTGTTCCAGTGCCGCATCGGGCTGCTGCCATATTACCTGCGCAGCACGGACCGCTATACGATGAGCATACCGCTGGAGTCCCGGTCCCCTTTCCTGGACCACCGCCTGATGGAACTGGGATTGATGTTGCCCATACCGTATCTTTTCCAGGCCGGCTGGACCAAGTTCGTCCTGCGCAAGGCCATGGTGTCCTATTTGCCGCCTTCGGTCATCTGGCGCCGCCAGAAGATGGGTTTCCCCTTCGTATACGGGAATTACTTTCATCCCCGTCGGGCGGCATTTGAGAAATATCTCAACAGCCTGGAGACGCACCAGTTCCGCGGCGAAGGCGACAAGGGTTATGCGGAGCTGGCGCGGCAAGACCCGCAACGGCTGTGGCGTATGTTATCGGTAGGCATTTGGCTGGCTGCCGCCGGCCCGACCAAGGATGTCTCGGGAACTGAAACGAGTTGAGGCATCGGCGGTGTCGGCATTTACCTGCGGCTGCCGGACCGGGGGCTGGAACAGGCCAGGCTGCCGCCGAGGCCGCTGGTCAGGGGCGGCGCGCCCGACAAGAGAACCACGGCATACCCGTGCGGTATCCGTTATTGAGGACCTGGATATTCTATGGGATCAGCAGGGGAAAAATGGGCCCGACGAGTAGTTTGGACCCTCATATTTATCGGCATCTTCCTACGTGCGAACCGTTATCTGCATAATTTCCCTTTCTGGGGCGACGAGGCCTGGGTCGCCCAGGAACTGATGCTCTGTTCCTTCAGGGATATTTTCCTCAACCTCCATCAGACGGATACTCTTCCTTCTCCGGCGGTAGGGTTCCTGTTGCTTCAAAAGACGGTGATCACGCTGTTCGGCCTGAAGGAGATGGCTTTTCGGTTCTTCCCGTGTCTCTGCGGAGTGGCCAGCATTTTCGTGTTCCGCCGGCTCCTGAAAGGGCTGGTCAGCCCGCGAGCGGCCTTGATGGCGCTGGCCGGCTTTGTCTTTTCTGACCTGCTTATTTTTTATTCATCCGAGCTAAAGCAGTATTCGGTGGATATTCTTTTTGTGACCCTCGCGCTGGTCTTTCATCGCCGGGCGTTGAAATATTCGATGGACCATAAGGAAACATTGGGGCTGGCTCTTGTGGGGGGCATCGGCCTGGCCTTTTCGCTGCCGCTGATCCTGGTGCTCTGCGGCATAGCGCTGGCCCAGGTTTATGTTTTTTATCAGAGCAGGTCGTACCGGGAGAGGGTGCGTTATCTGTTGGTCCTCAGTGTCTGGCTGGCTTTTTTTCTTTGTCTGTGGGTGAATTACTACCATATCAATTTTGTCGGAAAAGAGGTCCTCGGGTATCAGCGGCCTTATTATTTATCTTGGCCCGGAACGCCGGGGGGCTGGGGGGCTTGGTCCCGGAAACTGTTCTCGGCCTTTAGCAGCCCGGTGGAATTCACATTGCCCTGGCTGTCCGCCTTGATGTTCGGGGCGGGCTGTTGGTCGCTGTGGTTGAAGAACAGGGTGTTGATGTTGTCCCTGGTAGCGCCGGTCTTATTAACGGTCGTGTTGTCGGCGCTGGACAAGTATCCGTTCCACGGCAGGTTCCTTATTTTCCTTCTGCCTGTCTTTTTTATCCTGATCGCCCAAGGGGTGGACCAGGTGATGGCAGGACGTAAATGGAGGAGCATTCTGGGGCTGGTGATAGCGTCGGCGCTGCTGGCACAGCCGGTGGTTCAGGCCGGAAATTATGTGTTCCCTTCGGGGATGAGCGATATCCGCTCCCTGATGTTATACATGCGCGACAGGCAAAGGCCGGATGATGGTCTTTATATGAATAATGATACCCAGTGGGGATATTATGTATATCATGTCATGCTGGCTGTCCCGATGTTGAGGACGAAAGCCATCCTCTATGAGCACGCGAGCGCTTTCGATAAACCGGGGCAATTGTTCTGCATCGTCAGCCCGGACAGGAGCGTCTGGGGGACGGTCTACAGCTGGGACCGGGTGCTTGATTCCAGAGGACAGACCATCCGGATGCCAGGAAGCGGGAGGACGTGGATCCTGTTGTCACAGGTCGGAGGCAAAGCCAAAGAAAAATTGTTCATAGATCTGTTTGATACGTTTGGTGAAAGGCTGGATGAACGGCACAGTAACAATGCCGCGCTTTATTTATACGATCTGAAATAGTCCAGGTGAACCGGCAGGTACCGGGGAGGCCATGATCGGGCATAAAAGTTGAGGTGTGGGGTTATGATCAAGAACGAAGACGTCAGAAAAGTTTGGGCCGTGAGGCTGGTCTGGATATTGATCGGCCTCGGCATCTTCCTGCGCGTGAACCGCTATCTGCATAATTTCCCGTTCTGGGGCGACGAGGCCTGGGTGGCGCAGGAGGTCATACGCAGGTCGTTCGAGCATATCGTATTCAACCTCAGCCTGCTCCCGTCGATAGGGATGCTGCCGCTGGGATTCCTGCTGCTGGAAAAGTTTTTGGTGACGCTGGTCGACTTTCGGGAGCCGGTCTTCCGGTTCTTTCCCTGTTTGTGCGGAGTGGCCGGTATTTTTTTGTTCCGGAAACTTTTGAAGATGGTAACCGGCCAACGGGTCATGCTCATGGCGCTGGCCTTTTTTGTTTTCTCCAACCTCCTGATCTTTTATTCTTCGGAGCTGAAACAATATTCTTCGGATGTCCTTTTTACTATCCTGGTCCTGATATGCCACCGCCACGCATTGAAGTATTCCATGGATGACCGGAGTTCAACGCGGTTGTCCGCCGCCGGAATAATAGCGTTGTTCTTTTCACAGCCGGTGATATTGGTCCTGTGCGGGGTGGCGCTGGTTCAGGTCGTTGTGTATCTCAGGCGTAGACAGTCCAGGGAGGCGTTCCGTTATCTGATGGTCTTGGGCCTCTGGCTGATCAGTTTTTGGAGCCTGTGGCGTAATTATTATCATGTGAATTATGAAGGCAGGGAGGTCCTGGGGTACAAGGCGCCCTTTTATTTATCTTGCCCCTTCCTTAACGGGGACTGGGGCGGTTGGGCCCAGAAATTGTGGTCGCTTTTTACCAGTCCGGTGGAGATGACCTGGCCCTGGCTTTCAGCGCTGATGCTGGCGGCCGGGATCTGGTCTTTGTGGCGCAATAACAGGGCGTGGGCCCTGACGCTGTCGGCGCCGGTCATTCTGACCATCGGCCTATCGATGGCGGACATGTACCCGTTCCACGGCCGGTTCATTATTTTTCTGGTGCCTTTATTGTTCATACTGATAGCTGAAGGAGTTGAGTATGTAATGGCAGGACGGCGTTGGCGGACCATGGCCGGCGTGGCCATCCTGGCGGTCCTGCTGGCCAGGCCGCTTGTCGAGGCGGGGAAATATTTTCTTCCTTCCGGTAATTGTGACCTCCGTTCTTTAGTGGTCTATCTACGGGACCATCAGGAACCCAAAGACTCAATATATCTAAATAATGATTCCCAATGGGGATATTATCTGTATGCTTATTTTTACTATTATTTGTATTCCGAGAAAATTTTTACCCATAACTTCAATGAGTTGGGGATCCTATATGAACATGAGCTTGTTTACGACCAGCCGGGACAGCTGTTCTTTTTGGTATCGCTGGACCGGACGAAATGGCAGAGGGTTTTCAGCTGGGACAGGGTCGTGGACGAGAGCGGTGTGAGGTCCAGGATGCCGGCCAGCGGGCGCACCTGGATTCTCTTGTCCCGGGTCACCCCCCAGAAAGAAAAAGCTTTTCTCGCTTGTTTTGATTCCTTTGGCCAGAGGCTGGACGAGAAACACAGTAATAATTCATCCCTTTATTTGTATGATCTAAAGTAGGCTATCCGGCACAGGGCATAATTATGCGTATTTGTTTCATCGTCGGCACCTTCCCGTCCCTTTCCGAGACCTTCATCCTGAATCAGATGACCTGGCTGCTGGACCGCGGACACGCGCTGAATATCTTTGCTGGCGCCCGTTCCGGGGATGCCATTGTCCACGAGGACGTGATCCGCTCAGGGCTTATGAAACACGTCCGGTTCCATAATGAGAAGCCCGGGCCGCTCCTGGCGCGTGTCGGAAAGTTCCTGACGCTCTTCCCGTCAGCGTTAGCGCGGTCCCCGGGGACGGTATTGCGTTCGCTGAATGGCTTTCGTTTCGGGAGGGAAGCCTGGTCGTTGGGCTTGTTCTTTAAAACGTTGGCTTTTGGGGAGGCCCGGGACTGCGATATTGTCTTCTGTCATTCCGGCACCAACGGCCTGGTGGGTTTAGGCATGAAAGAGGTGGGAGCCCTTAAGGGCAAGCTGGTGGTGGTGTTCAACGCTTCGGATCTGATGGCCTGTATCGGGAGCCGGGACTATAAAAAACTTTTTGAGCGGGGCGACCTTTTTCTCTCGATCAGCCGTCATTCCGAAAGGAAAATGGTCTCCTCAGGCTGCCCGGAGAAAAAGATCCAGGTGCATCGCATGGGGCTTGACCTGTCCCAGTTCAGGATCACTACCCACAAGCGTTTCGGCACCGTACCTTTGAGGCTCATATCGGTGGCCAGATTGGAGGAACACAAGGGGTTACGCTATGGGATCGAAGCGGTCGATAGATTAGGCCGCGATGGCCTGGACTGTGATTATACGATCGTTGGCGACGGGCCTTTGCGCCAGGAACTTGAAGGGCTGGCCAGGGACCTGAAGGTCTCGGCCAAGGTGCATTTTACCGGTTGGCAGGATTCAGGGGCGGTCCGCCATTATTTGAAGGAGGCGGACATATTTTTGGCTCCCGGCATCAGGGCCGGTAATGGTAATGAGGAGGGGATCCCGGTGGTGCTTATGGAGGCCATGGCCAGCCGGGTCCCGGTCGTCTCGACCATGACAGACGGTATCCGCGAGATAATAGAGGATGGCAAGACCGGCTTTCTGGTGGAAGATAAGAGCGCCGCGTCCATTGCCAACAAGCTGAGGTCCATCTGGGCTGATCCCTTGGCGGCTGAGCAAGTTGCAGTTGGTGCTCGCAGAATAATTGAGGAGCAGTATAATATTGACAGCCTTAATCAAGTTTTGGTCAAACTTTTTTCAGCGGTGGCATATGAAAAACGCAGATCGTGAAACCTTCAGGGCGGTGGCAGTGTCTTTCTGGCTGGCCGTGGTCGCCTTTGTAGCGGTCCTGATCATCACCGCCCCGTGCGGGATAGGGATGACCAAAGATTCGGTCGTGTATTTCCAGGCCGCCCGGCACGCCGCGACCGGCCAAGGGTTCCTCAGCTTTTCCCAGCAGGGGATCCTGGAGCCGATGCTGCATTATCCTCCTCTTTATCCTGCTGTATTGGCCGCGGGAAATTATTTGGGGATGGATGTTTTCGGCTGGGCGCGGATGGTGAACGCTTTTTTGTTCGGATTGAACGTCTTTCTGATCGCGATCATGGCCTTTTATATAACCGGCCGCCGCCGCTCAGCTCTTTTGTCCGGCTGGCTGGCGCTCATATTCGTGCAGATGGTGGAGATCCATTCCATAGCCCTTTCGGAGCCCCTGTTCATATCCCTGATGTTGCTTTCCCTCTGGATGGTCATGCGTTACGCCGAATATAACCGCATGTGGATGCTGGTGCTGGCCGCATTGCTGTCGGGTTCGTCCATGCTGGTGCGCTATGGCGGGCTGTCGGTGGTGGCTGCATGCGCCTTTGCCCTGGTCATATATCCACGAGATAGAGGCATAAAGAAACTGCTGGGGCTGTTGAGCTTTTTGGTCTTGTCGCTTTCGTTTCCTGTTGTTTGGGCGTGGCGTAACATATTCTTATCGGGAGTGGCGACCGATATCCAGTGGGGGTTTTTCCCTCAGGCCCTCGGTAATTGTGTCCGCGGGCTCAACACGCTTTCCATCTTTCTTCTGCCGGCCGGTTTTCCGGCAGCGGTGCGCTGGGTGGTCCTGTTGCTGTTCCTGCTGGGGTTGGCAGTGGCCGTACGTGACCTTTTCCGTGAAATGCGGACCGGGGAAACGGCGGCGCGTCTGAAGATCGCCTGGACGGTGTTGGGGATATTCATCTTGGTTTATTTGGCGGGCACGGTATTGACTGTCTTGTTCATTTCGAATGGCGGGATGCCCCTTGACCGGCGTGTGCTTCTTCCTTTGCCGGCGGCCGCGATGGCGTTGGTGCCCACCTTATTACGTCGAAGATATTTCGAGGGGATAAGCCGCAAAATGATCAGCCTGCGGGTGCTGGTGTTGCTGCTTTTTCTCGGCCTGATGTTCTTGAGGACCGCGCAATTGGCAAAAGGGATGTACAAGAACGGGTTCGGTTACACTTCCAGGACTTGGACCGGGGCCGAGCTGGTCAAAACCATCCGCACTTTGGCTGATGATGTCCCGGTCTATTCGAACGATCCGGAAGCTTTCTATTTCTTTATCGGCAGGCCGGCCATAGCCATACCGGAGGCAACGGATAAGGACGCTCCCTTCCTGCCTCTCGAGCAGGTCCAGGAGCACTTTTGGGCCCATCGTGCCGTAGCCGTTATCTTCGAGGAAGAAAGCTTCAGGCCGCATCCTATATGGTGGACGGTCGTCAGGTCCACGCCCTTGTCAACTTTTATGCACGACGGCTGGGGTTCTATCTATGGTTTCAAGCGTCCGCCAGCGGCCCCTTCAGGGCCTTTGAGAGAATAATGCTGAACACTTTAACCGGCCGCTGGGCCCCGGACAGTATCTTTCTTTTCACAGAAGCGCGCGGCTGTTCCCCGGACGGCATTATACAGACAGGCCCTGTGGCGAGAGGCAGGATATGAGATGGGGTTGGGCAGTGGCATTGTTGTCAATCGCGGTCGCGGTCTATTCCCAGCGGGACGCTTTAGTATCGGACTATGTTATAAGTGCAGACGCCTTTCAGCACATCTGGTGGATGCGGAGTTTTCAGGGCCCCGGGCTGTTCGAGGGAGATCTGCTCGCCAGATATGCGCGGAACTTACAGCCTTTCGGACTTATGGGGATGTACTGGCTGGCGTCTTTCTTTGTTGACCCGGTCTGGTTCTCAAAAGTCGTGCCGATATTTTTGCTGCCGCTGACCGGCTGGTTCATTTTCCGCCTTGCCCGGCATCTCTCTGCGAACGACATGACCGGCCTGATGACGGCATTGTCCTTTGTTGTGACCGCAGTTTACCTGGAGCATATGGCCGGGGGGGTGTCTCACAGTTTCGGCTACCCGCTTTTGGCGGCTTTTCTTTATTTCTTTCTTCTGAAGCGGCCGACCGGAATGGCCTTGACGCTAGGCATGGCGGTCTTGTTCTTCCCCGTAGTGTTTGCCGTGGGCGGGCTGTCCTGGTTGCTGAGCTTGCTTTTGACCCGGACAAAGGCCAGAGAAGATCGGATCAGCTTACGGGCCCTGGTGCTGGCAGTTCTCTTCGGAGCGGCGGTCATGGGAGGGAAGCTGGCGGTTTCGTCCGACCCGTTGATCGGCAGGCCGTTCGACCGCGGAGCGGTATCGTCCATGCCGGAGATGACGTCCGCCGGGCGCTGGCCCGTCTGGCCGGTCGAGGATATTTTCTCGGCAACGGTGCGCAATGCCGAGGGAGGTTTCTTCCTCCTGGGCGCTTTGGGCAGGTCCGAGCTGCTTTCCCCGGCCGGGAAGAAGGTCTTGCTCGATTGGCATATTGTGTTTTTGACGGCCTTGGCCTTGGCTTCCGGTTGGTGGTTCAGCCGGTGCAGGAAAGCCTTGTCGGGATTCTTTTTTCCGGTCCTGTCGGCGAGCCTGTTCTGGTATGGGCTTTCTGCAGCGACGGTGCTTAAACTTTATGCGCCCGGCGACTACCTTTCCTACACTTTGCCGGTCCTGGCGACTTTATTCATAACGGTACCGGCCGGCTCGGTCATATTTTCTTCGGAAGGGCCTTGGAAGCGCGTCATTGGGGGGACAGCATTGTTTATGCTTATCCTTTCCAGCCTGCCCATGGTCAGGAACGCCGGACTACGGGATCTTTCGGGCTATCGCGCGTTCTACGGATATATCGCCGGGCTGTCCCGGGACGCTTTTATCGCCGGCCATCCGTTGATAGCCGACGGTGTTCCGACATTTGCAGAACGCCGTGTTCTCATAAATTCCGCCATGTCCGTCCCGCTATTTGACCGCTATTGGGCGACGATCTCGGCCCGAACGAGGGATTTCTTCCGGGCGTATTATTCCGATGACCTCAACGTGGTCGTTGATTTTATGCGCCGGAACGGTCTGTCCCACTTGATAGTCGATAGGGAGGACTTCTCTCCCCGGAGAACAGGCGCGGGTATTTATTTCCAGCCGTTCGGCCCCGAGGTCGGTGCCGCGATAAAGGGCAGGAGGACGTTCGCGCTGGCGCGGTTGCCGGATGAGGCGTGCGGATTCAGGGAGGGCGGGCTTTGTGTCATAGGCCGGGATTCCATGGAGCGTGTGTTGGGCAAAGTAACCGAGGGGGGCAGTGAAAATGAAGATCCTTGTTTGCGGTAACCATAACCCGTATTTTTTCAATACCGTGGAATGTCGAGAGAAGGCTTTGCGGGAACTGGGGCACGATGTGCTCTTCTTTGATGCCAGGAATTACCGCCTGCCCTGGCTATTGCGGAAGCATGTCCCCTGGTGCCAGAAGTGGGATGTGGCGCGGAACAGCCTGGAGCTGGTGGAGTTCGTACGTAAGGAAGAACCGGAGACCTGCCTGGTCATAGGGGGGGATGTTTCGGCGGAGGCAATAAGGAACATATCCAGCGAAGGCATTTTGACCGCTTTGTGGACCACCGAACCGCCGCACCGTTTTCAAGGCGTGATGCAAAGCGCCCCGGAGTACGATCGTGTTTTTTGCGGGGGGACCGAGGCTTTGGACATCCTGGATGCGAAAGTCAAACTGCGGGCGGCCCCGGTCTGGCTCCCTTTTGCCAGCGACCCCGAGCTGCATCGCCCCGTCGAACTGACCAGCGCCGAACGCCTGCGGTATTCACGCGAGGTGGTCTTTGTTGGCTCTTATTATCCCAACCGGGCCGCCGTGCTGGAGCCGCTTTCAGAGTTCGAATTGGGGATATGGGGGCCGTCCTGGAACCGGGTCGGCAAGAATTCGCGGCTGTTCCCTTTTATCAATGACCGGCGGGTTGGCCATGAAGAATGGCGCAAGATCTATTCGGTGGCCCAGATGGTGGCCGTGGTGCATTTCCAGGACGGGATCACACCATGCTCCCAGGCCAGTCCCATACTTTTTGAGGCTCTGGCCTGCGGGGCATTCGTCCTTTGCGACGAGCAGCGGGACGCGCGGACGCTTTTCAAGGATGGAGAACATCTGGTATTTTTCAAGGACCCCGAGGACTTGTTTGAAAAAGTCCGTTATTATCTGGATAAAGCCGACCTGCGCTCCCGTATCGCTGCCGCCGGCAGGAACCTGGTGCTGGAGAAACATTCCTGGCGTGCGCGCATGCAGCAATTCCTAAGCGAAATAGTGGTCGCTTGACGTAAAAGATTTATTATCGATCCGCAGCGGGGCTGGAAGCGCCGGGCGGCAGCCCCAGAAGCAGGATTTGACAATACCGGAAGTCGGCAAAAAACCGGCTTTAGAAAGTATTTTCTGGCCGCGTTGATATAAAATAGGCCTAAAAGCCGTTTTGGATATTGCGCCAAAGATGGAGTCTTCGAGAAGGGCTGTTCAGGGCTTTTGCGGCGGTAAATAAGATCGAGGCAGCCAGTGAGGCGGTATGGTCCGGAGGGGATTTGAAGCGGGCCGGCGTCTTTCTGCCGCGGGTCGGACAGACTCGGGCGGCCACGGTCGGTCCGGGATAATTATTCTGGAGAGATATGGGAGAAAAAATCAAGGTGGTCCACTTGGTCCCCGGTTTGTCATTAGGCGGAGGGGCGGAGAATGCTATCTTGAACCTTTGCCGTTACATCGACCGTTCGCGTTTCGAGCCGGAAGTTTTCTACTGGAGCGAATATGACGATCTGGCCGTTTCCATCCGCAAGTCCGGGGTGCGCGCGGTCAAGCTGCCGTTTAATGTTGGGGTTTCAGTATCGACGGTAAATACCATCGCGCGTATGCTCAGGGAGACCGGAGCGGATCTTTTGCACGCCCATTTCATCGACACTGACTTGCTGGGTTTCTTGGCTTCCCGGTTCGCAAGAGTGCCGATGGTGGAGCATGTTTACCGTTATCCCTACCCGGAAGCGCGCCGGCATTCCCTCCGTTACCGCATCATGGCCGCCGGCCTGAGCAAGATGATTTGCGTGTCCGCCTTTGTCCGCGACCACCTGCAGCAGGTGACAAAGCTGCCGCCGGAGAGGTTCGAGGTGGTTTTCAACGGCATAGACCATGCCGGTTTCGCTGACCGCATGTCGATGCCCCAGAAACAGGCTCTGAAACGATCCATCGGCCTGGGCAAGGACGATTTCGTGATAGGCAACGTTTCGCACCTGGCGGTAGACAAAGGGCATGAATGCCTTTTGAAGGCCGGACTCGTTGTGCTCATGCGCAAACCGCACGTCAAATTGCTGATAGTCGGGGAAGGCCCCTTGAACAATGATTTGCGCGCGTTGAGCCGCCGGCTGGGGATAGCGGATAACGTGGTCTTTGCCGGCAAGCGGGCAGATGTGCCGGACCTTTTATCATGCATGGATATTTTTGCCTTTCCGACTTTAACCGAGTCTTTCGGGCTCTGTCTGATCGAGGCGATGGCCTCCGGGCGTCCGGTGATAGCTACCGAGGACGGATCTGCTCCTGAATTGATAACCAACGACCGGGAAGGCATTTTGATCCCGCCGGGGGACGAGAAGGCCCTGGCCCAGGCCATACTGAGATTGATGGACGACCCTGAACTGGCGAAAAGACTGGCTAGAGCAGGTCTTGAACGGTCGAAGGAGTTTACGGTGGAGACGATGGTCCGGCGTTTGGAGTCTTTATACGAGGCAGTTGTGAGAGTATGAATAAGGTTCTCATCTGACTTTTCCTGGCAGCCCGGAGGCCATGTCGTTGGGGCAGCGCCAGGACAGGCGGTAAAAGTTCTAAAATAGTAGTGGTAACAGGCTGGCCCGCGCAGATACACTGTTAAAGGCTGATCTTAATAAGTAGGAAGTTCATCTCCGCTTAGGGGAGGGAGTGGGTCATGATATTGGGCATTGATGCCAGAGAGGTGGAGAACGGAGTATCGACCGGGATCGGCCGTTCGCTTTTTAATTTTTTAAGATATCTATCGGAAACGCACTACCACGACCAGATAGTCCTTTTTTCTTCCAAGCCCCTGCAGTTCTCTTTGGGTATCCGCGTGGAGAACCACGTCATGGTCGAGGACTCGACCAGGTTCTGGGACCAGATCAAACTGCCTCTGGCCATGAGGAACCAGCGGGTGGAGGTCTTCTATTCACCCTATTTCAAGCTCCCGTTGGCGACCAAGGCCCATTGCGTCTGCGCAGTGTACGATCTTATGTACCTTAAGTTCCCGGGCTACCGCAGCCTGCTGGGCCGCCGGGATGGTTTTTATTACGGGACCTTCGGCCGCATGTGCCTCAAGAAAGCAAAGAAGGTCCTGACGTGTTCCCAGTTCTCCAAGAACGACATCATGAAAGTTTACGGGGTCAGCCGGAGGAAGATCGAGGTCATACCCTTAAGCGTGAGTTCTTTTTATAGGCCGGAGACGGACCAGGAGCAGATAGAAACGGTAAAATCCGGATACGGCATACGCGGCAGGTATCTGCTATACGTCGGCAACTTCAAGGAGCATAAGAACGTGCCGGCCTTGGTCAAGGCGTTCAAGGAGCTGGCCGAGCCCATGGACCTGCAGTTGGTGCTGGTGGGGCCGAAGGCTGATGGCTATAAAAAGCTGCAGCGTCAGGCAAAAGAGCTGGGGATCGATGGACGGGTGGTTTTTACCGACCTTATCTTGGACGAGGCTGTACTGAGGGCGTTGTATTCAGGCGCGGAAGTGTTCGTGATGCCATCGCTTTATGAAGGTTTCGGGCT
This sequence comes from uncultured Planctomycetales bacterium, assembly GCA_964438075.1. GTDB lineage: Bacteria > Omnitrophota > Gorgyraeia > Zapsychrales > Fredricksoniimonadaceae > JAAXVU01. The sequence continues at coordinate 19,397 of CAYTIW010000018.1, forward strand.
TCCTCCCGTGGAAGCCATGGCCTGCGGCACTCCGGTCGTAACTTCCGATGCGGCCTCTCTGCCCGAAGTGGTGGCGGATGCCGCGGTCCTGGTGGACGCGTCCAAGCCTCCGGAGATAGCCCGGGCGGTGGAAACAGTGATGCGGGATGAGGTGCTTAGAAAAGGCCTGATACGGCAGGGGATATTGCGCGCGGCGCAGCTGAGCGAAACCTCCCTGTCCCGGCGTATGTTCGATTTCCTCAGGGATATGGTATGAGGGGGTTCGATTATTTAGGCGTTTATCATGGCTGAAGCGAGGAAAGTCAGAGTTCTGCATATCATTACTCGTCTGGACCCAGGCGGGCCGACATCCACCACGCTCGAGACCGTCGCGCGCCTGGACCGTTCCGTCTATGAAGTGGATCTGGTCACCGGAAGGACCAGTGACCCCGCAGGGCAGGCGGCGGAATTCATCCAGAGCCGAGGCCTACGGTGCGTGTTCCTGCCGGACCTGGTCCGACCGGTGAGCGTGTATCGCGATCTCGTGGCCCTGTTCAAGCTTTTTGATATTATCCGCAAGGGGCATTATGACATTGTCCATACCCATTGTTCCAAGGCCGGGATCCTGGGGCGTTGGGCGGCCAGATGGGCAGGGGTGAAGACAATCATCCATACTCCGCATGGTCATATTTTTTATGGTTATTTCCCGGCCTTTATTACCGGCATGTTCATTTTGGTCGAACGCTGGACGGCGTCTGTCGCCACCAGGCTGATAGCGCTGACCGATCGCGGGATAGCGGAACATCTGGCTCACGGGATCGGGCGGCCTGAGCAGTGGCGCGCGGTGCCGAGCGGCATAGATCTTGACAGCCTGGTCAAGGAGATACCGGGCAGGGTTGAATGCCGGCGACGTATAGGGGCGGACGAGAAGGATATGGTTTTTGTGACCGTGACCTGTCTCGAACCTGTCAAAGGCAATCGCATACTGCTGGAAGCTATGTCCGAACTGTTGGGGAAGGTCCCTGCGGCCCGGCTGTTTATAGTCGGGGATGGTCGTGAGCGGCGCGTTCTTGAGGCCCAAGCTGACAGGCTGGGCATTTCCAGCCGGGTGGTTTTTACCGGCTTCCAAAAAAGTTTTGTCGACTATCTGATAGCTGCCGACATATTCGTCCTGCCCTCCTTGAACGAAGGCATGGGATGGTCGGTGTTGGAAGCCATGGTCTGTGAAAAGCCTGTGGTGGCCTGCCGGGTGGGCGGGATCCCGGACTTGGTCGAGGACGGCATACAAGGTCTGCTGGTCCCTCCAGGTTCTGCCGGGGAGCTTGCCCGGGCCCTGGAACATCTGGCCCTAGAGCCCGAACTGCGCCGCAGAATGGCGAAAAGCGCCTGGTCGCGCGCTTCTCAAAAGTTCAATGTTGAGGCTATGGTCAAGAAGATAGAGGAGGTTTACAAGGAAGCCAGGGCGTGAAGCGCGTTGTTTGGGGAGGGCACAGCGATGCCGGCTCCGCCTTCGACCGGGAGGGGGTGAGCCATAAGTCCTATATGAGGGGGAGGCCCGGTCCGTTTTTACGTTAAACGATGAGAAATATTACGGAAAGAGTATTGATAAAACTTTTTGACAAACGGGGGCCGGGGCACTAATATGCCGTAAGTAATTCTGGCTTGATTACAACCGCTGATGGCTAGCTGAACTGTTCAGCGGTTTTTATTTTGACCCGGTTCCGGTCTTTAGACACTGCAGGTAAAGTGGCCAAGCCAAATGGATCCGGCACAATAACGCACAAGGAGGAAGTATGAGGATGTTCGTTGTAGCAGCGATGTTGGCAGGGTTGATGACAACAGCAACATTGGCACAGGCGGAGGATGCGGCGGTTTCCAAAGGGAAAAAGGTCGTATTCGACTACACACTTACAGTCGACAACCAAACGGTCGAGACCACCAATGGCAAAAAGCCCTTAACTTATAACCATGCCGAAGGCATGCTTATCCCTGGGCTTGAAAAAGAACTCGAGGGGATGAAGGCCGGGGAGAGCAAGAAAGTGGTAGTCAAGCCGGAGGAAGGCTATGGCGCGGTCAATCCCCAACTCGTACGCGAGTTCGAGAAATCGAAACTGCCGGCCGATCTAAAGCCCGAGAAGGGCATGATACTGGAAATGCAGGACCCGCAGGGTAACGCTTATCCGGCGATGATCTCGGAGGTTAAGGAAAACACGGTCATGCTGGACTTTAACCATCCGCTGGCCGGCAAGGAGCTTGTTTTCGATGTGAAGATAGTGTCGGTTGAACCTGCGGATGCGGCTGCTGCGGTCCCGGCTGCCGGCGCTAATTAATGAATAGTTTCAGTCTGGTTCGAGAAAGCCCATGGCCTTTGCCCATGGGCTTTTTCTTTGCTTAGAGGGATCGTCTATGAAATTTAATTCGCGGGGTGTCTGTTCTGATAAATGCTTCTGGACCAGGTATTAGCTTGAGTGTTGATGGACTTTGTTTATAATTATCGTGTTTGAAAGTTTATAAGGTCCAGGCCGACAATATATATTAAGGGTATTTTATATGCAGCTAACAGGCGGGCCGTTGGATTTTGTGGTGGTTTTTTTGGGAGGCATATTGATAAGCTTTTCTCCCTGCGCCTATCCTTTATTGCCCATAGCCGTTGCTTATATCGCCGGGGCCAATACTTCGGGCGGCAGGATGTCAGGCTTCTTTTTATCTTTGATCTATGTGCTGGGGATGGCCTGTTCCTACAGCCTTTTGGCGGCCGCTGCCGCTCTTTCCGGGAAATATTTTGGCGCGGTACAGAACAATTTCTGGGTACAGTTCGGGGTCGCGAACGTATTCCTTCTTTTCGCGCTTATGATGTTGGATGTTGTCTCGATCCCGACTTTCAGTATGGGAGGGCCTTCACGCAAGGGGAAAGGATGGTTAGGGGTCTTTGTCATGGGGGCGGCATCCGGCTTTGTGGTGGGCCCTTGCACCGGCCCGGTACTAGGGGCTTTATTGGTTTATGTCGGCACCAGACAGAATGTGATCTTCGGGGTCAGCCTGCTTTTCACCTTTGCTTTCGGACTGGGGTTTGTGCTCCTGCTGGCTGGCACGTTCAGCGGTTTCCTGGCGAGCCTGCCGAGATCGGGAGACTGGATGCAACGCATTAAGAAATTCGCCGGTCTGGCATTATTGGCACTGGCAGAGTATTATTTATTGAAGGCCGGACAATTGATGTGAACAGCTCAAGAGCAAAATACCAAGGAGATCAGAATGGAGCGTAGCTTTCGTAACTTTCTTTCCGTTTTAACCGCCGTGATCATTGCCATAGGGGCGACAGGCTGTGTGAAAGCGCAGGGATTCTTTTTCGGTAACCCTTTGGTCGGAAAACCAGCCCCTGATTTCACCCTTCAGACTCTCGAAGGCGGGGCGCGGTCTTTAAATGATGCCATCAAGGGCAAAAAGGCGATCGTATTCTTCTGGTCCACTTGGTGTCCGCATTGTCGGGAACAGATCGTGGACTTGAGCCGGCAAAAGGCCAAGCTGGATGCTCAGGGGGTAGCCGTTTTTCTGGTGGACATAGGTGAGTCCCCTAATCTCGTCCGCCGTTTCGCCAGTGCCAACAAGCTGGACTTTGAGATATGGCTGGACTCGGAAGGGGCTGTATCCGAGATGTACCAGGTCTTCGGGATCCCGACTCTGATTTTCATAGGGGATGACGGCAAGGTGCGCGCGTCATTGCACGGATTGCCGGAAAATTATATGGAAATTTTGAAGTAGCTCTTGACCTCCACACGGAAGTGTGGTACAAGAATGGCATGAAAGAAGAACGTCTTACCGAAAAGCAGAAGGCAGTCCTCAAGTTCATCTACGAGCGCATCCGATTCAAACAGCTGGCTCCCACTATCCGCGAGATCGGCGAACATTTCGGCTTCTCTTCCACTGGCACAGTGCGTGACCATCTAAGGGCTTTGGTGCAGAAAGGATATATCCGTATCCATGAAGGCAAGTCGCGGGCCATTGAACTGGTCAAGGAGGCTTTGTTCCAGGTGCCGGTGCTGGGCCGGGTTCAGGCTGGTATGCCGGTCTTTGCGGCTGAAGACCTCCTTGGTTATTTGAACCTGGAAACGCTGGTCTTTCCCGGGCCGGATGTCTTTGCCCTGAAGGTCCGGGGGGAGAGCATGCGCGATGCTGGCATCATGGAAGGCGATTTTGTGCTGGTCAAAAAACAGGACCACGCCCAGGCCGGCGATATAGTGGTGGCCTTGATAGGGGAGGAGGCTACCGTGAAGCGTCTTTCCCGGCGTGGCAGTCAATATTATCTGGACCCGGCCAACCCGGATTTCCATCCCCTCCCCATGACCCCCGAGGCCTCCATCATCGGTAAAGTTGTGCAGGTCGTTCGGGATTATTCCTGACTTTAGAAAACTGCGATGCTGGCTTGGAACTTTTATTAAGATCAGAAGCGCCGGCGTTTATTTCCTTACGGATGGATACTTTTTCTGATCTATTGATTTTTTTATTTATCTTTCTGGCATGATCCGGAAAAATGTTGAACAAAATATAGCGTAGATCATGTCTTACCGAGTAGAATATCCCTATATTTTATTGGCGAAGGAACATCCAGTTCCCATTTTTCATAACGAAAGGCTTTTATTATGAAGATCATCCGAACAGATAAAGCTCCCGCAGCAGTGGGCCCTTACAGCCAGGCCGTAGCCTCAGGGAACTTGGTCTTCTGCGCGGGGCAGATCCCTCTCGACCCGGCCACCGGCAATGTTGTTTCAGGCGGCATCGAGGAGCAGACCCGTCGGGTATGCGAGAATATCAAGAACGTATTGGCCGGGGCCGGCACTTCGCTGGACAAGGTGGTCAAGGCCACGGTATTTCTCAAGGATATGAACGATTTCGCCGGCATGAACAAGGTCTACGGCCAGTATTTCACCGCTGATTTCCCGGCCCGCTCCACCCTCCAGGTGGCTCGCATTCCCAAAGACTGCCTGGTGGAGATAGAGGTTGTCGCAGAAATTGCTTGAAGTTTGCCGCATCGTCCGTTATCATCGGAACATTGAAAGGAGACGCATATGCTTTTGGCTTTATTCCTGGTAATCTTTGGTGTTTTGACGCGCTTCATGCCGCATGCCGCCAACTTCTCGCCGGTGTTGGCGATCGCGCTTTTCGGCGGGGTCTATCTGCGCCGGTCACAGGCGCTGTGGGTGCCGCTCTTGCTGATGGTCATATCGGATATATTCATCGGCCTGCATTCCACCATACCATTCACCTGGGGCAGTGTTCTCTTGGCCTCGTGTATCGGGCTTTGGGTCCGTCGGGAACCTGCTCCCGGCCGTATCCTTGTCGGTTCGGTGGTATCAGCGGTCCTTTTTTTCTTTATTACCAACTTCGGGGCCTGGTTGGCGTTTTATCCTATGACCAGAGAGGGCCTGGCAGCCTGTTATACGCTGGCCATTCCTTTTTTCCGTATGACTTTGATGAGCACGCTGGTCTATTCCGCGGTGCTCTTTTTAGCGCATGGCCTGCTGGCCCGCGGTGTAGAGCGGACACGCTGGTCGACAGTTCTTTTGAGCAAGTAAATTGTTCCCATATCGGTCAAGGGAAACCGCCCAAAGCCCGGGACGCATCTTTCCGGGCAGAGGACCTGCATCCTTAGAGTCACTTAATAAAGCAGTGACGTCGGGTTTGGTGCAGGTGTGAAAATCGCGGGCAGTCGCGCTACTGTGACGGAGGTCATAAGTAATAGGTCATAGGTCGTAAGATAAGGTTTGAGTCTTATGACATATGACATAGAACTTATGGCCGACGAAGTCAGAATACCTGCCGGTATTTTAATGCATCGATGTCGCGCGTAACGGCATGCGAGGCGTATAGATTGTGTATATGCCCTTCGGTCGTTCATTCGGTCGAAGGGCTTCGTTTTTTCGAGGGGGCTAGATAAAACGTCCCCAGGGCCGGAAGAGGCCTTACGGTCCTCCCGGCCAGGGGACAATATTTGGGTGATCCTCGAAAGAACGCCCTCGGGCCCGGGGGACCATTATTGGCCTTCCGGCCTGGGACAATATCGTAAGGAGAAAATAATGAGGAAAGAAGCTTTGTTCACTGTTTTGATATCGATCTTTTTTTGTACGTTCGCTTGGGGAGCCACCGTGGACCTGGACCCGATAGTGGTTACCCCCTCGAGGGTAGGTGAGCCGGCGGCAGAGGCTTTATCCAACGTGGCCGTTGTTTCCCGGCAGGAGATCGACCGCTCTGGTGCGGCCAGCATCCCGGACCTGCTGGAGCGTGCGGCCGGGGTCAGCGTCTACAGCCAGAACAGCCCCAAGAACAAGATGGTCGATATCCGAGGCCAGGGGGATACCGCGGTCCGTAACGTGCTGGTGCTGGTCAACGGCCGGCGGGTCAACCCGGTCGACATCTCGGGGCCGGATTGGCTGCAGGTTCCCTTGGAAAGCATCGAGCGCATCGAAATAATCCGCGGGGCCGCTTCGGTCACCTACGGCGACAATGCCAACGCGGGCGTGGTGAACATCATCACCAAGGACGGCCGAGGCGAAAAGCCGTATGCCGAGGTCTCGGGCGGTTTTGGCAGCTATGGCCTCAGGCGTTACGGGGCGGAGACCGGCGGCCAGCGAGGTGATCTGTCTTATTATTTCAATGCCGGGTACAGCGACCTTGACGGTTACCGTGTGAACAGCGGAGTGCAGACCAAGGATGGGCAGGGCCGTTTAGGTTACGCGGTGAATGATCACGTCCGTTTTGACATGGAGGGCGCCTGGCATGAAGACGATTACCGGCTCCCGGGAGGAATAAGCGCGGCCTGGATGGAGGCCAACGGCCGCCGCAGCAGCGACACGCCCAATGATTTTGCCGATACCACCGACCGCTTCATCCGGATCTCGACCGAGCTCAAGCCCTTCGTTCCCGACGGCAGTTACGGGACCCTGTCCCTGGACTATTCCCGACGTGAACGCGACACCTTGGGTTTCCTGGATTACGGCGGAGGTTTCAGCAGCGATACCGACCGCGACATCAAGACCGACGTGGCCGGGGCGAAGTATGTTTTGACGCCGCAGATGCTGGGGCGGGACCTGCGGCTGACCGGAGGGGTGGATTTCTCATCCACCGGCAACTCCATCGTCAGCAGCAGCGGCCCGGACCTGATGATCCGAAAGAAAGGGACCGGCGTGTATCTACTGTCCGACTATGCCCTGACCGACAGGCTATCGGTGAACGCCGGTATCCGGCATGAGCGGGCGGACTATATCTTTGACCAGCACAATGTCCCGGCTTACGAGACCCGCCATCCCCGCGTCACGGCATCGTCTGGAGGCATAAAGTACGAATACGGCCCGGGTTCAAATGTATTTGCCAGCGCGGCGCAGACTTTTCGTTTCTTGGCGACCGATGAATGGTTCAGCGAATGGACCGGGCTGGATACGAGTCTGGAGCAACAGGAAGGCGTGGAATATCAGCTCGGCATGGTGCATAGTATCCGTGGCCTGCGGCTGGATGCCACCGGTTTCTATATACGCAACAAGGACGAGATCTTCGTCGACCCGACCTTGGGCTGGGGGCTGGGGGCTAACAGCAATTATGGCCGCACCCGGCGGATAGGTCTGGAGCTGGGGGCAAGCTTGGACATGCGTCAGAGCATAGGCGCGGATAGTCTTAAGGCCTGGGATATCTACGCCAGCGGTTCGGTCCAGTCGCCTCGTTTCGAGGACGGCGTTTTTGACGATAAGGTCATACCGTTCGTTCCGCGCCGCCAGCTTAAGGCCGGGACCAGGATCGACTTCCATAACGGCCTGGGCTTGGATGTGGCGGGCCGTTATACGGGAGCCCAGTTCCCCATAAACGACACCTTGAACGAGCGGCCGAAAACAAAACCGGTACTGGTCGTGGACACCCGCGTCCGTTGGGCCTGGAAGTCGTCGGAAATATACGCGGGGATAAACAACCTTTTCGACGAGCATTATTACGATTATGTGGCTTACGGGCACTGGAGCGGGAACACCGATTATTATCCGGCAGCTGAACGGAATTATGTGGCCGGGATGAAATATCGTTTCTAAGACTTGGCAGCGTAAAGAAAAGTTTCGGGCAGGCCGGCGTTGAGGTTAGGACAGGCCAGGAGTTCCTGTCCTAACCTTTCTTTTTAAGTCGGGGCCTTGGAAGAGGGGGACGCGGACAAGGTCTTGCCCCATTTAAGGGAGGAATAAAATATGAAAGGTGTCCTCGTTTTTTTATTGTTTAGCCTGATTTGTTATTTCAGGATTTAATGTTAAGCTTTATTTGTCCCATTTCCGATGCGGTGAGGCCGGCCCGGAATTCTTTCGGGGGTATCTTATATTAGAGAACGACCAGGGCCTGTACGGCCGGACGGGGTTCGTGCAATAAAGTTCGCATAAGAGCATCAGGACCGGGATTTGATATGAGGCGTAAGATAGGGTCTTTATTATTCATCTGTTTTTTTTGGTGTTCGGTTGCCGACGCCAGGGCTCTGGATGACGAACTGATCAATGCTGTCGACCGTAAGGATGTCATGTCGGCCCAGGAATTGATCCATCTGGGGGCGGATGTCGATGCCAGGGACGGATTGGGGTTCCCGGTCCTGATGACAGCGGCCAGGCGCGGGTCTCTGGCGCTTGTGAAATTGTTGATCGATAACGGGGCGGACGTCGATCTGGAAGCCCAAGACCCGTATTTCATCGATTTCTCCGGGGCCACGGCTTTGATGTGGGCGGCTGAAGACGGTCATCTGGATATTGTCGAGTTCCTGCTGGATAATGGAGCGGATGTGTATTTCTGGAGCCAAACGTTCATACCGACGGCCTTATTGAGGGCTGCCGTGAACGGGCGCACGGAAGTGGTCAGGTCGCTGCTGGACCATGGTGCGGATGTGGAGCAGTCGGTCGATGGCAAGACGGCGTTGTTCTTTGCAGCCCGGGAGGGCGATGAGGATACGGTCAGGCTGCTATTGGATTATGGAGCGGATGTGCATGCCAAACAACGGGAAGTGATATTCGGTCCCTGGAGGCCCAAGGGGCAAGAGAAATTATTATATGTCAGTTCTATATTGATGCAGGCCGCCCAGGAAGGTAATTATGCCGTGATGCATATGCTGTTGGACAAGGGCGCAAAGGTCAATGAGGTCGATTCGTGCGGGGTTTCGCCTCTGATGTTCGCTGTTTACCGTGGCCATACGGAAGTGGCCAGGTTATTATTGAACGAGGGGGCTGCCCCCAATATAAAAGCTTTCAAAAGGAAAGACTTATCCGATACCCTCTGCGGCAAATACCCGGAAACTACGGCTTTGGTATTATCTGCCCGTTACAGTCATGCCACCGAGATCGCCAGAATGCTCCTGGCCAAAGGTGCCGATATAAACTCCGTTGACGATAGGGGCTGGACAGCCTTGATGCACGCCTGTGATAAAGGTTACACGGATATGGTCCGCCTATTCCTTCAGAAGGGCGCCAAGGTCAACATAAAGTCCGGCCCTTATACGGCTTTATTCCTGGCCGGCTCGCATGACTATGGGGAGATCGTCAGTCTGCTTCGCAAGGCCGGAGCAAAATAGCAGTTCAATTTTTTCCGACTTCCTTTTTGATCCCTGCTTTTTAACTTTTCCCTAATAGAAGGGTTCTTCCTTTGATGTAGAATTTGTAGAATTAAAGTATTCAGATTGAGAGCATAAGCATTCAATATATTGCAACCGGACGCATTTATTACATAGTTCATAATATTATGCCGGTCAAGAAAATTCTTGCCAAAAAATGGAATTTATGGATAATTTTAACTATTCAATAGAATTATAAGCATGGATACGCGGTGTTTATTTCATCTGCGCCATTGGGCCAGGCCAAGATATTTCTCAGCCGGCTGTGCACGATTCTTTCGTTGTTGTCTAGACTGAGAACGGGACGGGCTTGCTGATCGGTTGAAAGTATTATTGATATTTTTCGGGAAAAAGTTTGTATAAACACAATTTCAAACAGGAGCAGTATATGAAAAAGTTATGGTTAATGGTCGCGGTGTTCTCATCTTTGATAATTTCTCCCGCCATGGCGTTAGATTTCAGCGATGATTTCAATTCCCCGACGCTCAATACTTTCTGGTGGGAAATATCCTCTAGCGGCAGTACATCTGTGTCCCATGTGAACGACCGTATCGAGATGACGCAGGGCGCAGACGAGAGCAGCGGAAGTTTGGCTTTTAAATTCTCTATTACGGGTGATTTTTCCGCGGCGGTCAATTATGAAATACTGGACCCGGTAACCGCAGGGTATAACAATGAACGGATCGGGCTTTCCGGCAGTTTCGGGGCCGTCGAAAGGGTGAGCGATAGCCGTTTCGGCGGGGAGGTCTACCTGACCCATTTTGCTTCCGCTGGAGTATCCCCGTCCATATCAACCTTGGATACCAAGGGAAGGTTGCTGGTGACCAGGGTCGACAATCTCATGACCGGTTATTTCTGGGACAAGTCCTCACCGGACCCCGTTAAATGGGCTCCTATATCCACTGGTGCTTATAGTGCAGACGATACAACTGTCGGGGTGTCGATATGGCCCTGGAATGCAACCCCGGGAGTGAAAGTGGCGTTCGATAATTTTACCTTGTCAGCCCCTGAGACGGTCGTGACCCCCGAGCCAGCGTCGATGGTGTTGTTCGGCCTGGGCGGTGCGGCCATGGCCTTTGCCCGTCGGAGGAGCAAAGCGTAAGGGACAGGAAACCGGGTGGTGTGATCAACGGCTACCCGATGAAGAGAAAAGCTTGGAGGTTGACATGAAGGTCGGGGTAAGACAGTTATTGATCGCGTTCTCTTTCTTGCTTTTGTCCGCGGTCCGGGGCCAGATCGGCTGGGCCTATATTTACACCCTCTCGGGCTACGAGGAAGGGCTGTCGTTAAAACAATACAATGAGTCGAGCGGCGAGTTCATCCAGGCGCTTCAAAAGCCCCAGGGACAATTCCCGAACAGTGTTTTTTCCGGCCCTAATAATTATTTATATGCAGTGACGCAGAACATCGGCCCTTGGGGGATGATAACCCGCTACGATGCCGTGACGGGCGCATTCGTCAATGTTTTCACGCCTGACCAGTGGGGGCCCGGCCGGGAGACCATGTTCGGCCCGGACGGCAATATATATTCCCGGGGCAATTATGAACAGATGTACCCTACTTCGGCCAGTTTTATACACAAGATCGACGGTAATACCGGGGCGGTGGTCCAGGAGCGTTTTGTCAGTTTCCCCCTGTCGCCCGCTACTTCATATTTTGATTTTGGGCCGGACGGCAATATATTCGTTGGATTGAGCACAGGGATGTTCGGGATACAGATCTATAGCGGGACAAATGGCTTGTTGCTCGGGCAATTACCGCTTCCCGGGTCTGACTACCTGACCTTTGGCCCCGATAATAGTATGTTCGGGGTGATCAATAATAAGGTCATGAAATACCAGGCTTTTGACACCGGCTTTGGTCTGGGATGGAATGCTCCGGTGGAATTTGCCGATACCCGCGGTTTTATGAGTTTCGGGCCGGATGGCAATCTTTATGTGGCCAATTCCATGATCGGCAAGCTGGCTAAATATGACGGCCAGACCGGCGCTTATCTCGGAGACGTTATCTCTTTTGCTCCGGGGCAGGAACTGTTCTTCACCTTTGCCGGAGGCGAGCCGGTAGTAACCCCGGAACCCGCGTCGATGGTGCTTTTTGGCCTCGGCGGGGCGGCGATGGCCTTGGCACGTTTACGCAGGAACGTTAAAGTTTGAAAGATATCAGCTTGTGTCAACGGAGTTTATTAAAGTCATTTACTTGTTTTAATAGATATTATCTCGGAGCTACGTCGTAAAAGAATTTGGCAGTCCCTGATTTTAAAGTGGCTGAATAAAAGAACTTGACTAAAAGTGAGAAATATGGCAAATTTAGGTATAATCCAACAAGACAGAAGAACCACTTATAGCAATACGAAAGGAACCAATGCTATGAAAAGGCTAAATATTGTATCTTTTGCACTGGCTGTTCTGATCAGCCTTCCTCAAATCGCCAATGCCGCTTTCTTTGATTCCAGCACGGTATATCTGGACCCCATCCAGTGGACTCAATATACCGTTGATGACCCGAATAACGAGATAACCATTACAGACAATGATCTGCTGAACCGTTTGGAGTTCGCCTCAACGAGGAACGTTACCGAAGGTGGTAACTCCTACAGAGGGATGGTTTCGAACTGGGCTTT
>CAYTIW010000018.1:31708-37917 GCA_964438075.1 uncultured Planctomycetales bacterium
CCCAGCCGAGGAGTAGCATCGATACCGATTAATCCTGAAGACCCGGGCTCCTGTTGGTCGCCGCGTGGTCTTCAGGAGGATCTCCCAAGAATTCTTGGGAGATCCAGCTCGCCCGGGACGCGGGATAGCATCTTAGGCCGTCCGGCTCGCCAGGGGTGTGCCGGTGAGCCGGACTCCGCGTTGCTTATTCGGGGAAAGAATATTGTGGAGGCAACGCTACGCCCACTTGACCACGGCCGGCTTCTTGGGCGGGGCATCGGGAAATTTACCGTCTTTGGGATAGCCGAAGATTACCGGCCCGTATACGGTCTCGCCTTCTTTAATTTCCAATAGCTTCCTGATTTCTGCATTGGCCAGGGCCAGCTGTCCCATATGGACCCAGCAGCTGCCTATCCCCAGCGAGCGGGCGGCCAGCATCATGTTCTGGCAGACCAGGGGGCATTCCAAATCTTTGGCCATGCCGTGGCCGATCACGAAGACCACCGCAGCTGCGGAGTAATATACGGGGTCGTCTACCTGTTTGTCCACCTCGGCCCGCATCTTCTGAACTTCCGCCGGAGCTTTTGCCAGCCAGGCCTTGTATTGGGGGATGGTCAGTTCCGTGAACTTGCGCCTTATGGCCGGGTTATCGATCACGGTGAACCGCCACTTCTGCATGTTCAGGCCCGATGGGGCCGCATTCCCGGCGTTGATGATCTCCTGCATTGTATCTCGGGGGATCTTTTGGGAGGAGAACAAGCGCACGGCGCGGCGGGAGTGGATATTTTCCAGGACAAGATCCATTCTAGGCTCCTTACGGTTATGTTTTTTGAGTAATGTTCCGGTGAAAACATTTAAGGTTCTTTGAAGTAACGAATGGGTACTGCTTTCTATTGACGGCGGGTCCTGCCCCTGCGGCACCCCGTTTTTTTCATGGGTCCCTTCCCATTCAAAAAACAGGGGCCCCGCCTTCGGGTCACCCGCCGTCCGAGAACCTTAAGGGCTTGCGGATTATATCCGGTGCGAGTTCCGCAGGCCCAATACCTCTTGCCCTTTGTTCCGGAAAGGGCCGAGGACTGTTTGAGCAACGGATATAGTCCGCAAGCCTCTTCCACGTTACCGGACCAAGGACAATTTTACCCATTCAAAATTTAAAAGAGCCACATTTAGAAACTTGTCTGACAGGGCGCCAGCCATTTATACGCCTCTTCCTTGGTCCAGGCTTTCCTCTTCGCATAATCTTCCAGCTGGTCGTCCTGTATCCGGCCGAGCGGGAAGTAGAGGGCTTGGGGACAGGAAAAATAGTGGCCGCAGACCGAGGCGGCCGGGGTCATCATCATGGTCTCCGTCAGGGACATGCCGGCATTCCGGGAAGCGTCAAGGATCTGGAAGATCTGCTTCTTCTCGGTATGGTCCGGGCTGGACGGGTAGCCGGGGGCCGGCCGGATACCGCGGAAATGACCGGCAAAAAGCTCCTCATTTGATAGTTTTTCATCGGGGGCGTAACCCCAGTATTCGCGCCGGACTGCCTCGTGCAGTACTTCCGCGAAACCTTCGGCCAAACGGTCGGCCAGGGTCTTGAGCAGCGTGATGCGGTAATCGTCCCCGTTCATCTGGCGGAGGGCTTCGGCCATGCCGGCCCCGGCGGTGACGGCGAAGGCTCCGAGATAACTTTGGGCCCCGCTGGATTTGGGGGCGATGAAGTCGGCCAGGCAGTAGTAGGGCTCCGGGTTCTCCGCCGTCTTTTTGACCTGCTGGCGCAGCATGTGGCATGTGGCCAAAGTCCTGTCACGGGATCCGTCGGCGTAGATCTCGATATCGTCCCCGGCGCTGTTGGCCGGGAAGATGCCGAAGACCCCGTTGCATTCCAGCAGTTTTCGGGCCGCTATTTCGTCCAGCATGGCCTGGGCATCGTTGAAGAGCTTCGTCGCTTCCGCGCCTTGCTTTCCGTCCGACAGGATGGCCGGGTAGCGGCCTTTCATGCCCCAGGCCAGGAAGAAGAAGGACCAGTCGATGCGCTCCCGTATGCGCCGCATGTCGAAATGGGGCAGGGCTTTTACACCCAGGAAATTGGGTCTGGCTATGGTCGCTTTGGCCCAGTCCGTCTGCAGTTTTCCGCGGCGGGCTTCCTCCAGCGATACGAATTGCCAGCGGGCGCTGTCCCGGGAGGCCCGCTCTCTCAGGGCTTCTTGCGCGGTACGGTTCTCCTGGATGAAAGCGTCGCGCGCCCTGGGGTCGGTCAGGCTGCGGCAGATGCCGACGCCGCGGGAGGCGTCCTTCACATGCACCACCGGCCCCTTGTAGGCGGGCGCGATCTTGAGGGCGGTGTGGGCCGGGGAAGTGGTGGCGCCTCCGATCAACAGCGGGATGGTGAAGCCTTCCTGGTCCATCAGTGCGGCCACGCTGATCATCTCGTCGAGAGATGGGGTGATCAGCCCGGACAGCCCGACCACGTCGGCCTTGACGGCGCGCGCCCGGTCCAGTATTTCGCGGGCCGGGACCATGACCCCCATCTCGATGACCTCGAAGTTGTTGCAGGCCAGGATGACCCCGGCGATGTTCTTGCCGATATCATGCACGTCGCCCTTGACCGTGGCCAGAAGCACGCGCCCGGCCGGCCGGGGACCGCCCTGGCGGTCTTTTTCGATCAGGGGCTGGAGATACGCTACCGCCTTTTTCATGACCCGGGCGCTCTTGACGACCTGCGGCAGGAACATCTTGCCGGCCCCGAATAAGTCTCCGACGATGTTCATCCCGTCCATCAGGGGGCCTTCGATGATCGATAGGGGCTGGGGATAGTTCTTTAAGGCTTCTTCCAGGTCGGCCTCCACGAAATCGGTAATGCCCTGGATGACGGCGTGGGCCAGACGTTTTGCCACCGGCTCTTCCCGCCAGGCCAGGCTCCGGATTTCTTTCCTGCCGGCCGCTTTGACGGTCTCGGCGAAAGCCACCAGGCGCTCGGTGGCGTCGGGGCGGCGGTTCAGGAGGACGTCCTCGACCAGCTGCAAGAGGTCGCGCGGGATCTCGTCGTAAATGCCGATCATGCCGGCGTTGACGATCCCCATGTCCAGCCCGGCCCGGATGGCGTGGTAAAGGAAGGCCGAATGCATGGCCTCGCGTACGGCGTCGTTGCCGCGGAAAGAGAAGGATACGTTGCTGACCCCTCCGGAGACCCGGCAGTGCGGCAGGGAGGCCTTGATCTCGCGCACGGCTTCGATGAAATCGACGGCATAGTTGTTGTGGGCCTCGATGCCGGTGGCCACGGCGAAGACGTTGGGGTCGAAGATGATGTCTTCGGCCGGTAATCCGACCTCTTCGGTGAGGATCCGGTAGGCCCGGCGGCAGACGGCGACCTTGCGCTCCCGGCTGTCGGCCTGGCCCTGCTCGTCGAAGGCCATGACCACCGCGGCTGCGCCGTACTTTGTAAGCAACCGGGCCCGGGCCTTGAAAACATCTTCGCCTTCCTTGAGGCTGATGGAATTGACGATGGATCTGCCCTGCAGGCATTTGAGGCCCGCCTCCAGCACTTCCCATTTGGAGGAGTCGAGCATGACCGGCACGCGGGCGATGTCCGGCTCCGCCGCCGCCAGGTTCAGGAACTTGACCATGGCGGCCCGGGAATCCAGCAGGGCTTCGTCCATGTTCACGTCGATGACCTGGGCCCCGGCTTCGACCTGCTGGCGGGCTACCGCCAGCGCCTCGTCGAATTTACCGTCAATGATAAGCCGGGCGAATTTTTTGGAGCCGGTGACGTTGGCGCGCTCGCCGATGTTGACGAAGTTGATCCCCTCTCGCAAGACCAGCGGTTCCAGTCCGCTGTAGGCGGACACCGGCGCCGGGGAAGGTACCTGGCGCGGCGGCAGGGACTGGACGGCCCGGGCGATCTCACGGATGTGGTCCGGGGTAGAACCGCAGCAGCCGCCCACGATGTTCACCAGCCCTTCCGAGGCGAATTCCCTGATCTGGGCCGCCATTTCCTCCGGCGTCTGGTCGAACTGCCCGGTGACGCTGTTGGGCATGCCGGCATTGGGATAGGCGCTGACGAAAGTCCCGGCGATCTTGTTGATGGCCGCCAGGTGGGGCTTCATCTCCCGTGCCCCGAGGGCGCAGTTGAAGCCGAAGGCCAGGGGCCGGGCGTGCTTTACCGATATCCACAGCGCTTCCGCCGTCTGGCCGGACAGGGTGCGGCCTGACCGGTCGATGAAGGTGCCGGATATCATGACAGGAATAGGGCGGGCCGCCGACTCATTGTAGGAGAGCGCGGCGAATATGGCGGCCTTGGCGTTAAGCGTGTCGAAAATGGTCTCAATGAGGAAGATGTCCACTCCGCCTTCGGCCAGCCCTTGGAGCTGCTCTCCGTAGGCCAGTACCAGATCGTCGAAGGTAATGGCACGCGAACCAGGGTCATTGACATCGGTGGCCGTGGAAGCGCTTTTGTTGGTCGGCCCGATGGAACCGGCCACAAAGCGCGGCTTGTCCGGGTCTTGAACAGTGAATTCGTCGGCAACGGAACGGGCGAGCCTGGCGGAGGCCAGGTTAAGTTCGTGCACCAGATCTTCCATCCCGTAGTCGGCCAGGCTGACGCGGTTGGCATTGAAGGTGTTGGTCTCGATGATGTCTGCCCCGGCCTCCAGGTACTGGCGGTGGATGGCCGTGATGACCTCAGGCCGGGTGAGCGATAAGAGGTCGTTGTTGCCCTTAAGATCGCGGGCCCAGTCCTGGAAACGTTGCCCTCGGTGATCGGCCTCGGAGAGCCCGTGCCGCTGCACCATGGTGCCCATCGCACCGTCGAGAATGAGTATGCGCCGGCGCAGCAGGCGTGTCAGTTGATCGTCCGAAGATGTTTTGTCCATGGATTTAACGATAATGGAAAGGTATAGTGTTGTCAATCGGGAAAGCCAAAAGGGGATATATGTCCGGTCCTTGCTGCAGTCCAGCCCAAGATCGTCCGAGTATCTTTAAGAACAAGTTGCTGGTTTGCGCCGCTGTTCTGGGCGCGATACTGCTGGCATCCTATCCGGTCCCGCTCCTGGCCCCGTTCCGCCACGCCCTTTTGTCCTACATCAGGATACTGGCCTGGCCTTTGGCGCTGGGTTTGGTTTTGGGCGGGGTCATCGATCATTTCGTGCCGCGGGAATATGTATCGCTGGTCCTGGCGGGGAAGCGGAAACGCAGCATCGTCTACGCCGTGGTCTGGGGGTTCATGATGACCCTTTGCAGCCACGGGATACTGGCCCTGGCGGTCCAGCTGTACAAGAAGGGAGCCTCTCCGGCCTCGGTGGTGGCCTTCCTGCTGGCCAGCCCGTGGGCGAATTTCCCCCTGACGCTGATGCTCATCGGGTTCTTCGGCCCGGTGAGGGCCGCCTATATCGTGGCCTCGGCGATATTGACCGCGCTGATCACGGGCTGGATCTTCCAGCACCTCGAGCAGCGGGGTATGATCGAAACCAATCCGTACACCGTTCAACCGGAGGGCGATCTCGACCTGGCGGCCGACTTCCGCCGCCGGCTCAAGGAATACCGTTTCGACCTTGGCCGCGACTTCCGCGGCATTGCCAAAGGCATAAAAGAGCTGGCCGAAATGAGCCTGTGGTGGATCATGATCGGCATGTCGCTCGCCGCCGCGGCCGGGGCGTACGTCCCGCAGCATTTCTTCAACCGGTTCATGGGCAAGTCCCTGCTGGGCCTGGGCGTGACGCTGATCTTCGCCACGGTCATCGAGACCTGTTCCGAGGGTTCCGCTCCGCTGGCTTTCGAGGTCTTCCGCCAGACCGGGGCGCTGGGCAACGCCCTGGTGTTCCTGATGGCGGGCGTGGCCACCGACTATACCGAGATAGGCCTCTTGTGGGTCAACGCCGGCCGGCGGACCGCCTTGTGGATGCCGGTCGTGAGCGTCCCTTTGATCCTGCTTTTCGGGTGGGTCGCGAATTTGATCTTTTGATCCTTTCCGCGCATTTCGCAAGCCGGGCCTCCGGAGTGCGTTTTGTCCAGTATGTCCAATATTTCCACTTGACCTTTTTATCTGTTCGTGTTTAGAATGGCACGTGTCGTTCCCTCAGCCAACGGATCCCTGTTTTATGGAAACATCCACAGCCTTTCCCAGAGATATCTTCCGTCGGCAACTTGCCACTCAGAAAAACCGGGACTTTAACCTTTTCCCTGATCCGTCCGGACCTTGCGCCCGGGGCGGTGGCCGTTCGCTTTTCCAGGCATCAGGCCGGCATCAGCAA
>CAYTIW010000019.1:0-36004 GCA_964438075.1 uncultured Planctomycetales bacterium
GGGTCGACTTCCCGGAGAACCTGATCGAGCTTGCCCGGGCATCGATGATCCGGTCGTCGGTCTTGGCCCAGGCCAGCGGCGAACAGAGAAAACACACCATGCCGGTCAATATAAGAAATTTTCTCATAAATATTCCTTCTGTGGATCCCCGGCCGGGACGAAAGGGACACGTACTTTTTCCGTGTTGTCGGGAATAGTACATGACCCTTTTAAACCGCCAACACCGTCGGATATGACCAGAGAAAATGGGTGTTTCGTACGTGTACCTAGAACTTTGTAGAATATATGATTATTGCACCGTTAATTGGATGAATATGCCCAACGACTCTAGGGAACAAAGAATTGTTTCTCAAGATCATGAGAACCTTTTCTTTAGTCCGGCTGATCTCTTCCATCTCAATCTTTTTCTGGCTAAACAAATACAGAAACTTTTCGTGCCCTGCCTCCGCTATCTTGTCCGCATGAAACTTGAAAAACTTGACGCGGACATTCGGCCAATTGAACTGAGGCAGGCTTTTGGTCTTGGCCCCGAGTCGATACAATACATATGCCGTATAAAGGTCTATAACAAAGGTTGTTCCCGTCTTTCGGCAAGCCTTGTATGCGGAAACCAAACGATCTATGTTCTGCGAGGAAGCAAAGAGAAACGCAATATTGTCTTTGTTTTCCAAGACCTCCTTGATCCCGCGCTCAACCGCTACTTCATCCTTATAAATCTGCTCCCCCCTGCCGATCATGGAGCCTTCCATAAGGAGGCAATCGATACCCTTTAGCGGAGCATCAACCATTTTTGTAAAAAGCGTGCTCTTTCGTCCATGACCCCGAAAGTCGCCGGAATAAAACACCCTTGTCCCGTTAGCCTCGATCAAAAACGCCAACGCATCAAAGGCCGAATGATCGACAAGAAACGGAGTAATCTCAAAGTCAGCCGCCTTGATCTTCTTGCCATAGCCAAGAATACGGGCATTCAACGCTCCAGTGCGGTGCGGTGTAAAGATGTCGGAAACCCCAATCATCTCCCTCGCGCCCTCGCTAAGGAATATGGGGATATCCAGATGAACATAACGAAGCAATCCATAATGATCGAGGTGGGAATGGGAAATCAAAACAGCGTTCACACTCGGATCATCATCGCAGTACAGGCCAGTAACAGCGGGAAGTACGCCTAAGTCCAGCAACTGCTTGACCGTCTTCCCCTCTATCACCTTACTATCAAACGGCTGGCCTTTTCTGGCAGACACCAAAGGAATGCCTAAATCAACAATAATCCGGGACTTGCCCGCCAACAATTCGACGCAAGTTCCGCCGATCTCTTTAGTGCCACGGTGAATGACTAATTTCATGATTGGCAATATAAATGCCGATTCCCTTTAGTTCTTGGAACGAGTTCACAAGAATAATTCGGTTTACCAAAATAATAACAACCGACGGCGTATGGCCTAATCTTCCGATCCAGCTTTGGAGAGAAATCATCAATCCATCCCTGTTCGCAATCTCCAAACACTAAAAGCGGCTTTGTTAAAACCTCATATCCACCCAGATCATGACCCGCCAATCCTTGAGGTAACACGCCAAGCCTGCGCTTTGCTTCAAAAACTTTCTTGTAATAACCTAGCAAGACGTCTTTTTTCTCTTCAATGAACCGCTTGTACATAGAGAGCTGTTGCACAATCTCCTCATTGTACAATCTGGGATCACCCATAGTCTTCACTTCAATAAAAACAAGTCTTCTGGCCCGAGTGTCAACTCTGACAAGATCAATCCTAATGGTATTCCTTTTCCCCTCCTCATACCGACAGGCGAACTCGGCATCAAGAAAATACAGATCGTGCTCGACAAAAGAAAACTGAATGGCCTTCTCCGATGAATTGTCGTTAAACTTGGCTATGCTTTTCTTTAGACGACGTAAGGCATTCCCA
The DNA here is from genome assembly GCA_964438075.1 of uncultured Planctomycetales bacterium. Taxonomy (GTDB): domain Bacteria; phylum Omnitrophota; class Gorgyraeia; order Zapsychrales; family Fredricksoniimonadaceae; genus JAAXVU01. The sequence goes on from CAYTIW010000019.1 coordinate 1,920, forward strand.
CGAAAGTTCTCCAGTGACATCACCTCCACTTGGCCAAATCCAATCGAGCCGCCCTCAAACCGATAAGGGACATAATCATCCTTTACGAACGGGATGTACTGGGAATTGATTGCCCCCTCAAAAACCTTGCCATTAAAGCTCAGCCTCGTGATCAGGCAGCCACCACGATAATAAACATCGATGTAATTTTCTTTACGTACTTGAATGCTCAGTTCAGGATCAGCTATAAGGACTTTCCACCACACCGGAGGATTAGATGCTAACTCTTGAAACAACGGATTATCGATCTTTAGTCTTTTCATGATGATCGCTCCTATCCTTTTAAAAATTAGGGTGACACAAAATTAGGGTGACACACACATTTAATTCCAAGTCTCAGTCATCTCATCTGCCAGCTAACCAAATTTGCCAGTAAAAGGGCCCCATATTTCGGGTACACGTACAAAATACCTATTTCTCCACTTTAATTTAATATTTACCCCTTACTTCTGGCCCGAAATTCCGGCGACACGTACCAATTATACAGCTTTACTACTCCTGCATCCTCGCCGCGTGCCCTTTATCCAGCAGCACCTGGTACTCTGGGCATTTAGCAATTAGCAGACAGCATTTAGAAGCAGACAAATATGCTAACTGCTATATGCTGTATGCTAATACTTACTCCTTCATTCGTACAGCATAGCCCTTGTCCAGCAGCACCTGGTTCAAATACTCCCCGCTCTCAATGATCTCGGGACCTCCACCCTCTCCGGTAGGGTGGAGGTAAAATATATCCACAACGAATCGCCCATGCGGGTCGGTGCTCTTTTGCGACTTGAGGACGATCACGGTCCCCGCCGGCAGGAGCTTCTCCACGAACTTCTTCGCCTTCTCGCCTTCCGGTGTGCCCAGCTCGGGCGTGTTGACCCCGCGCAGGCGCAGTTTCTCTTCCAGGATATTTCCAAATCCGGTGTCGATCAGGACCACCAGAGTGTCGCCGTCGACCACGCGCTCGACCGTGGCGCAGTAGGTGTAGGAAGGTGTCCCGGTGAGGCGGCCTTCCAGATCACCCTTTGCAACCGCCCGGTACACAAAGAACCCGCAGTCGACCAGTATTTCGTCCCGGGAGACTTTCCTCAAAGAAGTGACCTCGGGTTTGGCGGCCCTGAGCGTCCCGAGTAGCAAGCCCTCCGGGGCCGGACGGGCCAACGGCGCGAGCGGCTTGGCCGGCAGTTTGCTGCCGTCCGCGCCGGTCTCCCGGCGGATAAGCTCGCGCAGTTCGTCGCGCTTGAGGCCCTTGCCGGCGATCCGCTTCACCAGGCGCTGCCGCGCCTTCGCGTCCTTGACCGGTAGGAGCTCCCGCTGGTCGCTCCAGCTCAAAAGGTCCGCCTGCGGACTTTTCTTGAGGCCGCCGGGGTTCATGCGGTACAGCTGGCGCATGACCTTCAGGTTGGTCTCGGAAAAGCCCGAGCCCGCACCGTAGCGGGCGGTCAGGTCGGCCGAGAGGCTGCGGATGAGCCCGCTGCCGTACCCGGCGCGGACCTCGCCCTGCTGCTCGACCTCCACGATGCGGCGGCCGGTCTCCCAGGCAAAACGGACCTGGCCCTCCCGCGCGTCCTCGTAAAGGGCGGCAATGTCGTCAAGAAGGTCGGTGTATATCGTTCGCGCAAGTGCGTTAGGCATGCTTTGGGGATCCCGCCGCAATAAGCATACAGCATTCAGAAACAGACCCAGATGCTTACTGCTTAATGCGGTATGCCTGTCGAGGGCCTTTAGCATTTAGCATACAGCAAATAGCATTTAGGAAATATCCTTATGCCAAATGCTTACTGCTAACTGCAAAATGCTGAATGCTGTGCCCGTCCCTTCCCCGCTATTATCCCCCAAAACCCGAACCCGGCAAGGGATCATTCTATGCCGGCCGGACCTTCCTTCCCGCCCGGCCGCCGGCAACCCTTTGTTAAAGTACGTGTCCCTTTTCTGACTTTTTACATTCTTTTTACAACTTTTGACACCCCCGTGACAACCCGCAGGCCCTTTTGTGGCATAGTTTGGTCGAAGGCTGAACGAACCTTAAAAGAAAGGACGCCCTATGCTGAAGAACACATCTTATCTCCTTGCCCTGGTCCCGTTTTTGTTCCTGCTTTTGTTCTGCGGGGTCTGGCTCCGCAACGCCTCGGCCCGGGAGGTCCAGCCCCTGATCGAGAGCCTGGAGGTCGGGGACCCCCTCTATTACGAGAACCTGACCATCATCCCGGTCTACAACGCCGAACAGAGGATGGGGGCCGACTACGCCACCCTGGACGAGGCCCTGGACCGCGGCTGGCTCGATATTGAGGAGATCGGCCACGGCAACGTGCCCCGGATCCGCGTCCGGAACACCTCCTTCCGCCCGGTCTTCATCATGGGCGGCGAGATCATCTCGGGCGGCAAACAGGACCGGATCGTGGAGCGGGACGTGCTCCTGGGCGCCCGCAGCCAGTACGTGACCGTGCCGGTCTACTGCACCGAACAGGGCCGCTGGGACGGCAGCACCCGGTTCTACAGCAAGAAGAACCTCGGCACCTGGTCCATGCGCGCCACCGCGCAGTACGCGCCTTCCAACGCCCAGCATGAGATATGGGGCGACATCTCTTCCTCTTCCCGCGACATGGGGGTCTCCTCCCGCACCAGCGCCTACCAGAGCGTCTACGAGGACACCACCGTGCAGCAGAAGATCTACCGCCACGAACAGTATTTCCAGGACATCCCCCGGCTGGCCCACGACACGGTCGGCGTGATCGTCGCGGTCGACGGGGAGATCGTCAGCGTGGACCTGTTCTCCAGCAACTCGCTTTTCCGGCAGCTGTGGCCGAAGATCCTGAAAGCGTCCGCGCTGGCCGCGGTGAGCCGCGGGAGGTACGGCTCGGCGGACCAGGGCGAGGCCGTCCGGTTCCTGCGCCAGATCCATGACGCGCCCTTCCGTTCCCGTTTCGCGGTCGCGCTGGGCACGGAACTGACGGCCTACGGCCACGGCGTCAACGCCAACGCCCTGGTCTTCCGCCAGGAAGTCGTCCACCTGTCCGCCTTCCCTATACACGGCGGCTGGACCCGGCAGCGCACCTATGAACCCGGCTACGAGCGCCAGACCCGGCAACGCACCTATGAACGTGACTACTACCGCCAGAGTGTAACGCCCATACAGTTCAAATGAAAAACCAAAGGAGAGAAACCATGAAAAGAACCATCGCCTTACTGCTCGTATTCCTGTTCAGCGCCGCCCAGACCGGACATGCCACCGGAGGCCGGGTCAAGGTCTACAGCGACTTCGACAAACCCGTGGTCCAGACCGGCCGGTCCGAAAGGGTGGTCCTGCGCGTCGGGCTTTCGGCCGGGAAGGTCCTCCCCAATACCAGCCGGCTGCCCATCAACCTCGCCATCGTGCTGGACCGTTCCGGGTCCATGGGGAGCCAAGGAAAGATAGAGAACGCCCGTTCGGCCGCCATCGACATCATTGAAAGGCTCGGGCCCGCGGACATCGTCGCCCTCGTCGCCTACGACACCGCGGCCCAGGTGATCATCCCGGCGCAGCACCTGACCGATAAGGACCGGTTCATCGACGCGATCGGACGCCTTACACCCCGCGGCAGTACTGCGCTGTACGACGGCACCCGGTTGGGGGCCCACGAGGTGCTCAGGCACGCCTCCGGCGAATTCCTCAACCGGGTGATCCTCCTCTCGGACGGTCTGGCCAACCAGGGCCCGCAGAGCACGCCCGAGATCGCCGGCCTGGGCAACGACATGGCCGCGCAGGGCATATCGGTGACGACCGTCGGCGTGGGCACGGACTACAACGAGGACCTCATGGGCACCCTGGCCTCCACGGGCGGAGGGAACGTCTACTTCGCCAAGGACTCGGACGGCATCCCCGCCATTTTCGCCCAGGAGATCGGCGAAGCCATGACCATGGCGGCGCGTGACGTGCGCGTGCGGGTCGAATGCGCGGACGGGGTCCTCCCCATCGGCAGCATCGGCAAGAAGGGCGCCGTCAACGGCCAGACCATGGAACTGGTCATCCAGAACCTTTACGGCCTCAGCGACAAGAGCGCGCTCTTCGAGGTCCAGGTCCCGGCGGTCACAGGGAAAAGGACGCTCGAGGTGGCCCGCGTGACCATCGATTACACCGACCCCCAGAGCGGGGAGAAGATGACCGAGCGCCAGGCCCTTTCGGTGCGTTTCGACGAGGACCAGCGCGCCGTCGAGAATTCGGTCAACAAGGACATCCTCAAGACCGTGGCCCTGACCCGGACCTCGGAGATCAAGCAGCAGGCCGTCGTGCTGGCGGACCAGGGCCGGTACAACGAGGCCGACACCCTCCTGCAGCAAAACTCCGCGGTGCTTGAGAAAACGGCCCGGCAGTGCAATAATGACGCTCAACTGCTGGGGGAAGCCAAACAGGCCCGCGAGAACACCTGGGCCGCCAACGTGCAGAAAGGGATGAAGAACGTCTTCCGCAAGCGCGTGCAGGCGGAGGCGCAGTCCCAGATATCCGAACAATACGCCCCGGGCTACTATGACAAGTCCTCGTCGTTCTGGGGCGGGAAATGAAAAATGCGAAGACCCGGTCTCAAGGTACATCTGGGCATCTGGTTCATCCTCGCGGTCATGGCCCCGAGCTTCATCCTGGGCGTCCTCGCCTTCAGGACCATGACCCGCGAGGAAGCCTTTTTGGAGAAAAGGCTGGAGGATTCCCTGCGCACCGAGGTCGACCACGTGGCCACCCTCCTGCGGGGGGAAATGCAGGCCATCGAGAACGAGCTGGCGCTGTCTTTGAACAACGCGCCGCCTTCCGGCAGCCTGGCCGCCTGGGCCGCCCGCTGGCAGCGGGCCTCGACCCTGGCCGGCCCGGCGTTCCTGGTCTCCCCCGGCCACGAGATCCTCTGGCCCGCGCAGCACGAGGGGGCCGGCGCCGACGACATCGCCTTCCTGAAATGGAGCGCCAATTTCCTCAGCAACGCCGAAGCCACCCCGGTCTACGACAACATCGCCCACGTCTACAAGGACAGCATCCTTAAGGACGCCCAGCGGATGGAACAGCAGACCGTCAGCGCCGACCAGACCTACTGGGGCTCCTCCGGCGACTACTCAAGCTCGCGTAAAAGGTCGTCGCAGGCCCAGCAGGAGCTCTACGAGAACATCTCCTCGCAGTATTCGCCGGCCGTCATGCAGCAGTCCGCGCCGGTGAGGGCCCAGGCCTACGAACAGGCCCGGTCCAAGGGCCAGCAGGTCGTGCAGCGCAAGGTCATGCCCGTGAAGTCCCTGTCCTTCAAGGGCGACACCAACGCCGTCCCCCAGGCGGAAGAGTCGATCTTCATCGCCAACGAGATGACCTTCAGCCAGATCACGGGCCAAAAAAGCTCCGGCATCATCCCCTTCATGGTCAAGGAGAACCTGCGCCTGGTCTTCTGGAAGAAGCTTTCCGACGGGAAGGTCGCCGGCTGCCTCATCGACCCGGACGCGGTGGCGGCCCGCATCATCAAGCTTTTGCCGGGCATCTATTCCGAAGCGCGGGTGCTCACCGTCCTCGACGAGCACGGCAAACCGCTCATCACGCCCCAGGCGGACCGGCAGCGCGACTGGCGCCGGCCGTTCGTGGCCACCGAGGTGAGCGAGACCCTCCCGCGCTGGGAGGTCGCGGTCTACCTCACCCGGCCCGACGCCATCTCCGCCAAGGCCGAGACCACCAAGGCCCTGGTGTGGGTCCTCATCGTGATCATGCTGGTGTCGATCGTCACGGGCGGGACGCTGGTGCTCATGTCGCTCAACAGCGAGCTGCGCCTGGCCCAGCAGAAGACCACCTTCGCCGCCAACGTCTCGCACGAGCTCAAGACCCCGCTCACCTCCATCCGCATGTTCGCCGAGATGCTGCGCGAGGACCGCCAGCCCGACCCCGCCCGCCGGCGGCAGTACCTGGACATCATGGTCTCGGAGACGGAACGCCTGACGCGGCTCATCAACAACGTGCTCGACTTCTCGCGCATGGGCCGGGCGGCCAAGAGCTACCGTTTCGTGCCCCTGGACATCGTCGAACTGTCCCGGGCCGTGCTGGAGAGCCAGCGGACCCGCCTGGAATACAACGGTTTCACGGTGCGCTTCTCAACGTCGGCACCCCGCGTGCTGGCCCACGCCGATGAAGAGGCGGTCAAGCAGGTCCTGATCAACCTTTTGTCGAACGCCGAGAAATACTGCGACGAGCGCAAGGACATCGAACTGGCGGTCGAGGTCCGCCCGCCCATGGCGGTCATAAGCATCGCGGACCGCGGGTTCGGCATCGCCCCGGAGCACGCCGTCAAGGTCTTCGACGAGTTCTTCCGGGTGGACGACCGGCTGAACGCCAAGACCCAGGGCACCGGCCTGGGGCTGACCATTGCCCGGCGCATCGCCCGCGACCACGGCGGGGACGTCATTTACAAACCACGCGAAGGAGGCGGCAGCCTGTTCCAGCTGTACCTGCCGCTGGAAGGGACACGGACATGAAAGAAAAGATACTCGTAGTGGAAGACGACGCGGCGATCCTGACCGGGCTGGTGGACCTGTTGTCCGGCGAAGGCTACGCCGTGGAGCCCGCCCGCGACGGTGAGAAAGCCCTGGCGGTCTTCCGTTCCGCGAAATTCGACCTGGTCCTTCTGGACATCATGATCCCGCGCAAGAGCGGCTACGAGGTCTGCCGCGAGATCAGGAAGGCCGACGCCGCCGTCCCGGTCATCATGCTGACCGCCAAAGGGCAGGAAGTGGACAAGGTCGTGGGGCTCGAACTGGGGGCCGACGACTATATCGTCAAACCCTTCGGGGTGAACGAACTGCTGGCCCGCATCCGTTCGGTCCTGCGGCGGAGCCAAACCCTGCCGGCCGGCAAGAAGAGCCAGGAGCCCTTCACCTTCGGGAATGTCACGGTCCACCCCAAGACCCTCATGGCCGTGACCAAAAGAGGGCAGGTCGCCCTGACGGCCCGCGAGCTCCACCTGCTGGAGTTCTTTGCCGCCCGGCCGCACGAGGTCATCGACCGCAACACCCTCCTGGACGAGGTCTGGGGGATCAAATACGAAGGCACCACCCGCACGCTCGACCAGCACATCGCGAAACTGCGCCAGAAGATCGAGGACGACCCCTCCGACCCGAAATACATCCTGACGGTCCACGGCACCGGCTACCGTTTCATGCAGGGCGCCCCGGACTGATCCCCGCGGTCAGCATTCTTTGGGAACAATATCTTCAAGATGGGATATGCTTTTGGATAAGACCCGTGAACGGCCGGCTTACTTCCCGCCGGCCTTGTCCTCGCCGGCGTCCGCCGGCTGCCAGTCCCCGCCGAGTACGGCGAAGAGGCGCACCTGGTTGACCAGGCGGGCCAGGCGCAAGGAGGTCAGCCCCTGCTGGGCGGCATAAAGGGAACGCTGCGCGTCCAGGACCCCGAGGTAGCCGTCCAGGCCCTCGGTGTAGCGCTTGTCGGACAGTTCATACACCTTCAAGGCGGAATTGACGATCGATTCCTGGGCGGACAACTGCTGGTCCACCGTGCCGCGCACGGCCAGCACGTCGGCCACTTCCCGGAACGCCGTCTGGATGGCCTTCTCGTACTGGGCCAGGGCGATGTCGCGCGTGGCCTGGCTGACGCGGTACGCGGCCCAGGTGCGGGCATCGAAGATGGGCATGACGGCCTGCGGGGTGACGTTCCAGGTGTCCGAGCCGGAGTCGAGCAGGCCCGAGAGTTCCCGGCTGGCCGTCCCCAGCGTCGTGGTCAAAGAAATGCGGGGGAAGAAAGCCGAGCGGGCGGCGTCGATAAAGGCGTAGGCCGCTTTGAGCTGGTTCTCCGCGGCCAGGATGTCCGGCCGGCGCAGAAGAATTTCCGAAGAAAGCCCGGGGGCGATGTCCCTCGGCGGGGTAATGCCCGACAGGCCGGCCGGCAGCAGCTCTTCAGGCACCGTCGATCCGGCGAGGAAATTCAGGGCGTTCTGGTCCTGCGCCACCAGCTGGGTATACCGCGCGATGTCCCCCCTGGCGACGTCCACCTGGGTCCTGGACCGGCGCAGGTCCACTTCCGTGGCCACGCCGCTGTCGTACTGCTTCTGGATCATCCCGTGGACGGCCTCCTGCGCCTCGAGGGTCGAGCGGGCCAACTGCAGATTTTCCCGGTCCGCGGCCAGGGCCAGGTAGACGTGGGCCACCTCGCTGACGAGCAGGACCTGCGCCCCCCGCCGGGCCTGTTCGGTGCCGAGGTATTCCTGCAAGGCCTTCTCCTTCAGGCTCCGGATGCGGCCGGTGAAGTCGATCTCCCACGCCACGATCCCCAGATCAACGCTGTATTGCTCGGCGGTCATCTCCTTCCCGGTCTGGGAAAGGTCCGCCGGGGTGTGCTTCTTGCTCCCCAAAGCGGTCAAGGATACCGGCGGGAAAAGCTCGGCCCGCTGGACGCCGTAATAGGCGCGCGCCCGTTCCACGTTCAGGGCGGCGAGCCTCAGGTCACGGTTGTTCGCCAATGCCAGCCCGATGATCTTCCGCAGCTTCTCGTCCGGGAACACGTCCTGCCAGCGGATGTCCGCCAGAGAGAGGGCCGGCCCCGAGGAGGCCCTCCCGTCGTACGCCGCGCCGTTCGGCAGGTCCGAAGGGACCGGCAGGGCGGGCCGGGCATATTTCTCGCCGGTCGAAACACAGCCGTTCAGGGACAGGACCGCCGCCATGATCAGGAAAATCCGTGATATCTTCATATTTTCAACGCCCCCTTTGACGTGCTTATCACTTCACCCCGGCCGGCCTTATTCCCGCTGCGCTTGCCGAACGTCTTCTCGATCAGCACGTAGAACAGCGGCGAGAACAGGACCACCAGCAGAGTGCCGGTGACCATGCCGCCCAGGACCGACGTCCCGATGGCATTCATGGCCCCGGCGCCCGCGCCGGTGCTCAAGGCCAGGGGCAGGACGCCGAACCCGAAGGCCAGCGAGGTCATGATGATCGGGCGGAAACGCAGCCGGGTGCCTTCCAAAGCCGCTTCGATGAGCCCCGCGCCTTCTTCCGCCCGGGCCTTCGCGAACTGCACGATCAGGATGGCGTTCTTGGTGGTCAGGCCGAGCGTGGTCAAAAGCCCGATCTGGAAATAGACGTCGTTGGCCAGCCCCCGCTGGGAGGAGGCGATGACGCCGCCGATCACACCCAACGGCAGCACCAGCAGTATCGAGATCGGGATGGGCCAGCTCTCATAGAGGGCCGCCAGGCAAAGGAAGATCACCAGGACCGAAAAGCCGTAAAGCAAGGCGGTCTGCGAGGACGCCTGGCGCTCCTGGTAGGACAGCCCGGTCCAGTCGTAGCCGATGCCCTGCGGCAGCTTGGCCACGATCTCTTCCATGGCCCGCATCGCCTCGCCGGAGCTCCGGCCGTGCGCGGGCTCGCCCCAGATGTTGACCGACGGAAAACCGTTGAAACGCTCCAGCCGCGGCGAGCCGGTGGTCCAGCGCGTGGTGGCGAAGGCGGAAAAGGGCACCATCTTCCCCGCAGCGTTGCGCACGTAAAATTTCTCCAGGTCCGCGGGCTCCCGGCGGAAGGGAGCGTCGGCCTGGACGAAGACGCGCTTCACCCGTCCGGACTGGATAAAATTGTTCACGTAGGAACTGCCGAAGGCCGCCGAGATCGTGGTGTTGATGGAGGCCAGCGACAGGCCCATCGCGCCGGCCTTCTCCCAGTCCACGTCGATGCGGAACTGGGGCACGTCCTCCATGCCGTTAGGCCGCACGCTGGCCAGCCGGGGGTCCTTGGCGGCCATGCCCAGAAGCTGGTTCCGGGCGTCCAGCAGCGAGGAATGGCCGACCCCGCCGCGGTCCACCAGCTGGAAGTCCACCCCCCGCGCGTTGCCCAGTTCGACGACAGAAGGCGGCGGGAAGGCGAAGACCATGGCGTTCCGTATCCGGGAGAACGCCCCCATGGCCCGGCCGGCAACGGCCTTGACCCGCAGGTCCGGCCGGTCGCGCAGGGCCCAGTCCCTCAGCTTGACGAACACCATGCCGTTGTTCTGCGCCCTTCCGGAAAAACCTATCCCCGCGATCGTCATGCAGGACTCCACCGCGTCCTTCTCATTCTCCAGAAAATAACGCTGGACCTCGTCCGCCACCACTTTGGTCTGTTCCAGGGTCGCCCCTGTCGGCATGAGGACCTGGGCCAGGAGCATCCCCTGGTCCTCGTCCGGGAGGTAGCTGGTCGGCATGCGCAGGAAAAGGAATCCCAGGCCGACCACGATGACCACGAAAACCAGCAAATATCTAAAACGGTGGGCCAGCGCGTGCCCCACGCGTCCCACGCACCAGTCCCGGAACCGGTAAAAAACACGGTCGAACCACAGGAAGAACGGACGCAGGAATTTGACCGCGCCCTCGGCCGCCTCGTGGCCCTTGGCCACGGGCTTGAGCATGTTGGCGCACAACACCGGCGTCAGGATCAGGGCCACCACCACCGACAAGAGCATGGCCGAGGCGATGGTCACCGAGAACTGGCGGTAAATGATCCCGGTGGACCCGGGGAAGAACGCCATCGGGCCGAACACCGCCGCCAGCACCAGCCCTATGCCGATCAGGGCGGGCGTGATCTGTTCCATGGATTTGGCCGTGGCCTCGTAAGGCGACAGCCCCTCCTCGCTCATGATGCGTTCCACGTTCTCCACCACCACGATGGCGTCGTCGACCAGGAGGCCGATGGCCAGGACCATGGCGAACATGGTCAGCATATTGATGGAATAGCCGAAAAGGCCCAGCACGGCAAAAGTGCCCAAGAGGACCACGGGGACCGCGATGGTGGGGATCAGGGTGGCGCGGATGTTCCCCATGAACAGCCACATGACCAGGAAGACCAGGAAGACCGCCTCGAACAACGTCTTGATGACCTCGTCGATCGAGACCTTGACGAACGGCGTGGTGTCGTAAGGATAGGTGATCCGCATGCCTTTCGGGAAATAAGGGCTCAGCTCCTCGATCTTTTTCTTGACGGCGTCGGCCGTGTCCAGCGCGTTGGCGCCGGGGGCCTGCCGGATGGCCAGAGCCCCCGCCGGCTTGCCGTTGTAGGACGGTTTGATATCGTAGATCTCGGCCCCCAGTTCGACCCGGCCCACGTCCTTGACCCGCACGGCGGAACCGTCCGGGTTGATGCGCAGGGGGATCGCGCCGAACTCTTCCGGCGTCCTCAGGAGGTTCTGGACGATGATGGAGACGTTCAGGCGCTGGCCCTCCACCGCCGGAGACCCGCCGAACTGGCCGGCCGAGACTTCCACGTTGTAAGTCTTGAGCGCCAGGATAACGTCCTCGAGGGTCAGGTTGTAATCGGTCAGCCGGTCGGGGTTCAGCCAGACCCGCATCGCGTACTGGGACCCGAAGGTCTCGACCTCGCCGACACCGGGGACGCGCGCGAGGACCTTCTCCAGATTGGACTTGGCGTAGTCCTGCAGGTCGGTGGCGTCCATGCTGCCGTCCTCGGAAATGAGGCCCATGATGATCAGGTAATTGCGCGTGGATTTGCTGACCGTGACGCCCCCGCGCTGGACCGCCTCCGGAAGGCTGGTCATGGCGAGCTGGAGCTTGTTCTGCACCTTGGCCCAGGCCAGGTCCGGGTCGGTGCCCGGCTTGAAGGTCAGTTCGATGCGGGAAGACCCCGACGAATCGCTGGTGCCGGAAATGTACAGCATGTCCTCGAACCCGGTCATCTTCTGCTCGACGATCTGGGTGACGCTGTCCTCGACCGTCTCGGCCGACGCGCCGGGATAGGACGCCGTGATGGCGATCGAAGGCGGCGCGATGGGCGGGTACTGGGATATCGGCAGGTTATAAATGACCACCCCGCCCAGCACCATCATCACGATGGCGATGACCCAGGCGAAGACCGGTCGTTTCAAAAAGAATCTCGATAACATCTATACCTCCTCCAAGCACCCCGGCGTTGTCCTGAGGGGCCGGCAGATCATTTTCAGAAGATCAATCGGCCTTGGCCGTTACCCGGCCGGTACCGCTCCCCTGGGGCCCGACATTGCCGCCGCCGTCCAGGGCCACGGCATTCACCGGCACCCCCGGGCGCACGCGCAGCAGCCCTTCGACAATGACCCGGTCTCCGGCGGAAAGCCCGGCCGAGACCAGCCACTTGTTGCCGATGGCCCGGTCGATCGTGAGCATCCTCATCGCCGCCTTGCCGGACTCGTCCACGACCCAGGCATACGGGTCCCCCTTGGGGGTGCGGTTGACGCCCGACTGCGGGACCAGCATGGCCTGGTCGATGACGCCTTCTTTCAGCACCACGCGGACGAACATGCCCGGCAGCAGGGTGCCGTCGGGGTTCGGGACCACGATGCGCAATATGACGGAACCCGTGGTCGGGTTCACGGTGATATCCCTGAATTCCAGGCGGCCTTCCAGCGGGTACGGGGTGCCGTCCTCCCGGATGACCGTGACCTTGTTCTGGTCAGCGCCGTCGGTGCTGAAACGCCCGTTCTCCATGCGGCGCTGGAGCCTTAAAAGTTCTGCCGTGGACTGCGGCACGTCCACATAGATGGGGTCCAGCTGCTGCACGGTGGCCAGCGGCACGGGCTGGTAAGCCGTCACCATCGCGCCTTCGGTCACGCCGGAACGGCCGATGCGGCCGGATATCGGCGCCTTGATGGGCGTATAGGACAGGTTGATCCTGGCCATCTCCAAAGTAGCCTTGCTGACCTCCAGCTGTGCCTCTATCTGGCGCAGCGCTGCCAGCGCGTCGTCGTAATCCTGCTGTCCGACCGCGCGGCTTGCGACCAGCTCGCGGAAGCGTTTCTCCCGCGAACGGGCGGCCGGCAGGCTGGCCTCGGCCAGCGAGACCGCGGCCTTGGCCTGGTCAAAGGCCGCCTGGTACTGGGCGGGGTTGATCTGGTACAGGAGGTCCCCTTCCTTCACCAGGGACCCTTCCTCGAAAGCCCGTTTCAGGATGAGGCCGTTCACCTGGGGCCGGATATCCGCCACCCGGTAGGCCGCCGTACGGCCCGGCAGTTCCGCGGTCAAGACCACCCGTTCCGGCTGCATGCTGACCACCCCGACCTCCGGCGCCCCGCCCTGCGGAGGGCCTTTGGGCCCGCGCGGCCCGCACCCGGACAATAAAAGAACGGCCGCGACGAACGTCACCAGCCGCTGTTCTCTAGACGTGATAAACATAAGACCACTTCCTTCCTCTAACGCCCTTCTCTCATATAACGATCAAATAAGTTCAGGCCCTCTTCTGCCCGTTCACACCCAAGGATCTCCACAGGCCCTGCACCTGGCGCATATAGTGATAGTGCCGGCTCCTGGCATTCTTTTCCCTGGTGGCCAGCAATGTGCCTCCCAGGATAGTTATCAGGGAAACGACCACATCTTCCGCTTTGGTCTCGGGGGGCAACTCGCCGTGCTTGCGCGCCAGCTCGACGCATTCCCGGATCCATTCCTGCAGGCGCAAGACCGGGACCATCTCGATGCCCCGGCACTCCGGGAAAGCCAGCTGTTTCTCCAGGTCGGTGATCCTGATCGGGCCCCGGCCCTGGCCTTCGATCAGCATCACGGCCACGATCTGGTAAATGACATTTTCGTTGTTAAGCTCCTCGCCCATGCGGGCAAACAGGAAATCGATCAGCGCGAGGTATTTCCCGTTCGGGACCGCCTGCAACGCCAGGAAAATGGTCCGCAGCGACCGCAGGCGGACATAGTAGTCGATGACGTCTATCTTTTCGTGGAAATAATTGAAGAAGGTCTTCTCGGCGACCTCGGCATCCCGGCAGACCTGGCGGATGGATATGTCGTCAAAACGGCTGTTCTTCAGCCTTTTGATGAAGGCATCCATCAGCCCCAGCTTGGTCCGGGCGTATTTCAGTTCCCTCAGCGAGTAAGCTTTGTTCTCCACAACCCCTCCAGATATCTACATCACACTGTAAAAATATAGCACGCTATAGACGGCTGTCAAGGCGGCGGGCAAGATCTTCTCCCCGGGGCTGTCCCCGCTCCGGGGAAGAAAAAACCCCCAGGCGCCCCGGGGGCTGAAAGCCCAAGGCAGGATGAGGGTTATTTATCAGACGAAAGGCCGTCCCCTTTGGATATCAGGCCCCTTTATCCCCGGCCATCCAGGCCATGACCAGGAAGGCGGCGGCATAACAGGCGAAGCCCGCCCAGAATGTCGTCGATATCCCCAGGCTTATGGATACGACCACGGCCAGCACGGAAGCGCAGACGGAGGTGGCCCCGTTGATCCCCCAGAGCCAAGGCGTGATGTTCAGCGCCCGGGCCGAGGCCAGCCTCATCCCCAGCGGGAAGGCCATCCCCATGAAGAACCCCAAAACTGAAAGCATGGCGGCCGACAGAACGATGCGCCATCCGGTCGCCGCCCCCTGGAACGCGGCCAGGACCGGCGTGGTCACGGCCCCGAATATCCCCAGCAAGCCTAAAAGGACGGCCAGGCGCACCAGCGACGCCCGGGCCAGCTCCATGTCGCCGATCTTCCGGGTGGCATAAGACCCCAGCCCGCTCGACAGAAGCAGCGAGCAAAGCACCACCACCAGGCCGTAGATCGGATGGCCCAGGAAGATGATGAGCCGCTGCATCTGCGAGATCTCCACCAGCATGAAACCCAGCCCGATGGACATGAAGAACACGAACAACGGGAGAGACCCTTTCAGCCATTCTTTCTTCGTCGTCAGGGCCAGGGGCACGATGATGCAGGCCACGGACAGGACCGTGACTATGCCCAGCAGCATGACCAGGACAGCGATCGCCCGGGCGTTGGACTCCCCCAGTCCCCCCAGGCGCTGCCAGTCAAAAAGGTTGCGGAACCGCAGCATATGGAAAAAGAACGGGCTGTCGTCCACCGGCGCCGAGATGTTGGCCAGGGACTGCGCGCTGACCGCCTTGAGGGCCCGGCCGGAACCGAGGGCCGCGAAGGTCTGGTCGACGGCGTAACGGGGCGTCAGCACGACCTCGAACTGCAGCTCCCGCGCCTTCTGTTCCACCAGGGCAATGTCCTCGTCGGAGAAAGGCTGGCGGCTGACCAGCATGGTCCCCACCCCCAGCACGTCCCGGCCTTCCCGGCCGCGCATCTGGCGGAGGATCACGATGTGCCGGCGCGGGTCGCTGATCCCGGCCTTCAGCAGCGAGGCGCTGGCCAGGGAGGTCAGCCGGTACATCTCGTACGGCACGCCCCGGTAGTACCAGCGGGAGAAGGTCAAGATCCCGCGCGGGGTGAGATGGTCCAGGAATATCTTCCAGGCCTCGACGGTATAGAGCGAGTTCTCGGTCAGGACGAAGGCGCCGGCCCCGGTCGCCGCCCAGGTGTCGATGAGCGAAAGCTGGATGATGTCGAACCGGTCTTTGGTCCGGGCCACGTAGCTGCGCGCCTCGTCGTTCACGAAACGGACGTTGGGCCGCCGGTCCAGGTGGCCGGAGAAATCGCCGAAGACCCGGTTGAGCATCTCGAGGATGTTCTCGTTGATCTCCACGCCCAGGACCGACCGCTGGCCGAAGGCCAGCGCGGAGAGGATGTCCCGGCCCCCGCCCGCCCCGACCACCAGCACCTTCGAGTCCGGCCGCACGTAGTGCGCGAAATTGGTGATGTCGTATTTCAGGAACCCCACCTTGCCGATATCCCCGTCGAACCCGGTCATGACGGTCGAGGCCACGGCGTCTATATCTATCTGGTATTGCCTGAACCTTTCCCCCTGTTCATAGGCCGGGCTCATGCCCCAGAAAATGGGATCGACCGGGAACGGGTCGCCCCACACCGCGACGCGCGAGAAAGAGTTCCACTTCTCGTAGAGGGGTTTGTTCACGTAAGAACCTTTGATCCAGGAGATGCGCAGCAGGGAGGCCTGCTGGGAAGCCAGGAAAGTGTTGTAGATCGAAAAGGCCAAAAACAGCGCCGTGGTCAGAAGGGCGGCCTTCTTCAGCCTGGCAAGTTCCTCGCCCTGGGAGAAAAAGAACGCCCCCAGGCTGGCGAACGCGGCTATCACCACCACCGCGGTGGACGCGTCCGTCCCCTTCAGGAGGTAGATCAGGATGACGCACCCGGCCGCGCCTCCGGCGAGATCGGCCGCGTACAGCCGGCTGACGTGCCGGGGGAACTTGGTCAGGGCCAGGCACACGCATATGCCGCTGAACACGAAAGGCACCGCGATGACCACATAGGTCAGGGCCATGGAATATACACCGACGATGGAGGCTTCGGGGACGAACGGGATGCTCATCTGCGTCAGGAAGCTGAAGATGACGGCCCAGGAAAAACACAGGGCGCTCAACGCCATCTGCCGCCCGGCCTTTTCCTCGGTGAAGCGGTCCGGGAACAGGTACACCGCGATCGCGCCCACCGTGATGCCGAACATCGCCACCGAGATGGCCACAAAAGCGAAATGGTACCACATGGTGACGCTGAAGATGCGCGTCAGGATGATCTCAAAACATATGGTCGCCAGCGTGACCAGGAACAGCCCGACATAAACGTTCTTTTTCACCCAACCCTCCTGTTTTCCAAGTATTAAGGCCCTGCTCCAACAAGACTTGGACTTTGCCGACAGGGCTGTCCCCTAGCGGCCGGCCCTTCCGGTCATCAAAAAGATACTGAAAGTCCTCTCTCCCCCGTTGGCCGCCGGCTTCGTCATCTGGGCGGCCGTGGCGGCCCCCACATCGCTGAACCCGGCCTCCCGGAAATGCCGGCCCAGTTCTTCCCGGTCAAAACCGAAATGGAAGACCCCGGTATTATCGGAGTGAAAACCGCCGTCCTCCTTGTCCAGGTCGGCCAGGGCGATATATCCGCCCGGATGGAGCGAACGGCGTAACCGTCCCAAAAGCCGCGGCACATCCTGGATGTGGTGCAGGGTCATGCTGCTGACGACCAGGTGGTACCGGCCGGCCACGCTCTTGTCCTCGTCAAGGTCCGCCGCCAGGCCGGTGACATTGTCCAGCCCGGCCCGCTCGGCCTTCCCCTGAAGAACTTCCAGCATGCCTTTGGAGCTGTCCACGCCGGTGACCGAACGGACCAGGGGCGCCAGCTGCAGGGACAAAAGGCCGGTCCCGCAGCCGAGGTCCAGGACATCCATCTCCCGGTCCAGGTGCACCCGCTGGATGACAGCGGCGGCAATATCATTGGCGAGCCTGACCCTGGGCGGGGTGTCCCAATTCCCGGCCTCGCGGTCGAAATCACGTTCCTTCTTACATGGCTCCATATCTCACCCCTAAAATTCCATATCCTGGCCTTCGCGCATCGAAAGGCAACCCGCCCCGAAGACATGCCGAAAGACCTGTTCCGCCCGACGGCCGGTACAATGCAGAGGCACCACTATCTCCACGCCTGCCGCTTTGAGCCGCGCCGCCTCGACGCTGATGTCCTCGGCACTGCGGTCCTTCAGGTGGAACCCCCCGATCACGGCATGGACCGGCTGGCGGAAAGAACGCTTCACATGGTTGACGATGGTCATGATGCCAGGATGCGCGCAGCCGGCCACCACTATCAGGCCTTTGCGGGCCTCCAAAACGAGGGCCTGTTCCGGCATATCCCTGCCGGCATAACGCCCCCCGATCTGACCGGTCGAACGGACACCGCGACCGATACCGACAGGCCCGTCGACCTCGATGACGTCGCCTTCCCTATGCCGGAGCTTGTCCTTTAGCGCGACATCAGCATTATGCGGTAAATATATCTTCAGCCGGGGCTTTTGAGCCAGAAGGGGACGAAGCCCATCCACATGGTCCCAATGCTCGTGCGAGACCACCACCTGCCCGATGCTGCCGACATCGACCCGGAAGCGGCGGAGGTTGCCCATGAACACCCGTGGGTCGCCAAAGGCGTCGAAGAGTATATCCTCCTCGATGAGCAAGGACAATCCCCAGCGCCTGACCCACCGTTCCCACGGCAAAGAGCCGTTGGCAATAAGCTTGATCCTCATAATCCCTTCTTCTCGAAAAAGACAAATAACCCGATATAGGCCGCTGACAGCATGAAGACCAGCGCCCAATGGTTTATCCCGGTCACATCAGCCAAGGACACTTTGCCCCAGTCCATCCAAGCCAGGACCGTCTGTTTGAGGAAAGGATACATCTCGGCGAATAGGGCGGCGCCCGCGATCATTCCCAAAACGGCCCAAGCCGCATGCCATCTCCCTTCGCCGATGGCGCCGACGGCCGTCCCCGGGCAGAACCCCATCACCGCCCAGCCCAGCCCGAACAAGGCCCCGCCGATAACGACCGCGCCCACGTTCATCGACTTGTGCTTCAGCTCTATGAAACCGATGTCGTTCAGGAAGCAGACCCCGATCATCCCGACAATGATCGCGCTCAGCATGAACTTGAGGATCGTCATGTCCTTCAGGAGCATGGCACCCACCTGCTTTTCGAAACGGAGCACCCGCCCCTTCTGCAGAAGGAACCCGAAGGCAACGCCGGTCAGCAGTCCCAGTACCTGTTCGTTCATGATGCCCTCCTGCGGTAGACAAGGCTGGCCACCAGCACTCCCGTCCCGAAAAAGAACGCCAGCGCCGCGAAACCGCTCAACGACAGCTGCATCAGGCCGCTCAGCCCGTGGCCGCTGGGACACCCGTCAGCCAGACGCGCGCCGACCATGGCGACCGCCCCGCCCGCAAAAGCCCAGAAAGCGCGCCGGGCCGCCCCGGGGCCGAAACGTTCAGCCCACAGCGGCGGGACAGCTTCCAGCCGGAAACTCTTGTCCGACATCGAGGCCATAAAAGCGCCCAGCAGGATGCCGACGACCAGCATGAACTGCCAGTCGACCTTGACCTTCTCTTTCTTGAAATATTCGTTCTCTTCCACGTGCCGCGCGGAAACACCCCGCTCCAGCAGTCCCGCCGCCCGCACAAAGGTCGTCGAGGCACCCAGAAAATTGGTTTTCCCCATGAGGCGGGTGGTCATGATCACGGACAGGACGGCCAGCACGCCGACCAGCGCGCCGGCCAAGTAGGGGCTCCAGCCCCTGTCAGACGTTTTGGGTCTCATCGCGCCCTCCTTTCTCCTTCTCTTGCCCAAGAGCTCCGCGATCAATGGCACCCATGCTGCGCACAGGCATTATGAACGGATATTTCTTCCAGCTTGCCGCCGGTCACCCGGGCAATGATATCCGCTACCGTGCCATCCAGAGCCCGAAATACTTTTATTCCGCTCCCATTGAGCTTTTGGACAGCCCTTGCGCCGGCTCCACCGGTAACGACCGCTTCGACCAATCTGCCCTGGAGAGCGTCCAGCGGGTGGCACATCCCGTGGGAATGATGCTGGTCGGCATTTTCGATCACCTCGACGCTCCCGCTGTCCGTGTCATAAATCGTGAAGAAGGGAGCGCTGCCGAAATGGCCGTAGACCAGCGCCTCTTTGCCCCGGTTCGTTTCTGTCGGAATACAGATCCTCATGGTTCCTCCTCTTTGCTATGCGGGTTAAATTTTCTTGCTGACTTGGGACAGTTGAGCCGAAGCGCTTTGCCCTGGATCAATGCCTCGGCGATCTTGGCGTGGGCCCGATGGACAATGTTGCTGAAGGTCGCCCGGGAAACCCCCATGCGCTCGGCCGCCTCCTGCTGATACCTCCCGTTCAGGTCGGCCAGACGCACGGCTTCCATCTCGTCCGGTTCGAGGACGATCTCGGACAGCCGGGACATCGGGATACCGCGCGGCTTGAAATAGGCGGCCTTCAGGTCCAAGCAGACGGTCCTTTTCTTACAGGGTCTGGGCATGAGAACATCCTCGTCCGGTCAGGTTATTGACATATGTCAATAATAGAACCGGGGAGCCTTTCTGTCAACAAAAGAAAAGACGGGGCCGCAAGCACGCCGGGGCCCGTCATGAGCCGGATAACCGGCCGGCCGGGTATCGTATCAGAACCGGTAGGCCGCGCCCGCCATATACCGCATGAGCTTGTCGTCGGCGACTATGGGGGAATCCTTTGCCTCGCCTCCGAGGAAAGTGCATCCCACGTCGGCAAAGAGCGCCCACCTTTTCCCCAGCGGGACGCCGACCCTGACACCGGCCGAATACTCGATATCGTCCCCGGGGGCGTACGCCGTCCGCCCGGGACGCGCTTCGTCCGCGTTGACGCCGTAATAATAACCGGCCAGGTCCTCGCTCTGCCAGCTGACCCCGACGCGGGGCTTGATCCCTCCCTTGAAGAACTCCCTGGAGGCCGACAGGCGGACCTCCTGCCCCTCATGCGTGCCGGACAGGTCGGCCACGGCCGCCAGGGACAGGTCGGCGACACTGTTCTTCCAGCTCACCTTAAGGCCGCCGTCGAAGGCCCGGTCCCGGTCCCGCATCCCATCGAGGTCGCTGCCGTCGTCCGCGTCATAGCCCTGCAGGCGCAGGGAACCGAGGAGCGCCCATCGCAACGGGCTGGAACTGTCATTGAAATAATACCCGAAGGACGTTCCCTCGACGAAGAACCGCTTCACCTCCAAGATCATGACCGGGACGAAGGACACCTCATCGTCGACCCCCTTGTACGGACTTTCCGAAAGCATGACGCCGGCGCCCAGCAGGGAACCTTCCTCGAACAGCCCCGCCGCTCGTCCCGTCGACGGCAAAGCCGAAACGGCCAGGACCGCCAGCGCGCACAATAACGATCTTTTCATATGCCTCTCTCTTTTCTTTTTCAGGTTTGCTTCAAAGCCCGGACCGTGCAGACCTTGACCGCCTCCGCAAACCCCTTGAGAGCGATCTCCCGGGCATCTTCGACCTCGACCTTGTCTTTCACCATTTGGTACGTGGCGTCGGAGATCAGGACCTTGCCGGGCTCGCAGTTGGCTTCGAGCCGCTGGGCCAGGTTCACGTTGCGGCCGATGACCGTGTAGTCCAGGTGCTCGGCCGAACCGATGTTGCCCACGTCCACGGGCCCGGTGTGGACGCCGATCCGGACCTGCAGGTCGTACCCCAGCCGCTTTCGCAGTCCCGGGACCCTCTGCTGCATCTCCAGCGCCGCCCGGACCGCGTCAAGGGCGTGGGTATCAGAGTCCGTGAAATCGCCGAAGAACGCCAGCAGGCCGTCGCCGAGGAGCTTGTCTATTATACCGTTATGTTCGAGGACGGCCAGGTTCATTTCGGCAAAGAACGCCTTGAGAAAGGCCAGCACCTCCTCCGGCCCGTGGGTGTCGGAGAAAACGGTGAAGCCTTTGATGTCGGCGAAAAGGACGGTCAGGTCCTTCCTCTTCCCTCCGACGGAAAGGTCGATCCTCTGCGCCAGGATGTTCTGCAGGACCTGCGGCGATATGTAGCTCTTGAAGGCGGCGGTGATCCTCCTCTTCTCGCGCTGGAACACGATGAAATTATACAGGAAAGCCGCCGCATAGGAGACGGCGCAGACCGTGACAAAATATAAGAAAGGCAGGACGATGTTCCGGTGCAGGAACGCATAATAAAAGGAGGCCCCGCAGGCCGCTAAACACAGCAAGGCCACGACGGCCCCTCCTTTATTGCACAACAGCGTCACCGCGCAGATAAGGGCGCTCAGAAGAAGGGCGGCCAGGAGGACAACCAGCGGCGGCGGCGCGTAAAGAAAGTCCCTTTCCAGTATCGTGTCGACCGCCTCTTTCCACAGTTCCACCCCGGCCATGGGCAGGGTCTCGAACAGCCGGCCCGCCGGCACCGGCGTGTTGACGAAGTCCTTGGAGGCCAGGTCGGTCCGGCCCACCAGCACAACCTTGTCCTTGAAGAAAAAGGCCGGGTCGAAAAAAGGCTCCAGGACGTCGCTGGCGGAAAAGGCGTCCACCTTCGAGCATTTATAGTTTATCAGCGCGCGTTGATCGCGCACGGGGATATTGTATTGAGCGAACTTGATAAAAGGCGGATCCGCCTTAATTTCCTTTAAATTCCTCACGTCCTTTAAAGATAAACCGAGATACTCCAGACTCACGGCCAGGGCAAAGGACGGCCGGCCGCCGCCGTAGAGGACCCTGAACTCCCGGGTGATCTTGTCCGCCGGGTCGGCTTCGATGTTGGCCGCCCCGGTCAGGGTCTGGCCGGCCAGGAAAACCGGCAAGGGCTCGAACAGCACCTCCTGTGCGCCCGCGGCCCCGGGGTCTTTCACCACCAAAGGCAGCACGCATTTGGGCGGGGAGTTGAACGCCTCGGCCAGCCGGGCGTCCTCCCGGTCCGCGTCCGGGCCCCTCGACGGCAGATCCAGCAAAAGGTCCACGCCGACCACCCTGGGCCCGCCCTGCTTGATCCTTTCGATGAGCCGGGCCAGGACCGAGCGGGGCCAGGGCCAGTCCCCGGTCTTCCGCAGGCTGGGCTCGTCGATGGCCACGAGGGCCACGGCCCGGCCTTTGTCCGGCAAGGGGCCCCGGAAATAAAAGAGCGCGTCGTAGGCCTTGTTCCTGAGAGAGGCGAAGAATGACACCTGCATCAGGGCGGAAGAAAAAAGGAGGCTGGCCAGGGAAAGGAGGACGGTCTTCTTCAGGCTGTTATTTCTGGCTGTCATGTTACCGGGTCATTCCTCAGGGGATGAACAATTCGACCGCGACGACAGGCGCCGGGGCCCCGTCCCTTCTCACCAGCTGTTTGATGAGCGCCATCGCGAGTTTTTTGCCTTGATGATCGATCGCCGCCGACTCGAACGACCGGTAGACCTGGTCGCTGAAAGACGCTGCCGGCGCCGGGGCCGTTGTGTCTGAGGCCCCGGAGATATACAGAGGGAAAGCGGCCGCCACCACGTTCCCGTTGCCCTTCCCCAGCTCCAGCCTGATCTCCACGCTGTACTCGGCGGGCCCTTCCAGCTTCGCCGGACCGTAGGGATAGGACTGGCCGTACTCCAGGCGGTCGAAACTTTTTGAATCCAGGACCTTACCGTCCTTCAGGACCCGCATGGTCGCGCCGCCGAGGGCGACGTCCCCGCCGTGGCCGTCATGAACGGTCAGCTCGACCAGGGGCGGGCGGTCCAGCACTACCGCTTCCTGCGGGAAGAAAAAGGCCGCGGCAGGCAGCGGGGCCCTGGGGTCGTCCAGACCGCGGGAGGCCCCGAACATGGGGACGCTGCGGCCGTAGGCCTCGGCCTTGGGCATCAGGTCCGAAACTTTCCGGACCGAGGGGGCATCCTGGGAGCGGACCTCTTTCCGGCCCCCGCTCTTGAAGTACAGGGCGAGCGCGGCGTCCTTCTCCAAAGCCAAAGAATCGTCTTTGCCCAGCAGGCATCCTTTCTGGGCTTCCGCGGTACTGCCGTCGGCGGAACGCGTGACCAAGACCCGGCCCTCCACGGAATTGACCTGCGCCACGGACTCGTCCTGGGCCGGCGAGACCGGGCAGGCCGCGAGCAGCGTTAAAATCGTCATGAATAAAGCGCGTGACAGGACAGGCATAGCTTCCCCCCCCTTAGGGGTCAGTCTTTGGCCGGCACCGTGAAGACCACTTCCCCTTCCCCGTCGAGACGTCCGTACTGCGGCGTCTGCAGGTTGTTCGAGGCGCGCGAGACCTGGGGCATGAGGTAGGCGCCCAGCTCCGAGGCGGTCACCACCTTGTCGTTGTCCCGGTCGGCCTCGCCGTCGAGCCCGCGCAGGAAGAACTGGGTGAAGAGCCCGTGCCCCTGGTGTTCCACTACCTGTTCCCTCTTGCCGCCGGCGGTGATCATCTGCACCGAGCGCAGCGCGGTGATCTTCTGCAGGTAGCCGTTGACCGACGGCTCCACGCCGAAGGCCCGGGTGAACCCCTGGCCCGAGTAACAGGCGTCCATCACGTAGAGGATGTGCTTGGCCGGGACCCGCTCGGAGATCTCGCGCACCTGCTGCATGGAGATGGCCGTGGTGAAATAGTTGGTGATGTCGCCGTCCACCGGGATGATGTAGCCCTGTTCCTTGCCGTCGGGAAGGGACTCGGTCTGCCCGTGGCCGGCGAAGAATATGAGGACCCGGTCCTCGGCCTGGACCTTCTTGGGCAGTTCGGAGCTCAGCATGGTCAGAATGCGCTCCCGGGTCGCGTCCCGGTCCAGGATCTCGATGACCTCGTCGAAACCGATCTCCCTCAGCTTCTCCGCCACGGCCTGCGCGTCCCTGACCGCGTACTCCAGCGGCGGCCAGAGCTTGTACTTGTTGATCCCGATCACGACGGCCCAGCTCTTGTGGTAGAAAGCCCCCGGGCGCAGGTCGACCACCTGCACGGACTGCCCGCCGGACGAGGCCAGGGAGGCCGACGGCACCTGGCGCCGTTCGGCGAAAGCCGCGACCGCCGAGGACTTGTCCAGGCCTTCGGCGAACTGCCCGAAGGCCTGGTCCAGCGTCTGGACGAAGCCGTAGGTGAAAGAGATATACGCCGGGGTCGTGACGCCCCGCCCCTTGACCGCGTCGATGATGCGCTCCTGGCGGTTCATGAAGGTGCCGGTCATGTCGACGGTGGTGTCCTGCCCGGGTTTCTGTATGACCGTGCAGCGGTAATCGAAGGCCAGGATCAGGTCCGCGTCGGACCTGGCCGCCTCTTCCAGGCTGGCGAACACGGTCACGCGCTTGAAACGGGCCTGGAGGACCTTGTCCAGCCCCTGCTTGACCAGCTGCGGGTCGACCTTCTCGAGGAACGGCACCAGCGGCCGGTGGCCGTGGCTCATGTGCTGTTTCATGTACTTGAAGGCCTGCTCCGTGTTCTCGGTATAGACGACCCCCAGGTGCAGCGCCCCCAGCGGCCCGCCCTGGCCGTAGACCTCGCCCGGCACGGCGGCATGCTCGATATAGCTCGGCGCCCCCATGCACCCGCAAACGGCCAGCAAGGCCAGGCCGATGACAAAACAGTATTTTCTCACGCTCATAAGTCCCGCCCTCTTACCAGCTTGTGGAATGACTGACACCGCAGCGCTCTATTTATCCCGGGGCTTGAAATACTTCCCCCGGCATTTGTCCGAACCCTTGACCGGGTCCCGGTCCCCCCTGATCCTCACCCCGTAGCAGGTGCCGTATTCCGCATCGACCCTTTTATAATAAACGCAATCCTCGCATTTCATAAAACTTTCTCCAGCTCTTCTTCCTTCTCTACTTAAGCGAATAACATGATACCAGATTTTTACCCTCCTGGCGCTGAATATGCTGCCCTTCCTGAAAATGAAAGACCCCCCGCAGGCATCCCGCCCGCAGGGGGTTCTCCAAGAACAATGGCGCTGACCTACAGGGTCTTGGGCCGCCGACGGGTCACCGCTGCTCCCGCGCGAAGACAGCCCCGGAGGACTGGCACGCCCGGCAGAAATCCGAGGCATTGTAAATGCTCAGCGTCCTGTGGCAAATACCGCACTTGCGCCCCTTACGCGAAACAGCTAGCTTCTTTTTTAACATGAGGCTCCTTTTAAGGTTATTTCTTGCCTGGCCTCTGGCTGGTTAGAAGATTGACGAGGACCCATGGCCCGGTCACGAGGACTGTCAGGATCTCCCGCATGGTCACAAACCGGACAACAAAAAGGCTTTTCCACGCCAGCCTCAAATAGCGTGCCGGCGTATAGAACGAATATTTTATCTTCTTGCCGATCTTTTTGAGCCGGGCATGGCTGAAGTCATCCGAATAGAGCTCCCCGCGGTCCGTAATATGATAGCCCGGGGCACCCTCGGCGAGCTCGCGGAGCGGCGAGTACTTCTCGATCCGGAGTTTATTGGTGGATATCGTATCCACGCCTATCTCCCGGGCGAACTGGGCGATATAAAGCATTTCCTCTTCCGTTTCGCCGATGTTGCCGTAGATGAAGTACCCGTTGGTCAAGATCGGGTACTTCCGCAGCACCGCAAAGGCCTCCCGGATAGCGGCCTGGTCGAACCCCTTATTCAACTGCCCCAGGACCCGGTCGTGAGGCGATTCTATCCCGATGAAAAGCGCCTTGAAACCCGCCCGGGCGAGTTTCTTCAAAAGGACCGGGTGTTGGGCGATATCGATGCGGGCCTGGGCCAGGAACCGCTTTTTGATCTTTCTCTGGATCAGCAGGTCGCAGATCTTTTCCGCGCGCCTGGGATTGGTGAAGAAGTTATCGTCGCTGATCAGGATGATATCCGCCTTCAATCCCTGGACCTCGTCGACAACGGACTCAACCGTGCGTTCGCTGTAATCCCTTTTTTGTCCCAGCGGGTCAAGGCTGAACGTGCAGAACTTGCACTGGAAAGGACATCCCCGGGTCGTTACGACCGCGTCAAAAAGGATGTTACCGAGGAGAATGCCGTTGACCATAAGGCCGTAGTCGTTCCTGCGCAATGAACGGTCCGGCGGTAAAAAGCGGCTGACGTCCTCCAGCGGCCGGTTCGGATTATGGCAAACGCTGTTGTCGGCGTTGCGATAGGAAATGCCGGGCACCTCCCGCGGCGCCTTGCCCTTGAGGATATCTTCGGCCGTCCTTTCCCCTTCACCGCGCACCACGATGTCGATCCGCTGGCAGCCGAGGATCTCTTCCGCCTTTTCAGTCGCCGTGTGCCCGCCGGCCACCACGGGAACGGTTTTCGGGATACGGCTGATCAGCCGGAAGACCTCGTCTAAATTTCTGTCCCATCCGATGCCGACGAAAACAATATCCACCCTCTCCTCGATAAAACGCAGCAGCTTTTCACTGTCGGCGTATTCTTTCTCATACCGCATATCGATGAGCGTGATCTTTTCGACCAGGCTTTTGGCGCTGCTGGCGACATATTCCAGCCCGGTCGGCGGGAAGAGCATCATCGTGGGATTCGCGCTCTCTTTTGTATAGGGATTAAGGAAAAGGGCGTGGCGGTATTTCATGCTGCGCTCCCGGGGCCATTCGCCGCCGGTTTGCTGCCGGCTTTATGCCGGAACGTGATCCGCCCCTTGCCCAGGTCGTAGGGCGACAGCAACAGGGTGACCTTATCCCCGGCAATGATCCTGATAAAATGTTTGCGCATTTTTCCGGCCGGATACGCGAGCACTGCATGGCCGTTGTCCAACAACACATTGAACTGAGCATTCGACAAGGCCTTGGTGACCGTGCCTTCAACTTCTATCCCCTCTTCTTTTGACATATACCCTCACGATCTTACAAGGTTTACTGGCTCTTCCTGATCTCCTGGCCGGTCGTTCAGCGGAAACACTGGGGCTCCTGGGCTAGACGGCAGATATTCACCCTCTGCCACCCCGGGCCATACCGATGGTCACGTCAGGATAAGAGCTGACTCAGCTGTTGCCGGGACTGGCGGTAATGCCTCCGGTGCCGTGAACGGATACGGGCCCGGGCACATCGGGCACCCCACGTTAAGGGAGGAGAAAGATAAAACCCTCAGACTCCACAAGCCGCGGAGCCAGAGGGTTGGTCATATGATAACACACCGGGGCTCGATTGAAAGGTAATTAAAGGGTAAATACAATAGCCGCCGGACCCTGGCCTGGGCCACGACCGGCATTTCCGGCCATATTATCTATAAGTCTTTACAAATGAAGGTGTTATTTCCTTCTCTGGAACGGCAAACAGGGGACAAAGGCGCCGCGGGCAGAAAGAAATCATCCTTGATGGGACCGTTCTTGCCGGTTTCTTTGGGCCAGGGCACCCTGCGCCCTGCGCAGCCGTTCAAAGAACGCCTCCTGGTCAAAATTCCGCCTCCACCCCTTGACCACAAACCATCCGGCAGAGCGGACAAGGTCGTTGCGCCAGGAACGGTACCACTTTTTCCAGCCCAGACGGATGTCATGGACAAAGAAAATCAGCGCCGGAAAAGACAGGACATTGAGAACAATGCCCAGCATGGACCTCAAACGGTAGAACCCTCCCATCAGGACCCTGACCGCCCTCAACATGTCCCCGGGGGTCAGCGGCGGGTCGGGCTCAAAAAGGGGGAAGCTCCCGTCATAATACTCCCAGCCCACCTCCCCGACCGGATAGATCCGTCCCTGCTCCATCAGCCTCGACCTGAGTTCGGTGCCGGGCAGGGGGACCGGTAACAGGACCTGGACCGTGTCCAGGCGGGCCTTGCCGAAGAAATCCCGGTAACGCCGGATCCGCTCATCCACGCTCATCCGGAAAGGCTCTCCGGGCCCCAGGGGATAGCCAAAGATGAACATGCCGTGCACAAAGAATCCGGCCTTGTGGAACTGCCGCGCCATAAAGATCATCTCTTCCGGCCGGACGTGCTTGCGCATGGCCTCCAGCTCTTCCGCGATCGGCGTTTCAAAACCTATGGCCACCGTGTTGATCCCGGCCCGCCGCATCGCCGACAGCAGCTCATGGTCCTTCGCCTTGTCCAGCCGGATCTGGACGGTCAGATCGAGCCTTTTACCAACAGCCTTCTGGTAATCCGCCAGCATCTGGCAGAAACGCAGCGTCTCCGCGCGGTCCTGGCCGAAAAGGTCATCCACGATGAAGAAATGCCGGGCGTCTTTCGTTTCCAGCAGGATGCTGATCTGTTCCAACAGCCTCTCCGGCGAAGCGCACCGCGGACGGCCTTTTACCGTGCAGAACTCGCAGTCCATCCCGCACCCGCGGATGCGCTCGACAGGGTACATCTTGATCCTGGCGTACCGGACCAGCCCGTAATCCGGCAAGGGGAGCTCGTCAAAATCCGCGCGCGGCTCCCGCCTCGGGTTGTGCACCATCTTCCCGTCCTTGAGATACACCAGCCCCGGGATGCCCTGGGGGCCGCTCCCGGCCTCCAGACCGCGCAATATCTCGACGACAGCTGATTCCCCTTCGCCCAGGACGACATAATCGATGCCGGAACGCAGGGCTTCCTCAACTGTCTCGTCCGTGAAATGCTGGCCACCGGCAATCGTCAGGACCGCCTTAGACTTATAGAACCGGGCCAGCTCGTAAAGCCTGGGGATGGTGCTGGTGAGCCCTCCGTACAAGCCCACCACATCCGTCGGACGCTGTTCCTGCAGGAATTCATGGTCCGCCCCGCCGGGATCGGCCCTGACGCCGTAAAGGCGCAGGTTGTTCTCATCGATGACCTCGGCATCCCAGCCTGGGAGCCGGCTGACAGCCGTTGCCACGCAGACCGGGCCCAGGGCGGTGGTCTTGTCGGCAGTGTTGGAATAGATATTGAACGCCGGATAGGCCGGGATGATAAAACGCGCGCGTTTCCTTTTCCTGGAAGATGACTGCATCATGCGGCCCTCCTGTAACAGCGAAGAAAGCCTTCCAGAGCATTATGGTCCTCGCCTTACAGGAAGTCAATCGAACAAAAACCCCGGGGACAATGAAAAACCCGCTGCAAATTTCGTTTCCGCAGCGGGATTGATGGCTGAGGCGGATGGCCAGGGCAAGCAGGAACTCTGCCGGGGTGGATCAGAAGATGCTTGGCGGCCCTTTTAGCCGCCCTACCAGAGCCCCTGGTCCTCCAGGACCTTCTTGGTGATCGCCCGGGCCGTGACCCCGCCGTAAGTGCTGCCGTCCGTCGGGACCAGGTCGGTGAAATTGGTGACCACGATGTACTCCTGGCCGCCGGCAGCGACATGCCCGATGAACCAGCCCAGCCGGGTCCGTTTGTCATTTTTGTAGAACCCCGACCCGGTCTTGCCGTTCAGCTGGGACCCCTTGGGCGAAGGCTCCAGGTAGGTGTTCTCCCGGGTGAAGGCCATGGCCTGCGGCGAGACCGGCAGCTGGCCGGACCACAGGGCCGTCATGAATCCGGCCTGCTCGTACGCCGAGATCTTCAGCGCCGGCCCCGTCGAGTCCGGCGGGACCAGCCAGGCCCCGCTTATCCCGGCGGAGATGTCCTCGTTGCCGTAATGGAGGTCGTGCAGGTATTTTTTGATCTTTTCCTCTCCCAGCATGGCGGTCAGCCTTTTCGAGAACCAGACCACGGAATGGATCAGCCAGGTCCGGGCGTTATGGTCCTGGTACAGCACTTCCCGCTGGTCCAGCCCCGTTTCCCTCTGGCCGTCCCACTTGAGGACCTGCTCCGAGTCCCTGAGGACCCCGGCGTCGAAGGCCATCACGGACAGGGCGACCTTGAAAGTGGAACAGGCCGGGAAGCGCTTTTGGCAGCGTTCCTCGCCGATCACCTTGTCGAACTTGCCCGTCTGCATGTTGTATAAGAGGAAACAGCCGTCCATGTTATTGAAATATGTTTCCGCGTCTTTAGCGGAGGTGTCGACCTTGGGGACCGGCAGCGCCTTGTTGGGCAGGGCCTTCAGCTTTTCCGCCTGGGCTTCGGCGACCATCCGGAACGGGACCGTGACGGTGTTGCCGTCCGCGTCCTGCAGGGTGATGTCCGTGTCCGTCTTCTCCACGATCTCGCCCGTCTTGACCACGCCGGACCTTAACTGCACCTCCTCCGCGAAAGACGCGGCGGAGAACACCAGCAACGCCGCCAGAATAATGGCTTTCTTCATCGGTCGACCTCCTGTTCCCAGTTGTTAAGCCTCTTCATCCTGTCCCCCGGCAGGACAGCCCCCGCCGGAGCCCCCTTGATCGGATGAACTGCGGCAAAATCGTCGAGCATATAATATTATATAATACCAAATATTACATTCAAAGCCATGACATTAACGCGAGCCCCCTGGCCGCGCCAGGGCCGGCTGCGCGGGGCGGGAGGCTCAGAAACATCTCTGGCGGGACTTCTTCAGGCAGGTCTTGTCGCAGCGGTAACAGATCTCGTTCGGCAGGTATCCCCCGTCGAAGAAATCCCGGACGTTGAGGAGGGTCGTTTCCGCGATGTTGCGCATCGCCTCCCGGGTGAAGAACCCCTGGTGGGCCGTGATCAGGACATTGGGGAATGTCAAGAGCCGCGCCAGCGTGTCGTCGCTGATCACGGAAGAGGAGAAGTCCTCGAAGAAATACTCGCCCTCCTCCTCATACACGTCCAGGCCCGCCGCCCCCACCTTGCCGCTCTTCAGCCCGTCGATGAGCGCCGGCGTGTCGATCAGCTCCCCGCGGCCGGTGTTGATGAGCACCACGCCGTCCTTCATGCCGGCGATCATCTTCGCGTCGACCATATGACGCGTCTGCGGCGTGAGCGGGCAGTGCAGGGAGATGATGTCGGACCGCCGGCAAAGCTCCGGGAGGTCCACGTACTCCATCCCCTGTTCCTTCGCGAAGGCCGCGTCCGGCGCGAAGTCGTGCGCCAGGACCTTCATGCCGAAACCTTTCAGGATGGCGACCAGGCATCTGCCGATCTTCCCCGTACCGACCACGCCCGCCGTCCTGCCGTACAGGTCGAAACCCAGAAGCCCGTCCAGGGTGAAATTCCCGTCGCGGACCCGGTTATAGGCCCGGTGGACCTTCCGGTTCAGGCAGAGGACCAGGGCCATGGCGTGCTCCGCGACCGCGTGGGGGGAATAGGCCGGGACCCGCACGACGTGGAGCGCACCGTAGGCCGCCTTGAGGTCCACGTTGTTGTAACCGGCGCAGCGCAGGGCGATGAGCCGGACGCCGCTGTCCTTGAGGGCGCCGATCGTCTCTTTATCGAGGCTATCGTTGACAAAGGCGCACACCGCCTCCGAACCGCGCGCCAGTCCGGCGGTCTCGGCGGTCAGGTGGGGCGACAGGAACTTGAGGGCGAACGAATGCTCCCGGTTGGCCTCGCTGAAGAAAAGCCTGTCATACGGTTTGGTATCAAAGAATGCTATGCGCTCCCGCATGGTTTCCGTGCTCCCTGTTGAATGCCCTGCCTAATGATATGTCGGGGCTGCGGTAAGATAGCTTACTGCGGAATCCCATGTTAGATCTTGATCCCGATAATGGACGTATAATCGATCCGGTGCATAAGGATACGGATATCATTTGCCTCAAAGTAATCATCCACGGCTCTGCGGGCGCCCAGGAAATGACCATAGTCGTCAATAATAAGTATCCCTCCCCGGACTAACAAAGGGAACAGGTGTTCCAATTCGTGTTTGGTCGAGGAATAAAAATCCGTGTCCAGGCGCAAAAGGGCAATGGATGTGGGCGCTTTTTCCGGAAGCGTTTCCTCCACCCTGCCTTTCACGAAATGAAACTTCTGCTTTGTAGATGTAAGCAAGGAAAGGTTTTTCTGCACTGTTTCTGACGAGATGTTATTCCAGGCTCTCCCTTTTCCGAAATGGAGGATGGCATCGCTCTTTTCCCGATACCACCTCTCATCATTTCCATCCAGATCGACATCCAGGCGACTCCCCGGGGGCATGCCGTCGAATGTGTCAAATAAATACAACTCCCGCGCTTGGCCAAGATTGTCCAGCATCATGGCCATCGCCATCACGGATCCCCCTTTCCAGACCCCACACTCGACAAACGCTCCGGGGACGTCATTGCAGATCAAATATTTCACTGCCCGGATCAATGCGAAACGCGTCTCCCGGGTAGTTTGTGTGTAGGGCCCACAAGTATCGAGTATATGTCTTTCTTCTGTGGTTGCATAAGGGATCTGTCTGACAAATATTGCCTCCTCAGCCAGCTTGGTGGGAAAAAGACTGTACCCTGAAAAACGGATCAATCTGTTCAAATAGGCTCGAATGGAGGCCATGTTTGTTCTCCGGCCGTTGCTATCAAAAAAGGGACACGTACTTTTTCCCTCTTATTCTGCTGTTGCTAAAAGTACATGTCCCTTTTCCCCCGACACGTTTCAGCATGAGATGCCGCTCGCTTTCACTTTATGAGCTTGAGCTCCCGGAGCCAACCGGCGACCTTGTCCCCGGCGGTCTTCACCGCGCTCCCGGGCACCTCCAGCCCGTCCAGCACCTTGGACCGCGGGCAGAGCTTCGCGATATCTCCGACGCTGTTCCCCAGGCCGCCGCCTCCGTGGGTGCAGAAAGGGATAACGGTCTTGCCCGACAGGTCGTGCTCCGCCAGGAAGGTCCGGACCGGGGCGGGGAACGTGTTAAACCAGTTCGGGTAGCCGATGAAGACCACGTCGTAGGCCCCGATATCCGCGACCCTGGCCTTCAACGCCGGCTTGTACCCGGGATCGAGCTCTTCCCGCGCCTGGCTGAGAACCGCGTCGTAATCCTGCGGGTACGGCTGAACGGGCTGGATCTCAAAGATGTCGCCGCCCACCTGCTCGTGGATCTGGCGGGCGATCTCGCGCGTGTTGCCGGTGAGGGAGAAATAGGCGACCAGGACCTTCTTGTTCTCTGCCGACGGCATGGCAGCCTCTTCTTTCGTGTCTTCATTGTTCAAGGGCCCGGACCCTTCGGCACCAAAGGCCGGACGGCCCGGCGTCGCCAGGAATAAAAGGAGCGCCGCGGCCCACTGCAGTACCAGTACTTTATTCTTCATGCTTTGCCTCCCTTTCGTACGGACAGGATATTAATGAGCGTCTCTCCCGGATATTCTTCCCTGCTCATCTCCCGGGGGAGGTTCTTTTGTCCTGCGCCGCCATTCGCCGCAGGACGGATTATGGAACACCTTTTTCTTGAAATTGGCGCACCAGCCCTCATCCCCGTTCTCCGGCGTCCAGTTCTGGCAGCTCTTGCAGCCTGTCTTCATGATGGAACTCTCCCCGGCCGGCTCCCGGGCCCGGCAGCATAAAAAACAGGGCTCTGGCCCGTATTCTCAGAAGCCGGCCCCGAACAATCTTCCCGCCGCGGCGGTCAGCGCCATGGCCAATACGCCCCAGAAAGTCACCCGCACCGCGCCTTTCACCACCGAAGCGCCCCCGGCGTAGGCCGCGAGCGCACCCAAGACGATCAAGGCGACCAGCGTGGTCCCGAAAGTGACCGCCGAGGTCCTGGATCCCGGGGCCAGAAGGGCGGCCACGAGGGGGATCGCTGCGCCGGCGCCGAATGCCAGGGCCGAAGCCAAGGCGGCCTGTATCGGGCGGGCCCGTAATGTCTCGGTGATCCCCAGCTCATCGCGCAGATGGGCGGTCAGGGCATCGGTCTCGGTCAATCTCTCCGCGACCTTCCGCGCCAACGGCTCGTCCAACCCGCGACCGACATAAATAGCGGTCAATTCTTCCAGCTCCCGCTCGGGCTCTTCCGCCAGTTCTTTCCTTTCGCGTTCCCGGTCCGCCTCTTCTGTATCCGCCTGGGACTTGACGGATACGTACTCGCCGGCGGCCATGGACATCGCACCGGCGACCAGTCCCGCGATACCTGCCAGCATGACATGGCCATGCGCCACCCCGCTGGCCGAAACCCCTACCACCAGGCTCGCCACTGAGACCACCCCGTCATTAGCCCCCAACACCGCAGCCCTGAGCCAACCGACCCGGTGGGCCCGATGTTCCTCCCTGTGCAACGAACGCATAACCTTCCCCCT
>CAYTIW010000020.1:0-35359 GCA_964438075.1 uncultured Planctomycetales bacterium
CGCCTCGTCCCACTCGACCTCCGCGCCGCAGTCGGCGCAGTAGAGGTAGC
This sequence comes from uncultured Planctomycetales bacterium, assembly GCA_964438075.1. Taxonomy (GTDB): domain Bacteria; phylum Omnitrophota; class Gorgyraeia; order Zapsychrales; family Fredricksoniimonadaceae; genus JAAXVU01. Next base: position 51 of record CAYTIW010000020.1, read on the forward strand.
GGGGCGACATGTCGCGTGTCTCCTCGCGGTAGATCGCCGCGTAGGCCGGGTTGGTGGTCATGCCGGGTCACCGTCCTCGGTAGGAACGTGGACTAAGCCCAGAGCGACGCTGCCGCCGTTGCCTAAGACGAAATCGACGAACTCGCCCAGGGTGGCACCCGCCGACAGTTCCTTGCCGGGATGCAAGTCGGAACGCAACCAAGGTGCGGCACCGAGATTGATGTTCTGGACCGAGTACGGCGAGTTGAGGTGTCCGTCGCAGGGATGCGAGAACCAACCGTCGAAGGCGACACGGAGGATGCTGTAACGCGCACCGCCGCGCCGCGGATGCCACTCATACGGTGAACCCGCATTATGCTCGTATGGCGCATCGTCCCAGTCGTCGCCCCATTGTTTGTCGAGGGCTTGCGTTGTGAAGTAGGCCCAAGGCCCACACACATAGCACAGACGGTAGGTACTCACGCCGCCTCACCCCTCTGGTAGATGCTCAGGAACTCGCGCAGGCGCACAATTTGCGCCTCGGTGGGGTGCTTGGGCAGGCTGTAGTCGGCCTTGCGCTTGCCCTTCGCGGTGCGGAAGACGCACAGCATCAAGTCCTCGCTGGCGACCTCGAAGCACACGCGCCAACGGCCCTTGCTGTCAGGCTCAGTCTTGGCGATAGCCTCCTTGTCCTTGCCGTCCGGCGCGACTACCAAGTGCTCCTCGCCGGGGCCGCCGCCATCGCTGCGGCGGCAGTTGAACCATGTAGTCACCGTGAAACCTCCTTCCCGTTTCTCAACCAGGCGTCTACGTCCGCCAACCGCGCCGACTTGCGCGGCGGCTTCTGCGGCTTCATCGCCGCGTCGAACTCCGTCTCCACCCACCTGTCCAGCCGTTCAGGATCGAACAGCCACTTGTTGCCCGGCTTGATTGCGGGCACTCTGCCCTCCCGCGCCAACTGCTTGAGCAGGCGGGCCGACACCGCACCGTGCAGGTGGCGGCTGCCCCCTTCTGCATCCACGAGACGCGGGTTTGCGCTCTGCACATATATCACCCCTCTCCGTGCATAAGCGTACCCTAGCCCCCGCACCTTGTCAAGCGGTTTTGTGCATATCCGTACGGAATTGACGAACTGGCAGTAAGCAGGCAAAATGAGAAGGACTATCTGTGTGTCCGAATCTTGGGCATATTCTGTCTTAGGTGCGCGTAGGGGTGGGTGTCGAAGACTGGCGGATACTGTAACCGTGCAGGTAAACGGATGTTGGGCGCGGAAGCGCACAAGTATAGAATGGGACTACGCGGGTGCGGGCGGTTGATGTGGAATCCAAAACGAGGGATAGTAGTATGAACTTCGGAGAGAGGATAAAGGCTCTGCGGCAGTCTCGCGGTTGGTCGCAGGAACTTCTTGCCGCAAAGGCTGGCCTAAATCGTACAACCCTCTTAAGATACGAGGCAGGAACTATTGGCATCCCCGCCAAAACCTTGCAGCAGATAGCCGACGCTCTAGAGGCCCCCATAACCTACCTGTACGGCCTGTCTGAGTCACAGGTAAACCTTGGCCCGTGGGAGGCGATACCCCTGTTGGGCAGCATCCCTGCCGGGGAGTTGCGTTTCACCGAGGAAACCGTCGAAGGGTACAGGATGGTGCCGAAAGACCAAGTGAAGGGCGGAATACACTTCGCCCTGCGCGTCCAAGGAGAATGTATGGCTCCTCGCTACCGTACCGGCTACCTTGCCATCGTCCGCGTCCAGCCAGAGGTAGAGAACGGCGAGATCGCCGTGGTTGTCGTTGACAACGAAGAAGCCACTCTCAAGCGCGTCTTCTACCAGGACAACGAGAGGGTAATCCTCCGCGCCGACAATACCGACTACCCACCCATCCTAGTGGACGCCCGCAACATGCGCGTGATCGGGAAGGTAGTCGGGGGTGCCTTTGACGAACCCTAGCTAGCATGAAGGGTTACACCACCCGCCAGAATGGCCGCTGGTATGCGGTCGTGGATGCGCGTCCGCAGGGAAAGCGCACCTTCCATCGCGCCGAGGACGAGGGCGCGGCGGTCATGCTTCTGCAACGTTTGCTCGACCAGGCGAAGGCAGGTACTTACGTTGCGCCGTCACGCATGACGGTGGGGCAATTCGCCCGCGATTGGCTGGATGCCATCACTCCCGATGTCTCGCCCAACACCCTTAGACAGTACGAGTACCTGTTGCGCGTCCACGCCATACCCCCCATTTCCAAGGTAAGGCTGACGGAGTTGTCCACCCTGGACATCAAGCGCGTCTTGGCCGATTTGCACGGAAAGCTGTCGCCCCGCACGGTGAAACACGTCCACGCCGCGCTCCGCCGAATGTTGGGACAGGCCGCCGAATGGGGGCTCCTCATTGCGAACCCTGCCGCCAAGGCTAAACCACCGCACGTTCCAGTACGCGATATGCAAGTGTGGACACCCGAACAAGTCGCCACCTTTTTAGACCGCGTTACTAATAGCCGCTATTTTGCCGCCTACTACCTTGCCATCACCACAGGGATGCGACGCGGCGAGGTCTTGGGGTTGCGGTTGCAGGACATTGACTTCGACGCCGGGCAGATCGCCGTGCGCCGTTCCTTGGTGGCGGTCGGTAGCCACATCTATCTCAAAGAACCCAAGACTGCGGCGGGACGACGTTCGGTGTCCGTCACCCCCGATGTCCTGGCGGTGTTGCGTTCGCATCGGCAACAGCAGTTGGCAACGGGCGTTGCCAGCATCGACGGGCTACTGTTCTGCGCCCGGGACGGCAGGCCGATGCGCCCCGCCACCATCAACCGCAACTTCCGCGCCCAGTGTGAACGCGCCGGACTGCCGCGAATCCGCTTCCACGACCTTCGGCACACCCACGTCTCCCTGCTCCTCGCGCTAGGCGCGAACCCGAAGGTCATCGCCGAACGCATCGGGCACACCGATGTCTCCTTCACCCTGCGTACCTATGCCCACCTCTTACCCAACGCGCAGAGAGAGGCAGCAGCCGACTTCGAAAATCTCTTGGCAACGGCTCGGCAACGCATACCCGAAAAGTCAACTGCGGGACACGACACAACCACCACCTAGCAGGTGCGTTTAATCAAGCACCCCTCCCGGCGACACTTGTATGTTAGTTAGGTTGACTGTATAGCGGGTCCCCAATATGCGAAGCGTTCATGCAGGGATAGCGGTGAAGGACAAGCACCGCAACGATTCCCCGGACGTGCGACATACCGACATTTACACATTTCCCTCCGCTTCTGTCCTTATGTGTCGCTTTTGTTGGCAACGTTTTTGGCAACGGCTATTGACACCCGCCTACCCCCATGCCACTATGTATGCAGGAGGTGGGGTGGGTGCAGGTGCAGATCACCGTCTACATCCGTCTCGACCAGGCGCAGTGGTTGGCGGAGCAGGCAAACCAGTCCGCCACGGTGCGGGAGGCGTTGGACCTGCTGCGGAAAGAGAACGCGCGGAAAGAGGAGGAGGGGAAGTAGGGATGGCACAGCATACGCCGGGGCCCAGCGCAAAAGACGGTATAGAACGGTGAGACAGGGCGGCTAACCGCTAACCGCCCTTCTCACGCTTGCCTGCCCGATGCCCTCCAGTGTCACCACCGTCAGCCCGCTTGGCGTTTTCCCCGCCTGCCCGACAACCACCACGCGCGGGTACACCGGCCCCGTCCACAGCCCGCTCCTGTAGTGCCGCGCGTACTTGCCCAACTGCGCCTTGCCGCTCCTCTGCACCTCGACGAACGCCCAGCACGTCCTGTCCGCCATCTCCCACGTCAGCAGCGCGTCGGCCCTGTCGCCGCCCGCCAGTCCATACTCCGTGTCGAACGTGATGCGCTCCCCTGCCCGCCTCTCGCGCAACGCCTGCAGGTACACGTCCGCGACGGCCTGCCTGTGTTCACGCTGACTAACCTTGCCTATCAGGTAGAGGTACGGCCCGCCGAACATGCGTTCTCTATGCAGCAGGCCGCGCGATGTCAGGATTTTCAGCCTGCGTTGGCAGGCGCGTTTGCCGCCGCGCCCGCGAAAAGCGGCCTGCTCTAGCTGGTCGGTACGCAGACAGCCAAAGCGTTCGACGAGGGCGAGGATTGTCGCGTCGCGCACGCGGCCCAATTCCTGCGGCGTCAATGCATAAACAGCCCCTTTATGCGCTCTAGGAGCGTCGCGCCCTTGCTCACGCTCTTGTCTACCGCCTTGAGGAAAGCCTTGAGCTTCGCCGCGTCCGCCGGGTTCGCCACGCTGGGCGGGAAGAGCGGCATGGGCCGGATGTACTTGCGGAGCGTGCGTGTTGGCATGACTTTCAGCGCGACGGAGCCGCCGACGAGGATCACCGCCCACATGATGGGTTCGCCGCGTTCGACGATGGACACCCAGCCTTCCAGCAAGCCTTCGCCGCGCACGAGCCCGCCGAGGTCGGACACGAACACCTCTAGGAAGTTGCCGAGGTTTCTGTCCTCGGTGAATGCCTCGCACGTTTTAGGTGCCAGAAATGTGCGCCCGTTGCACGAAAACGGCACATCGCACAGGACGCACAACAGCACCGCCACGAGCAACTTGCGCCACACTCGCGACATCACTCGCGCCGTCGTGCGCCCCGTCGCATCCCGAACGCTCGTTCGCATCATTTCGCCCCACCTGCCCCGTGGCGCACAAGGATGCCCGTTGTAGGCGTTTTCGCCTCGTTGACGGGTTCCGATATGGGAGGCAGCCTAAACTCGCGTCCTGGCCGCATTGTAGGTGTACGTCTTATGACAACCCGGTAGCGTCCATGTTCCAGCACCCGCGCCCGGTAGATTCGCGGCGGTAGGCTGACGAATCGCTCCGGCTTGATGTCGCGCCGGTTGAGGACGGACGCGGCGTACCGCGCATCCTGCGGGCGGAGCGTGAAGAAGTACTGACTGCCGCAGAGTTCCAGCGCGGCCTTCAGGCGTTCGGGCATTTGCTCCCGCGACTGGTGGGCGAACGTCCAACACACCTTGCGCTTGCGCCCTTCCTCTATCGCTTCAGCTAGGCCGTCGTGCGCGTAGGTTTGGCACTCGTCGAGGTAGACATCCACCATGCGCTCATGCCCACTTCTAGCCGACAGCACCAATTCGAGCTGTGAGGTGACGATGTGGGCGAGGAGATCCGCCGCTTCGTTGCCTATCTCGCCCTTGTCGATGTCGCACACGATGACGATAGGCGCGGGGTCGATCAGCGCGCCGAGGTCGAGCGCGTTGCTGCCTGTGGCACTTAGACAGCGTAGGAGGACATCGCTTGCCAGCGTGCCGCCTAGTCGTCGCACCGTCGCCGCGTGGGTGCGCTTGTCGGCGTTGGCGAGAGTCCAGCCCACAACCTCGTTCGCCGTGTCCACGTCGCCGGAACGCAGGGCGCGGTAGAGGTCGAGCAGGGTTACCTCGCGCTTCTCCTCCAGCAGGGCGAGTGCGCCCGCGTGCGCGAGTTCCACCATGCCTTGCCCCATCGCGTCGCCGAACAGGCGGCGGAACACCGTGACGGCCTGACTCGCCAGCACCGCCTTCTCTAGTGGAGTGTTGGTGTACCGCCTGAACAGGTTGATGCCCAGCCCGCGCAGAGGATGGAAATACTCCACCCGCACATACGGCAGGCAATCGGCGGGCAGGTAGCGCATCACCTGCCGCGCGCCGTGCGTAGACACCCACACCGCCGCATGTTCTCGCCGCACCGACTCGCGCAGCATGGCGACGAGGTACATCGACTTGCCGCAACCCGGCAGGCCGAGGACGTAGCGATGTTTCGTGAGGTCGGTGTCCGTCTGCCCGCCGCCCAGCAGCCAGTCGCCGAGCCGCAAAAACAGGTACGTAGTGAGGAAAGGGATGGCCAGGGTGGCAGCATACAAGACGCACCGCCAGAGCCAGCTAGATAGTTGTCCCACACGTCACACCTCCGCATATTCGTGCGAATAGTCGCGTGAGTGTTCGCGACACTGTTCGCGAGACTGTTCACTTGCCTATGCCTATGCAGGAGGATTTGTCCGAGGTGACAAAATAGGGCCGAAACAGGACTTGTCCAAAACGACACAGAGCGCGACACAGAGGGTGATTGGGTGCTACCGATAGCGGACTTGATGCGCGACCTGCAAGAACGCGGTTTGGTGAAGGCGAAACTCACCGTCAAGTCGTTTCTGCGACTCACCGAGGAGGAAGCCCAGCAGGTGAAGGCGTTGGCGCGGGCGATGCGCTCCACCGAATCCGCCGCGAGGAGAGCGATATTCCTGCGCGGTTTGCAGGCGACACAGAAGTGAAGCCCTGGCGGCCCGGACTGTTCTGCGGCGACAGCCTGCGGTACTGGAGGCAGCAGGCAGGGCTACGGCAGAAGGACTTACGCACTCCTCCTCCTTGGGAGTGGCGTAACCGGGAAGCCCCCTATCGCGAGTAGGGGGCTTTCTGTTTAGAAACGCAAAAAGCCCCCTCCTTCGCAGGAGAGGGCTTTCGCGTTGGCTGTACGGTTACGCGGGTGCGGCCCGCTTGACAGGGTAGTCCAGCGTGAAGGTGTCCTTCTCGATGACGATGCACTCGCCCGACGAAGTAACCACCTGCAAGTCGAATATCTTGTCGCCTTCGGTGAGTTCGCTGGTGTCGTCGCCGTCCTTGTCGATCTCCACGTCGATGTAGTACACGTCGTCCACCTCGACGATAGCAACGTCGTCCGCCAGGGTCTTCTCGAACAGGATGGAGCCGTCCGCGTCCGTGTCGGCGGCCTTGACGGTGAAGGAGATGGCCGACGCGCCGGTGGGGTCGATGTTGTTGCCGAGGTAGTCGCGGCAATGCCAGCGATGGTGCGCGTACTTGCCGATGTAATGCGTGATTGCAGCCAAGAGCATCACTCCTTTCTCTTGGTGGTTAGGAGTCTAGCGGCGAACGATGTCCCGCCGCGAGGAGAACCAATGCGAGGGTCGCAGGCGAACAACACGCGGCCTGCCGCGAATGACTGGAGTTTCATGCACCGCCACGCAGGGGTAGAGCGTCAGGTAGGCAGGCGGTGCGTCCGCCGATGCGCCGGTGCCCGCGATGATTCCTGCGGGCGCAAGCGGCACGATGGAGAGATAGCCTGCGGGCACGGATATGCCGACGTTCGCGCTGATTGTTGGTGTGTTCGGCCAGAGCGGCAGGCACACGGGTGGCGGGGCCAGCGTTACATTGAGGACCACGCCCACCCATGCCGGAGCCGCGCCGTAGAGCGACAGGTATCCTGCGGGCGCGGTGACTGTCACATCGGTCTGCGTCGTCACCATCGGCCCCGGCGCGGGAAGGATTGCCAGGTACGCGGCGGGAGGGGCGATGGTGACGTTGATGGCATACGTGATAATCAGCGTCGGTGCCGTGTTCGTGCCGTCGTTCTCGCGGGAGCAGATGTTCACCTGTTCTGCGCCGGTCGGTTGGGTGGCTGCAATATCGCGACTAGACCGCAATCCGAAGGCGGTTGTGCCCGTCAGGCTGATTGCGGCGATGCCCGATGCGTTGAGCGCGATGTCATCGTTGGCTTCCTCGATACCCGCAAAGTCGCTGGTGTTCATGTGCCCGAAGTCGGTCGTGCCAAAGGCATCGAAGTCATCGACGGTGATAGGGCTTGCCCCGGTGTAGCTGACTACCGTGAGGTCAAAGTCGGTGGCAGAGTCGTCGAACCCGCTATATAACCGCAGGGCGGCGGCACTTATCTCCGCCGTGTCCGGCAGGCCGGATGTGTCAAAGAACACGACGCCCCGGTCGATGTAGTAAGTAGTGCTGACCTTGGTTTGCCCGACCGCAAACACGACATTGGTATTGCTGACCGATGTACCCGTGGCCGCGCTCTGCACCGTGCTGTAGGTGTCGCCAGAGTGCCGTATACGCCCATCCGCCGTGCTGCTGTAGTACGTCGCTGGACTGTCCGCCCCACTATAGAGGTCGGGCAGAGCCAGCAACCGGCTACTGGGCACCTCCACCTTGTATTGCGCCTTGCCGTCCTTCACACCGAGGAAGCGGTGCAACCTTCCGTTCGCGTCTAGCCAATCCCCTAGAGGTGTTCTCGTCATGGCAACACCCCCTACTCGATTTCCCTCTGCCGTGGATACCAGGCAGAAGGCCGGATGCGCGACGACTTCCAGACTCCAACGTCCTGCCGCAGAGGGTACTGACTGGCAGGTCGCACCCGCATAACGTAGATCGGGCTGGGCAACCAGGGGGTTTCGAGTACGCCGCCGAGGGGGTAGAGGGTGAGGTAGGCGGCGGGTGCGTTGACGACGATGTAATCCAGCATGATGTACGGCACAGGGCTTGGCAGTAGCGGCAAATAGCCAGCAGGCGGTTCGATGGTCGCCGCTGCCGATACCGCAGGCGTAGCACCGTGCAGCGTCAACAACCCTGCCGGTGGAGCGATGGTCGCGCCCTGTCCGACAACGAGAGATGGCACATTGGCAAACAGGCCGAGATACGCAGCAGGGATAGCCAGCGTTACGCCTTGCCCCGCCGTGATGGACGGCATGCTGCCGTAGAGCGTGAAATAGGCGGCGGGTGCGTTGACTCCCGCGCCAGTTGCCGTGCTTGGTGCCGCGCCGATCAGCGTGAGATAGCCAGCAGGCGAACTCAGGCTGACGCCCGACGAGAGGCTTGGCGTTACGCCGTGAAGCGACAGGTACCCGCTCGGTGCCGTGACCGTCTGCCCGGTGCCGACTACCAGCGATGGGATGGCCCCGTGCAACGTCAGATACGCGGGCGGTGTAGCGATGTCCACGCCCGACGACAGGCCGGGTGCCGCCACGCCGAACGTCAGATGGGCAGGCGGTGCCGTCACCGTCGCGGCGGCGGACACGGCGGGAACCGCGCCGAAGACGGAGAGGTAGCCGCTAGGCGCAACCACATTCGCCGATGCGCTCAGGCTCGGCACCACGCCGTGCAGCGTGAGATAGCCGCTAGGTGAAGATATGTCCACTCCCGCCGCGATGCTCGGCAAGGCGGCGAACGCCGTGAGGTACGCTGCGGGCGCGAGGATAGTCACGTTGCCGCCGATCTCCACTGTGGGCACTACGCCGTACAGCGAGAACCACGCGGGCGGCGATGTGACCGTGACCCCGCTCGATATGACTGGTGCCGCGCCAAAGAGGCTCAGGAGTCCAGCAGGAGCCTCCACGCTTGCCCCTGCGCCCACGACGAGCGAGGGTGCGGGTGCGAAGGCGGAGAAGTACGCCGCAGGCGCGGCGACCCCCGCCCCTGTCGCCAGGGTGGGCGGTAGGGTGTGGAGCGTGAGATAACCGCTAGGTGCGGTGATTGTCTGCCCTGTGCCCGTCGTGATGCTGGGGACTGCGCCGAACGCCGAGAAGTGTGCTGTCGGCGAAGTCAGGTTGACACCCGACGACAGGCTAGGCGCATTGGCGAACAGGCTCAGATACGCCGGTGGCGCGGTGACTGTCTGCCCTGTCCCGGCGGTGATGCTGGGCGGTAGTGTGTGAAGCGACAGCAGGCCGCCAGGTGCGGTTATCGTCGCTCCCGATGCAAGACTGGGCGCAACCGTGTGCAGGGTGAAGTACCCGACAGGTGCGGCAAGGTTGACTGCCGACGACAACACGGGAGCCACACCGAAGGCGGACAGGTAGGCAGGCGGTGCGGTGACGGCGCTTCCCGCCGCGATGGTCGGTATCGCGCCGTGGAGCGTGAGATAGCCAGCCGGGGCCGTGACTGTCTGCCCCTGCCCCGCCGTGATGGTTGGGGCTATGCCGTGAATCGTGAGGTGCGCCGCAGGCGCGGCAAGGTTGACAGCCGAGGATACCACAGGGGCTACCGCGAGGAGCGTGAACGCGGCAGGCGGTGCCGCGACGGTTTGCCCAACGCCGACAGTGAGGCTTGGTGCGAGAGGCACGACAAACAACACGGCGGAGGGCGCGGTGATGGTGACGTTGGTGACGATGCTGACAACGGGCACCACACCGAACACGCTCAGGTAGGCGGCGGGCGCGGTGATCGTCACGTCCACGGGTGCCGCCGTGGTCGTGAACTCCAGCGTATCCCCGTATACCGTCTGCGTGCCTTCGACGACGGCGCGGAACTCGTAGTCGGTGCTCGCGTCAAGGCTGCTGATGGTCGCGTTGAACGTGCCTGTGCTGCTTTTCTCCTGCGCGGCGGTGCTGTTGTCCCACGTTCCGCTGCCGTCCTCGCGCCACTGGAAGTAGACATCCACCGTCGCGTCGTCGCCGAGGCTGGTCAGTTCGCCGTTGAGTTGCGCCGAGTCGTGGTCAACGGATGTCGCCGCGTCGGTTTCGACGGTGGGCGGGGTGTAGCCCGACGACCACGAGAAGACGAGTTTGGGGGCAGAGGCGGCGGCTGATTCATAGGCGTAGGGGATGTGTACAGCGTAGTTCGTAACGCCGGGCGTTTTCTTGTGCAGCACCATCATGTCGTTGCCGCTGGCCCAAGTCGCGATGTCCACGATTTCCTGCAGGATGGCGGTGATGCTGGGCGTGTTGTACCACGAGTTTGCCGTCCAGTTGCCTGGTTGCCAACGCACCGAGGCCGTGGTGACGGCCTTCCCGTCATAGGTCGCCGCGCTGGTCGGACTGGCGGCATCGGCAGCGTCGTTGAACCAGATGGTCGAGTCGGTTGCCACACCGCTTCGGTCGTACTTCGCCTTGTAGCTGATATAGCCGCTGTCAATCGTCGCGCCCTGGTCGACCGCCACGGAGTTCCATCGGGCAAAAAGCCGCGCGCCGTCACCGCTGCCCCAAGACCCGAAACGCACATCAGTTTGGTCAATGAACCAGTACGTGCCGTCTGCATACCCGTCATCCGCCCCCGCCCCCACCTGCTCCGTGACATCCGTGTCCACGGTGATGGGCCAGACGGGGTTCTCCGGCAGGACAACTTGCTCCGTCAACCTGACGGCCTTCGCCGCCTTGTCGTACCGCGCCAGGAGCTTGACTTCGACAGGCTTGCCGTCGCCGTCCCAGGCAAGGCGGGCAGGCATGATGCACTCAGGAAACTCGATGTCGGTGATGTCGAGCAGGCCGTCCTTCGCCTGCTGTAAGTCTTGTGCCGTGAACGTGCCGCGCAGCGACTTGACGTTGACAGGCGGCTTGGACCAAGTAACCAGGAACTCGAAGGACGTTGGGGCCTTGGGCCCTTTTAGGACTTTGAACACGCCGTAGCGCGTAGGCCATGCTTGCGTGTAGATGTCCAAGTCGGGCGCGACGTCGGCGTAGTACACCTTGTCGTCGCGCACTTCGCCTTTGCCGTTGTGGTCCTCCAGGCGGACGGTGATGCTCGGCGCGTTGGGCTCACGGCTCTGGTAGGTGTAGCCTATGCCGTCAGTCAGGCGCGTCAGGACGAACTGGGCCTTCAGGTTGTCGGGGTCGGCGAGGTCTACCGTCAGGTAAGGCCCTTCCGATGAGCGACCGCCAGCCTTGTAGTTGCGCCAGTTTTGGACTTCGGTGATATGGTGCTTGCCGTCAGGCGAATCGAAGACAAGACTGGAGAACGTGCGCTGATCGGTGTTCTCCAGCCACACCTGTTCGCCCTCGGAGGTGAGTACCCGATAGCCCCAAGGCCGGGAACCTCTAGCTACGTCGTCGCCGAAGATGGACGGATGAAGGTCGGGCTTGACTACGCCGCGGAACTCCAGCACTTTGCTAGGCAAGGGTACTCACCTCCTTCGGTCATGCGGGAGGTCCGCATGGGACTAGGGGACGGGGATGTAGAAGATGCCGTTGCCGTCGTAGGTGATCTGAAACGTACCGTTTGACGGCGACTTGTCCTCGCCGAAGTCAATGAGGCAGATAAGCGGGTTAGTCGCTGTGCTACCGGGCGTAGTGTCGGCGACAACGGCATACCGCGCCGTGAATGTCGCCTCCGCCCACGACGTATCCGCACCATCGAACACGACGACGCCGCCGCCGCACTCGGCCCAGGTGACTTCGTTGTCAACGACGGTCTGCCCGGTGACTGTCGGCCAGGTCGGTTCGCCCGCATCCGAAGTACCGGCGACGATACAGCGGTAGAGGTGGCCGTTGCTGGCAACCTTGCGCACGATGTCGCCGACCGTGTAAGCGGTGGCCGCTTCCCAGACAGTGGCCCAAGAGCCAGCGGCGGTGTAGGTCTGCGTCGCCGAGCCTAGAGTAGCCCCGCCTGCGGTGTAGCCGCCTGCCGTACTTAGCTCGTTGGTCAGGTCGTCCTGGTAGTCGTGCGTATCGAAGTTTGCCGTGTAGGAGCTGGTGTGCAGGGTGACCTTGATGGTGTCTGCCGCCCAGTCGATTTCCTTGTTCATGATGGCGAGGGGGACTTTACGATAGAGCGAAACTGAGACTGCCAATTGGCATCCCTCCTATAGGGAAAGGTGAGGAACAGAAAGGCCCCAGCACACGCCGGGGCTTTGTGGGGTTGTGGTCGGGGTTAGCGGGTCAGTCTTGCTAGGCGACTTGCCTTGACGGCCTGTGCGACGTTCTTCACGCCAGAGTACACGCCAATCGCCTGGAAGCCGAAGTAGATTCCCCAGACTGCGGCGGTGATCGCGTCGATCTCATGTGTGATGAACAGGTGCCCGAAGGAGAACACCAGGCCCAGAGCGATAGCTACAACGGGAGAATACTTCGTATTGAAGGTGGGGATTGCCGTCTTGACAATCTGAGTAATGAGCATGATGAACGGCACCACCTCGACGGAGAACAAAAAGGCTGGAATTTGCACCGTTTACACCTCCTGCGCTAATGCGCGTATTTGCTGCGCTGATGCAGCTATTTGACCTAACCGCTGATTAGCAGCATCCACCTTGGCGTGTAGTTGGTCACACTCCGCGCCAACATTGAGGTAACTGAGGACACCTTTGGCAAGGCAATGCGCGATGGCAAAGCGGCCCCAGAAGGTTTGCATATAGGCCGCATCGTCGGGGTTGGTGACGAAGCCGCACTCAACAAGAACAGAGGGGATGCCGACTTCGGCAGGCTCCTTGATGACGTAGTAGTAGTCGCTGCCGTCCTGCCGTTGCCGCGTCTTGACGCCCCTGCTGGGAATCGGCACCTGCATGTGTCCTGCGATGCACTCACCGAGGTAGGCCGACTTCGCCATGCTCACCGAACGGTAGACCGTCCAACCTCTAGGGCCAGGGTCGCCGTTGGGCGACGCATCGGCATGGACGCTGACGACAAGGGCGATACCGTCCTGCGTGATGAGCGCGGCGCGTTCGGATGGCTTGAGGTTGAGGTCGCCCGTGCGCGTCATGCCCACCTGTACGCCGTGCGCCCTGACCGCCGCCGCCGCCAGCTTGCAGACTTCTAGCGTGAACTCCGCTTCGCGCAGGTCGTTGGCACACGCGCCGGGGTCGAGTCCTGCCGTCGTACCCGCATGGCCTGGGTCGAAGATGACTTTCACGAAGCAGGCACCTCCAACTCGGCGGTCACCCACTCCACGTCGGGCTTCGGGCCGTAGTCAACAGTAGCCCCCAGTCCTTCGGCGACGAAGCGCAACGGCACGAACGTCCTGCTGTCTTGGATGAACGGCGCGACATCCATCTCACGCGGCGAACCGTCCACGGTGATGGTCTTGCTGCCTATCCGCAGGTGGACTTTCCGCACCCGCCGCGTCGTCGCGTCGGTGATGCCCCATATCTCCATGATGGGGTAGCCCCACGGCAGGATGCACTTGCCGTCAACCCCCCACTCCCTCCCCCACGAGTTCTGCGGCACAAGACCGTCTCTCTCATAGCCCGGTCCCGCCATGCCGTGGTAACCGCGCAGGTTGCCCTTCGGGTAGGGGATTCTGCCGTTCGCATCGGGGATGAAGTTGTCGTACACGGGGACGCACAGCAGGATAGGCCCAGTGGTGACTATCGCCGACTTGATTTCGTTGATGTCCTTCGGGTTGATCGCCACATAGGTCGCTATCTGGAACGGCTGCGCCTGGGGGAGCAACTCGCCGAGCGGCGCGGGCCAAGTCTCCTTGCCGTACTCGACGATGCCAGGCCAGACTTCCTCGCGCACGACGCCGAAGTCGCGCAAGGTCTGCAGAGCCTCGCGGGGAATCATGCCGGGGCCTTTCCAGTAATACTCGTTCGGCCTGTGCGAGTAGATGAACTGGCGGCTATGGCGGGTGTGTATGCCGGTTTCCGCGTACTCCTGCCAGTCTTTGATGACACCGAGGCTGTGGGCCACGCAGGACGACACCGCGCCCTGATTGTCAACCTCCGTGATGCCGTCGCAGGTGTAGGCTTCGGGTAGTTCCGCCGCGCCGAAGACAGGCGCGTAGGCGGGATAGCGGAAGTCGCGAGGGTCCGGCGGTGAGGGTATCGCGCCTAGCGGGTGGCCCTGGAACTCGCCGACAACGTAGTCGGGCATGGCGCACCTCCTTGCATCCATGGATTCGGAATGGCTACTTGCAGGGGGAGAAACCGCACGTCCCACATACCCAGCAGCCGCCCTCAAGTCGGATGTCGGGCGAACCGCAATCGGGGCAGGTCTTGGGGACTTTGGGCTTGGCGGGGAGCTTGGGCAATCACGTCACCTCCACGGGATGAAGGCGGCGTTTTGCCACGCGCCGCCACGAATGGACGGCGCGGGGCCGTCTAATTACTTACGGGGTTCTGCCAGGGTCAAGGGATAGGCCCAGGTGATCGGACGCTCCTCATTCACTCCGTAGAGCCACTGGATGGGCTGGGTCGCCTTCTGCAAGGCGTTGAGGCCGAACATGGTCGCTCCTGTGAAGCAGCCGTTCATGAAGCACCTGCCCCACGTCCTGAACGGTAAGGACAACGCCTGGTGGAAGTGTCCCATCTCCACGGTGTCAATGCCCTCGTCCAAGTCCTCGAACAGCCCCGCCATGTTCGTGTTGTGGCGGTCCACGCCGTAGAAGGGAATCCCTGCGAAGCCGCCACGAATCTCGCTGCCGTGCGTCAGCAGCACCCGCCAACCGCATATCTCGGTGACGTGCCGCTCCGCCTCGATTACCTCCATCGAGAAGCGAGGCTCGTTGGCAAGGTAGAGGCGGATGAACTCATAGGCGATCAGGTCGAACGATTCACCGGGCGGCAAGTCGCCGAACTTCTCACTCATCCTGCCGTGGTTGCCCGGTAGCCCGATGCACTCCACGCGCTCGAAGACGGTCAGCAGCTCGCGAATCATCCATACGAACTGCTGGGCCGCTTTTAGACACTGCTCCCTGATGCCGAACTCGATCTCCCACACCTGTCCTCTGCGCATGATGGCGTTCTCCACGATGTCGCCGAGGAAGTGGATGTGCAGGACTGGCAGGCGGTAATTGTGCCTCGGCACGATGGCGCGTATCTTGTCCACGATGAGCCGCACATAAGTCTGGAACGTCTCGAAGTCGTACCGCCACAAGCCCGACGAACGCTGCTTCGTCAGCCAGTAACCGACATGGCTGTCGGAGATGATGAGCACGACTTCCTCCGCGCCGAAGCCTTTGTCGGCAAGCGGCAGGTAGCGCACCGGCTCCAACGGCGGCAATGCGGCGATGCCAGCAATGATTGCATCCCTGACGATTTCCGCCTTGGCCTGTTCGCGTAGCTGGTAGGCCAATTCGCGCCTTTGCGCCGAATCCACGATGCGCTGCCGCTCCCTGTCAACCGCGCCTTTCACATCCACGCCCAAGTCGGTGGGCCGCAGCTTGCGCGTCTTGGCGAACTTGCGGATGGACTCGCCGGTGCCGAAGTCGGTGCCGAATCGCTGGTCGCAGGCGAGGGCTAGTTGCTGGTAGGTCGTCTTGCCGTCTTGCAGGGTGTCGGTGATGAACTTCAGGACTTCGGGGCTTTCTCTGTTCATGTGTTCCCCCTTAGAGGAGGTTACTTGCCCACTACCATGTAGGCGAAGTTGAGGCATACCGCCACGAGGGTCGTCACTAGGAGCCAGGTGATCCTGTCGATTTTCTTGCCCTGTTCCTTGACTTCGGTTTTGCCGTCAATCACGTCGGCCTCGATGTTGCGGAACTTCTCACGGCAGACGGGCCGTAGGCCGTTGACGCCCGCCACTTCTTGGGACTCACCCACATCACCACCCCCAAACAGAAAAGCCGCCTCGCGAGAAAGGCGGCTCTATTCGTTTGGCTTCGTTGATTACTCGCGGCCTGTTCTGTGTGTGTTAGGCTACTGCTTGGTCGCTACTGCTTGCTTCCCACCGCTTCCCGCTCCTTGATGCGTTCGCCCGTCAGCACGTCGGCGAAGAAGGTGTAGGCTTGCGTCAGCCTGCGTTTAGCGTCCGCATTACCCACCTTCTTGGCGTACCACGCCACGAACGCCGCCATCTCCTCCTGCGTCAACCCTTGCAAGGGGTCCATGTTGCTCAGGCTGGTGGCGAGTCCGTTGTCCGTGCCGCCGAGAGCGTAATACTCCTGCCCGTACTTCACCGCCGCCTTCTTGTCGCCGTAGCGCAGGGCTAGGCGGAAGTTGTAGAGCGCGTTGCTGCGAGGGGAGTAGGAGCCGCCACTATAGGAGGCTTTGCCGATTTTCTCTTGGAACTCGCGCACCTCGTCCTTGACTTCCCAGTAGGCGGACTCGCCGGGGTCGGACTTGTAGTACACCATGTTCTCCAGGATGTCGGTCCACGAACGCTGCGGCAGACCGGCAACCGCATCGTAGAGGCCACCTAGTCCCACGCTTCTGGCGAGGAATTGCGCCTTGTTGCGGATGGTGCTAGGCTCGGCGATGTTGGGGTAGTAGGATTTGCCCACACCAGCCTCGATGGCTGTCTTCACCGGCCCGCCCGCTTGGATGAGCTTGTTCGCCGCCGCCGACAGCGTGAAGGTGCTTCTGGCTAGTTGCCTTGCCGCTTCCCACGCCGATGTCCTGCCGTTCAGCCAGTCAGCCGCCGCCCGCTTGGATTTGTCGTCCATGAACCACTCCAAGAAGTCCTCCACGATGCCGAGGCGCGAGAAGTATTTGACCTTCCCGTCCTCGTCGCGGCCCAGGACGATATGCGGCGAACGCCTAATGTCGGCGGGCAAGTCCGCTTCTTCTTCGGGGAAGCGGCTGTGGTTGTACGCGGAGAGCATCGCCCACACCGCGCCCGCCCTGGCGACGAACATACCTGCCTTGAGAACAAGGAACGGTGTGCGCTTAAGGCCGATGGTCACCTTCTTGCCGAGTTCCGTGGTGGCTTTCGCGTCGAGGTTGACGTTCTTCATCAGTTGGACGTAGCGGCGAGCGTTCACTTCCTGCCAGGAGAAGAAGGGCAGGAGGTTATTGCGCACGTCCTGCGTCTTGACGGAAACCTCGTCGTATGCGCCGAGCAGTTGGTTTGACAGCATGAACGCCCTGTCCTCGATGGAGTCCAGAGCCATCACGAGGTCGGGGTCCGACGCGCCCCATGCTGTGGGACGCCCGTTCTTCTGCATCTGCTCCCTGAACGACAGGTAGTTGGCATAGCGCAGGATGCCTTCGCGGAAGTCGGTCGCCATGCGCATCCCTCGCCAGTAGCGGTCCCACGCCTTGCGCGGCAGGCTTCTCTTGGCGGGCTCCAGCATCTCCGCGAACACCTTGAGTTCGTTGATGTCCTGTAGTTCCGCCACCTGCAGGGTGGATTCCATGCCGCCGCGCTCGATGAACTCCTGAAGGCTACCTGTCGGCGACTTGCCGCGATAGTAGCCGTACAGTTCGCGCACCGCCTGCGGCACCTTGCGGAAACCGTCAGGATTGCCCAGCCATGCCGCCTCCGCGTCGCCTGTGAGGTTGCGGAAGTTGTACTTGAGAAAGCGCATGGGACTGATTAGCTGGTATTCCTTCCAGCCGGAGATTGCCTTTCTGACTAACTGCGCGGCGGGGCCTGGAGTGATGGGCTTCGTCATGTTCTCAAGGGTGTCCGCTATCTCTTGCTTGACGACGAACTCCGTGCGCGGCCCGCCCAGCACGATTACCTGCTTCACCTGGTCGGGCGTCAGGCCTGCCGCCTGCAACGTGCCGTCGGCGATCTCCCGCGCCAGACGTTCGGCGATGGAGTTCGCCATATAGAAGTTGTTGCCCTCACGCGGTTGCCATAGCGCGTAGCCCTTGGGTATCTCGGTCCGCCAGTCCTCCGCGCCCTTCTCTTTCGCCAGGGTCTTGACGTCGCGGACGATGTTGTACTCCTCGTCCACCATCTTGATGACCTTCGCGACCTCGATGTCGTAGCGCATCTGCGCCATGACTTCATGCTCGGCCTCAAGGTAGTTGGTGTTCATCAGGTAGCTTCCGCCCTCGCGTTGCTTGAGGAAGCCCCTGCCCGTAGGAGTCCGCACCTTCCTGCCGGTGCCCGTGACGGAGCGCATCGCCGCATGTTCGAGGACTTGATGGCGGAAGTAGTTCTCGCGGGTGAACCGCCCCGCCGTGTCGAACCCGATGGCCTTCATGGCGGATATGTACTCGTCCTTGAGTTCGTCCCACAGAGCCTTCCTGTCCGCCAACACCTTGCGCAGTTCGGGTGTCAGCGCGGTATTGACGCGGGCAAGTTCGCTTCTCGCGGTGTCCGCGTCGAAGCCGTTGGGGAGGTCGTGCCCCTGCGAGGCTTCCTCAATCAGGTCGTCAAGCAGCACCTTGCGCTCGAACAGGTTGAACGCTTCGCGGTCGCGGATGATCGGGTGCAGCATATCGCGCAGGGTCTGGACGGTGACGCCCGACTGCACGCCTTTCTGCTTGCCGAGCTGGTTGAGCGCGTAGCGTAGCTTCTGGAACTCCGCCGTCCTCGGTAGGTGTTCATACTCGCGGGTGGCCTTGCGCCAGAACTCGTTTGCGCTGGCCTTGACGCGCTCCAGCAGGGTTTCTGGCTTCAGGCCGTGCGTCTGCTGGTAGATGCGCTCGATTTCGGGGTCGGCGAAGGCGAAACCCTTACCCTTGGGCGGTGTGGACGGTGCGCCTGCGGTTGCATCCTCCTCCGCGACAGGCCGCGACTCGACGCGCAGACTACCGCCCATCGGTGGCTCGACATCGCCGATGCGCTTGTTTACTTCTTCGGCGAGGCGGGAGGTGGTGGAGGAGAGGGAGGGCTTAGTGTCGGTAAAGACGTGAATTGTTCCCGTTTTCTCCCGCGTCATCGTCGCCACACCGCTGGGACCGATGTACACTGTATCGCCAGTCGCGGCCTCGGCTGTATCGGCCCACATAGAGAAGGTGACCTTGTTCGGGTCTGCGTGCGAGAGGATTGCCGTCGCCGAAACCCCCTGCACGGAACCGCCGGGATTGGACTGCACGGGAATGACGGCAGACTTCCTTCCGTCTACCGTCGATAGAGTGAGGTTGTCCCTGCCGAAGGACACGCGCATAGCATCCTCACCCTCGGCGGGAGTGCCATACCTAGTCCGTTTCGCATCAATGAATGGCTTGAGCCTGCGGATTGCTGCCCGTAAGTCTTTGACGGGGACAGCTACCGTTTCCGTCGTCGCCTTCGGGAACACCGCATCCGTGTCGGGATACTCGCCATCAACAAGGCGGGACTGGACCTCGATTCCGTTGCTCTCGAACAGGATTGCCTCGTCGTCTATCCTGATGGACACCTCGGCGGGATTCAGCTTCAGGAGGGCCTTGACCGCCGATTGCGGCACCAACCACTGCCCATCGGGTAAGCCCTTCGGCGCGGGGACGCTGCTTCGCGCCAACATGAACCCGTCAGTTCCTTCGAGGGTCAGCTTCCCGTCCTGGACCCGCATCAAAACCGTTGTCAAGACGGGGCGGGTGTCATCTTTCGCTACTGCACGAACCGCCCGCGCAAAGGCTTCCCTGGGGAACCGAATGCCCGTTGCTTGCCCGACCTTGCCCTCGACTGGTCTGATTTGCGGGTACTCCCGCATAGGGAAGCCCGACATCTCTAGCCGATCGCCGATTAGTTGGTAGATGCCATCGGGCAGAGTGGTCTTGCTCCTGACGGTGATTTCGCGGTCGGTGGTCGTGATGATGCCCTTCCCAACGTGTGCCGCCGTCAAGACGGGCAGGGTCGTCCTCGTGTTGACGGCCATCTTGTGCAGGGCCATCGCAGTCTTGTCGATGTTCGGCGGCTCCAGAGACACCGTGCGCTTAGGAACTGTGAGCGTACTTGCCTTGCTCGGCGGTTGAGCGGCCATCACGAACGGGGAGGCCCCGCCCGTCATACCGAAAGCAACGCCGTCACCCTGTGGGATGTTCTCCAGCGCATCCGCCAGGTAGCGGAGGTCCATCGCGAACTCCCCAGCCTCCCCGTCGTCCATGCGGATGGGCAGAATTAGCTCACCCTGCGGAGTGTCGCTGCTGTCGGTAGGTGTGTTTTGTCGAGACGCAGCCAAGTCGAACGACTTGACCAGATTGCGTTCGCGCATGGAGCCAGAGTCGTTTGTCAGCGTGTACCCGTTCTCGTTAGCACGGAAGATAATGGTGCGGCCGGTGTCCTTATCGGAGACGCGCTGGAACTCCGCCGCAGCACTCGCAAGGTCGGAGCGGTTGACGACGAAGACCCACTGAAACTCCTTGGGCCATACCGCATCGACGTTCGGGAAAGTACCGTCAACAAGCATCGCCTGCACCTGATATTTGCCGTTATCGAAGGTGATGCGGTCCTTGCCCACACTCATGCGGATGTCGCCCTTGTCGCGCAGCATGAGACGTACTGCTGTCTGTGGGACCAGATATGTCCCATCGGCAACGCCGAGCTTCTGAGCCACATTCTGATACGAGATACGGTAGCCGTCCGTGGCAAGCACCCGCGCCTTGCCGTCTTTGACCTCCAGCGCGACGGCCTTGAGTACGGGGCTAATGTCCTCATTCGACGAGTACTTGAGAGCCTTGGCGAAAGCCTGCACGGTGCTATCGTCAAGGTCAGCCGCGCCGTTGTCCTGCGAGGCGGCAAACCGCTTGGCGATGGCTTCTGATTCTCCCGAACGAGGGCGGAAGTTTTCGGTTGCCACCCATTCGGTCCCCTTCAGTGCATATACGCCATCAGAAAGGTCCGAGTCGCTTGTCACCGCAACGCTCTGATCGCCAGTGACGGAGTACATCTTGCCGCCGATAACTCGCGCCTCGCGGAACTGGTTGCCCCTAGTGCCTTGCACGGTCTTGTGTGCGGCGTTGATGGATGCGGGGTTGATTTTGCCTGCCACCTTCTTAGGTGCGGCTGGTTTATCCACCGACTCGCCGATGGCTCTCTTGAGACGTTTGGCCTCCTTAGCCTCGGCCTCGGCCCTCTTCTCCGCTGCTTTGCGGGCATCGTACTCCTGCTTGTAAGCCAGGACGCGCTCGGACACAGGCTCCACGCCTTGGCGCTCAAACATTGCCTCGATTGCATCGGTGGGCTTGTCCGTGAAACGATCCACCCGCCACGTTGCGGAGGGTCTTTCCAGACTGCGGGGCGACACGTTGCCATTTGCATCTAGTGCGACGACCCGTTGTTCAAGGACATGGGTTGGCGTTGGGCGACCGCGCAGAGATTGTTTCCGGTAGTTCATCTGTTCGCGGTCGCGAGTTTCCACTTTGCGTATCCGCCATTGCTCGTAGCCGTCGTCATAGTCGGAAATGCGGTACGAGAAGTCGGGCGCGTCGTCCTCGGCCTCGTCCCATGTGTACTTGCCGCTGACTCGCGTAACCTGCTCGGGTTCCGCCGCCCCCTCCGCCTGCCCTGCGGCGATCTCGGATTGGGGGGTGGGGACGGGTTGAGATTCGGCGATAACCGTCTGGAGCACATCGCGCCAACCGTCGCGTTCCTTGCGGATATGAAGATAGCGGTTGGTTGCGGCTTCTCTCGCGGCCTTAGTTCCACGCTTGGTTGCCTTGTCGGCATCGGCCAATCGTTGCTCGTAGAACGCTACCCGCTCACGTACTTCGGCGATTCTTGGTGACTCGCCACTCGGCTCAGCCATCCCCGTCGCTACCGTCGTCGTCGGCGGCTTGACGGGAGGGGGAGTCTGGGCCTTCGGCTTGACTTGCACATCGGGATAGTCCGCCAACACCTCTGCCGGTATCGCCTTGCCCTGCCGTGCAGCACGCTCCACGGCGGTACGGTGTTTGTTCTGAGCCGCTCGCAAACTGCTCTGCGCCTTGCGCCGTGCCGCCCCCAGTTTGCGGTACTTGGGATCGTTCATCAAGTCGTTGGTGCCCTCGAACAACACATCTGCTGTGCCGAAGTCAACCTTGGGCTCCCCGCCCTCCGACCAAGTACGCTTCCTGTAATCGACGTTCGGCACATACTTGTCGTTGAGTGCTTGGTAGGCTTGGTCGGCTTTGTCGTAGTCGGCCTGCACATCGGCAACGAACTCTGCCGTGGTCATCTGCCACGGTTCCTTGGCAGTAGGCGTGTCCTCCGCTTTACGGGCTGTGGTCGGTGCCGCCTCCGTAGACGCTTCCGCTACGGGCGGGGTTGTCGGCGCGGCAGGTGCGACTTCCGCCGCAGGCTCCACCGCACTCACGCTCTGCACCGCGCCCTCCACCGGCTTGACGCCGTTGCTGCCTATCCACCACTCGCCACGCGCCGCGTTCTGCGGGTCGCGCACTTTGAGTGATGGACGCGAGGGATGCAGGGCGACTACCTCCAACACCTTGCCGCTGGCAGTCTGTATCTTGCTGCCTGCCGCGAAGGAAGCGGGAGGGGTGGACACAGGCTGTGTTGGTGCGGGTGCTGGCGCGGCAGGTTGCCTCTCGCCAACAGGGGCTTGCTGAGACGCAACGGGCGTTGTCGCTAGGGGTTGGGATGCGACGGGGCGTGCGGAAACAGGCCCCTCGGCAGGAGCGGGTTGTTCTGCTGTGGGCGCGGGTGTCTGCGCGACGGACTCTGCGGTTTGCGTTTCTTCCCTCGACGCGAACTCCGCGACGACTTCCCGCGTCTTGCGCTCAATGATCTCCTTGGCTTCGGGAGAACTCTCCATCGCTTGGTTGAGCACGACTTCCTGCGCGACCGTCCTGTCGATGCCCTTCTGCTCCATCGCGGCGGTCGCCCTGTCCACGTCGGCCTTCATGTCGGCGGGCAGGCCGTCAATGACTCTCGCCTTGAACTCCTTGGCGGCATTGTAGGCAGAACCTCCCAAGCCCATGCCCATACCGAACACGCCGCCGGTCGCCATAGCTTCCTGCGCCTGCGGGGTCTTGGCGAACTCGCCGAATGTCCCCTTGGTGTCGCCTAGAGCCTTGGCCTGCGCGTACTCCTGCAAGCCCTCCTCCATTGCTTCCTGTGCGCCTGTCGTGGCAAGCCTGCCTGCGCCGATTGCCGCCCTGCCTAGCGCGGACTTGCCGACCTTGCCCACGATACCGCCGACAGGAACGAAGGAGGTGGCGAACTCGCCGATATCCAGCCCGACTAGCTTGAGGTTGTCCTTGAATACGCTGTCCGCCGCTTTGTCGGCCTGCTCCGCCGTCATCCCGCGCTCTAGGGCCTCGTTGTATGCTCCGCCCGCTTCCATCGCGGACTCGATGGCCCGGTTGATGGAGCCTGCACCGACCGCGCCCATCGCGGTAGCCCAGAAGGGACTCAGGGCCAATCCCGTCGCCGCCGCGCCCGCCACGGCACTACCTGCCGCCGCCGCAGGGATGAACGACAGAGCGAACGGCAGACTGCGGACTACGTTTGTCAGGTAGAAGTCGGGGTCGAGCAGTCGCTTCCAAGTGAACTCCTCTGTCGGCAGGCTGTAGCGTTCACCAGTCTTCTTGCCGCCTTCGGCCTGCTTTGCGCCCCACTCCTCCACGCCTTCCGCACCCGTCTTCTGGCCCAGCCACCTTGCCGCACCACCGACAGCACCGCGCACGTCGCCAACACCAGCCGCGAGGGAGGTGAGGACTTTGGCCGGGGCCGACATCGGCGGTACTTCTTTGCCTAGAGCCTGCGCCTGCCGCTGTTGATACGCCGCCAGGGGCAGACCGGCCGCCGTGAAGGGCGGGGTGAACGCCTGCTGCGGGAACGCCCTGGCGAACTCCGCGTCCGTCATGCCGCTCCCTGGCTCGTTCGTGGCATTGAGTGCCCTTTCGAGCATAATGGTAGACGAAGCGGCACCAGATTGCGGTATGACTTGCGGTGGCTTGGGGGGTGTCGGCGTGCCGACAGATTTACCACTGAATCCACCAACGACAGGCGTGGCGGCAGAAGGCATCGGTGAGATGTCATTGATTTGCGGCATCTGCTGCAACCGCATCCCCGCTTGCGAGGTCGGCGCAAGAGTAGCTTGTTTGGCGGCAGACGCATTGACGATTGCCGCCCTAAGCTGTTCGGCCAGAGTCGGCCCGTTAGCGCGATCTACCAGCGTTTGCACGGGTTGGGTGCCGGGTTGCACGGTGGGGGACGGCGGGGTCGTGGCCGGTTGGGTCGCCCGCAGTTTTGCCCACCTGTCGTCGGGGATGACGTATTTACCATCAACCCAGGGCATGAATCCTCACCTCTTTCCATGTAGGCAAACTCTGGTATCATGTGTGCTGTAAGGGAGGCTGCAACGTATGTTTGAGAAGATGCGGAAGTCGGATGTGTTCGCGAATCCCTGGTTGCCAGCCCTGCTTTGCGTGGTCTTGGTGGGCTTGTGGTTCACCCGTTGGGAGTTGCAGGCCAGCAAGACCTACGATGACGCGGTGTTCAAGTGGTACACCGACCGCTGGACGGGTAAAGCGTGGGTGCATGGCAGTAGTGTTGAGGTTTCAGGCCGTGCCCCCATCACTTCACTAGAAGGTGACGCCGCACAGGAGTACCGTATCGCCGTCAAACGACAAGCCGAGAACCTGACTAAGATATGGGGTTGCGCGGCTGTCGTGTCGCTGCTGTGGTTGGGGTTTGCCATGACCGAGGCAAGACGACGCGCTGTTACTCCAAGTTCTCAATGAACTGAAGCAGGAACTCCTTGTTACCGGCACTCCCGCCGAACTTCTGCGCGACGGCCTTCAGGACCGCCGCCATGTCCACACCGTTGTTCGCCATCTCTCCGCCATACGCCACAAGGTACTGGTAGGCTTCCTCGGCGGAGGTGGCGTTCATGATGCTGGCGATCTCGGCATTGGTCGCCTTCTTCGCCATGTCCTCGCTCAGACCGCGATTGATGAGGTCCGCCTTATACTGCGCGTCCGTTCGCTGCGAGGCTTGGCTGATGGCGAGTTGCTGCTGCTTGAGCCACTGGTCGAAGCTCGCGTCGTCCATCTGCATCTGCAACTTGAGCTTGTCCATCGCCTCAGTGTACGCCTGCTTCTGCTGCGCCAGGGCGAGTTCGTCAGCCGCCGCCTTCTGGCTCTGGTCGAATTGGTAATTGGCCTGGTTGAACTTGGCCGCATCGTAATCCAGCCCAGCCTGCGTCGCCGCCTTCTGCAAGCCAAAGTTCTGCGCCCACTGGCTCTGCCCGATATCCATACCGAGCGCGTTCGCCAACTGCGCCAGGGCGGTCGTCTGCTGGTTGAGGTTCATGCCCATCTCGCCCTGCCGGATGTTCTCCTGCTGCCCGTAGGCATTGGCTAAGGCGTTGGCGTAGTTCGCCGCCTGGTTCTGCTGGAAGTTGGCGGACTGTAGGCCCTGGTTATAGAGCTGTCCCTGCTCGGCGAGACTGAGGTTGGCGTTCTGGAGCGCGGTCTGGAGCGCGTTAGCCAAGGCTTGGCCTTCGATGCCCGCCTGCCCCAGCGCATACTGGTTGGCCGCGCCCATCGCGTTGGACGCGTAGCCGCCAGAACGCTGCATCCCCGTAGCCGCCGCCTTGTTCTGAAGGCGTTGCATCGCCTGGTTGAACGCCACGGTAGCGGCCTGCTTCTGCTGCTCGGTGTAGGGCTGCAACATCTGCTGTACTTGACCCACATACTGCCCGAACTGCTCCGGCGTGGCGAACTGCGCTGTACCCGGCGTGGGTGCCTGCCCTGCCGTCTGCTGCTTGTTGATTGCGTCGGCAAGCTGCTGCCCGGAGAACGTCTGCGGCGTGTTGGCCTGTGGCGGCGTGTTCTTATAGTCCTTGATCGCCTCGTAGAACGGCGCGGTGCTCACCGTCTTGCCTGGTGTGACCGTCAACGTCGGCGCGGTGTAGGTCGAACCCAGCGCATACGACTTGCCAGGGTCGGAGCCTGCCTGTAGCGGCGAGCCTGCCTGTAGCGGTGCCTGCGACTTCGCCCAGTCAGCGGAGGGGTCGTAAGAGGAACCCATGTAGGAGCGCGAGTAGTCAACGCCCTTACCTTCGGTATTTCCGTAAACTAAATAATTCGCGACCGACTCCGATGCGCCACCTGAGCGTAAATCGTTGGCCTGCTGGCCCAATGCCGCCTTCTGCGCTTGATCGGTGGTGGCTTCCCACTGCCGCTTAATCTGTGCCAACTCCTGATCGAGCTTTGATGCGATTATTGACAAGGAATCACCTCCCAAGGAAGCGCATTAGGGAACATGTACCCACGTCACCCCGTGCTTGATGTTCCAAATAACGTGGCGGCTAACACCGTAGACGGCGGCGATTTCGGTTTGGCGCATCTGGCCTTCGCGTAACAGGGACTTAATCTCGGCCACCTGTTTTTCGTCTAACGTTGTCTTATGGTGGGATGCCCCTCTCGCTCTGGCAGCGACAAGGTTGAGGCGAGTATCGGGATTAGCCCACATACGCAACGAAGCATCAGACCGCCGTTGTAGTGCTACTGGGTCTTTCCAAACTCGGCGCAGAGAGGCAGTACGCTTTGCGATAGTTTCCGCTGATTGGGGGATACCCCGGTGTGATACTCGCAATCTCTCTCGCGTTTCATTGGAGGGGGTCTTGCCGGTCAATGCCATACTCAGGCGGCGGCGGTGTTCTTCAGAAAAAATCCGCCCCTTAAGGCTGCGGCTGATGTTGCGACAGTGCTCCGGCGTAAGCTTTCTCCCTAACAACCTCTCGCTATTGGCCGAGCGCATTGCTTCGGTGTGCTTTACTCCTCGGCAGCTACCCGCCATTGGCGACATGTTATATGCAGGCTGCAATGTATCGAGGTAGTGCTGCTCCCGTTGGAGTAGCTGGTTCGCATCCGACACAAATTCCAGTACTTCAAAAACAAAGGAACTCGCCCTATAATGCGTCCACGCTCTCTGGAGATAACGGCTATGATGTTTCTTGCGCCTGAGCGCACAGAGGTGTTCCCATTGTCGCTTGCGCATGTTGCCTGCGCTGCCGATATAGGAATGGCCGTTAAGTGTGTTGCGGATGCGATATATGCCGGTCTTACGCGGCAGATAGACAGTCCCCCTCGGTCCCGCGACTGCGGCAACGGCCAATAACAATCACCCCCCTGCTTTCAGAGGAAGTCGGTTGGGAATCTTGCGGAAGGTTGCTAGACGGGCAAGCTAAACTAGCACCTCTACCTGTATCTGCACATAAGCCTTGTCGCTGCCGCCCATGTCGTGGCGGACGGAGTTGGTCGCGCCTGCGGTGAAGCCCGTCGCCGTCACCCAGGCCGATTCCTCGTTGTTGTTGAGCGTGTCGGTGAGGGAAGTAACCTGGCTGTTGACGGTGATCTGCGGATTGCTGGTGTCAACATCGCGCTCAAAGTAGGAGGTGGCGCGGAAGGTGTAGTTGAACGCCTGTGTGTGACTGGCACTATGATAAGAGTAGCTTCTGTCGGGTGTTCCGTAGTCGGTTACGGATGCGCTGCCGCCGGTGCCGGTGCCTGAGTTCAGTTGCCTCTCCGAACTTGTGGCCTCTGCGTACACTTCCCACGACCCGGATGTCGCTGCCGATACCGAGGTATACGCCTTCACCCTGTCCCACGACCATCCGGCAGGTTTGCTCGGATAGGACACAGTGGAAGATGCCGATGACCCACCGCTCTTGCTGCCGCTCTCCGTGTTGCTGTCCGAATCCGTCTCCGTGTCGCTGATGCCCTTCCAGCGCACCTTCATGCTGACGATCTCGCCTGCGGGTACGACCACGTTGGTAGTGCCGTTGTCGGCAACCTGCACCCAACCCGTGTCCACCAGCGTCAACTGCCTGTGATACCTTGACAAAGCGCCGAATAGCAGCATTAGGCGGTCACATCCCCGACGACGAGCCAGGTGTCCGTGCCCGTCTTCAGCAACCCCGCCACGCTGTACTGCTCGCGCAAGGTCAATGCGCTGTCGGCGGACCGGAGCGTGACACCGGAACCCGCCGCGATGGTCACTGCACCCGCCCCAAGGCGCGACACCAGGATTTGCGTGCCTGTCGGGAAAGCGACCGAGGCATTGGGCGGCACGGTGACGGTGAGGTCGGACGCGGAAGTAACGGTTATCATCGAGCCGTAGCTGTCCGCCAGGGCAAGGGTGTAGCTTGCGGTCTTGGCGGTGATGGTTAGCCGCAAAGGTGCCTGCCGGATGTTCGCCACGTCGCCCAGGCCGATGTCGGTGTTGTCGATTGCATCCACATACGCCTTGGTCGCCGCGTCCTGATTGGCGGACGGATCGGCGAACTGCGCCCTGCCGCTGTCGTCGCGCACGACCATCTTGCCCGCCGTGGCTGTCGAGACGGCACCATGCACCGCACCCGTGGAGACTTGGCTATGAGTGTAGGCTACCGCGCCCCTGTCGCCGCGATAGGCCGTCGCTGAGGTTTCACCCAACTCCAAGCCCTCGCCGACGACAGGCTCCAGACTATCGAACCACGATACCGCCGTAGGGCGTTCGTCCGATACCGCGCTGATGTTGCCGCTACCATCCGTGACCACTTCGGCAATTGGGATGTATGGAGCCGTAGCGTGTTCGGTATCCCAGGAGTAGTCAACAGCGTCAGGCGCGAGGTCGAGGTAGTAGGTAGTCGCCGCCTCACTGGTGGTCTTCGTGGTAGCCGCCAACTCCACGCGGTTCAGCTTGCCGTCAGAATCCTTCTGGATGGCGACAATGGCCGAGATGTCAAGCTGGTTGGCGGTGCCGTCGTTCTTCTCCGCCCCGCCGCCCGATATCACCAACCCGTCAGAGTTGACCAACAATTCCGCCAACGTCTTGACGATAACCGCGAAGTCCGCGCCCGCGATTTCGCCCGCATGATATCCGTCAACTGTATCCGCGTCGCCCGTGATGCTGATTTGCACACGACCAGTCTCCGTCTTTTGCAGGTTGGCGGCGGGGAGCTCGTTGATGAGGGCGCGTTCGTCGTTCCAATATGCCTCAAGCTCATCGGCGGTAGGCTTCTGCCCAGTGGTCAGGTTCACATTAGCTAACGTCGTCATATCTCGTCACCCCCGTCCGAATGCCCTTGGCTTTGGTGCGAGGACGGTAACTGAGGGCGTAGCCGACAATCCGCAAATCCTCGCCGATGGTGTTGCCGTTCAACTGCACTTGCGCGAAGTTGCCCTTGATGCCAGACACCTTCGCCTCGTAGACCTTGATTTCGCTCGTCCTGCCGATGGACGCGATGCCGATTGCCGCGTCGCCGACCTCGAACTGCGGCCCTGCCGCGCCCGCCACGGCGAACTCCACCGCCTCCTGCTCCGAACCATCCGCGATGACCGTCGCGTCGATGTGCTGCATTGTGGCCGTCGCGTTGAGGTATAAGAACAGCCGCTTGATTCTGGCAGGGCCGGGAGATAGGGCTTCGTGCCCGAAAGCCGCCCACCACGGGATGCGGCTCCCGTTGTCGGTGTAGCCGATGCGTTCATACACCAACCCGTAGCCAGGGTCGGCGGAGTAAAGAGTGCCGTCCAGCACCGCATAGCCAGCCGTCTTCGGCCCGGTATCGCAGTACCACGCCTGGGTGTTGGTGCGGAAGCGGAAGATGCGCTCGGCCTCCACCGCCGACGGCAGGCTCAGGTGGTACTGCCCATCGTGGTAGATCGCGCAGGCGTCGGCATACCCGCTTTCCATCGCCCGCAGCAGGTGCGGCTTGATGTCGTCGCCAATCGGCACGGCTTCTAGTTGGTCCTCAATGCCCGACACGGCCTTGAGCGCGTACACGTTATCCGCACCGAGGAACAGCAGGCCGTAATTCGGCACCGCGACGATGCTCCTTGCGGCGACGCAGCCCGTCGAGGAGTCCTGCAAGACCAGCAAAGTGGTATCGGTGTCTGACCAGTCCGAACCGAACACCGCCCAGATGTCCTTGTCGCGGAAGATGACGAGTGCCCCGCGCCACAGGGCCAATCCCGTTATCGTGCCGCCGTCGTCAGGCAGGCTGACGTACTGGTTGTCTGACCACACACTGGGGTCGTCGGGGTCGGACAGGTAGACCGTGTTGCCGTAGGCCACCGCCATGCGTGAGGAGTACCCGGCCCGCAACACGCCTATCTGCGCGGCGAAGATATCCGATGTCGGGTCTTGCCCACCGCCGCTATCGAGCAGCAGGTTTGACAACCCATCCCCCGGTGCGCTGGGGTCCACCATCTGACAGCCGTATTCCGTGGCTCTCCACAAACCATTACCGGCATGGATGTAGAGGACTTCGAGGTCGTCGTACTCCCACTTGACCATGTTGACCCAGGTGTCTTCGGGCAGGAAGTTGGAGCGTATCGCCGTCCACTCGCCGTCAACCAACTTATAGAGGCTCTTGTTCCAGACGCAGACGAGGGTATCGAATGCGGCCACCAGCCCATACACGCCGCCTGAGCCGAGAGAATCGTCCACCGCCGACGCGCCGGGTCTGACAGACAACACACCAACCTCGTCCGCGTCCACGTTGCGCCCGTCCCACAGCGAACCCTGCGGGATGGAGTGCGCGGCGATAGCGGGCTTGATGCCGCCAACGAAACCGCTACGGGTGACTAGTTGCAGGGCCATGGGCTACCACCTGAACTGCACTCTGAGCGGTTTGCTGGATGCCCGCGCCGTGCCGAGGTTGCGCCGCAGGGCCTTATCGCACTCCGCCATCCAGCGCAGGGCGTCGGCGTCCTCGCTGTCGTCCATGCTGCGGTAGCGCGAGGCGAGGAAGTACGCCAAGGGGTCAAGGTAGATGTCGGGCAGCGGCACCGTGGCGGTCACGGCGGAAAGCGCGGTCGGAAACTGGCGGTAGTGCATCGTGTATGTGCCGTCCGCACCGAAGCGTATCTGCCCGGAGCGGTACTCGTAGTCTTCGTAAGCGTTCTCGTCCTCGTCCAACATTTCGACGACGGAAACGAAGTCGGCGGGCAGGTCCTCCCACTCGTCTTCGGTCGCATCCTCGTACTCCTGCGTGCCTTCAGTCCAGCGGCGAGAAGCGACCTTCTGCCGCATGAACTCCTTGGCCCACTCCAAAGCCTGGGCGTCGGTCATGTCTTCGTCGGTGTTGGTTTCGGCGAGGGTCTTGGCATTGTCAACGGTGAAGGCCATTCGTTCTCACCTCGCTTTAAGGCTTCACAAGGTATAAGACATACAGGCCACCTGCCGTAAGCGCGGTCGCGGAGGCCGAGATGGTCATGGCGGTGGCTTCGGTGCCGACCAGGGGAACAGCATCGAACTGGCGCACCTTGTCCGTGCCGACCGTGAAGGTTTCAGTCCAGACGGTGGTGCTGCCGTCCTTGATCGTCAACGCTTCCGCGCCGCCGCCGCCGGTTGTGCCCGTGAGCACGATGGAACCGAGGAAGATGCGGTAACCAGCCGCAGGCGCGGTGATGGCGATGGAAAGCGCGTTCGATGCGATGGAGGTGTCGGAAGCCTTGCCGTAGGTGATGTGGTTCTCGTTAAGGATGTCATTATCGACTGGGAACTGCTTTTTGGTCAACTGAATCCCTCCCCTCGTTGGGGATTGGTGTTACTTTGCGGGTGGTTCTACGGGTGGTTCGCTAGGCAGCACGACGTTCGGCGTATTCGCCTTCTCGTCGATGAAGCGCAGCCAGTGTTCGCAATTCTGAATCGCACCGTTATAGGCGTAGAGGTTGGCCTGCAACTGGTCGCGCTCGGCCTCCAACTGCTTGCGGTGCGCCTCGATGTCGTCGCGGGTGATGCTCATGCCGTAGCCTCCTAGAAGCGAAGTAGAAGGAGGCCCCCGTTTGGGGCGGGAGCCTCCTGCGGATGGTTAGGTGTTCTGAGTGTGAGCGGGGATGTAGTAGGTGGTTCCAGCGATGTTGACGACGATGACCTTGGTTGCCACGCCGTCCGCAGCACCGAACGAACCGCTCGACGTGCCTGCGGCGACGACATAGGAGCAGGTGCCTCCCGGCCCGCCAGCCAGGTCGAACGCATACGTCGCGTCGCCGTACATGTAGATCATGGAGTTCGGCTTGGAGCCGGAAACGGTGTTGGTGATGCGGACCATGTTGAACTGCCCGCCGCCAGCGCCAGTCACACCTGCGCCGTGGTCTACCCAGAGGGCAGAGATTTGGCCCGTGGTAAGCGTCGCGCCTGTCGTGTCGAGCTGCGCGAACAGACCGGCAAGGCGGGAGTCTTCGTGGTTCATCGTGCCCGCGAAGGTCAACTTGCCCTGTGCGCCCATGAGGTACGCGCCGCCCGTGACCGTCTTGGCTGGGTAGGTCAGGTGCCCGCGCACACCGACCAACGTACCTGAAGTGATGGTCGTCGCCGGAGCCGGGGCCACCTCGCCGATGATGGCACGGATTGTGCCGGGGGTCGCCGAGGTTGGGGCGTTGGTTACCGTAATCGTCCCCGTGCTAGTGACAGAGCCTGTCAGGTTGCCGGTCACGTTGCCCGTGACGTTGCCCGTCACGTTACCCGTCAACGGACCCACGAAACCGCCGGTAGCGGTAAATGAATCTGCGGTAGAACCCATAGTGTCTCACCTCCTAAGAGCAAGCAAGGAGAAGGGGAGGGTTTCCCCTCCCCATTGCCTACGCCGTGCAGTAATAGATCCATGCAGGGGCGCAGTCCGAACCCAGCGACCAGCGACCGACGTTCTTGCTCCAGATTTGCTCGGACAGCCAATCGACCGTGTTGGACAGGTCCAGATTCCGCCTGTCGTACCAGTGGCAGAGTTTCTTCGCCTGCGAACGCGAGATGACCATCCACCGTCCAGAGGTCAGACGCGGCATCTCAACCACGTCGATGCTGCCCTTCCAGACGTTGACGTTGTTGTCGGTCGTCTCCGGCTCGTTGTCGCTGTCGGCGATGGTCAGAGCCATCTTGCGGTAGGCCGACGGCACGACGAGAACGAGGTCGTTCGGATCGATGTTGAGCGGCTGGCCCTGGTCGTCCTTCCAACTCGTCAGTATCGTGGTCCTGACGGTTTCGAGGTTATCCGGGGTCAGGGCCGTCGAGGTCGAGAGGTTGGAGAACGTCCCGCCAGCCGAAGCGGAGTTGTACAGGTGCGCGGTGTAGGCCAGGGGGAAGCCATCGGCGAGGGTCATGTCACCGAAGTAGGCGTGCGCACCAGACACCGCCGAGTTGAGGAACGCGGCGAAGTGCGCCTGCTGGGTCTTGTAGCCACCCGAACGCAGGTCGCGGACCTCGTTGTAGATGCGCTCGTACTGCTTGTCGTCGTACCAGTCGCGCTCGATGGCACGGGCATCCACCCACTTCTCATGGGTGTAAGTGGTGTAGTAGCCCTTCCTGACATCCTGGAACGCACCGGCAGCCGTGCCGCCAGCGTCATTCCATTTCTTCATCAGGGGGGTGCCGCCGACGCCCAACGTGCGCTCGGACTGCAAGGTGGACGGCGACCTGCCGATCAGCTCCTTGATGAAGTCCTGCTCCTTGCCAGCCTCCAAGGTGTACACCTCGTCGATGATAGGGAGCATCGCTTCTGCCCAGTTCGCAGAGACAATAGCCATGTTTCACACCTCCTAAAAGCAGAAAGGCCAAGGCAAAGTAAAACCAAGGCCGTAGCTCGTCAGTTGTTGGGGATTGGTCTAGCTAGGCGATCTAGCGGCTGTCGAACAGGGACTTGATGATCTTCACGCGCATAATCGCGTTGGCATCGTCAAATCCCAGGCAGAGCAGCGGCCCGTCCACGGCATCAACCGCAGCGTCGGCGTCGATGGTGTTGCAGTCCTTCAGGTTGACGCCGGGGGTGCCGATGTTGATGACCGAAGGCGTAGTGCCGGGGTCGTCGCACTCACCGTAGAGCAGGTACTTGCTCGTGGTGTCGCAGGCGACCGGGAGCGGGTCGGTGAAGGTGATCGTGTCGTCGCTCTCGTCGAAGTCGCTGACGGTGCGCACCAACCCGGCGTTCGTGCCCTCGTAGATGTAGAGCCGCGCCCCGTTGCAGTCGTCGTCCGCGCTCATCGTCAACTCAGCGTCAACAATGGTCGTGGTGGTCGCCGAGTCCACGGTGTTGTCGTGCATGTCCGAGCACGAGCACTCGTAGATGTTGTCGGGGTGGGTGTAGACGAGGAGGTAGGTCACATCCGTGTCGTCGGCGGTCTTCGTCTCAGCCGCGACGCCGAGGATGTTGGACGAACTGGCAACTGCCGCAGCCACCTTGTTATTGGTCAGGATGAGCATGTCGCCCGCGACAACCGCCAGCGAGGGGGTCATTTCCCATTTGGTACCGTTATCAGCAACCCCAGAAAGGTTGCCGACCAACTCGAAACCCTGCGTGGTCCTAGATGCAGAGAAAGACATGTGTTCTCAACTCCTTCCAAGGCAGAGCCAGTTACCTGCGGCCCTGCCGTTTCATGTCCTGTGCTCTTTTAGCCACACCTTTGGCGGTGAGGCCGGGGACAAATCTCCTCATCCCAGCGACGAACTCGCGCTGCTCCGGTGTCAACGAACTCGCGTCAACCGCAGGCGCAGCCGCCGAACGCGCCGACTCGACGCGCACACTGCCCTTGCTGACGTTGGCGATGGTCTGCTGGCGCGTCACCTTTGCCACCTCCTGCTGAAGCTGGCCGTCCAACGCCTTTTGCCCCAACACGGCGCGTACCGCCACGTCATAATTCCAGCTCGCAAATTGCTGCGCGAACTGGTCTATCTCGGCGGCGTACCGCTGGACGTGCGGGTTGCTGGCGTACTGGGCCTTCTGCTGCTCGTAGGCTTGCTGGCGTTTGATGGTCGCCTGCTCGGCCTCGATCTCCGCCATGCGGGCTTCCAGTTGCCGCGCCTTCTCGCGGTCGGCGACGATGGCCTTGGCTTCCGCCTCGGTCATGCCGTAGTCGTCGGCGAGCTTTTGGGCTTGCTGGACGCGATAGGACTCGCGGAGCTTGTCAATCGGCAGGCCGGTGATGGCCTCCAGCTCCTTGACTGCCGCCTGCGCCTCCTTGGAGATGCGCCGTTCGTTCGCCATGAAGCGGTTGACATCGGCTTGACTGAACTGCTTGACTTCTTCGGGCGCGACTGTCGGCGAGGGTTGGGGTGCGGGTGCCTGCTGCGTCGCCTGCTGGGAGTCGTCTGCATCGGTTGCGTCCGCTTCTGCTTCCGTTTCCTCCGCATCGTCGTCAGGCTCGGCACTATTGGCCTCTGCCTTGGCGTCCGCTTTGTCAGCCGCCTTGTCGGGCAGGCCCATGCGTTTGCGCAGTTCGTTGATGTCGAGCGCGGCCTCAATCTCCTCGTCGGAGACGGTCGGATCGTCGGCTGTGGGCCGGTCAGCCGGAGCAACTACAGGTTGAGTCGCTACGGGCTGGTTGGGAGAAATGTCGTCTGGCATGTCGATACCTCCAATACCGCTGC
>CAYTIW010000021.1:0-34178 GCA_964438075.1 uncultured Planctomycetales bacterium
ATTTTTTTATGCTCAAACGCATCGTCTTTTTCATCCTGACCCCGGCGCTGGTGCCGGCGGCGTTCTACCGGGTGGCCTCGCTGCCGGCGGACGCGCTCGGCTGCCGCGAGCGGGGGCTGGCGGCCTTCCTCATCGCCGTGGCGGGGATGCTGGGCGGCTGGGCCCTGACCATCCATGTGCTGCAGCAGAAGCGGCAGGGCCGGGCGGTCACGCGCTGGTGGATCCTGAGCGCGCTCATTCTGGTGGCCCCGGCCATGGTGCTGCTGGCCTTGCTGGGCCGGTAGATATGGTTAAAAGTGGGCAAAAGGGACATGTACTTTTCCCGATAACCCAATACAATAATAGGAAAAAAGTACGTGTCCCTTTAATAAGCTCATTTTAATAACACCCAGCCGGCCAACGGCTGTACAACGATCGGAGAAGCAGTATATGCAGAAATTACTCGTAGCTCTTTATACCACCGGGGCCATTTTCCTTGGCGGCTGCGGCCAGACACCCCTGGGCTCCAGTTCCATCGGCGACCAGGCCCCCTTTGACCAGTACGTCAACCGGCCCGTTGTCCTGGTCTCGCCGGTCAAGATTTGTTATGAGGAACGGGCCCATACCTGGTCCGGCCAGACGTTCAAGCGCGGCGAGATGTTCTATTTCTGTTCCGGCACCGAAGGAGGCGAAGTGGCCTACGAGGCCCCGGCCGGGACCCCGCTCGTCGTGAAGAAGGTCCTGTACCTGAGCAACGCCTCTGACAACAATATCGTCGCCCTGGGGGAGATCTACATCCGGGAGCTGGACAAGAACGTCCCCTTTGACCAGTACTGGTCCTTTTTTTCCGAGGCGGACCATTCGTACGCCCTGGTCCGGACCCCTTGGGAACCGCTGGACACCCCCAATAAAAGGGTGCTGAAGACCGGGCTGATCCCCAACCAGTACCTCGGGGTCAAGGAAAGTACCCGGAAATGAGAGAAAAAGGGACATGTACTTTTCCCGATACAATAACGGGGAAAAAGTACGTGTCCCTTTAACGGGAACGTATGGAAAAAAATCCGATCCTTTTGACGATCCTGATCGTGGGCGGCCTTTTGGGTATCGGCGGGGTCTTTGCCAACCGCCGCTGGGCCCGGATCCTCTTCTGGGTGCTGGCGCTGCCGCCGTTCTGCCTGGGGGTGTTGTGCCTGCTCGTGTGCTGGCTGGTGAAAGGCGTCCCGGTGGGCTTTCTCCTGTTCTGCTGTGCCGGCCTGTTCCTGCCCTTTTTCGGCTGCCTGGTCGGGAACTATGCCACGCGCCTGCGGGTGCCGGTGGTCACGTTCACCGAGTTCTACCTCGCCTATTCCGACGCGGCGGTCAGCTACGACACCGCGCCGCGCCTGTTCCCCGAACGCGCGGAGCACAAGTGGATCGGCACCGAGGAGGTCGCGAGGCTCTGGGCCGTCCTGCTCCAGGCCCGGGGGGACGCCGTGATGATGATACCCTATTTCCCCTGCCTGCTCAGCAAGGAGGCCTCCAAGCGTTTCATCTACCGCCTGCCCGACGAGCTGGTGGCGGACTTTTCCCGCATCACCCACGCCCGGGTGGCGTCCCTCAGCAAGAAGTGGGAGGAGGCGGTGGGGAGGGGGCGGGGCTCGCGCAGGATCAATTACCGGCGGGCGCTCATCGACCTGGCGCGGCTGTCGCGCCTGGCTGTCGAGAACGGCCAGAGCGTTTACCTGTGGACCTGCGAGACCATTGCCCGTGACCCCCACAAGCGGCAGTTCCTGGGCCGGGCGTGATCCGGGCGGCCGGGCCGGGAAAGGACTTGTATTGACAGGTCGACGAGGTCGGTAAAGTCGATGAGGTCTGGACAGGCCTTGCCGACGTTACAGACCTCGAAGACCTCCGGGAATGAAAGAAGAAAGGGCTCCGCCCTTAATTATCAGGCCCAATTACGAAAAGGAGCGTGACGGTGAATAAACTGAAACTGGCATGGTGCGGGGCGGCGGCCGCCTTTTTGGTCGCGGGATGTGCCACCGCGGGGAACCTGGTGGTTACGGGGGCCGGCGGCGGCCTCTGCGGGATCCAGACGGTCGAGGTCAAATGCGAACCGGGCCTGTTCTACGAGTGGCTCGATTCGCCGGACCTGAAGGACGTGCTGTTGCGGAGGATCAGGGCGAAGTTGAAGGGCAGCGGCTTTAAGGTCGTCAAGGAGCGGGCGGACCTGACCGTCATCATCAAGGAGATCGTCACCGAGGACGAGGTCGTGTATTACGACGTGGCCAGGGTGGTGGTGGTGGGAATAAGGGACGGACAGGAGGTCCTGAGGGTCGAGTACAGCCAGAAGGTCGAGTCCCTGACCCTGCAGGCTGCGCTGCGGCCCTCCAAGACCAAGAACCAGGTGGCTGACCTGCTGGCCGGCAACATCATCCGGGAGATCAGGCGCCAGAGGTGCAGATAACACGCCGTCGGCAGGGACCTCCACCCTCCCGGAGAGGGAGGAGGTCATTATGAACAAAGGAGGCCGGAAATGGGACCCAAGCTGAAACTGGAAGAGCTCAACTGCCCCAGGGAAAAGACCTATTTTATTGTCGCCGTCATTTTCGCCCTCATTCTGTGGGGCGTGATCGTGTTCACGGTCTTCGGCGCCCTCATCGGCCTTTTGATCGGGCTGTTCTCCTGGCTGGGCAACGGGCTTCTGGTGGCGCACCTCAGGTCGAGCTGCATAAAGGTCGACGAGCGGCAGCTGCCGGAGCTGCACCGGACCGTGCAGGAGGTCTGCTCCCGCCTGGGCACGGCGGCCCCGGAGGTGTATGTCCTGCAGTCCGAGGGCTTCCTGAACGCCTTCGCCATGCGGCACTGCGGCCGTGACTTCGTGGTCCTGTACTCCAGCCTGGCCGAGGGCTTCGACCACCGCGGCGACGAGGTGCGTTTCTACCTCGGGCATGAGGTCGGGCACCTCAAGTCGAAACATATCTTGAAGCAGATATTCCTTTTTCCCGCCCTCTGGCTGCCGCTTTTGGGGCCGGCCTACGACCGGGCCTGTGAGGCCTCCTGCGACCGCTACGGCGCCTTCTGCGCCGACACTATCGACGGAGCGGTGCGGGGCCTGGTGGTCCTGGCCGGCGGCAAGGCCCTGGCCGGGAAGGTCGACGCGGCCGTCTTTGCCGGGCAGGCCCAGGCCCACCGCGGGTTCTTCGTGTCCTGGTACGAGCTCATATCCGGGTACCAGACCCTGTCGCGGCGGGCGGCCAACCTGATGGCCGCCGCCGAGGGCCGGCCGGAGCCGTCCTATCCGCGCAACCCTTTCTCGTACCTCTTCGCCCTGTTCACGATCGGCTTCGGCCGGGTATCGGCCGGAGGCATCTTCGTGACGGTGGCGGTGATCGCGATGCTGGCGGCCATCGCCATACCCAACCTCCTGCGGGCCAAGCTCGCGGCCAACGATTCCCTGGCCAAGCATACGGTCCAGTCCCTGTCCCTGGCCGCCGAGGCCTACGCCTCGGCCCACGACGGGGTCTATCCGTCCGCCGTCCGTGACCTGACCGAGGCCGACCCGCCGTATATCACGGCGGACCCCTGCTCACAGACCAGGGCGGGCTTCAGTTATGAATGCGACCTTTCGCCCCGGGGCTACAAATTCACGGCCGCGCCGGCCGAGGGCGGTTCGAGCGGGTCGCGGGTGTTCACCGCCACGACCGGCCAGGTCTTCGATTCGTTCGCCGTCGAGCGCCCCGACTACGGGGAGGAACACGGGCCGGTGAGCGGGCGCGGCCCGGACAGTCCGTCCG
The DNA here is from genome assembly GCA_964438075.1 of uncultured Planctomycetales bacterium. Lineage (GTDB taxonomy): Bacteria > Omnitrophota > Gorgyraeia > Zapsychrales > Fredricksoniimonadaceae > JAAXVU01. Next base: position 3,756 of record CAYTIW010000021.1, read on the forward strand.
GCCGCTACTCGAAGTAAGCGTACAACCTCCACCCTCTCCGGTAGGGGGGAGGTCATCAACAAAGGAGGCAAGATGAGCTCAGTACTTAGGTCGGCCCTGCTGGGGCTGGTGTTCTGTTCTTCAGCCGTCCTGGCCCCGGTTGTTTGCGCCGCCGGGCAGCCGGAGGCGCCTTACGAGGAATTCGTGAAGAAGCTCTTCGCCCGCGTCAACGAGGGCGACTTCAAGGCCGTCTACAAGGACATGAGCTCCTCGCGCCTGCGCAGCGGAGCGGACTTCGCCGACTTCGAGGCGGCCCTGGCGCGGGCCGGTTCGCTCCTGGGGAAGGTGAAGGACTACCGGCCGGAGTATGTCTTCCGGGACAACGAGTACCAGGGCTTCGCGTTCGTCCGCCTGCAGTACCGCGTGCAGCGCGAGAACGGCGAGTCCGTCGACCGGCTGGTCCTTATGGAGGAGCGCGGCGCCTGGGTCCTCGACGGCTACGCCAGCTACGGCCGGGGCCAGTTCCTCATCGCCCTGGGCAACCTCTACAAGTTCGACGAGCTGGACAACCGCCTGGCCGGGGAAGGGTCGCCGGAGGCGCGGGACCTGGCCACGCTGCGCGAAAGCCAGGCCTACCGGGACGCCTTCGACCTCAAGGCCTCCGGGGCGCAGCGCAAGCAGAAGTACGAGATGGCCATACGGCTGGCGGCCGACGGTAATTTCGAAGAGGCGGACCGTCTGATGAAGGAAGTGGAAATGCTGCGCGACATGCCGGTCGACAACCCCGACACCGCGGTCTTCAAGGGCGTCAAGGCCGGCCGGATCACCCCGGACCAGGCGCGGATGTATTTCCGGGCCGAGCAGGCGCGGGTCATCGACCAGGACGCGAAAAAGGCGATCGCCGTCCTGGAAGAGGGGCTGGCCGCCGACCGGTCCTTCGCCTCGGGGCTGATCTACCTGGCCGTGCTCTACCTGGAGGAAAAACAGCCGGACCGGGCCCGGGAGATGATCGACCGGGTCCTGGCGCTGGAGCCGGAGAACATCTTCGCCCGTTACGCCCTGGCGCAATATTACGCGGTCACCGGCGACCGGGAGCGGGCCCAGAAGGAGCGGGAGGCCGTGTTCAGCCAGGCGGCCAACTTCGGGCCGCTGGCCACGGTCTACATCGGGCAGGGGTTCGAACGGAAATATTACAGCGACGGGAAGCTGGACTACGAGTGCGTCTTCGTCAACGGCATACCCAACGGCCCGTACAAGGCCTATTTCCCCGACGGCAAGATCAGGGAGGAAGGCCGGTACAAGGACGGCAAGTTGGACGGCGAATGCAAGGTGTATTACCGCGACGGCAAGGTCGGCATGGAGTTCAGGTATGACGCGGGCAAACTGACCGCGCTGAAGCAGTACAGCTCCTCCGGCGAACTCCTGGCGGAGCATGATCTGTAGAACGGCGAAGGATCGGGGCCGGGCCCTTATTGTGAGAGGGCCGGAAAGAACAGGGCTCGGGACCGTATCAGAAAGGCGGAGGGATATGCCCGTGTTAAAGGCCGACCCGGGGTTCCGGTGGAAGGCGATGCTCGTTTATATCGTCTTTTTGGCGGCCGGGGTGGCGGCGATAAAGTGGGGTCTGCCGGCGTTCACTTCCTATCTGGCCGGCCAGCCGCCCGACGAGATATTGTTCACCCTGGCCGTGCTGGCGGGTCTGATCTTCCTGTCGGTCCTGCCGTGGTCCGTGTACATGCTGGTGTACGCGCTGCGCATCCTGCGGGCGGGGCAGTTCCCTCCGCCCGGAGCGAAGGTCCTGCGCGACACCGCCGTGATCTCCGGCGACGAGGCGCTGGCCCGGGGCCGCTGGCTCCTGGCGACCGGCATCGTTTTGACGGCCCTGGCCCTCGCCGGAGCGGCGTATTTCCCCTACCGGCTTTACCGCTCGTTCCAGGTCCGGGCGACGTCCCCCGGCCCGGTCCACAATAAGGCGGCGTCTGTCAGGATAACAAGTCTTGACGCGCCCTTGTCGTCTCTTGCTGTCCGGGATAAAATGTCCGTAGCTTGAATAAGGCGGTTAATGATAAGGAGGCAGCGGCGATGCATCAGCTAGACCCCAAAGTGGTGATCGGAGCCGCGGTTTTGCTCGGGCTGGTGGGCCTGGCGGGTATTTTCATCTGGCGGGGATGGACCCGGGTGGTCCTGTGGGTGCTGGCGCTGCCGCCTTTGTGGCTGGGGATCGCCGCCTGGGGTCCGGGCCGCATGGCCGAGGAGTTCGGGACCGCTTTCGCCCGGGCCTTCTGCGCCGTGATGGTATGGCCGGCCCTGGGGTGCGTGCTGGGCGAGCTGTTAAAGGTCCTGCACATTTCGAATATGGTCCGGGCCGTGGTCTGCATCTGCCGCGACGACCAGGACGCCCTGCAGAAGCTGACCGCGCGCCGCGCCGCCGAGCAGGTGGAGTGCCGGGGCATCACCACCGAAGAGCTTTCGAGCCTCTGGGCCATCTTGCGCGGGATGGAGAAGAAGGCCGCGCCTGCGGCCGGATTCCCCTGCCTGGCCCGGCCGGAGGACGGCGGGGTGTCTCTGCACAGGTTCCCGGAGGAACTGCTCACGCTTTTGTCCAAGCTTGCTCCGGACCGGATGGCGATGGTGGCCGAGAAATGGGGCTCCACCCGGCCCCGGGGATTGACCCCGGCGGGGCCGCGGTGCCTGGTGGAGGACCTGGCGCGGCTGTCCCGCATCGCGGCCGACACCGGCCGGAACGTTTACCTGTGGAATGAGCCGCGCAGGGCGGGGAAGCCGCCAAAGGCCGGGGTTAAATAAGAGATTGATCCGGGAGGACCTCCACCCTACCGGAGAGGGTGGAGGTCATAAAAGCGATGAACGAAAATCCGCTCATAATTTCCATCATGGTAGGCTGCGCCCTGCTGGGCTTCCTGGGCGTCTTTGTCGCCAGCCGGCTGGCCCGGGACGTCCTGTGGGTGCTGGCAGTGCCGCCGTTCTGCTTCGGGGTGATGTGCGTTCTCCAGCTCTGGATGTCCACTGACGTCCGGGGGGACTGGCTGGTTCTGTGCGCGGTCGCCTTTTTCTGGCCCGCGGCCGGCTGCCTGATCGGCGAGCATACCAGCCGCCGGCATTCTCCCGGCAAGGTCTTTTCCGATTTCTTCGTCGCCACCGATGACGCGGCGGTCAGCTACGACAGCGCGCCGGGCATGTTCCACGACCGGGTCGAGCACCGCGGCATCGGCACGAAAGAACTTTCCACTCTGTGGACCGTCCTGTGCCGGGCCCGGGGCGAGGCCACGCTGGGGGTCGATTTCCTGTGCCTGCTCAGGAAGGCCGACGACACCCGTTCCATCTACCGTCTGCCCGAGGAGATGCAGCAGGACCTGGCCCGGCTCACCCACGCCCGCCTGGCCGCGGTGACGGCGGGGCTGTCGTCGGAGCAAGGCTGGGGCTGGGGGGCCGGACAGTGCCGGCAGGTGGTGGCGGACCTGGCGCGGCTGGCCCGCAGCGCCGTGGACAGCGGCCGGAATGTCTATTTGTGGAACTGCGAGGACGCGGGGGAGCTGAACCTGCGGCTTTTGTTGCGGGTCAAGCCGGACCTCGACTGATACCGCCGCCCTCCCGGAGAGGGTGAAGGTTAGAAGGGAGAAAGCATGCGGATAAAGGATCTTACGGCAGGGGGCCCAAGCCGGGGTTTTTCATACGTGGGGCTTTTGGTGTCGCTGGCGGTGACGGGAGTACTGGCCTGGGTGCTGCTCAAGGCCTATGCCCCGGGCCGGCCCGTGGCGGGCAGTGAGACGCAAAAGGCCCTGGGCGAACAGGGGTTGGACGCCTCGTCCTACAAGTCGGCCCTGGATTCGGCGACAAGGACCATCAACGGGCTGGGGCAGCGCCGGGACCAGGCCGTGGACTTCTGAGGCGGCTGAAACAATAAAGGGGCCGGTCCCGAAGTCCCCGGAAAAGGAAAGGGCATCAGGTATGGATATGCCGGAACCGGTACTGCAGCTGGCCGGGTTCGTCCTCGCCCACGCGGCCTGGATCGTCTCCGGGCTGGGGGAAGACGAGCTGCTGTGCCCCTTCGCGGTGGTCGAGAGGGGCGGCGAGAGGAAACTGTCCGTTTTCGAAGCGGGGACCCAGACCGAGGCCGTGCGTAACGGCCGCGACTTTGTCGCCGGCGCCGTGACGGACTCGGAAGCGTGGGCTTTCGCGCGGGAAGGGATTTTCCGCCTGCAGGACCGCAAGGTCGATGTCATTTCCGTCGACTACTGGTCGAAAGGGATGGACAGCCCCCGCACCCTGATCCAGGTCTTCCAGCCTCCCGCCGGAGGCGCGAGGTTCAGGGTCGTGGGCGCGCCTCTCTTCGTGAGGGACGGGGTGGTCCAGGAAGGCGCGGCCGCGGAAGGGGCCGTCTCGCTGATAAACCAGGGCATACAGGGCCACGCCAAGGCCGCCCCGCTGTGGGCGGGCTGGCAGGGGGCCGGGCCGGGGAGGGAGCCATGCATGAATTGACGGAGAAGATCCGGGACTGGCTGGAGAGGGTCTCCCGGGAAGACGCGCTGCCGCCGGAGGTCGAGGGGCTGTATATCGGCATGCTCGACGGCGACGAGACGTACCTGCTGCGCCTGGCCGGGTCGGCTGAATTCGACCCGGACAACGCGGGCTGGGCCTGCAGCCAGGATTTCACGCCCGAGCTGCAATACCTTGATACCGGGGTCCCGGTAGATACGGACTGGAGAGAGTTCGAGCGGGCCGTGGTCCAGGCGGTAAGGTCGCTGGCAGGCGCGGCCGGGCCGGCCATCCTGCGCCGGGCCAAACATGTCAGCGTGGGGTTCGATTCGGGCGGCCTGACGAATATTACCTGAACGCGCCTGCGGATCCGACGGGGCCTTTCCGGTCCCGCCCCGAGAGGAGTTTATCATGAACATGCTGTGTCTGGTCGGGAAGCACGATTGGCAGGGATGCCGGTGCCGGGGCTGCGGCAAGGTCCGGGACCAAGGCCACGACTGGGACGTCTGCCAATGCCGGGTCTGCGGGGCGGTGGACCGCCAAAGGCATGACTGGGGCCGGGACTGCGAGAGATGCGCCAAGTGCGGTCTGGAACGTAAAGGCTGGCACCAGTTCAAGGCCTGCGTCTGTGAAGTCTGCGGCAAGGCCGGCGAGCACCAGTGGTCAAAGGACCGGGAGAAATGCGTGCGCTGCGGCGTCGAGAACCTGGCCTTTAAGATGGCCCGGGCGGCAGCCGCCGGCGATGCCGAGGCGGTGCGGGCCGTTATCCAGCGCGGAGGGGACGTCAACGCCCGGGGCTGGGACCAGGACATGGGCGCCCTGCACGTGGCCGCGGAAAAAGGCCGCGTCGATCTGGCGAGGTCCCTTTTGGAAAGCGGGGCGAAGGTGGACCTGGAGGACGCCCTCGGCCGGACCGCTCTCCTATTGGCTGCCGACGGGGACGCCGGCATGGTCCGCCTCCTGCTCGAGAACGGCGCGGACGTGAACGCCAAGGACCGGGACGGGGTGGCCGCGCTGGCGAAAGCGGCGCTGGCCGGCCGGGAAGATATAGCCGGGTTATTGCTGGACAAGGGCGCCGAGGTGAACAGCCGGTACGCCGAGGGGACCGCCCTGATCCTGGCGGCCTATAAAGGCCATACGGGGATCGTGAAAATGTTGCTCGACAGGGGGGCCGACGTGGACGCCCGGGACAAGGACGGGATGACGGCGCTGATGTTCGCGGCCCAGGAAGGCCGGCCGGATATCGTGCGGCTGCTCGTGGACAGGGGGGCCGGCGTTGATCTGGACAACCGGGAGGGGTATACCGCGCTGAACATGGCCGGCAGCCGCCCGGAGATCGCGGACATGCTCCGTAAGGCCGGGGCTAAAGAATAGGCCACGACCTCCACCCTACCGGAGAGGGGGGAGGTCGCGTGCGTCTGGGGAACGGAAAGCGAAAGGGTAAACAAGATGAAAAGCCGGATGATCGCGGGGATGGTATGGGCCGGGCTGGTCTTGGTCCAGTGGGGCGTCCAGGCCCAGGAGGTCCAGGACGGCCCGTTCAAGTATTATTACAAGAACGGCAACCTAAAGGTCGAAGGCACTTTCAAAGGCGGGCAGGTCGACGGGGTGAGCCGGATATACTACGAAAGCGGACAGCTTCAGTCCGAAGTCCATTCCAAAGACGGCCAGCAGGACGGCCCCTTCAAGTCGTATTACGAGAACGGCCAGCTCCAGGAGGAGGGGACCTACCGGGCCGGCCGGCAGGAGGGGACGAGCCGGACGTATTATCCCGGCGGAAAATTGTACGGAGAGGGGTCCTACCAGGGCGGACAACAGGATGGCCCCTATAAGATCTTTTACGAGAACGGGAAGGCCAAGGAGGAAGGGGTTTACCGGGGCGGCAAGCTGGAAGGTCCGTACAAATTGTTCTACGAGAACGGCGAGCTTAAAGAATACGGGATGTCCCGTAACGGCAAGCTGGAGGGCCTGATCAAAGTCTACTTCGAGAGCGGGAAGCTTTCTTCCGAGGAGTCTTACCAGTCCGGCAAGCGTAACGGGCCCTATAAGATTTATTTCGAGGACGGGAAGGCGAAGGAAGAGGGCTCCGCCATGGACGGCAGGAAGCACGGCGTCGTCAAGACCTATTACCCCGGCGGCAAGGTCAGATATGCCGACACCTACAACAAGGGCAGCCTGGTCGAGAGGAAGTCCTATGACGAGGCCGGCCAGCTGCAGGGCGATCCGACGGAAGCGGCGCTGGATGCGCAGCGGTGAAAGTTATCGACGGAGGTTAGCGAGGATGTTTTTTTTATGTAAGTTGGGTCTTCACCGATGGCAGGGATGCAAATGCGTTTCTTGCGGGCAGACCAGGGCGGCAGGACACGACTGGAGCCGTGATTGCGGCGTCTGTGCCCGGTGCGGTTATAAGCTGCCATTTAATGCGCACCATTGGAAGGGCAACAGTTGTAAATGTTGCGGGATGGCCGTTAGTAGCGTGTTGGGTCCTAAACAAAATCAGCTTGGGCCCAAACAGGAAGGGGTGCAGGATAAAGTTTCTCCAAAGAATAGCTCTGTCGGAACACAAGATGTGCTGTCGGGATCGCCTCACCTTGACGGGGCAGGTGCTGCGCAGTCCCCGTTCTTGGTCGGTGAACTGGTCAGTTTGACAAAATACCTGGGTCGTATCGATGTAAAGATAGATAATCAAACCTATTCTGTCCATTTTTACCCCGGTCAGACCGGAAGGGTAGAGAGAGTGACCGATGCCACTACCGTGGTTCTTTCAATGGAGGCACAGCAGTGGGAAGAGGAATACGCTCAATGTGAGTACAGAACTATATGGCTTCCCGCCTTCTCGACCAGGTTTGGGATTGGGACCGATATGCTAAAAAGAGTGCGGCAAGGAACCCGCTGGAGCGGGACATCCAGTTACCGGGCTTATCATGGAGTTACTCGGATCAAGGTCGAATTTATCAAAGGTGGAGACGCTGTCATGTATGAGGACTTGGGGAATAATGGATCATATAGTCCCTTTGGTAATAGGCTGGAATGGAAGCAAAGTGGTTCTTCGATATGGATAGGCATGTATTCCAAGGGGAAAGACACAGAACCGATATACGAGTTTAAGGGAACCATAGAGGGCGATCTCATTACCGGGACCCAGGTCCTGTGCGGAGGCGACGGGAAATGGGACTGGGTCTTGGGACGGGGATGACCGGCTGAGGACGCGGACGCCCGTCGGGAGGAGGGGAGGGTATGGCGAAATATTCGGATCACGGTGAATGGTCCCGGGCGGGAACGGCCCAGATGTCGCCCCGGTCGATGGTTTGGTTCCCCGCGCTCTTCGTGGTGATCGGCCTGGCGGTCCTGGTCTTTGCCGTTAAGGGTTACATCAAGTCCGAGGGATCCCGCACTTGGCCGATGGTCAAGGGCCGGGTGCTCAGTTCGGAGGTGCAGTCAAAAAGCGACAGCGACGGGACGACCTACGGCCCCGACGTGGTCTACGAATATACGGCGGCGGGCGCGCAGCACAAGGGCAGCCGGGTCCACCTGATGGACGGTTCTTCCAGCGATATCGGTTATGCCCAGAAGCTCGTGCACCGTTTCCCGGCCGGCGCCGAGGTGGAGGTGTACGTCAACCCGGCCGACCCTTACGAGTCGGTGCTCGTACCGGGGCCGGGGCTGGGGAGCTGGGTCTTGCTGATCGTGGGCGCGATGTTCACCCTCATCGGAGGTTTTATGACCTGGGCGATCTGGAACTCCTGCCCGCAGAAAGCGGCCCCGCCTGCGTCCGATCCCGGGTCCGATCCCCCTACCAGCGTGCCGCGGGACAGACCGGCCTGGCAGCGGACGTTCGGCAACAGGGATGATCCGCCCGACTCGGTGCGGGGAGGATAATAACCTCCACCCTACCGGAGAGGGGAGGTAAGGCAGAATGATCAAGCTCTATCGTAAAACCCGAGACGGCATGGATTATTTTGAAACATGGAAAGATAAGGGCGTGCAGACTGTTCATTGGGGCAAAGTGGGGGAGCGTGGTCAAAGCAAGGAATTTAAGGAAACACTGTTACGCGCAGCTGCAAAAGAGGTTAAGGCCCAGATAGCGCTGAAAAAGCAGGAGGGATATCGCGCGATCCCACAGGAGGATCACAGCTTCCTGTTGATTGAATACTCTATTGAAGGCATGGGGTCAAAGGAAGATTTGGAGAAGCGGCATCGCTTGGAAGCGCGTATGAATGATCTTTTGGGATGGATCGGTTTGGGCCACTGTGATGGCGGGAGCATCGGCAGCGGCACGATGGAGGTTTGCTGTCCGGTGGTCGATTTCGATATCGCCACCCGGATTATCGCCGCTGATTTGCGCGAGACAGAGTTTGCGGATTTTAAACGTATTTATAAAGAAGAGGATGTTCAAAATAATGACAGCGATATTCTTGGCTGTTTTGTATTTGGACAAATTCTTGAATACAAAGATATTCCCCAACAAGAAGCAGAAAAGAACAATTCATTGTTCGACGATTATATTTGGGGTGAGAAAGGAATAGACAAAGATTTAAAGAAGTTGAAACATGAAGATTATGGTAAGGACCTGCTTTTAATACTGTTTGAATTTAATTTGAATCCTATACCGGAACGGTTGAAACATATAAAAGAGATGGAAAATTACCGAAAGAATGAAAAGTCCATCGGCATCCCGGTAATAGTTAATGATGAAAATTTTTTTAATAGATCCGAAGTTGAAAGGCGGTTATTCCTTAAGAACACCCTTCTGGCTAAACTCGACTTACTGGCAGAAAAAGTCAAAAAGAATAAGCTGGATACGGATATTGTGAAACTAAAGATGGATCTGGAGAGCATTCTTGCTTCTTAGGGTGTAGAAGAGATCACCAGATGCCAGCCGAAATCTTGGGCGAACACGCGGGGTTCTCCTAAGGATTCTTCACCTTAGTTGCGCCTGTTGACAGGTTCGCGTTCCGCAGCCTATACTTACTTTCGCACGCCCCCATGCTTTCCCCCGCCCGGGATGACTACGATCTCAGGAGGGGATATGAACCGTAAAATCACCGAAGAAACAGTCTCGCAGCAGATCCTTTTGATCCGCGGGCATAAGGTCATTCTGGACGTCGACCTTGCCCGGATATACGGCGTGACGACCAAAAGGCTGAATGAACAGGCCCGACGAAATATGGCGCGGTTCCCGCCTGACTTTCTGTTCCAGCTTAACGCAGAGGAGGTCTCCCGATTGAATTGGTCGCAGAATGCGTCTAATTCGGGTAAACGAAGGGGGCGACCTTATTTCCCGTTCGCGTTCACCGAGCACGGAGCGATCATGGCCGCTACGATCTTGAACAGCCCTAAAGCTGTCCAGATGAGCGTTTTTGTTGTACGTGCCTTCGTGAAAATGCGTGCTGTGCTTTCGGGACAGAAAGAACTGGCAGAAAAACTGGTCGAGCTGGAGCTGAAACTGACCGAACGCCTGGATGTCCATGAAACCGCCATTGTCGAGGTCCTGAAGCGTATCATGGAGCTACTTGATCAGCCTGCGCCACCTGAACCTCCGCCCAAGCGGCCGATCGGGTTCCATGTCTGAGCCCGGATCTTCGGCCGAAAATCCGGGATTTAAATCTGCAGGAAATTATCCTTGTGGCATAATAGAATTCATGCGAAAGGATGTTCCCGTCTTTTCATTTCTGCTGGGCTTTTCTTCCTCGGTGGCCCAGGTGCTGGTCATGCGGGCGCTGGTGGCCGCGCTGTACGGCAACGAGCTTATCTTCGTGCTGGTCCTGGTCGGATGGCTGGCCGGCATCGCGGCGGGCAGCCTGCTTTTCGGACTGCTGCGCCGGGAGGATGTGCCCTGGCGCGCGCTCACCGGCCGGTTGTCGGTCCTGGCGGGGCTGCTCTTGCCGTTGACGGTCCTGGCCGCCCGCTCAGTCCGCGGTATCCTGGGGATCGCCCCGGGCATGCTGATGGACCTGGTCCCGGCGTCCGGGCTCGCGTTCGCCCTGGTCTTTCCTCTGAGTTTCGTTTACGGCGGGCTTTTCCCCGTGCTGGTGGGGTGGGACCGGTCTTCCGGGGGGCACGAGGGGGCGGCACGGGTCTACGCGCTGGAGGCGGCCGGCTTTGTGGCCGGAGGCGTTCTGGTCACTTTCGTTCTTCTGCCTTTCCTGCCCGCCTTGAGCATCGCCTTCGTCCTACTGGCGGTGAATCTTTTGGCGGCGGCCTGGCTGGCGCCGCGGCCGGCCTTGTGCGCCGCGGCCGGCGGGATGCTTATGGCGTACCTTTTCGGCAGCGGCCTGGTGCAGCGCCTGGATGCCGACAGCCAGGCGGCGCAGTGGCCGGGCTTCCGGGTCCTGGAAAGCCGCGACACGGTCTACGGCAGCCTGCAGTTGATCGAAAAGGACGGGGAGCTGAGCCTGTTCGAGAACGGCCTGCACGTCGCCACCACCGGGGACGCCCTGTCCAGCGAGGAGAACGTGCATTACGCCCTTTTGGCGCATCCGGCCCCGCGCAGCCTGCTCCTGTTGGGCGGAGGGTTGGCCGGCGGCCTGGAGGAGGCTTTGAAGCATCCGGGGCTGGCCGTCGATTACGTCGAGCTCGACCCGGCCGCCATCGAGATGGTCCGCCGGCATATGCCCGGCGCGGCTTCGGCCATGTCCGATCCGCGCGTGCGGGTCATCGCCGCCGACGGCCGCCGCTTCATCAAGAAGGCCGGCCGTAAATACGACGTGGTCGTGCTCAACCTCTCCGACCCGCTGACGCTCCTGGTCAACCGTTACTATACCGTCGAGTTCTTCCGCGAGGTGAGGAGGCGGCTGTCCCCGGCCGGGGTGCTGGCCCTCAGCGTGAGCTCTTCGGAGAACTACCTGAACAAGGAAGGATGGGACTACCTGCGGACGGTCCGGGCCACTTTGGGTGCGGCCTTCGCCGAGGTGCGGTCCATCCCCGGCGACCGCCACGTATTCCTGGCCGCGCCGGGCTGGGGCACGGTCTCGACCGACCCGGCGGTGCTGGCCGCCCGGCTCCAGGAGCGCGGGGTCAGCACCCGGTTCGTGCGGGAAAATTATTTCCGGTACCGGCTGGAGCCGGAGAAGGTCACCGCGACGGAACAGTCCCTGGCGAGCCGGCTGCCGGTGAATTCGGACACCCGGCCGTCCGCTTTCCTGTCCGCGCTGGTCTTCTGGTCCACGCATTTCCGTAGCGGGTTCACCGGACTGGCGCAGGGCTTCCGTCTTAAAGGCGCCTGGCTGGCGTTCTTTCCGGTGGCGCTCGCCCTGGCCTTCGCCTCCGTCCGCCGGCGCCGCCCGCTGGCGGCCGGCGCGGCCGCTTTTGTGGCCGGGCTGTGCTTCATGGTCTACCAGCTGGCCGTGATGACGGCCTTCCAGTCTTTTTACGGGTACGTCTATGCCGGCGTGGGACTGATCACGGCCCTGTTCATGGCCGGGGCTTTCACGGGGGCCAGGAGCTCCGGGCCGGTCCCTTCAAATGAAGCCGCGGGCAAGTTGCGCTTGACGGTCCTGCGCTCGGTCATTTTCGCGGCGGCGCTGAGCCTGCTTTTGCCCGCGCTGGGCGCCTGGGGGGCCGACTGGTTGGTGTTGGGGGCGCTGGCGTTGTTCTCCCTGGCGGCCGGTCACCTGGGCGGGGCGCAGTTCGCCCTGGCGGTGAAATTCTCCGGCGAGGAACCTGGCCGGCCGGGGGCCATCTATGCGGCGGACGTGCTGGGTGCCGCGCTGGGCGCTCTGGCCGGAGGGATATTTTTCATCCCGTTGTGGGGGGTGGAGGCTGCCGGTTGTTTCTGCGGCCTGCTCCAGGCCGCGGTCCTGGCCGCGTTCCTGGGCTGACGGCCGCGGAACACCTGCTGGCTGGACTTCATCCTGCCAGGCGGCCGGCGCGTTTATAGAAACGCGCCTCTTTAAGGTCCGGGTTGCTTTTCGGTCCCTGCCCGGCCCGGGGGAACATCCTGGCCAGGACGATGCCTCCGATGACGGAAGCGCAAATCTTCAGGAAGCTTCGGCGGTCCATAATCACTCCTTGATCTCGGCGTTGCCTGATTTCTGTCATTTCCAGATCCCCGGGATATCGGTCCCGCAGTATTCGCATTTACCGTCGACGACGTGGTTCTCCAGCAGTTCGTAGCCCTGGCGGGCGATCAGCAGCCGGCCGTCCTTGGGGCAATAGGTGTTGTTGCCGTCCCCGGTGACGATGTTGCCGATGTAGACGTATTCCAGCCCGTCGGCCCGGGCGATCTCCCGGGCGCGCAGCAGGGTCCCCTCCGGCGTCGGGGGGAGGTTCTTCAGTTCGTGCATCGGCCAGAAGCGCGAGAAGTGCAGCGGCATGTCCCGGCCCGCGTATTCGCGTATCCACCGGGTCAGCGCGCGGATGTCCTCGTCCCGGTCGTTCCAGGTCGGGACGACGAGGTTGGTGATCTCGACCCAGACCCCGAGCTTTTTCATCGTGAGGACGCAGTCCAGCACCGGCTGCAGGGTGCCCCGGGACATGTTGCGGTAGAATTCGTCGGTCATGCCTTTGATGTCGACGTTGGCCGCGTGGACCTCCCGGCACAGGTCGACGAGGGGCTGCTGTTCGATATAGCCGGCGGTGACGAGCAGGTTCAGCAGCCCGGCCTGTTTGGCCAGTACCGACGAGTCAAAAGTGTATTCGTAGAAGATGGTCGGGTCGGAATAGGTGTAGGCGATGCTGCGGCAGTTGTTGCGCAGGGCGGCCTGCACCACTTTCTCCGGCGGCAGGTCGATGTTCTCGGTCTCCTCGGGCGGACGCTGGGAGATGGTCCAGTTCTGGCAATAGCGGCAGTGCAGGTTGCAGCCCGCGGTGGCGATGGAGAAGGATGCGCTGCCCGGGAGGACGTGGTAGAAAGGTTTTTTCTCGATCGGGTCCTTGTGCACCGCGCAGGGGTTGCCGTAGGCCAGAGTGAAGAGCTTGCCGCCCAGGTTGGTCCGGACCCGGCAGTCTCCGCGGCCGCCTTCCGGGATGCGGCAGTGCCGGGGACAGAGCTGGCATTCGATGGTATTGTCCATAAGCGGCCTTATCAATGGGTCAACAGGTCAATGGGTCAAAAGGTCAATAGGTCAAAAGGGCATAGAGTCAAAAGCCGGCAGAAGCTCATGGCGTTCGGAGCACATCCGGCCTCCGCTTGACTTATTGGCCCGATGATCCTCTGACCTGCTGTTCATTTTACTTCCTTCCAGTATTTCCCTTCGTGCGGCCGCAGGCCCATGGCTTCGAACTTCTTCCGGAAAGATTCGGTCCGGGCCGGGTCGTACCCGGCATCGGGCCGGGCTTCTGTCGCCGGAGCAGGCACCGCCTGGGCCGGCGCGCCGCGGTCCGCCACGGTGTCCAGCACGCTGTCCGCCAGGACGCTGCCGAAAAGCGCGGCCGAGATTATCACGATACTGCTGAACAGCCCGTCATGTTTTTTCATAGCGGTTCCTGAGGGCCAGTTTTGATTCAGGGCAGCCCTTGAGGCAGCGCCCGCACAGTATGCACTCCGCTTCGTCTATCTCTATCCGCCCGGGAGAGCGGGTGCTGTCCTTGACTTCGTTTGTTCCGGCGGCGCGGGCTTTGCTTTCGTCCGGGACATGGGAGATGGCCTTGACCGGGCAGAGGCCGGTGCATTTCCGGCAGCGCGAACAGTCTTCCGCCGGGATTATCTTGTACAGTGAAAGCCTCGCGGCCAACCCGGTGAGGGCCCCGACCGGGCAGAAGTAGGCGCACCAGAAACGGAAATGGAATATGGCCAGGATGAGCATCAGGATCAGGAAGGTCCAGGCCAGTTTGGTCCCGTGGCCGCGGAAGAGGGTCACAAAAGGCTCGACGTTGGCGGCCGAGGCGTTGCCCAGGACGAAGGTCGCGGCCAGTATGGCGAACAGGAACCAGTATTTGAGGAAGCGTGTCCGTTGGTAGAGCCGCGGGTCGATCTTGTTGACCGCTACCCTTCGGCGCATGAGCTTGTACAGGACCTCCTGGACCAGGGCGAAAGGGCAGACGCTGGAACAGTGGGCCCGGCCGATAACGAGGGCCGCGCCAAAGGCGAAACCAATGGTCATCCACCACAAGGGGTTAGCGGAGAAGGCCGGGATGTTCAAAAGCCCGATATTGGCGACCTGCACAATGGAAAGCATGGTGGAGGTCATGATGCCGAAATAGACGAAACCGGCCGCCATCGCCGCCCAACGTAAGCTCGCGCTGGCGGTAAGGATGGCGGCCAGGCAGAGCCCGAAGACGGCCAGGGAGAAGAATATTTTATCCCACATCGGCCGGGTGCGGGCCGGGACGGCGGCGGGCGCAGCGGAGAGTACCTTCGCGCTGAATTCGGCCAGGCTTGATCTGACCGTCCGGGCCAGGGCCTCGCTGGTCACGGTGGCTCCGGCCACGGCGTCCACGTCTGTTTTGAGTTCGAGCGGGTCGGCCGGGGTCTTGCCGATGAACTGCCGGACAAAATGGTCCAGGTCGCCGGTGTAGGCCCGGGTCTCGTTGTGGGGGAGCAGCCGGACATCTTCGATCCGGCCGCGGGGGTCGACCTTGACCGCCATCGGAATCCGCCCGCCGTACCCCTGCACGTCCGGGGCCAGGTCGGCAGTGAAGAAGACATATCCCCTGACCGTCCCCCCGGGGCCTTTGATAGAGAAGTGGCGCAGCGGGGCGGAGGCCTCGCTGAGGCTTTCCTGCGGCCCGGCCATGGCGCGGGCGATGTCGCTGCCGGGGATGCCGGAGGCGGCTTCCTTCTGGCGGGCAGCGGTCCAGGCCAGCCCGGAAATGAAAAGCGCCAGGAACAAAATGGAAATGACACGGTAGTTCATGATTATTATTTAACGCCTTTTTCCAGCGGGCGCAATAGATTTTCCAGCTAAACGGCCCGGAACGCGGTCCCAGACGGCAGGAATGGCCGTGAAAACCGATAAAGTGAAAAAAACGCTTGTCAGGAACGGGAATATCCATATAATTGTTCAATCGTTCCGTTTGTCACAATTGCCGCGGATTATGAAAAGACGCGTTTCGCAAAAGACCATCTCCAGGGTTCTGCGTTACTCCCGTATCCTTAACGATGCGGCGCGTGTGGGGAAGTCGACGATCTCCTCGGCCGAATTGGCCGGGCTGTCGGGGTTCTCCGACGCGCAGGTCCGCAAGGACGTTTCCTCGTTCGGGAAGGTCGGCCGGCCCCGGATAGGTTATATCGTGGCGGACCTGAAGAAGGTCTTCGAGGGGCTGGTCCTGCAGAACACGGTGCGCGTGGTGCTTTTCGGCGTCGGCAACCTCGGTTCGGCCATCTTGCGGTACCCGGGGTTCGACCGGGAAAAGATCCGCATCGTGGCGGCCTTTGACCGGGACCGCTCGCGGACCGGCCGCGAGATCAACGGCGTGAGGGTCTATGATATCGCCGAGGCGCCGCGCGTGGTCAAGCGGGTCGGCGCGCAGGTCGGGATCAACGCCACTCCCGTCGCGGCCAGCCAGGAGGTCGCGGACGTCATGGTCCGTTCCGGGCTCAAGGGCATTATCAATTTCGCCCCGGCCAGGCTGCATGTCCCGGGCAAAGTGTTCGTGAGGAACATCGATTTCACGATCGAATTCCTGTCGCTTTTCTGCGATATACAGAATTCGACCAGGCGTTGATAATTTCGGCTTTAGTCGGGTTCAACCGGAGGAGAAGTGTATGGTGATAGAAACTTTGAGCGAAGATGTCAAGAAAGTCGTCGATCGCTGGAAAAACAAAGAGGGCAACCTGATCATGGTGCTCCACGATATCCAGGACCGTTACGGCTACGTGCCGAGGGAGGCCTCGCTGGAGATATCGCGCCAGCTGGACCAGCCCCTGGCGCGGATCTACGAAGTGCTGACTTTCTACAACTATTTCAAGCTGCAGCCCCCGGGCAAATACAACATCTCGATCTGCCTGGGCACGGCCTGCTACCTGAAGGGGGCGCCCTCCCTGATCGACGAGTTCCGCCGCATCCTGCACGTCAGCGAGGGGGAGACCACCAAGGACGGGCTTTTCCATCTGCAGATAGTCCGCTGCCTGGGCTGCTGCGGGCTGGCGCCCGTTATCACGGTCGCCCATAAGGTGTACAGCGCGGTAAAAAGGGGCGAAGTCGCGGACATCATCGCGGAACAGACCAAGGTTCACGCGGAAAATTAAGCCGGATTTTGCGGTGCAAAATCCGCCCGAAGCGTAAGGGAGATCTGCCATGGGCATCACAAAGGAACAGCTTTTAAAGATGAAGGAAGAGGCCGCGGCCAAAAGGTCCCGGAACTGGATAAGGGTCGGTTATTCGACCTGCGGGGTCGCGGCGGGCGCCAAAGAGGTCTACGACGAACTGCTCGAGGAGGTCCAGGCCCATAACCTGGACGTCCAGATCATCAAGTGCGGCTGCCTGGGGCTTTGCTCGGCCGAGCCCCTGGTCGAGGTCAACGTGGAGGGCGTGCCGCGCGTATTCTACGGCAAGGTCAACAAGGACGTGGCCCAGAAGATCGTGGACGATCATATCTGCCAGAAGAGACTGGTCGAAGGGCATATTTACGATATCTAATTTTTTAGACGAAGGATGATGATATGAAAAGGGTTTTGATCCAAGATACCAACGGCGACCAGAAGAAGGCCCTGCGCGATTTCGTGACCTCTTTCGCCAGCCTGCTCAGGGAGCGCGGGCTGGTCGAACAGGTCCAGGTCGTGACGGTCTCGGATGTCGGCGTCTATAACAAGGGGATAGTGGCCAAGATACTCCCGGAGGGGTTCGTTTACGCCAACCTGGAGCAGAAGCACATCCCGGAGATCGTTGACCAGACGCTGGTCAAGGGCGAAAAGATCTCCGCCCTGGCGCTGGAGAAGAAGAACAAACAGCTGCGCATAGTGCTGCGCAATTGCGGCATCCTGGACCCGGAAAGCCTGGACGATTACATAGCCAGCGACGGATACCAGGGCCTGGCCAGGGCGCTGGAGCTGGGGCCGGAGAAGGCCATCGAAGAGATGAAGAAGTCCGGCCTGCGGGGGCGCGGCGGGGCCGGGTTCCCCACCTGGCTCAAGTGGGACCTCACGCGCAAGGTCAAGGGCGACCTCAAGTACATCATCTGCAACGGCGATGAGGGCGACCCGGGAGCGTATATGGACCGTTCCGTGCTGGAAGGGGACCCGCATTCGGTCATCGAAGGCATGATGATCGGGGCCTTCGCGGTGGGCGCCTCGATCGGTTATTTCTATATACGGGCGGAATATCCGCTGGCGGTGGAGCGCATCCAGAAGGCCATCAAACAGTGCTACGAGCGGGGCTTGCTGGGCAAGGATATCCTGGGCTCCAAGTTCAGTTTTGACATCGAGATCCGGCTGGGCGCCGGCGCCTTCGTCTGCGGCGAAGAGACGGCCCTGATCGCTTCGATCGAGGGGCTGCGCGGTTACCCGCGGCCACGGCCTCCGTTCCCGTCGGTAAAAGGGCTTTGGGGCCGGCCGACGGTGATCAACAACGTGGAGACCCTGGCCAACGTGCCCCACATCTTTCTCAAAGGCGGCGAAGAGTTCGGGCGTGTCGGGACCGAAACCTCCCGCGGCACCAAGGTCTTCGCTCTGACCGGCAAGGTCCGCAATTCCGGCCTGGTCGAGGTCCCGATGGGCATCACCCTGCGGGAGATCGTCTTTGACATCGGCGGCGGAGTGCTGGATAACCGGGCGATCAAGGCCATCCAGACCGGAGGGCCCTCGGGCGGGGTGATCCCGGAGCCGTATTTCGATACCCCGGTCGAGTACGAGAGCCTGCAGCGGCTCGGCTCCATCATGGGCTCGGGCGGCATGATCGTCATGGACGAGAACGACTGCATGGTCGACATTTCGAAGTTCTACCTGGGTTTCTGCGTGGACGAGTCCTGCGGCAAATGCGCCCCCTGCCGCGTCGGCGGGAAGCAGATGCTGGCGCTCTTGAACAAGATCGCGGCGGGCAAGGGCGCGGAGGAGGACCTGGGCCGCCTTTCCCTGATCTCGCAGGCCATGCAGAAGGCGTCCCTGTGCGGGCTGGGCCAGACGGCCCCCAACCCGGTGATATCCACGATGAAATATTTCCTGGATGAATACCGGGCCCATGTCGTCGACCACAAGTGCCCGTCCGGCAAATGCGCCGAGATGGTCGGTTATACGATCACCACCGAGAAGTGCACCGGCTGCGGCATGTGTTTCCGGGTCTGCCCGGTGAACGCCATATCCGGGAGCCGGCAGGACAAGTATGCTATCGACCCCGAGAAATGCATCAGTTGCGGCCAGTGCTATGCGGTCTGCAAGTTCGGGGCTGTTTTACGTTCCTAAGTTCACACTGCGGCTGCTCCTGCACCCTTTTCCCGCGTCGCGGGACGGGCAGGGCGGCCAGGGTACCGCCCCGCGGGCCAGCCCGCGGGGATACACTCAAAAAGGAGTTCTTTCATGATTAGCACGATGGTCAAAGCGGTCATTAACGGAAAGCCGGTCAAGGTCATGCCCGGCACCACCATTCTGGATGCGGCCAAGAAGGTCCAGGTGAAGATACCGACCCTGTGCAAGCATCCGGACCTTTCCCCCTCGGCGGGATGCGGGATCTGTATCGTAAAAGTGAAGAACAGCCGCAAGATGCTGCGCGCCTGCTGCACCCCTATCGAGGAGGGGATGGACATCATCACCCACGACCCGGAGATAGTCCAGACGCGCCTGACGGTCCTGGAGCTCATCCTTTCCAATCACCCGACGGACTGCCTGATCTGCGGCCGCAACAACGACTGCGAACTGCAGAAGATATCGGCCGAGTTCGGCATCCGGCAGGACATGTTCGACCGGGTGCTGCCGGAGATCCCCGTGGACACGTCCACCGGCACCATCATCCTCGAGCCGCGCAAGTGCATCAAGTGCGGCCGCTGCATCGACGTCTGCCAGAACATGCAGGACGTGTGGGCGCTGTCCTTCATCGAACGCGGTTTCAACACCCGCATTTCACCGGCCGGCGACATCAAGCTGGCCGAGTCGCCGTGCGTGCGCTGCGGGCAGTGCTCGGCGCATTGCCCAACCGGCGCGATATTCGAGCACGATGACACCCGGAAAGTCTGGGAAGCCCTGCAGGACCCGGAAAAGGTGGTGGTCGTGCAGGTGGCGCCGGCGGTGCGCGTGGCGGTGGGCGAAGGCTTCGGTTACCCGGTGGGCACCAACCTGACCAAGAAGCTTTACTCGGCCTTCCGGCGGCTGGGGTTCAAGGCGATCTTTGACACCAACTTCGGCGCGGACCTCACCATCATCGAGGAGGCCGCCGAGTTCGTCGAGCGTTTTGCGCACGGCAAGGCGCCGCTGCCCCTGATCACGACCTGCTGCCCGTCGTGGGTGGACTACATGGAGAAATATTACGGCGACATGATCCAGCATTTTTCGTCCGCCAAGAGCCCGCACGAGATGGTGGGGGTGCTGTCCAAGACCTATTACGCCCGCAAGCAGAACATTGACCCGGCCAAGATCGTCATGGTCTCGATCATGCCGTGCACGGCGAAGAAATACGAGATCAAGCGCACCCAGGAGATGTTCGCCTCCGGGTACCAGGACGTTGATTTCGCCCTGACGACCCGCGAGCTCATCCGCATGCTCAAGCATGCCGGCATCGATTTCCGCCACCTTCCGGACGAGGAACCGGACAGCATCCTGGGCGACTATACGGGCGCCGGCACGATCTTCGGCGCCACGGGCGGCGTGATGGAGGCGGCCCTGCGCACGGCGTACTTCAATGTCACGGGGGAGAACCTGCGCGACGTCAATTTCGAGGGCGTCCGCGGGCTTAACGGCGTCAAGGAGACCACCGTCACCATCAAGGGGACCGACGTGAAGATCGCGGTGGCCCACGGGCTGGCCAACGTCAAGTTCGTCATGGACAAGGTGCGCGAGGCCCAGCAGAAAAACCAGCCGGTGCCTTACCACTTCATCGAGGTCATGGCCTGCCCCGGCGGCTGCGTGGGCGGGGGCGGACAGCCTTACATGGTCACCGACGAGATGAGGAAGCAGCGCGCCCGGGGATTGTACGACGAGGACGAGGCCATGACCCTGCGCTGTTCGCATGAGAACCCGTATATCCAGCAGCTGTACAAGGATTTCCTGGAGAAGCCGCTGTCGCACAAGGCGCACGAGCTTCTGCATACGACCTACAAGGCGCGGCCGCTGTACGTGAAATAGGCCGGGGCGGGCCTCCCGTTCCCCGGCCGCCGGCAACGGTGTCCGTTGGCCGGAACTCCTCCGGGCCCCGCTGGCAAGGTCCGCTTTTCGGGGGAAGAGACATGAAGCCGGCTGGAAAAAATTTCTGGACCAACCTTTCGCTGGCCGTCCTTTCGGCCCTTGTCTTTCTGGCCGCGGCCGAGCTCTTTCTAAGGTTCACCGGCGTGTACGAGAGGTTGATGGGCCGCTACGCCGTCCAGGCCTTTCAAAGCAACAACGTCGAGCTGGCGGTCCATTACGGGACTTTCTTGTGGGACAACCTCCTGTTCTGGCGGATGAACCCCGGGTCTTCAGGGGTCAACGGCCAGGGGTTCCGCGAGGCAAGGGACATTCCGGCCGCGAAACCGGCCGGCACTTTCCGCGTGGTCTGTATCGGCGATTCGGTGCCGTTCGGTTACGGCCTCCCGGCCGAAAAGGCCTACCCGCGCCTGCTGGAGGAGATGTTGCGCTCCCGGACAGCGAAGAACGTCGAGGTGATCAATGCCGGAGTGGTGGGGTATACCTCCTGGCAGGCCTTGCGTTATCTGGAAAGGGACCTGATAAAATATGCGCCGGACCTGGTGATCCATTATTCCGGCCCTAACGATGAGAATGACAGTGTCGGCCTGAGCGACAAGGAACAGCCTGTTCCGCCGCGCTGGCTGGCCCGGGCCCATTCTTATCTGTCGACCTTCAAGACCTATTCGCTTCTGGCTTCCTGTCTTTACAACCTGAAGTACAGGACGGGCAAGGCGGGCGCGGCCAGGCAGCCCCGGGTATCCCGGGAGGATTATGCCCGGAACATCCGGAGCATGGCCGAACTGGGCAAGGAACATGGTTTTGAGACGGTCTTTATCCGCCCGGTCTTTTATTCCCAGGACATCAGGGCGGTAAAAGAACTGTATCCCCTGCCGGAGGGTGTACGGGTGGTTGATCAGGTATTCAATGTCATCAAGGCGCGGGAAAATGAGGCCCAGCGCTTCTTCCTGAAGAATGATTGCGCGCATTTCAGCGAGGAAGGCCACCGGCTGGTGGCCGGCGCCCTGGCCGATCTCATTATGGAAAAGGGTTTGCTCAACTGATCAATTAAGGTCTTTTATGGGTTTCCGAACAGAACATGATGCTTTGGGCAGCAAGCCGGTACCCGCTGACGCGTACTGGGGCATTCATACGCAGCGGGCGGTCGATAATTTCCCTCTCTCCGGGCGCAGGGTCCCGTTCGGGCTTGTCCGGGCGATCGCCATGATAAAGAGGGCTGCCGCGGAGGCCAATACGGAACTGGGGTATTTGAAGCCGGAGCTGTCGCGGGCTATTATTGCCGCTTGCGATGATATCATCGCAGGAAAATTCCAGGATCAATTCCCGCTGGACGCCCTCCAGGGCGGGGCCGGGACCTCGACGAATATGAACGTCAACGAAGTGGTGGCCAACCGCGCGGCCGAGCTGCTGGGCGGCGGGAAAGGTGTTTATGACCTGGTCGACCCGATCGGGCATGTCAATATGCACCAGTCGACCAACGATGTCTACGCTTCGGCCTTGAGGGTCGCCGCCATCGGCGCCTTGAGGGACTTGAGCGCGGCGATCGCCGGCCTGCAGGGCTCGTTGCAGGGCAAGGAGAAAGAATTCGCCGCTATCGTAAAGGTGGGACGGACCGAGCTGCAGGACGCGGTACCCATGACGTTAGGCGGCGAGTTCGGCGCCTGGGCCGAGGCGGTTTCCCGCGACCGTTGGCGGACTTTTAAATGCGAAGAGCGTTTGCGGGTGGTCAATCTGGGCGGGACCGCGGTCGGCACGGGGTTGGGTGCCCCCAGAGATTACATTTTTCTGGTGATCGAGAAAGCGCGCGCCTTGACCGGCTTCGGGATCGCGCGCGGAGAGAACCTCCTCGCTGAGACCGCCAACGCGGATGTGTTCGTTGAGGTTTCCGGCATCCTCAAGGCGTACGCGGTGAACCTGGTCAAGATCACCGGAGACCTGCGGCTGATGAATTATCTGGGCGAGATCAGGCTGCCGCCGGTGCAGGCCGGCAGCTCGATCATGCCGGGCAAGGTCAATCCGGTCATACCGGAAGCGGTCGCCCAGGTCGGGATGACTGTCATGGCTAACGATGTTCTGGTGGCGGAGGCCGCCTCGCGCGGCAGCGCGCAGATAGTCGAGTTCCTCCCGCTTTTGGCGTCGGCGCTGCTGGAATCCCTGGAGATCCTGGCCAATGCGAGCCGCGTTCTGTCTTCGCATGTTGATGCCATAGCGGCGGATGGGAAGAGGTGCGGTCTTTATTTCGACCGCAGCCGGGCGATCGTGACGGCCTTTGTGCCCGAGATAGGCTACGAAAGGGCGGGCGAACTGCTGGCGGAGTTCGACGCTTCGGGCAGGGAGGACCTGCGGGCGTTCCTGGCGGAGAGACTGGGCGGAGAGATGGTCGGCAAGACGCTGGCCCCGCAGAGCCTTATGTCCTTGGGGTACCGGAAATGAAGATCAAGACGGACGGGATGTTTTGGGCGGGATGTTTTTCCGCATTCTTAGTCGGGCTGGATATCCTCGTCAATCTGGGCGACTGGGCGGAAGTGCTGTGGTTCTGTCCGGTGACGGCGGCATTGCTCTCGGCGGCATTCTTCCGCCGGGACTCGCGGCTGATGACGCTCTGCCTGGTGCTGGCGGTCCCGGCACAGCTGCCGTGGCTGGTGGATTTCGCGTTCTTTTTCCTGGGGGGAGGGCTGGGCCGGACCGCGACCCTGGCCCAGTGCGGGGTGCCGGTCTTCTGGGGTTCCCTGGTGGTCCATACTTCCTTGATCCCCCTGGCTCTCTGGGGCGTTCTCAAACTGGGGTTCCACCGGCGCGCGCTCATCCCGACGATGGTCTTTGGCGCGGCCCTGATGACGGCCAGTTTCCTGTTCACGCCCGAATACAAGAACGTGAACTGTGTTTTTTACAGTTGCGACGGCGATACCTACGGCATGGACAACCTGACCTATTTCCTTGTCGGCTGCCTGCTCAGGTGGGCCGTGATCGTCCCGGTCTCTTTTTTCACTCTCCGGTGGCTGTTCCGGGACCGCCTTTTTAAAGAGGAGGATGCGCGTGCAGACGGCGCCCAAGTCGCTTAGGTTGCAGATCGGCCTTTTCGGCCGGATGAACACGGGCAAGTCCAGTTTCCTCAACATGGTCGTTGGACAGGACGTGGCCATCACGTCCCCGGTGCCGGGAACGACCACGGACGTGGTGGAGAAGACCATGGAGCTCCTGCCGATAGGCCCGGTGGTCTTTCTGGACACGGCGGGGCTGGACGACGTTTCGGCCCTGGGGGACCAGCGCCTGCAGCGGACCCGCCGGGCCCTGGACCGCTCGGACGTCGTTATCCTTCTGACCGAAGCGGGCGGGTGGGGGCCGGTGGAAGAGGCTTTCGCGCGGGACGCCCAGGGCCGGAAGAAACCCCTGGCCGTGGTCGTTAACAAGGCCGACCTGGACCCGCCGGACGAGGCTTTCCTGTCGTCCCTGCGCGCCGTCACCCCTAGGGTGCTGGTGGCCTCCAGCGTCGAGCCCGGCAAACGCGACGGGCAGGTGCACGCCCTCAAACGGCTCTTGATCGGCATGTGCCCCGAAGATTTTTTGCGGCCGCCTCCCCTGCTGGGAGACCTGGTCCCTTCCGGCGGCCTGGCGGTGCTGGTGGTCCCCATCGACCTCGAGGCCCCCAAGGGCCGGATCATCCTGCCGCAGGTCCAGGCCATACGCGATGTCCTGGACGCCGATGCGTCGGTGCTGGTGGTCAAGGAACGGGAATTGTCCGCCGCCCTGAGGAATTTGCGATGTCCCCCGGACCTGGTCGTGGGTGATTCGCAGGTGGTGCTGAAGATGGTGGCTGACGTCCCGTCGGGCGTGAAGTGCACCACGTTCTCCATCCTGTTCGCCCGTTTCAAGGGCGACCTTCCGGAGATGGCCCGGGGCGCGGCGGCGATCGAAGGCCTCAAGCCGGGGGACCGGGTCCTGATCGCGGAAAGCTGTTCGCACCACGCGGTGGAGGACGATATCGGGCGGGTCAAGCTGCCGCGCTGGCTGCGGCAGTATGTGGGCGGGGACCTGGTGGTGGAGCATTCCGCCGGCCGCGATTATCCCGAGTACCTCGAGGCTTACCGGCTGGTCATCCATTGCGGTTCGTGCATGCTGACGCGTGGCGAGATGCTGCTGCGCATCCAGCAGGCGCGGGACAAGGGCGTGCCGGTCACCAATTACGGCGTGGCGATATCCTTTGTGCACGGGGTCCTGCCGCGGGTGCTGGGGCCGTTCCCGGCCGCCCTGGCCGAGTTCGAGAAAGAAATGAGAGGCTCCGGCAGGCCAGCTGCCTGCGGCGTTCAAAGATAACAGTGAGCAGGAATGAGGCGCAGTATGCCTTTAGATATCTTGACACAGGCTTCGTCCTGGAAACAGGAGCGCATCCGGGAAGAGGAGATAACCCCTTACCTCGAAGGCGGCCGTGATTTCATCCGCGACGAGGAGATCGGGGCGCTCTTGGCGCGGGTCCGCCGCTGTCCGGACGCAGGACGGGTGCGGGACATTTTGGCCAAGTCGCTGGCGGTGCAGGACCTTTCCCTGGAGGAAGTGGCGGACCTCATCAACGTCAGCGACCCGGACCTTTTGGAAGAGATGCGCGACGCCGCGTTCCGGCTCAAGCTGAAGGTCTACGACAACCGGATCGTCACCTTCGCGCCTTTGTACCTGGGGAATTACTGCGTGAACCGCTGCACCTACTGCGGGTTCAGCAGCGACAACCGCGAGGCCCGCCGGAGGGTGCTGGACGAGGAAGAGGTCCGGCTCGAGGTGGCGGCCCTGGCCGGCAAGATCGGGCACAAGCGGCTGATCGCGGTCTACGGCGAGCACCCCAAAAACGACGTGGATTATATCGTGCGCAGCCTGGAGACCATCTATTCGGTCCGCGTGCCGACCCGGCGCGGTCACGGCTCCATCCGCCGCGTGAACGTGAACGCCCCGCCTTTTTCGGTCGCCGACCTGAAGAGCATCGGCGCGGCCGGCATCGGCACTTACCAGGTCTTCCAGGAGACCTACCACCGGGATATGTACGCCCGCCTGCACCCGGCGGGGACCATCAAGGGCCATTACCGCTGGCGTTTGTACTGCATGCACCGGGCGATGCAGGCCGGCATCGACGACGTCGGTATCGGCGTCCTGTTCGGGCTTTACGACTGGCGGTTCGAGCTTTTGGCCCTGGTGGCCCACACGCAGGAACTCGAGCGCCGGCTCGGCATCGGAGCGCACACGATCTCTTTCCCGCGCCTGAGGCCGGCCCTGCATTCCGCCATCGGGCCGGACTGGCCGTACCTGGTCAACGACGAGGATTTCGAGCGGATCATGCTGATCATCCGCCTGGCGGTCCCCTACACGGGGATGATCATCACCGCCCGGGAGAAGGCGGAGGTCCGCGACCTGGCGGTCCGCCTGGGCGTCACGCAGATGGACGCCTCATCGCATATCGCCATCGGCGGTTACTCCGACGCGGACGCGGGCCAGGCCGAGGACCGCCAGCAGTTCATCTTGGGCGACACCCGTTCGCTCGACGATCTGGTCCGCGACCTGGCCCGGATGGGCTTCATCACCTCCTTCTGCACCGCCGGTTACCGTTGCGGGCGCACGGGCAAGTGCATCATGGACCTTCTGCGCAGCGGGGCCGAGGGCAAGTTCTGCAAGCTGAACGCGGTCTTGACCTTCCAGGAATGGCTGGACGACTTTGCCAGCGAGGAGACCCGGCGCGCGGCGCAGCCGGTCATCGACCGGGAGGTCGCGCAGATAAGAGAGAAGAACCCGCAGGCGCTGGACATCTTCCTGCAGTACCACGAGCGCATCAAGAAAGGCGAGCGGGACCTTTATCTTTGACGGGGGTCATGAACGGGAGGGAACAGCCGTGACCAGGCAGGAGATGATCGAACAGCTGCAGGACGAGCGGACCGCCGCGCTTTTCGGCGAGGCCGACCGCGTGCGCAGACTGCACTGCGGGGACGCCGTGCACCTGCGCGGGCTGGTCGAGTTCTCCAACTGCTGCGGCCGGGACTGCCTGTACTGCGGCCTGCGCCGGAGCAACCGGGAGCTGGAGCGCTACCGCATGGGGCCGGAGGAGATATTTGAAGCGGCCGCCGGGGCCGCGCGTTCGGGTTACCGGAGCGTGGTCCTGCAGTCCGGCGAGAACGACCGCTACGGCCTGGAAGATATGTGCGGTCTGGTGCGGCGCATCAAGTCCGCTTTGGGCCTGGCCGTCACCTTGTCCCTCGGGGAGAAGACCTATGACGAGTACGCGGCCCTGAAAGAGGCCGGCGCCGACCGCTACCTTTTGCGTTTCGAGACTTCGTCGGAGGGATTGTTCCGGCAGCTCAAGCCCGACTCTTCCTATCCCGAACGGCTGCGCTGCCTGCGCTGGCTGCGCGAGCTGGGCTACCAGGTCGGGTCCGGCATCATGGTCGGGCTGCCCGGGCAGACCGCGGAGATGATCGCCGACGATATCCTCCTGATGCGGGAGCTGGACCTGGACATGGTCGGCATCGGGCCTTTCATCGCCAACCCGCTGACGCCTTTGAAAGATGCCCCCAGCGGGACCCTGGAACTGACGCTCAAGGCCGTGGCCCTGATCCGCATCGTGACCAGGAACACGCATATCCCGGCGACAACGGCCATGGGCTCGATCGACCCCCAGGGGCGGCAGAAGGCGCTCTGCTGCGGGGCCAACGTGCTCATGCCTAACGTCACGCCCACCCGTTACCGCGGGCTGTATCAGTTATATCCCAATAAGATCTGCCTGGGGGAACAGCCGGCCGAATGCGCTACCTGCGTCGGGGCCATGCTCCGTTCGCTGGGGAGGACCGTGGCGGAAGACCCCGGGCACAGCCTGAAGCGGCCCCGGGAAGCCGTTGCCAACGTCGCTTAGAAGTGTAAGAATAAGCTGTTGCTGGATCACGAGGGCGTTCGACCTTAAGGACAGGCATAATATGCGATTATTGTTAATATTACTGGGTTTCTTCCTGACCTTCCTGTCGGTCTTGTTTCTCAAATATTATCTGCTGGGTTATTATGACTGGGACCTGGCCTTTTTCAGCCAGGCCTCCTGGGAATTACTGCGCGGCGACCAGTTCGTCCCGCTCGTAGGCATCAACTTCTTCGGCGACCATTCCTATTTCATACATATCTTCGTCCTGCCGTTCTTTTATCTTTTCCCTTCACCGTTAACGCTGATCGTTCTGAAACTGGCTGCCTTTTGTGCCGCGGCCTATTTTATCTACCGGGCGGCTGAAGAACGGCTCGGGGGTGCCAATACTGCGATCTTTATCATGCTCATGTATTTGCTGTTCCCGGGCAACCTTTTCGGCCTGTTGTATGAATTCAACCCGGAGGCGTTCGCGCCGCTCTTTATAGTGCTCATGTTCCGGGCGTTGCATAAGAGGGATCTCCGGAGGATGATGTTCTGGGCGGTCTTTCTGATGCTGATCAAGGAGAACATGGTCCTCATCGCAGCGGCTTTCGGCGTCCGGGCGCTGTTTGTAGCCGGGAAGGGGGAAAGAAAAAAGCTTATCATCTTTACTATTGCGTGTGCGGCGGTCTTTATTTCTTTAGTTGTCTTTTTGATACCGTATTTTCGAGGACTGGAACAGCATGCCTTTACCGTCCGCTATGCCAAACTGGGGAATAATGTTCAGGATATCCTTCTTACCCCGGTACGGCACCCGCTTTGGTTATATAAAGTTATTACAATGCCAGTGAACCTGAAGTTCCTGGGAGATCTGTTCAGTTATCTTTTGATCCCGGCGCTTTGTTCTCCGCTGGCCCTCCTGATGATGTTGCCGCTATTGTTACAGCACATGTGTTCCAGCAGCATGTCCGAGCATACCATCTTTTATCATTATGCCCCGACGATGATACCGTTCATATTCTTTGCGTTCATGGAAACCCTGGCCAAAATCAAGGGCATCAGGATGCTGGAAAAAGGGGCTTTCCCTCTGGTAATATTCTTGCTGGTCGTTTCCTTGCCGGTGCTTTTTACCTACCGGAAGGCGATGGCCGGTAGATGGCTCGTGCTTGAGCCGTCGCAAGCCTCCGAGGTTTGGAAAATGATCAAAGAAATCCCCGCGGATGCCCCCGTGATCGCCACGTTCCGATTCCTGGCCCCGCTTTCTACGAGGCCGGAGGTATATTCGTTCCACAAACTCTACTCCGACGATTTTAACGACCCCCAAAAGATGGGGAAAAGCGAATTGAATACCGATAAAAGCTTTACCTTGTCAGAGCGGGTGAGCTATGCGCTGGTTGACCTGGATGACCCGTGGTATCTTAAAACCATTAGGTCGGGCAAGGAGAGCGAAATGGAACGCATCCGGGCCTTTTTCAGTGACCCGGACTGGAAGGTCATAAAGAAGGTGGATAGAATGGTCCTGCTTAAGCGCGTTGTGTCCAGCAGGTAGTCATTATTGGATTTCGGCCCCATATTATTGGCACAAATTCGGCACATTTCTTGATGGCGTGTTACAAGTAATTATCCTCCATGGGGTTATGTTATAGCCATTCAGGCTCATAACCTGGAGGAATTCATACAGGCAAAAATAATTGGAATAAAATATGGAGAAATTATCAGAAAAATAACGAAGACGCAACAGCTTTTGAAATTTTACAGCAACTTGATAAGATGAGGAATGATTTTCGCATATAGAGAATAATCTTATATAAATAATATTTAACAGGTAAACGGTATGTTTTTTTGGCGTATTACTGAGCCTAATTATAAATCCGACTATCATTGTTCATTTATTAACGGGTTATTAGAACATCCTTTTAGTCTCCCAGGTGTTAAATGCGATATGTGTGGGGAAACATGGGGAGGAATGAGGGTACTTCCGTTTAATTGCCCAGATCAATTACGTCATCATAAGAACATAACCAATGTATGGCCAATTGATCGGCTCCATCACGCAAGCCTTCAGAAAGAAGTTATGGCTGCATTGTCTATGTGTTCACATCCTTATGTTGGTCTGCGCCCTGGGGATCAATTCCAGCCATGTTTTCTTGATGTGCCTTCTCGTCCAGTTGCCGATTTTCTTTGGGCATCCGTATCTAGTTTAGTCGTATCTGAACGGATTAAAGATGTATTAATTAAGTATTGTTCTAACGATATCATTGTTTGTCCTGTTGTTTTGCGTAAGATTGGGAAGAAAAATTCTAAGATTCGACCTCCTATGCCAACAACGGGTGAACCAGAGGATATTATTAATAAAGTGTCAATTAATAAAGATATTTCACAAATTGGGCCTTATTTTGAAATCATCGTGAAAAAGAAATCTAAATATTCTCCAGGAGGGGAGCCGATACGAATATGTTCAGGCTGCAAAAGGAAAGAAATCGATAAATCAACCAGAAAACTTTATATGACACATGAAATGTGGAAAGGTGATAAAATATTTTTTCTTTCTACAACTACACATATAATCATAGTGGATGAGTTGAAAGAGCGAATTTTGGAAATCCGACCAACGAACGTAATTTTCGAGAAGATATAAAATTGCGTTTAAAGATAATCTATATTCTATATTTTGCAACCATCAACAATCTTTTCATGACACTTTTCGACATTCTTTACAATTCCGTCTATCAAGTATTATTTGCTCGGGTATGGCGATTGGATCTTGGGCGTTTTCAGCTAGGCTTCTTGGAAGTTGCTACAAGGGACATTTATTAATAATAGTGCCATAATAATAGTGCCAGGTCTCCCGAACCTGGTGAGCGATAAGCAGTTAAAGTTT
>CAYTIW010000022.1:0-33315 GCA_964438075.1 uncultured Planctomycetales bacterium
CGGAGAGGCAGGGATTCGAACCCTGGAGCCACATTTCTGCGACCACACGCTCTCCAGGCGTGCGCCTTAAACCACTCGGCCACCTCTCCTAAAATATTACTAATAGCGCCCCTGAATGTCTCCTCCGAACAGGTGAAGACCTCCGGAAATCAATAATTTATTGCGCGCAGCTCAAAGACAGCCTGAGGATACTGACAGGTCGGGCATGCCTTCGGAGGCTGCTTTCCTTTATGTATATGACCGCATTCACGGCAGATCCAGAAGACCTCGTCATCTTTGGAGAAAACTTTTTCGTTCTTTACATTATCGGCCAGCTTCCTGTAGCGAGCCTCATGTTCTTTCTCTATCTTCGCCACCATCCTGAACTGGTTAGCGATCTTTATAAAACCTTCCTTTTCTGCCACATCTGCAAAGTGAGGATAAAGCATCGACGATTCTTCGTGCTCACCTTCCGCCGCTGCCAAAAGATTATCAAAAGTCGTGCCAACGATACCGGCCGGATAAGCCGCGGCGATCTCCAGCATCCCGCCTTCCAGGAAGGAAAAGAATATCTGCGCGTGATGCTTTTCATTATGGGCGGTCTCTTGAAATATGGCGGCGATCTGGTTAAAACCGTCCTCCTTGGCCTTCTCGGCGAACATGGTGTAGCGGTTCATGGCCTGGGACTCACCGGCAAAAGACTTCAATAGGTTCTTTTCAGTCTCGGTTCCCTTTATCGGCTTTCCGGCTTTATAACTTGCAAACCTTTCTCTCAATTCAGCCTTCATAATTTTTCCTCCGTATTTAACTATTTGACGGATCTTCCCCAGCCATTCCAGAAAACCCTGGAAGGGTCGTACTTATCGCGGGGCTTGTCTTCCCCCGTGGGGATACCAACAGCTATAACGCATAAAGGCGTAACATTCTCCGGCATATCAAGCAATTCCTTTACCAAAGCCACCCGTTCCGGGCGGGGATGGGCGGCAGTCCAACAGGTCCCTATTCCCAAGGCTTTTGCAGCTACCAGAATATTCTCTGCCGCCGCCGAACAATCTTGGACCCAATAATCGGTACTGGATCCCCCATGCGCTACGGCCATATCGCTGGCAACTATTATCGCATGATTAGCGGTTACAAGCATCTTCGCATATGGAAGGCCATCGGATAATTTCTGTATAAGCGTTTTGTCGTCGACAACGATAAAAACGAAATGACGCGTATCCCGGGAAGTAGGCGCCGCCATTCCAGCACGCACCAAAGTCAAAAGTTGTTCGCGGCTGACATTTGCCCCCGTGTATCGCCTGATGCTCCTCCGTTCCAAGATCGCCGTCAATGCATCCATTTTCACTCCCTGAGCTTTGTGGGCACTCACTTATGTTATCCGATACTAACTGAGGATATGCGCTAGATTATGATCCTCGCGTCAACGGCAAACGAGCCGTCCTTGTTGGTGATAAGCGGATTAATATCCACTTCTTTCACATGCTCGGCTATTTTCTGGATAGCCATCAGTGCCTTTATTATCGATTCCTTATGCGTACCCTGTCCGCGGTAACCATCAAGTATCCTATTGGCCTTGATCTCACCCAGCATGCGCTGGGCTTCTGCCTCACTGAAGGGCACAATGCGGAAAGTTACGTCCTTCAAGACTTCCACCAGGACTCCGCCCAGACCGAACATGACCGCTGGCCCGAACTGCGGATCCTTGTTCAGGCCTACAATGCACTGGACTCCCTCCACCATCTGGCATAAGTTCACCCCCAGCAGTTTAGCTTTGGGCGCGTTCTTTTTGACAGTGGTCATCATCAGTTCGAACTTCTCCTTCAGGTCATCGGCATCCTTGATGCCCAATAAGACCCCTCCCACATCGCTCTTGTGAATGATGTCGACCGAAGTGATCTTCATGGCCAAAGGGAACATCTGTTTTGCTGTCGCGACCTTGACAGCCTCATCGGCCGTAGCGGCGAAACCCCATTTAGGCATCGGCACTCCACAAAGCTCCAGGACCTGGCGCGATTCATGTTCCAACAGGTAATTACGCCCTTCCGAACGGATGGCTTCGATGATCTCCAGCGCTTTGGGCGGGATCTCTGATGATCGGACCTTGTCTTTAGGCCGGGCAGATATTTCTTTCCAGACGTAAAGGGACTTGAGGCCGGCCACCGCCTCGCGCACTTCGGTCATGGCCGGGATCTGGTTCTCATTGAGTATCTGTATAGCTTGACGGGAACGCTCGCCGCCCACCATCGTCACCACTATGGGCTTATTGCGCTTGACCGCATTATATTCCTCCACAATGGCCCTGGCTACCTGGACCGGATCGGTCACCGCTGTTTCACAGTACAGAACGATCAGGGCGTTGACTTTATCTTCAGCCAGTCCGATATGCACTGCCTTGCGGTAGCTGTCACATCCCCCGCCGCCGGTAACATCGACCGGGTTCTTGGTACTGCCGAATTCAGGCATGGTCGGACGGAACTTCTCCTCTAACCATGCCGGTTCATCCAGCAGCTTGATACCGCATATTTCGCATTCATCGGTGGCACTTACACCGATACCTCCGCCGTTGGTGATGATAACAACGTCTTCCCCCATCGGTACAGGTAAAGTCAGAACCGAGGAAGCGGCAAAAGCCTGAGTAAAGGTCTTGGCCCGCATCATGCCCAGTTGGTTGAAAGCTGCGGTATAGATCTTGTCGGAACCCGACAGGGACCCCGTATGGGATGCCGCGGCCTGTGCGCCTCGCGAAGAGGAACCGGACTTGAGCACCACGACCGGCTTTTTGATCCTGGTGGTCATGAACTTGCGGCCGTCTTTAATACCTTCCATATAAATGAGAACGACGCCCACGTTGGGATCATCGTTAAAATACTCGATAAGCTCTTTTTCTCCTATATCCGCCTTGTTGCCCAGGCTAACCACAGAAGCCAGCCCGATCTTCTCCATCATGGTCCATCCCATAAGCGAGATAGCCAATGCACCGCTCTGGGAAACAAAGGCTATCTTGCCCGGTGCTATTTTTTGCGGGCCGAAACTGGCATTCAGATCGGAAGGCGTATAAACAAAGCCGAAGGTGTTGGGGCCCAACAAAGCCACATCATGCTCGTCGGCCAAGTCCTTCAGCCTTTGCTCTTCCGCTTTCTTGCCTATCTCAGAGAAACCCGAGGTTATTATCACGGTGCCTTTGACGTTCTTCTGGATGCAATCCTTCAGCACCCCTTCCACCATCGGGGCCGGCACCGCTATCACGGCGAAATCGATATCGGACGGCACATCCGACACTGACGGGAAACAGGGTGTGCCCAATATCTCCGTCGCTTTCTTGTTGATCGGATAGACCTTCCCCTTGTAACCGTTCTTTATGACATTATTCAGTATCTGGTATCCCACTTTACTCGGCTCAGAGGAAGCGCCGACAATAGCGATACTCCTGGGATTAAAAACCTTCTTCAGGTTCTGTATTTTCATACGCGGATCGAGATCGGATCCTCCGGTCACACTGGGGCTGTTAGAAGACATAAAAGAACCTTTCATTTTATATGTTAGGCACCACGCCTTCTTGGCATGTTGCTTTGGCAGCAAAATACATGGGACCACTTTAAGCGATCATTAAGCGCCGGATATTATACTTTTACCCCCAGGGCAGCGGCGTTCGCCGCCAGAGCCTCATATATCGCCCAACGCTGGTTCACGTCGGCCTGGGCAAGCTGAACCAAACGCTCGGCCTCTTCCGGTTTGCTCTTGGTCAGCATCTTGAAGCGGGTCTGCCGGTACGCATAGTCGCGGAAATCCATCTTAGGCGCGGCCGAATCAAGGGTCAAAGGGTTCTTGCCTTCCTTGATGAGCTCTGGATTATAACGGAACAGCGGCCAATAGCCCGAATCCACCGCTGCCTTCTGTTCTCCCAGGCCACCCGACATGTTAATGCCATGCGCGATGCAATGGCTATAGGCGATGATCAAAGATGCGCCGGGATATTTCTCCGCCTCGATGAAAGCCTTTACCGTCTGGTCGTCTTTGGCCCCCAATGCTACCGCAGCGACGTAGACATGACCATAGGTCATAATAATACGCGCCAGGTCCTTTTTCGGCATTTGTTTACCCGAGGCAGCGAACTTGGCCACCGCGGCCCGGGGGGTCGCCTTTGAGGCCTGTCCTCCGGTATTCGAATATACTTCGGTATCCAGAACAAGGACGTTAACATTCCGGCCGACGGACAGGACATGGTCCAGGCCACCGAACCCTATGTCGTAAGCCCATCCGTCACCGCCGACGATCCACACGCTCTTCTTCGCCAGATAATCCACGAGAGATAGCAGATGTCTGGCGTCCGTTGTCTTAACTCCTTTGAGCTTGTCCTTGATGGCCTTTATGCGCTCACGCTGCTGGAAGATGCCCATTTCATCGGCCTGTTGGGCTTCCAGCACATCATTGACCAGCTGTCCGCCCAGCTGAGGTTCGAGCTTCTTTAATAACATCGATGCGCACTCGATCTTATAGTCGATGGAAAGCCTGAAACCCAGCCCGAATTCAGCGTTGTCCTCGAAGAGCGAATTGGACCACGCCGGGCCGCGCCCTTCGGCATTCTGAGCATACGGAGTTGTAGGCAAATTCCCGCCATAGATCGAAGTACACCCGGTAGCATTGGCTATGAGCGCCCGGTCACCGAAAAGCTGGGTAAGAAGTTTTATATATGGCGTCTCGCCACAGCCAGCGCAGGCGCCGGAGAATTCAAACAAAGGCCGCAAATATTGCAACCCGCGCACAGCGCCCTGTTTTACCTTCAAGCGGTCGATATCCGGAAGGCTCATGAAGAAATCCCAGTTCTTGGCCTCGCGGGCGCGGATGGGCATTATCGGAGTCATGTTGATGGCCTTGCGGGTCGGGTCTTTTTTGTTCTTCGCCGGGCAAGCCGATACGCACACTCCGCATCCGGTACAATCCTCGGCCGCTATCTGGATGCGGAACTTCATGCCGGCGAATTCCTTGTCCTTCGAGGGGGCGGTAACAAATGATCCCGGAGCATCCTTGAGATCAGCCTCGCTTATAACCTTGGAACGGATCACCGCATGCGGGCATACCATAACGCATTTGCCGCACTGGATGCACGTTTCCGGGTCCCATTCCGGGCATTCCAAAGCCACACAGCGCTTCTCATATTGGCTGGTAGCCGTCGGAAAAGTACCGTCAAAAGGCATTTTGCTAACGGGCAGCTTGTCCCCCCGTCCGGCGATTATTTCCGCCGTTATGCACTTTACGAACTCGGTCGGGTTGCCAGAGACGGGAGACTTGAGCTCGACTTTGCTGGTAACCGCCGCCGGCACTTTGACCTCGTGCAAGTTGGCAAGGGTGGTGTCGACGGCCTTGAAATTCTGCTGGACCACGTCCTCTCCCTTCTTGCCGTATGACTTCCGAATGGACTTCTTGATCTGTTCGATGGCCTCATCTTTAGGGAGCACGCCGGAGATGGCGAAGAAGCAGGTCTGCATGATAGTATTGATCCGGCCGCCCATACCGGTCTCGTTGGCTACGGAATAGGCATCGATGACATAGAACTTCAACCGCTTCTGGATTATGGCCTCCTGAGTGATCCGCGGCAGTTCGTTCCAGACCTTGTCGGCTCCGAATTGGCTGTTCAACAGGAAGACAGCGCCATCGGCTGCGTCCTGGAGAATATCATACCTCTCCAGGAATACGAACTGGTGACACCCTATGAAATTGGCCCTGCCGACGAGATAAGGGGCATGTATAGGATTGGGGCCGAAACGAAGATGCGATACCGTCATCGAACCGGACTTCTTGGAGTCATAAACGAAATATCCCTGAGCGTGATTGGGGGTATTCTCGCCGATGATCTTGATAGTTGCCTTGTTCGCTCCGACCGTGCCGTCTGCCCCGAGGCCGAAGAACAAGCTGCATTTGCCCTGCGGGTCCTCGATGACAAACCGATCGTCGACTTCCAAGCTGGTATGTGCCACGTCATCGATTATCCCGACGGTAAAATGGTTCTTGGCAGCGGGTTTCTTCATCTCATCGAAAACCGCTTTGGCCATGGCCGGGGTGAAATCCTTAGAGGATAATCCGTAGCGTCCTCCTATGACCTTCGGGACCGCCTTGATCTGCCCTTCCTGCTGAGCTTCAAAGAGAGCGTTGATCACATCCTGATAAAGCGGCTCCCCGGCCGAACCAGGCTCTTTGGTCCGATCCAGCACCGCCAAAGACTTGGCTGATCCGGGCAAAGCCGCAATAAAATGTTTCATTGAGAAAGGTCGGTAAAGCCGCACCTTAAGAACGCCGACTTTCTCCCCTTTCTTGATCAGGTAATCTGCCGTTGTCTGCGTGGTCTCGCATCCGGATCCCATAATGACTATAACCCGTTCGGCATCGGCAGCGCCGTAATAATCAAATAATCTGTACTGGCGGCCGACTATCTTGGCGAACTTGTCCATGGCAGACTGGACGATATCCGGGCACTTGATATAAAACGGGTTTACCGCCTCTCGTCCCTGGAAATAAACATCCGGATTCTGGGCCGTTCCTCGTATCACAGGCGCATCGGGAGTCAAAGCCCGCTTGCGATGTTCAATAATAAGATCTTCGTCGATCATAGCCATGATGTCTTCGTCCGCCAACAGTTCTATCTTGGCGACTTCGTGTGAAGTGCGGAAACCGTCGAAGAAATGCAGGAACGGAACACGGCTTTCAAGCGTGGCCGCATATGAAATAAGAGCCGAATCCATTACTTCCTGCACGCTATTTGATGCCAGAAGCGCGAAACCGGTCTGCCGGGCAGCCATCACGTCAGAATGGTCCCCGAATATGGATAACGCCTGGGCGGCTAACGAACGAGCGGATACATGAAAAACGGCCGGGGTCAGTTCCCCAGCTATTTTGTACATGTTGGGGATCTTAAGCAAAAGGCCTTGGGAGGCGGTAAAGGTAGTTGTCATAGCTCCGGCCTGCAAAGCACCATGCACCGTCCCGGCAGCGCCGCCTTCGGATTGCATTTCCTGTATGAGAGGGACCGCACCCCAGATATTCTTGATCCCATACGAGGTCCATTCATCTGCGAACTCGCCCATCGGGGATGAGGGGGTTATAGGATAAATGGCCATAACGTCGCTGCATCTATATGCGACATATGCTGCGGCTTCATTCCCGTCAATAGTGATCTGCTTGCGTCCCATGGCAATTCCTCTTTCTGTATAAGCTTGTTTCAAACACGTATTATTATCATACGGCCACGCAACATAAGGTCGTGGCCGATC
This sequence comes from uncultured Planctomycetales bacterium, assembly GCA_964438075.1. Taxonomy (GTDB): domain Bacteria; phylum Omnitrophota; class Gorgyraeia; order Zapsychrales; family Fredricksoniimonadaceae; genus JAAXVU01. Next base: position 7,248 of record CAYTIW010000022.1, read on the forward strand.
TTGGCCCTCCAGGCCGAAAACAAAAAACCCGCGACAAAATACGCGGGGCAAAATTTATCACAAAATCTTGGCCATAAAGACCAGCTTAAAAAGTCTGTCGACTATGTCGATTCGATGGCAAAACATTTAAATATATAACTTGGAGATATATAATAATATTAGTATAAAAGATTTGAATTATGATACATGAATTTTGGAGGGTGTAAATATCTTTTTAGAGATGATGCAAAGGATCAACTCTTTGCCAGGATCTCCAACAAAGCATCAACCACCTTTTGATCGATCTTGCCGACCATACCGCGCATAACGTTAACAGCTTCAGGATGCACCATAGCCTTACGATACGGGCGATCTGTGGTCAAGGCGTCATAAATATCCGCCACTGCCAAGATACGCACCGGCAATGCTATTTGCTCATCTTTAAGGCCATCAGGATAGCCCGATCCGTCAAGTTTCTCGTGATGATGCCTTACGATATCGCAAAGAGGATGCAATGAAGTAATAGGCTTTATAATACTCTCGCCTATCTCCGGATGTCTTTTCATCATAACCCATTCCTGCGGGCTCAGCGGAGCTGGTTTGGCCAGGACATCATCCGTGACACCGATCTTGCCCACATCATGAATCCTGGCCGCATCACGAAGGTACCCGACCTCATGCGGCGGCATGCCCATATGCTGTGCGATACCGACAGCTAAATTACCGACGCGGTCCAAATGCCCCCGAGAATAGGCATCCTTGGCCTCGACTGCCATGGCCAAAGCCGCCAGTGTCTCGAAGTAGGTCCTGTCGGCATCCTGGTTAAGCTTAGAATTCTCCAGAGCCACTGCCGTCTGCGTGGCCAGGTTCATAAGCAGGACCATCTCTTCTTCCTGGAAGGAGGAACCGACTTTACGACCGGAGACAGCAATGACACCGACCGCCTGATCGCGCAGTAAAAGAGGCGCACAGATCAGAGGATAATCAAAAACATCCTGCTGTGTGGCCTCATTATTGTTAAGGTACTGTATCTTAGGGATGATCAAGGCCGAACGCGTTGTAAATACCGGAGCGAACGGGCTTCTCTCTATGGAAAAAGATTGCTTGTCAAACACCCTTGAAGACATGCCATATACTGTCTTAACAAAAAGTTCGTTCTGGGAGGCGTCCACCAGGAGAATAAAACCTTTTCTCCCAGCCAAGGCTTCCGTTACCGTTTCAACTATCAGATCGAAGAAGGTATCAATATTGCGGAGATTCGATATGCCTTGTCCCACACGGGTCAGAACCGATTGCAGCGTTCTTTTTGTCATTTCCAAACTCTGCACATTCTCTTCCAGCCTGGAAGTTATTTCATTGAAAGTCCGCGCCAGGACCGCTATCTCGTTCTCATCACCCTTAAGGAATTCCTGGATCTTCTCCGGCCCCATGACCTCGCGGAGCCTCTCCGCAGTAGTGTTCGTGACGTCGACCAGGTTGGTCAGCATTATACGCATCGATACGTATCCGGCCAATATCCCGAGCACGACAAATATGAGCGTGGTATTAAGCTCATCTGCGCTTAGCTCAATGAACCCCTTGCCGGAAAGCTGCAAATATAAATACATCAAAACCCCTAAGGGCGCAATGGTCAAGAGCACGAACAGCACATGGAACTTCACCACAATCGACGATTTCTCGAGCGATTGGACTTTAACTTTCGGAAAAGATTTCAAAGCATGCTCCTTTGCAGTTTGATTAAACAAAAACAGTTTAGCACAACTGACCACAGGCTTCGACCAAAATACAAAAAAAATTAATCGAACACCACCGTCTTGTTGCCGCAGCACAGGATCTTATGCTCAAGATGCCATCGGACCGCCCGATAAAGAACGATGCGTTCCAGGTCCTGCCCTATCATGACCATGTCGTCGACGGAATGCTTATGGCTGACCCGGGCCGTATCCTGTTCAATTATGGGCCCTTCGTCCAGGGCTTCCACCACATAATGGCTGGTGGCCCCGATGATCTTCACCCCCTTGCGATATGCCTGAGAATAGGGGCTGGCCCCCGCGAAAGCCGGCAGAAAAGAATGATGGATATTTATGATCCGATTCCGATAAAGCTCGATAAAACCGGCTGATAATATCTGGTGGTATCTGGCCAAGATCACGCAGTCGATCTTTTTTTCCCGCAGGGCCGGTAGCTGCCGCCCTTCGGCTTCTTCCTTCTTATCAGCGCTGACAGGCACATGCAAGAACTCAACTCCCCACTGCCTGGCCATCGTTTCGGCATCACGGTGGTTACTTACCACCAGGTCAATAGAACACGGCAATTGCCCCGACTTATGGCGGAACAGAAGGTCATGCAAACAATGCAGATGCTTGGAAACAAAGACCGCCACGCGGGCGACATCGTCATCAAAATGCAGCTCCCAAGTCATATCAAAATGCCTGGCCACGCTAACGAATTCACCGCCTATATTCTCCCGAGGGACCGCAAAGCCTTCCAGCTCCCATTTGATCCGCATAAAGAACATCTTCGCCTCGGTGTCCGTATGCTGATCAGCGTCGACAATATTACCGCCGCGACGAAAGACAAAGTCGGTGACGGCCGCCGTTATGCCTTTTTGATCAGGGCAAGAGATAAGAAGGATTGCATGTTGCATATTTTATTCGGCAAGCCAAACAAAAACGAAAAAGATAACAATGCTGACAATATATTATTGGCAGGAAAGCTGGGCCACCCCAGGCTCATGCCACTCAACATTTCCATCAGACCCGCCCCCTGGCCGGGCATCACCGGCCGGCCAGGGGAAGAGAAAAAGATCCTAGAACTTGTAAATAACCGCTGACATTACTCTGTTCGCATCGCCTTCGCTGCCGTCAACCCACTCGGTCTGGAAATACTGATACTCAACCGCTACCTGCAATTCCTTGCTCAGGTTGTACTTGATATTCGAATAGGCAGTTGCGTTGTATTCGTACACATTGGAGGCATCTGATGTTGAGCCCGCCACTGCCGGGTCCGCGACCGGATTAATAAAAGCGTCGTCATTGACCATGTCAATGCCGGCCCCGAAATTCATTTCCACTTTCTTTATCGGATTATATGTCAATTCAGCGAAACCGCCCTTCACCCTGAGCGGTTTTTTATCAACGCCGCTTGCGAGATAAGTCGTCATACCTATTGAACTACCACCCAGGAAATCATCCAACTTTGCACCGCTGAACCCTTCTGCCTTAAAAGCCAGCCAATCGGTCATCTTAAGCGTCATTCCGACGGCTACGGCCCACAAGGAGTGGTCAGTGGCTCCCTGCGTCTCCACCTCACCCCACAGCCCACTTACGCCGAAAGTAGCCGGCATCCCCAGGATTTCGGCCTCATAACCTATGTACTCGGCCAAGACCGGTATGCCGGAATTCTCGTTGGTAGTATCATCCGAATCAAGGATACCCGTCTTGGTTGTCAGTTTGCCTCCGAGAACCTCCCCCCACTTGTTAACGATATGGGCCTGCGGGTGACGGAAGCCCACATTGCCCTGCCGCCACATGAGCGCGGGGTTCATTGTGTTAGGGTTCAGCGGGGCAAAAATATCCCAATTCTGGCCGGCATTGATAGCCCAATTCTCAAAATCCAGCTGGAGATACGCATGCCTTAATCTCGGAGTGTACGTGGCGGTCTGGCTATTGGCGAAGTCCAGCTCGACCTTGCCGCTGAGCTTTCCTCCATCATCCAATTCCGGGCCTTTATAATTCAATCCCAGACGCGTGTCGTTACCAGCCATATTGAACTCATCCTGGTCCCCGTTGGTACCGGTCTCCTTTGGGGCTACCGAAGGAGCGTTGCTGCTGGCCATGTCGGAGGTCGAATAAGAACCCTGCGCCATTATGAAACCGTAAAGCTCGATTTCGTGTTTGGTCTTGAGGGCATTCACCGGAGCCGCGGCTACCGGTGCGGCCGGGACAGCCTCCTGCTTGTCCTTAAGCTCCATTATCTCAGCCCGCAGATTAGCGTTCTCCCGTTCAAGAGCCTCAACGCGTTTCAGCAGGTCATCCAAAGTAACTTCAGCCGAAGCCGGGAGCGCCAGCCAACCCGTTAAAGCCGTAACGACAAAGAACGCCACTAACCTTCTTAAGAATTTCTCCATGGCCGATCCCTCCCTTTGTTTTAGATCTCAGGCCCCTTTGTTTTTATTTTTCCCTGCCTGTTCGACATACTTATGCAATGCGAGTTTCTGCCCTCCGTCCACGGCAATAAAGACCACGCCGATGTCGTACCTGCCGCCGCCTATGTCCTCGACCCGGACCACTTTCCCCAAGACAACGAAAGGCTTACCCCCGGGCATCGTCTCTCCTTTACAAAATTCGGACTTGTATTTTTCCCAACCCGGTATATCGATCTCCAATTTCAGCATGGAGCCCATTTCAAAAAAAACATCTGACTCGAACAGAATGCCCCCTTCGCCCAAATTTTTGGTAAAGGCATAAAGCTTCTCGCCCGACTGCTGCTGCTGAAATGCCCCGGCCCCGAACGGGTCGCAAACAATCAGATCTTCCTCGCTTATGCGGACATATTTGCGACGTTCTTTTTCTTGAGCTTGATCGCCCGTCATAACACACCCCCCTTAACTACGGGTCCGTTTGCAGAGTCATGGTCCAAGAACTATCCACGACCGTTGAACTGCCACATAAATAAAGCACAGCGAACCCTGTTTGAACCTTCATCTTTATATTATTATTGGAAAGAAAGCGGTCAACATAATTCAGAAGAATTAGAAAAAGACGTATTATTACTCGCTATCTTCAAAAATCGTATTCTTCGGTTCTTCCGATGGCATTCCCTTTGCTTTGTGATCACCGTAAAGGTAAACGCCAAGAAAGACCAGAGCCGTTACCAGGAAAAAAACCAAAAAAGTCCACAAACGAGGCTTTTTGGTCTGAGGATTGTAAAATATCGACATGATCGTACCCTTTACTTATTAAATGTATCCCATCCGCATCTGAGCGTTGAAATTTTCCAGACGGCTGTTTATCGGGGGCTCCCGCCAGCATCACTTATCAAGGTCAATGGCTGAATAATTGACCGCGAGAATATCCGATACCAACTTACAGACTATCTGCTTTTAAGCGGCACATGCCCCATGCACACGTCGAGTACAACCGATTTTTGCCCCCAAAAAGAAAATGTTATCTCCTGTTTCTGGTAAAGCTCATAGTCGAACGGGGCCCCGTCGAGAACATGATTCTTGTATTTCTGCGGAGAAGAGATCAACAGGTCAGCGTATCCCATATCAGCCAGATCGTTCTTCACATCTTTAGCAATAATTTGAGCGAACTCGCCCACGACGTCCAGCAATATTTCCTCATGCTCGGCGTCCTTAATGGAACGGTTGAAAGCCTTAAGCAATCTTTCGGCGCATTCTTCCTTTATGTAGAACACGAAAGTGCCGACAGCGCGGCCCTCGTTCATGTCCTTTTCCGCGAGATAGTAATTAATGACACCTATATAGCACGGCCCGTTGAACTTCTCCATCGGGAAAAGGCGCATGCGGCTCTCGAATTCTATGATATCCTTCTCGGCCACTACCGGTTCGGCTCCGGGTTTCACATGGAGCATCCGTTCAAAAACACTGTCCACCGCACCGATAAACTTGGCGTTCAAAACTTTAATATCGAATTCTTTTGGCATACTCCGAGTTCCGCATTTTGATAACGATCCGACTTTAGTCTACAAGATAACGATTGGCAGAAAAAGCAGAAATGTTAAAAAATTCTCCCTGGAAAAGATAAAGCTCCGCCAAAAAGATCTTAGAACCCTAAATATTCCCGCCTTTTAAAGACCGTAAAGAGATGCGAATAACCGTCGGTCCACGGCCTTATTTTCTTGATATTGACCCCGTTCCCGTCTTCTTTCCAGCCCAGCAATGACGCCAGGGAATCCTTCTTTTCCTTATCCCAGGTGACCGCTACCCAGGTGGAGGCATAAGTCCACATCCCGCTCTGCGGGTTGCTATCCACCAATGCATATGCTTTTAAGGAATGCGCGTTGCTGAACAAGACCGGAACGAGATCGAAATAACGGTTGGAAACATGGAAAAGCAGGATCCCATCGTTGTTCAAGTGCGTCCTGTATTCCTCGATGGCCTCCGTGGTCAACAGATGCGCCGGCACTGAATCTCCGCTGAAAGCATCGACCACCAGGACATCGTAACGCACGTCCGACTTCGCAAGATTTATCCGGGCATCGCCGTAAAAATAACTTATCTTGGCTTTTGAATTCCTCAAAAAGGTGAACTGGCTGTCCGCGATCTTCTGGACATCCGGGTCCAGTTCATAAAAGTCGAACCGCTGGCCTTCCCGTCCATAAGCCGCCAGCGTCCCCACGCCCAGGCCGACCACCCCTATGCGTTCAGGATGGAAATCAGCCGAAGTAAAGAACTTGCCCACCGGAGTCTGCGTATGGAAATACGCGGTGGTTTCGTTCTCCAGCCCCGGGTCCAATTGCTGGATGCCATGCACCGTCATGCCGTGGATGAAAAGGCGGGACCTGTCCGGGGTCACTGAAACATAATATATCCCGTAATAATTCCTCTTCACCAAGACCACGTCTCTGAGGGGATATCGGATGTTCAGATAGGGAGCGATGCTCAGGACCGCGCCTAGAACGAACGGCACCGCCACCAGTTTGTCCGCGGACCTGAGGGAAACGAACAAATAAATGGCTGAAAAAAGAGCTATCCCCACAAATTTATAATCGGCAAAAAGAAGCGACCCGAACTGCGAAGCTATGATAAGCAGGACAACCAGCCCCGCCGGGACCAGCCCTTCGCGCCTGCGCGCATTCTCTTTCAAACCCAGCCCCAAAGACATTAACAGGAGGCCGAAAAGGTATTCCGACGGTGAAGTAAAGATCAGCGGCGCGACCCACGTGACCCACACCCCTCCCAGAAAGCTTCCCGCAGACAAGATGACGTAAAAATCTGTCAGCCGCTTTTTCCCCTTCGGCCTGGAATGGTAAAGTTCATGCTGGCATTCCACGCAAAGCAGGAATAAAAAGAAGGTGTAGACGAGGAATAATATCCCGGTATGGATACTGCGCATACGGCTGAGGAAGAACAGCACGGCGCTCAACCCCAGGACGATATACTGCCTGTTGATGATCCAGAGAGGGTAAGCCGGCTTATCCTGAAAGACCAGCACGAAGGACAGAAGGTATATCCCCAAGGGCACGACCCACAGCAAGGGACAGGGAGCCATCTCATAGGTTATGACGTTGGTCACTGCCAGGAAAATGACAGTGCCCGCGGCCGCGAGCAGGAACCAGCGTATCCGGTTTTTCCAATCCCCGTCAGCCGGTCTTTCGTCTGTATCCGCCCTTTCTGAAGTCCCGTCCTCATCGTCGGGGCCGGCATCTTCAGACACCTTGACAGCGAAGAAAGCCGCCGCATAGATAAGAATAAAGATCACATAACCGATACGCCAGAATAATATCTGCTGGTCGAGATCGAAATAATACTCGAACAGGAACGGATAGGTCAACAAGGCCAGGAACGATCCGATATTGGATACGGCGTAAAGGGTATACGGATTCCTGCGCTGGGGCAATTCGCTAGCGGACAACCAGCTCTGTGATATCAGGCTTATGGTGGAAAGGACGAAAAACACCAGCCCTATGCTTGTGACCAGCTGCAGGAAGACACCGGCGACCATCGCAAGCCCGGCATCTGGCTGAATGGACAGCGGCCGGCCGGGAAAGAACAGGAACGGGGACAATATCAATACCAGGTGGAACACCTTGTACCTGTGCATACCGGCCGCGCGTACCATCGCATGGGCATAGACATAACCCAAAAGCAGCACGCACTGGAAAAATACGACACAGGCCCCCCACACCAAGTAACTGCCCCCGAACTTGGGCAGCAGGATCTTGGAAACGATCAATTCGATCTGAAAAAGGAGGAACGCGCTGACAAAGCTCACCGCATAAAGATAAAAAACCCTCATCACTAAATATCTCCCCGTGATTGAATTAAAATACCGGCATCCGTCCCGCATAAAACTCTGCGCACCATAACGCCAGAGCCATTTATAATACCATCATGGTCCGCGTCACCATCTTTTTAATTCTTTTGATCCGCATGATCATTCCGGCACAGGCCTGGCATCGGCCCGAAAGCCGATTCGGATGAAAAGGACATCACGCCCTTTGCATATCCTGACCGCCTTCATTGACCTCCCCAGGAACGCAGCGCATGCTTCCCTCCGCGCGAATGCAGGCGTTCTCCCGTCGTTAAAATAATAATGGCTTCCATGCCGGGGATCTTTTCCAGCATTTCCAGCCCTTTCTGAGGCCCCAGGACAAAAGGGATCTTGGCCCAGGCCTGCGCCGCGACCGGGTCCGGGTAAATGATCGTCACCGAAGCCACGCCTTCTGTCGGATGACCGGTACGCGGATCAAAAATATGGTGGTACCTTTTGCCGTCCTGGATAAAAAAACGCTCATAATCACCCGACCCCATCACGGCCGTGTTTTCGGCCGGGACATAACCCAAAAGGCCGTCGCCGCGCGGGTCCCGCACCCCGACCCGCCACTGTCGACCTCCCGTCCTTCCCAGCGCGTAAATGTCCCCGCCGGCATCGACCAGGGCCGATCTCACGCCCCGCGACTTCAATACCCGCACCGCTTCGCTTAAGGCATATCCCTTCGCGATACCGCCCAGGTCGATGCGGACACCCGCTTGATCTTTTTCCAGCTTCCCTTCCCGGAACGAAAGGTGTTGGGAACCCACGACCTTAAGAGTATCGCGGACCTCTTGTCCTGTCGGGAGCCGCGGCGCCTTGCTGTAAAATCCCCACAACTCCGACAAAGGCGCGACGGTCATATCAAACGCCCCCTGTGAATCCCGGCTGATCTGCAGCCCCAGCCTTACCAGGGAAAGTATCTCCTCGTCAACAATGGGAACGCCTGCGTGATTGAAGGAATAAACCGGACTTTTATCATTCAAGGCATTGAATTTGGCATCGATCTCGGCCACGCGGTCCAAAGCCGCGTCGATCGCGCTGGACGCCCGCTCCGCGGGGCCGGGCACGCTGATGGCCACATAGGTGTCCATCAAAAAACGGGTCTTTTTCTGCATCGGGGATCGCGGCGGGGTCAAGGTCCCGGTCGACCAGCACGCCAGCATTATCAACAAGATCGTTGCGGAAAGGATTGTGCCGAACTTCCGGAAGCTCATCTGGCGACCTTAAGCCCGGCCTCGATCCTGATCAAGGCGAACGCGCCTTCAGCTTCCAGATAGAACCGGGTGATGAAGTCGCTGGCCAGATGTATCAGCCTGGACCAGCCCCTGGCCCTGCCCATATCCAGCTTGCGGACTATCTCGTTGGCGATATCCCAGAACACGGGGATGGCCATCCAGGACAGGGAAAAGATCTTGGCCACTCTCTCGCCGGAAATGCCCAGGAGCTTCAAAGGCGCCAGCAACCTGGCCAAAGCCTGTGCCAGCTGGGCCGGCGAAGTCGTCCGGACCAGTAAAGCGCTGAACAGGATCAAGAGCACGATCCGGCAGGCAAAGAAGGCCCCTGCCGTCAGCCCTTCGACAGTGATCCGCACCAACGCTATATCCAGGAGCACATGCGACCCGGAATCAAAGAACAGCGGGAACCAGAAAGAGACCGCCACCATGAAAGCGCAGCGGCTGACCGTCGAAAAAAGAAAAACAAAAGGGGTCCTCGACTGCCCGGCGACCAGGGCCAGAAGGATCCCCAGCCCCGCATAGAACCAGAAATTATTTATGACGAGCACGCCGAGGGAAAGCAGGAATATCCCGGCGATCTTCCATTCCGGCGCCAGCCGGTGGACCGGTGAACGGCCCTCCACATAGTGGCTGAATTGAAGGACCTCGCGCCCCAGGCCTATATCCCCCCTGGGCTCCTTTAACAGCGAGCGGTAGTCCTCAAGGTTCAGGCAGACACGGCCGGCGACGATCCCGGTCAGCCATCCCGTCATGACGGCGCCCAGGCACAACCAGGGCAGGAACATCAGGATGCCGGGGTGCTGAACCAAAAGCAGATAGGCCAGGTAAAGCTGGGTCACGTTATGGGCCAGCGCGCCCAGTATGCTTATCCCGACTATGCTCAGGCCGTGGCGTCGGACCGGCCTCCGGGTCCCCAGACAGGCCCCCATGACCGCCACGCTGACCACTCCGGAGCCGAAACTGAGCAGAAAGGTCGGGGACATGAAAGTCCCCATCACCAGAGCCCCCAGGATCGTCCGCAGTATCGTGACCTCCATCGCGGCCCTGAAGCCCATCATGACCATGGTTATAAGGGTGATGACGTTGGCCAGTCCCAACCGCAGGCCGGGTATCGGATGAGGGATGGCGGATTCGGCTATCTGCAGGACGCAGGCTATCGATACCAGCAAGGCGACCTTGTGGACATTGGAAGATTCCATTCGCTCTTCCGCTGCCGGATCCGCTATCTTGATTTTGTTTGATCCCATAAATTCCCTGACAGGGGAACGTTATAATCCGGTCCGCTTTTCTGTTGAAGCCAACGCCTCCAGATCGGCCGGCTTGATCTCGATCATCACGTGGTTCGGTACGCAAACGATGGTCTGTCCGGCGTTCCGGACCCAGCCCGTGTGCGTGCAGATGTGCCTCAGGCAATCGGAATAGGTTATCCTGATCCCCCGGGCTTTCACCTGCACCCTCATCTTGCCTTCTAAAATATCAAAACTGCCGTCCCGGCCCAGGTCCAGCGCCTTGATCAACCGGTTGTCGTGATAGATATAAGCCTTCAATGCCCCGCCGGGCGGCCAGAGGCTCCCTTTCGCTATCCATACACCCACGCCCAACGCCACCACGACCACCGACACGATCAGCACCAGGTCGATCCGGGATGTCTTGAAAAAACGCTGCGGGTTCGTCTCTGACATGGTCAGGAACAGCCGGTACGTAAAAACCCGGCCTTACCATTTCACGATAGCTGTAATTATCTTCTAACCCGCGCCAGGTCGATATGCCCCTGGTAAGGGTCGAGGTCGATCAGGCGCAAGCGGACACGCTGGCCTACGGACAGACGCTCCTGGCCGCGGGTGACCCGCCCTTCCACCGGCGGGTCCATGAGGCGGGCATAGGTGCCTTTCTCCGACGCGCCGGTCACGATGGCATCGAAGGTCTGGCCGACCTTTCCCTGCATCAGGACCGCGGCCTCCACCTTGCGCATGAAACGCTCCACCTTCTTCGAGGCCTTGTCGCGGTCCGTGCACCAGGCCGCATGCTCGACCAGTTCCTTGCGGGAATAAGGGCAGGGCCTGCCGGCCAGGACGGCCTTGACCAGCCGCTGGATTATCACGTCCACGTAACGGCGGTTAGGCGCGGTGGCGTGGGTATAGTCAGAGACCGCCAGCCCGAAATGTCCGACGGGCGGCTTGCCCGGCTCGAGCATCTCGTATTCTCCGGGACCGAGCAGCTTGACGATGGTCAGGGACAGGTCCGGGAAATGCAGGGGATCCGCGGCTTTACGTTTCAAAAGAAATTTGGACAATGCCCTGGCGTCGGGCTCGGCCGGCAGCCGCTCCCGGAAACTTCCCGCCACCTCCACGATGCCCGGCCAGTTCTTGGGGATACGGACCACGCGCTGGATGACCGGGATGCCGGCCTTGCCCAGGCGGTCCATGACCGTGCGGTTGGCGGCGATCATGAAATTCTCGATCAGATACATCGCCCGGTTCTCCTGCGGCAGGACCAGGGCCACGATCATCCCTTCGTCGGATTTCACGGCCTTGGTCTCCAGGCTCTCCAGTTCCAGCGCCCCCATTTCCAGGCGGAAATCCTTGAGACGGCGGGCAGCCTGGTCCTGCAGCCGTAACTGGGCCTCCAGCCCCGGAACACCTTTCAGCGCCTGCGGGGCGGGCCCCTTCCCTTCCAGCCAGGCTCCCACTTCTTCGTAGACCAGCTTGGCCTTGTTAGAGACCCTGGCGCGGTAGATCCGGCCCTGGCGTATATTGCCTTTCTTCAGCACTGCGAACTCCACCACCACCGCCATCCGGTCAGCGCCCGGTATGAGGGACGTAAGATCATGCGACAGTTTGTCCGGCAGCATGGGGAAAGTTTCCACCCCGGTATAAACAGAAGTGCAGTTGTTGGAAGCGTACTGGTCGGTACGGGACCCTTTGGGGACGAAAAGGTCGACGTCGGCTATGGCGACCTTGACCAGTATCTCCTGGTTCGGCCCGCGTTCGCAGTATTCCAGCTGGTCGAGGTCGAGCGAATCGGAATTATCGACGGAAGACCATAACAGGCCGCGGAGGTCCTTGACATTTTCCCGCGACAACGCTCCTTCATTAATGGCATCGACCTCCCGCAATACCTGGTCGGGAAAAGAAAAGAGGAAACCGTAGCGGGCCATGGCCTCGCGTGCTATCTCGTTAAGGTCTATATGTTTTGGTCTGGGCATGCTGTTATTCTAGCGGAAACAGGAAGGAAAACAAGCCGGGAAGTTGAAACTTTGCGGATCAAAAGCCGGCTGTCGAAAATGGCGACCATGAACGGCAGTTCACTTGCTTATCAGGAAACTGACGTACATCCCCGCCACGAACACCACCAGCAGCAAGATAGAATACAGGCTGACGCCCAGTCTGGTCCTGGCTTTTGGCTTCAGGATCAGCGCGGCGCACACGACCACTGTCATGACAATGACCATCAGGGCCATGAAGACATGCTGTACAGATAAGGCGCTGAATATGGAGGCCTTCCGGAAGAAAATATCGTTCACGGCGATGATCGTCATGTTGAACAGGTTGGAGCCGACCATGTTGGCCACCGCCATCTCCCTGGCCCCCAGGCGGATAGCCGCGACCGAGACCGTTATCTCCGGCAGCGTGGTGGCAAAGCCGAGGAACAGGCTGCCGACAAAATTGCGCCCGAGCCCCAGCGACTGCGCCAGGTCGTCGCCTATGTAAGAGAGCCAGACCCCGGCCCCGGCAATTATCAGGGCGAAGAAACCAAAACGAAGCCAGGCCGTCTGCAGGCTGATATCATCCTTTTGATCCTGCCCGGGCTGCCGGTCCTCTTTTTCGGAAGCCGGGCGCTGCTTTTGTTCATGCTCGAAAATGATCCTTATCGAAGCCAGATAGGCCAGCACGATGAGCGCGCTGTAAATACTGAAATTGGCCAGGCTCAGATCCAGGCCGCGGCAGCCCAGGAAAATGCCCGCCGCCACGATCGTTAGCGGGGCCAGGCTCAATACCGCTGTCAGCAGCTGCCCGCTTGACACCGCCCCCAAAAGCGGCGCCCCTCCGGCGGCCGCGTCCAAAAGGGCGATATTGGCCAGGTTATAGGAGTTCGCCCCGAGCAGGTTCCCCACCGTAAGATCAGGGGCTCCGACGAAGATCGTGCTCCCCAGGCCGGTGAAAAGTTCCGGCAGGCTGGTGGTCAGGGAGATCAGGATCACGCCGATCCAGAGCCCGCCCAGCCCGGTCTTTTCGGCGATGACATCGCCGTACCTGGCCACCCGTTTCCCGCTGAAGAAGATCAGGCCGGCGCAGATAAGGAATTTGATCCAAACAGGGACCATTCCGCATTCCTCATTTCCAGAGTTAAAAATGAAAACAGCTTATTTTAAAAAACCTGCGAAACCCTGATCACGCGTCAGGCCTGCCGCTCCCCCGCCACAACAATACCGGGAGGGGCATCCCGATCCGAGTTGAGACCCTACTTATCAGTCCTGGCTTCATCCTCGCGGCTGATCTTCTTCACCAGGCTGTTCCAGACAGCGCCGACCTTCTCCATGAGGGTGGCCGGCTTGCCGTCGGGCTTGTCCTTTTTGAGCCGCAGGCGGACCTGTTCCGCCACGATGGCGTCCGGGACCGCATCGATGGTCTCGTAGATCGTCTTTTTGTCCAGGGAAACTATGTTGGCTATGGCCTGCTCCTTGGTCATGGTCTCCTTGATAGAATAACGGACCTTCAACTTATGCGGCAGGTCCTTGAGGGTCTCGTAGGCGTCATCGTACTGCTGCCGGAACCGGGCCGCGTCCATTTTCCTGATCCGCTCGATGTTCTTCTTCTTCAGCTTCTCGATATCGGCCGTGGCGACGTAGGCCTTGGCCAGCGACTTGATGGTCGAGGAGATCATCTTGTCCTCCACACTGGACCTGACCTCGGCCCAGACAAGGCCCTGGAGAACGACCGTAATAAAAATACCCAGTAATATCTTCTTCAACATAATCTCCCCTTTTGACCAAAGCTCGCTGGAGATCCAGTCCCAGCCGAGCACTTAATGTCGACTAAAGATACTTTATCACCATGTCCAGCGACTTCTTCTTGGGGCTGCTGCCGGACTGCGCGGCATAACCCACCGGGATGACGGCCATGAATTCGCCCTTGGGCTCGCCTATGAATTGCAGCACGTCATTCTTTACCAGTACCAGCACCCCCAGCCACACTGTCGCCAATCCCAGCGAAGTGGCTGCCAAAAGCAGGTTCTGCACTGCCGCGGCCGAGCTCTGTATCTCCATGATGCGGAAGAAGTCGTAGGCCGCCCCGTCCTTCACGTTGAACAGGTCCTCGCCGCGGTAAATAAGATCGCCGGTGTTCGCCACCGCGATGACCACCGGGGCCGAATGGATGGAACGGGAAGCCAGGCGGAGCAAGGTCGAAGCCGGCTTCGGGAAATCGTTGGCCCTGGCCAGTATCAGGTTGGCCAGGTCGGCCTTTGGGGCGTCTTTCAGCACGATGAACCGCCACGACTGCTGGTTATGGGCCGACGGGGCCTGGTTGGCGGCTTGCAGGATGGTACGGATATCGGCGTCGCTGACCGGCTGGTCCAGGAACAGCCGGGTACTGCGGCGGTTTTTGATCGTTACCAGCGTCTCGTTCCTGAGCAAAGGCGTTTCAGGCATGACCGTTCAACCTCGTGAAGATCCCAGAACTCGAATTATCGCCCCGGAGGCCAGCCCTATCATACCGCCGGAAATAAAAAAAGGAAGGCGAAATCGGCAGATTTTTCCCTTGGAGAGAAATGGAAAGGCCTCATCCGGCATGGCACCCAGCATCCTTTTGCAATTTCAAGGCGTTTTGGTCATTATCCTGTAAAAAAGCCGACGATACTCTTCCCGGACAGGTCAAGGATCATCGGCAAAATAAGGAAAAACTAGTGGGCCTCCCCGGGGTCGAACCGGGCACCCAGTGATTAAGAGTCACTTGCTCTACCAGATGAGCTAGAGGCCCAAAGATATCAAAACGAAGTCAGAGACCAGATATCGAAAGCGGGAAGGAAAATACAGGGAACGGCTGATGCTCTGACGTTTGTCGCCTCCGATGCGTTCCCCAAGAGGCGATAAATATAGCAAAAGAATTTTCGCGTGTAAAGCGTATTATTTGAACTTGATCTTGAAGACCAGCTTTTTCACCCGGCCCGGCAGCCCGGCCACATGGCAGCCGGCGCGGTGGGCCTCCCCGGGCAGCAAGAACACGAAATGCCCCAAAGGGACCAGCAGGTTGGAGATCCCGGTCTCCGCCCGGAAGAACTGGCAGTCCTTGTTCTCGTCGTAACGTCCGAGCGGGTCCAGCTTGTCGAAGACCGCCGTCTGTATGATCTCGGCGCCGCTGACGATGTACTGCAGGTCGGCATAGATCCGGTGCGTCTCGAACTTGCCTTCAATAGGGGTATGCGTCTCGTATTCCGACGGCCGCACAAAAAGTTCCGGGCCCTTTATGGATATCTCCTTTTCCACCAGCAAAGACGGATCTACCCGGCGCATATAAGCCGTTATGTCCGCGGCCATGGGGATCGAATAGCGGCCAAGATTATCAATCCTATCGAATATCATACCGACCTCCGTTATTTGATAACGAACTTCTCCTTCAACACAGAAAAATTACGGGGTGACGAAAGTATGTGGAACTCCTTCAACCGGCAGGTCTTGTCGAACGCCCCCGGCTCCAAAGCTTCCAACGGCCTGCCGGTGGCCAGGGAAATGAATTTCAGGCCCGCCTTCTCGGCTATGGGCCACGAACCTGCCAGGTCCCACAAATAAACCCGTGACAAAGAACCGCAGCCGCGGCCTATCGCCGGCCAGCAGAACTCGCAGACCGCCGTCGAGAGCACCAGCAGGCGGCAATCCTCCGAGCGCCATTCGTAATGTTTCGGCATATCATCGCTCACTATCATCAGCGAACGGCTGGAGATGATCTCATCGACCGGAACTATTTTAATCTTCTCTTGCGCATCCGTAAACGCCCTTTGCACAAAAAAAGCTTCCGGGCCGTCGCAATAAAAAAGCTCCCCCAGCGAAGGGAAATAGACCGCCCCCATCCAGGGGCGGCGGTCCTTCAGCAGGCCGATAGAGATCCCGTAATGCGGCATATGGTTCGCGTAGATGCGGGTGCCGTCCACCGGGTCGAGGGCCCAGACAAAAGGCACCCTCCCCTGCAGCGCCGCCTCCAGGTGTTCGTCGCGGAGAGGGTCTTCCTCATCGATCAGCACATGGCCGCCTCCGGACAAAAGGCCGGCCAGTTTCGCATGGGCCAGCCTGGAAATACGACGGTCAGCTTCGGTAATGACACTGTTATCGGCCTTAAGTTCCGGCCGGCTGCGTCCGATCAGGTCCAGCGCGACCCGGCCGCCCTCTTCCACGAACGAAAGTATGGTCGCCAAATAGTCGTCCATCAGAAACGGTACACTTTCACTATTTTCTCCAATACCTCCCAGCGGCAGGACAGCCCTTGAGGGAAGACCGCGAGATCGCCCGCTTTGATCTCGACAACCTTTCCCCCGGACGTCACCCTGACGCGCCCCTGGTAAACGTAAGCCGTTTCATCGGCGTCATAAGACCAGTCGAATACGGAGGGAGCGCATTCCCACACGCTCCATCCGTCCTTGTGCACGGGACCGGAAGGGATCTTGAGTGCCTTCTTTTCCGCATCAGAAAGCTGCCTGACCTTTATCTCCACAACGACCTCCAGCTATAATATTCAATTCCGGATAACCGGGCCCCTGCCTGGTCCTGCCCGCGGCCGGTCAGAATTTCTTGTACAGGCCGACGATCTCGGCCTTGTCTATGATATGCCCGGCCATGGCCTCCTCCACCTCTTCCTTCGAGGCTCCCGGGACCAACGGCAGCCGCGTGTCCAGGGCATAGAGCTTGAAAAAATAGCGGTGCGCGCCGCTGGGAGGACAAGGCCCGCCCCAATCCCGGCGGCCGAAACTGTTCTGCCCCAGGGTCCCGGGCACGGAGTCCACCGCGATCTCGGTCAGTTTCGGGTCGATATTAAAAACGATCCAGTGGTCCCAGACCCCGGCCGGGGCGTCAGGGTCGTCCACGACCAGAACAAGGCTTTTGGCCTCCGCCGGCACGCCGTCAACGGCCAGGGGCGGGTTGACATCTTCCCCCTGGCAGGTGAACCGGGGAGGGATTATCCCGTTATGCTTGAATTCCGCGCTTGAGATATTCATGGTATCACCTCCATACGCTGTTAATGGAAAACCGAGCAGGAATAATGATAGTACGATCTTATACATAATGCCTCCCCTTTTAACAGATCCCGCGCCGTCCAAGCCGGGCCTTCAACATCGACCAGAAACTACAGGCCGCCGCCGGGCCGGAAAACTTTGGCCGGCCTCATATCCGGGAGATCGATCCGGTGGTGATCCACCCGGCTTTATGGTCCGAGCGTTCGATCTTGAGCCAGCCTTCCTTTTCCCTCAATATCCTGATCTCCGAGCCCTCAGGCAATTTATAGTACGTTGTCGCTTGCGGGGCCGGCTCGAACTTGACCTCTGCCGCGGCCACGCATACCCCCATGACCGACTCCACGGCCAGACGGGAAAAAACCCCGATCGTCAGGTAGACCGATAACAAGCCGCCCGCGATCCCCCAGGCCCATACCTTCCGCCTCTTCCAGCCCGCATAGAGGCCGACCAGCACCACCGTCGCCGAGAACATGAAGATGTACAGCGCCCCCCACCGCAGCTCGTCCACCGATAACCGCTCAAAAGGCACCGACCACAACTGTTTCTTTCCCGCAGAGGGCGGCGCCGAAACCATGCTGCGCGCGTAATTCAGGTTCGCCAGGACGTCCATGTCTCCGGGCGACAAACGATGCGCCCGGAGGTAGCTGGCGATCGCCCGGCCGATCTGCCTCGACCGCAGATAGCTGTTACCCAGGTTGTAATGCAGGGCCGCGCTCTCCACGCCGGCCTCCAGGATCGACGAATTCAGGCGTACCGCCGTTTCGAAATCCCCCTTCTTGTAAGCTTCGACCGCCTGCCCGAAGGTCTCCTTGACCCGGTCCGCGGCCCCTTGGGCACGGGCCGGCACGCTCCCCAGGACAGCCAGGAATACTAAGACACCCGCCAGGAGAAATTTCATAGTATGTCCTCCACCGCCCGGGTGACCGCCTTGGCTTCTTCCAGGCTACGGTGCATCTCGTCGGCGCTGGAAACGGCGGAAGCGAAACGCGCGAGCTCGATCTTATCTTCCAGCGCCCGCAGCCTGGCGATGATCCCGTCGGGGACACGCTCCAGCCGCATCTCCTCATAGGCGCGCTCCCCGAAAGCTTCGCCCAGGGGCAGCGAGAGGGCATCGGAAAGAAAGGCCCGCAGCCCCTGTTCCAGCGCTTCATAAAAAGCCTTGGTCTGGCCGGCACTGGCCGCCTGGTCCGCCAGGGCCCACGCCGCCCGCGCGGCCTTGGGGGCCCGTTGCCTGCGGGCGAAGGCCGTATCGGTCAACAAACGCTGCCGGTACAGATATATACCGAAAAATATCCCCCAAAGGTTAAGGAACAGTACCAGCACGAAATAAAAAGGCAGCGCACGGGACAGGGACCCCCTCGAATCCTGCACCCGGCCGAGCTGGTCTTTGATGAATACGATATCACGGCCCAAGTCTTCGTTCAAAGGCAAGGCCCTGGCATTGGCATAGCCTACGGCCTGGAACTCCTGGCCGGGCTCAGGCGCGGTCACCCTGACCGGGAATGGGCCGCGCGTGACCGTCATGTATTGTCCGCGCACGGGGTCGAAATAATTGAACGACAAGGCCGGTATGCTCTTGACATCCGGCCTGGTCGGGATAAGGACCTGTTCCATGATCTTGCGCCCGCCCTCTTCCTTTATCTGCGGATCGTAGACCTTGTATCCTTCGGACACGACTTGCGGCATGCGGATATTTTTCAGGCTGCCCGAACCGAAGACCGTCGCCTTGAGCGTGACCGGGTCGCCGGCCCTCACCTCCACCGGACCGACCTCGACCTGCAGGTCGAAATGCCCGACCGCTCCGGAGAAATCCGCCGGCCGGCCCTCGTCCGGGATAGGCTTGACCTTCAGTTCGAAAGGCCGGGAAGAAATGGTCAGCGGGCGCTTCTGGTAGGAACTGAAAAAGCCGCTGAAGAAATCATCATCGAATATCTTATTTCCGCCGGAATTCCGGCCGGTGTCTATCTTGTAGAGCATATTGGCATTGATGACCACCGGACCGACCTGTAACTGGCCGGTCCTCAAGGGCGAAATGGAAGTGCGGAATTCCACCACATGGTACTTTACCCCATCCATCGTCTCTTCGTACTGCCGCGGCTGGGCGTAATCCCCCACCACGAAACCTTCGTTCTTGAACTCGGGCATGGTGATGTCCTGCAAAGGGAGTTCCTGGTAGTACAACTTCAGGACCACCGGCAGGGTCTCGTTAACGTAGCATTCGGTCCGGGATACCAATAGATGCAGCTTGATCCTGCTGGAGAGGTCGACCGCTCCGCCGGGCTGGGCACTTCCGGAGCTGCCCGGCTGGCCGGCCGGCAGTATCTCGATATCTATGGGCTGCGTCCGGTATACCTGTCCTTTCAAGGTCAGTTCGAATGAAGGTATGGTGTGTTTACCTTCCTTTAATGGAAGCAAAACGTAATTGAATATCTTGGCCTTGGAATAAACGCCGTTGATGACCGAAACGTGGGTGGTGGGGCCGGTGTAACGCGTCTCGAAGCCTTCAATATCCGGCAGCTGCGGCGGCTCGACATCTTTTTCCCCCTGCACTTTTAGTGAGAGCGCCACACCTGTTCCCATAGGGACCCGGTTGTCCTGCACCGAGGCCTCGAAAGAGATCTCTTCCGCGCAGGCCGGGAAGTCCGAAGCCGCCTGGAAAAAGAATAACGACAAGACCAGGCATGCCGCGGCCTTTAAACAGCCCCCGCGCAAAGACATCTCCGGCGCTCCCCGCCGCCGGCCCCGAAAATACCCGGCGGATAATTTATCCCCGGGCGATATTGCTTTTCCCTGGTCCACTTGCTCCCTCCTACCAATCCTTCTCCACCGGACGGCCCTCACGCTTCTCCCGGAGAAAATTCAACAGGCCCTTGGGCTGTTCGTTCTGGTCAAAGTCGTCGAGTATGGCCCTGGCTTCTTCCTGAGATAATACCTTCCCATCCATGGATTGTCCAGCCGTTGGAGCTTTTTGCTGCCCGGCTTTATCAGATCCTGGCTTGTCCTTGCCCGGCTCCCCTTCCGGACGAGGACTTTTCCGGTCCGCACCTTGCGGGGACTTGTCCTCCTGCCGCGGCCCTGACCGGCTGTCTTTTCCGTCCTTGTCCCCCGGCACCTCGTTCCGGCCGCGCTTTTGATCATCCTTGGATCCATTCCCCTGGTCCGGTTTGTCTTTCCCGCCGGCAGACCTGTCCGAACCGTCCTGCTTCTTGTCCTCTTTGGTCCGGTCCGGCTTCTCCTTGGATCCTCCCGGCTGATCCTGCCCCTTGCTTCCCTGCTGACCGTCCTTCTGAGAGGACGAGCTGTCCTGCTGGTCCTGCTTCATTTCCTGCTGCTTCTTTTTCAACCGTTCCAATTCTCTCCGGACCAGTTCCTGGTTCGCCTTGGCATCGGCATCTTTCGGCTCAACGGCGATGACCTTCGCGTATTCTCCCAGCGCCTGCTCCAGGCCGGAGATAGCCCGGCCGATGTCCACCTCTTCCCTGGCTATCCCGGACTTGAACAACGCGTTAGCCAGATTGTACCTGGCGTCCTGGCGCAACCTGTCATCGTCGGTCAAAAGGCTTTTCTGGAAGTTCTCCACCGCCTTGTCGAAATCACCGACCTTATAATAGGCAGCTCCCAGGTCATAATCGATGGCCGGCTCGGAAGGGTTCATCCCGGAGGCCTTCTCGTAACTCTCCAACGCCTTCCGGTATTCCCCTTCTTTGAAGGATCTGTTGCCGGCCCCGACCTCGCCGGCTCCCGGGACCGCGTAAGCATTGACCGGCAGGACCGATAACAACAGCCCCGCCCAGACCAGGCGTTCGACGATATGGGCCGCGGGCAGCCTGGTCCTCATAAGGCCTCCCTCCGCGTCGGGATAGACATCTCCGCCACTAATAACAACAGCATCAGCGCCACGAACCACTGGAAACGCTCATGGTATTTCTTCTCCACTTCGCTTTCGATATCCCGCCGCTCCAGCTTGGAGAGCTCGACGTCGTAAAGGTAATCCAGGCCCGACTCCGCCCCGCCGGCCCGGACATAGGCCCCGCCCGTGAGCGCCGCGATCTCGTTAAGCAATTTCTCGTTCAGGTGCGATTTGACGATGTTACCGTCGTTATCCTTCAAGAACTGGGCCTGACCTTTATCGTCAATGATACGCACCAATTCCCCTTCCTTGGTGCCGATACCGACCGTATAGATCCTGATCTTTCTTTCCTGCGCGAGTTTGGCCACCCGCATCGGGTCCCCTTCCCAGTTCTCTCCGTCCGTCATGATTATGACGGCTTTATACTGGGCCGGGACATCCTCGTAACCCTTCATGGCCTCCTCGATAGCCCGGCTTATGTTAGTCCCGCCCCGGGGGATGGTCTCGGCCGAAAGGTCGTCCAGGCTCAAAAGGAAGCCGCCGTAATCAATGGTCAAAGGACATTCCAGGAACGCATCGCCCGAAAAAGCTATCAGGCCGATCCGGTCGCCTTTAAGCTTCTTTAAAAGGTCCCGCACCGCCAGCTTGGTGCGTTCGAGCCGGTTGGGCCGCACGTCCTCGGTCAGCATGCTCTTGGACGTGTCGATGAGCAGGAAAATATCCAGTCCCCGCCTCTTCACCTTGCTCCATTCAAAACCCCACTGGGGCCGGGCCAGGGCCAGGACGGCGCAAACAAAAGCCAGGCACAAGAGAACATTCTTTAGCCTGTACCGCTTGCTGTCGAACCGCCAGGCCACCGCGGCTTCCAGGTGGCGGTCCACGAAACGCGCCGCGCGCTCCCGCCTGTACCTGGCCAGGGCGGACAGCATCCAGGCCAGGAGCGGCACAAGAAAAAGAAGATATAAAAAGGCAGGCTGGGCGAATCGCATAGGCATCAAGGTATCTTTAATAGCACTGTTCTTCCGACGACAACTTCGAGCAGTATCAATAAAAGGGCCGCCATGAGCGGCCGGCCGAAAAGTTCGGAATATTGGCGGTACCCCGTCTCCTCGATCTTGCTTTTTTCCAAACGGTCTATCTGGGCGTATATCCCCTCCAGCGAAGCGGTATCGGTAGCGCGGAAATACTGGCCGCCGGTCGTATCGGATATCTTCCTGAGGACGTCCTCGTCGATCTCGATCTTCACGTTCTGGTAAATGGTGCGTCCGAACAGGTCCGCCACCGGGTACGGGGCCTCCCCTTTGGTGCCGGCGCCGATCGTATAAATGCGTATACCGTAGCTCTGGGCCGCCTGGGCGGCGGTCAAAGGGTCGATCTTGCCGGCGTTGTTTATGCCGTCGGTCAAGAGGACCATGACCCTGCTTTTACCTTCCGCTCCCCGGAGACGGTTGGTCCCCGAAGCGATGGCCGCCCCGATGGCGGTCCCGTCCTCCATCAGGCCGAAACGGATGCGGTTGAGGTTGGCCTCCAGCCAGCCGTGGTCGGAGGTCAGCGGGCAAACCGTATAGGGCCGCGCGGCGAAAGCGATCAGCCCCACGCGGTCGTCTTTCCGCTTGGCGATGAAGTCGCGGACGACTTTTTTCACCACCGCCAAGCGGTTCTGCCGCCGGCCTTCGATGGTAAAGTCCTCCGCCGCCATGCTGGTAGAAGTATCCAGGACCAGCATGATATTGACCCCTTCGGTGGTCACTCGGCTCTGCTCGATGGGCTGGCGCGGGCCGGCCAGGGATACCACGGCCAGCACCAGGGCCAGGCAGCGCAGCAGGTACGGCAGCGGCTCCAGCCTGGACCGCCAGGTCTTCTTTAAGCCCTCGACCAGGCCGGCCGTCGGGAACATGAAGGCCGCCTGTTTCTGCCGGCGCCGTACCCAGACCATGGCCGCCAGAAGGAACGGGATGGCCAAAAGCACAAGTGGTGTTTTGAATTCCATAATTGATTACCGCAGGTCCTAAGGGCCGACCGGCGCGCTCGCCACCGGCTGTGCCGCCTCTGCCGACGGGGCCCTGGTCTCTTCAATAAAACGCCGCGCCAGATGCAAAGCCCCTTCCATGTCCTCGCCCGATGGGACAGACCGGGCGAACTTCACCAGGTCGCTGGCGTTGAGCAGGTCGCGCAGGGAACCCTTCTGCCGGTCCTCCAGCAAAATGGAAGCGGAGGCCGACTCCAGGAATTCCTCGGTGGTCATCTCCGGCGCGCGGATCTCGAAACGCTGCTCTATGTACACCCGTATGATCTCCGAAAGACGGGAATAGAACCATTTGGCCTGTTCATCCGTAGCGCGCCCCTCTTTCTCCAAAGCCGCCAACGCCTCCAGGGCGATCTCCCAGGGCGGCCTTTGCGGGACAGGTGCCCGCACAACGTCACGCCGGCGATGCCGCCTAAGGAACAGGAACACCGCGGCGACAGCCGCTGCCGCCGCCAGCAGGCCCCAAAGCCATAACACATCCCCCGGTATCGGCACCGGGCCGCGGATGTCCTTGAGTTCATCGGCAGATACCGCTGGCACCCCCCCAGAGGCCGCAAAAGCCGCTGCCCCCGCGAGCCGCCGGACGGTCCGCGCAGAAAGACCGCGCCTCGCCATTCCGAAAGAACTGCCGCAAAGCCTCATCTGAATCGCTTCCTCCTCTTCGCGAAGAACTGCACAAAACGGTCCACGTAAGGGGCGTCGGTCGAGATATAAATATGGTCCATGTTGGAGGAACGGAACAGCTTCTCCCTCTTCTCCAGGCGCGAAAGGGACAGGCTACGGTATTCCCTGCGCACGTTCCCGTCCGCGGTATCGATCAGCACGTCCCTCCCGGTCTCGGCATCTTCCACCGCCAGGAGGCCGCAATCCGGCAATTGGGATTCGCGCGGGTCGTTCAGCGTCACGGCTATGAGGTCATGCCGGCGGTTGGCCACCGACAGCGCCCGGGTAAAAGCCTGGGACGACGACGGGTCGGGCAGCCCGCTCTCGAAGAAATCCGATATCACGAAACAGACCACCCGGCGGGTAGTTACCTTGCTCAGGAACTCCAGGGCCCCGGCCAGGTTGGTGCCCCGGCCCCGGGCGCTGAAGGCCAGCGATTCCCTGATCAGGCGCAGCACATGCGCTTTGCCTTTTCGCGGCGGTATGAACTTCTCGACCTGGTCGGTAAAGATGATAAGCCCGATCTTGTCATTGTTGCGGATCGCCGAGAAGGCCAGCACCGCCGTTATCTCGGCCGCCAATTTGCTTTTCAGTTCCCGCACCGAAGCAAAACGGCAGGACGGCGAAAGATCCAGCATGAGCATCACGGTCAGCTCGCGCTCTTCGACGAACTTCTTGATATGCGGGATGCCGGTCCGGGCCGTGACGTTCCAGTCGATGGAGCGGACGTCATCTCCCAGCTGGTATTCCCTGACCTCGTCGAACTCAATGCCGCGCCCTTTGAAGACGCTGTGGTACTGCCCGGCGAAGACGTCCGTCACCAGGCGGCTGGTCGTGATCTCGATGCGGCGTACTTTTTCTAATATCTCTTTGGGGATCATGATGAAAAAGCCCAAAAATCATAAGGTCATAAAGTCAAAAGAAAAAAGTCGGCAATTGTTGGATATCGCGTGATCCCGGGTTTTCATCCCAGCCCCTGTCGAACTGTTTTCCTTTTGACCCGTTGACTTGTCTACGGGACCAGCACTTCCTGGAATATCCTGCTGACCAGGTCCTCGGAGGTCTTGTTCTCCGCCTCGGCCTCATAGCTTGGGATGATCCGGTGGCGCAAGACGTCCATGCCCATGGACTTTATGTCCTGGGGCGTGACATAACCGCGTCCCTGCAGGAAAGCGTGGGCCTTGGAAGCCAAAGCCAGATTGATGGTGGCCCGGGGGCTGGCGCCGTACTGGATCAGAGGCCTGAGGTCATTGATGCGGTATTTCTCCGGGGTCCGTGTCGCCTCGACCACATCGACGATATACTTCTGGATCTTCTCATCCATGTACACCTCGTCCACCACTTTCCGCGCACGAACTATGTCCTTGGGAGCGATTATGCGGTTCACCTCAATCTTGCCGCCGGTGCGGGCCATCCGCTGCAGGATCCTGAGCTCTTCGTCGCTGGAAGGATAGGTGACCCTGACCTTGAGCATAAAGCGGTCCACCTGCGCCTCCGGCAGAGGATACGTCCCCTCCTGTTCAATGGGGTTCTGCGTCGCCAGGACCAGGAAAGGGTCGTCCAGCTTCATGGTGTCATCGCCTATCGTGACCTGCCGTTCCTGCATGGCCTCCAGGAGCGCGCTCTGCACTTTCGCCGGGGCCCGGTTGATCTCGTCGGCCAGAATGATATTCGCGAACACCGGACCCTTCTTGACCGAAAAGCCTCCCGAGCGCTGGTCGTAGATCAACGTGCCAACCAGGTCGGCCGGCAGCATGTCGGGGGTGAACTGGATGCGCTGGAATTTGGCCTGCAGGGTATCGGCCACGGTCTTGACCGCCGTGGTCTTGGCCAACCCCGGCACCCCCTCGACCAGCACATGCCCGTTCGCCAACAGGCCTATCAGCAAACGTTCGACCAGATTGCGCTGGCCTATGATCACCTTGCCCACCTCATTGAAGATAGCCTCGACAAAGGCGCTTTCAGCGCGCACCATTTCATTGATGGCCGAAACCCCGGAAGAATCCATAGGAACCTCCTCTATTTTCTGAACCAAATATATCTAATTGGAATTAAAAGAAAGTTAATAAAAAATTAAAAAATATTAAAC
>CAYTIW010000023.1:0-4842 GCA_964438075.1 uncultured Planctomycetales bacterium
GTCTTCGAGGTCTATCGCGCCGGGATTTAGACCTTATCGACCTTGCAGACCTTGCCGACCTGTTGTTTTTATTTAACTCCCCGACCGTCTCCTGAGCACCAATCCCGTCAGCCCTGCGAAGACCATGGTCAGGCCCCCGCCCACCAGGCCCGAGAGCGAGGTCCCGGCGCTGACCGCGGGCCAGGCCGGGGCCGCCGGCCCAGCAGCCGGTCCAGCCGCTCCCCCGGCCGGAGAGGCTTGCCGGAAAGCATAATCGGGTAAAAAGGCGGTCTTCTCCTGTACCGAGGCCAGCGAGGCGTGTATGCCCGCCGGGGCCGCCAGTTCTTCCTGTCCGGAGGTCTTCAGCAGGGACCATTCCAGCCCGTCGGGATCGGCCGAGGCGAACCAGCTCAGGACGCTCCCGGTAAAGACCGCCGCGACGAGGAACCCGGCCGCTACTTTCCCCAGCTCGAATTTTCCCGTTGGCCTCGCGGGGGACGCGGCGGCCAATATCTCCGGCCGCGCCTTCCACACGAAAGAGACCACCGCGGCCGTGACCAGGCCTTCCACGATCCCGATGGCCAGGTGGATCGGCTGCATCAAAAGCACGAAAGTGCCGAACGGCAGTCCGGATATCCCCGAGAACAGGGTCTCGAGGACCACGCAGAAGGCGCCCAGCTGCAAGGCCAGCACCGACGCGGCCATGGAAGCGGCGGTGAGGCGCGCCTGCGCCGGCCCATTCCCCAGCAGGGGCCGTACGACCAAAGGATAGAGCACGAAACAGGGGAAGAAACCCAGGTTGAAGATGTTGCAGCCCAGGGCCAGCAGCCCGCCGTCGGCGAAGAAGAAGGCCTGCACGGTGAGTATCGAGGCCATGACCAGAAAGGCGGCGTGCGGCCCCAGCAGGATCGCCAGGAGCGTCCCTCCGCCCAAATGCCCGCTGGACCCGGTCAGGGGGATCGCGAAATTGATCATCTGCGCGGCAAAGACAAAGGCGCCCATGACCCCCATGAGCGGGACCTTGCGGTCGTCGCCTTCCTCCTGCAGTCTCCTGGCGCTGTAGGCCACCAGGCCTCCCGCGGCCGCCCACATCGTGCCGCCCACTGCCGGCGATATCAAAGCGTCTGCCATGTGCATGGGTTTGTTCCGTTCGTTAGTGTTGAAAAGTCAAAAGTAAAAAGAGACCTTCTCCCTACCGGAGAGGGTGGAGGTCTGCCCTACTGACCTTGTTACATAAATGATATTCGTGCTACCGCTGAACAAAAAAATATACCCTACCCCAACCCCTTCCCTGTACTGGACATGGCCAGGCTCCCGTGCTTGACCCCTTTGAGCGCCTTGAGCATGTTGGAAAGCCTCAGGACCTCTGCCGGCTTGCCGCGCACGGCCACGATCTCCAGGCAGTTGTTGTGGTCGAGGTGGATGTGCTGGGAGGAGATGATCACGTGCTGGAGGTCGTGCTGGATGTCGGTGATCCGGTTGAGCAGTTCCCGCCGGTGGTGGTCGTAGATGAAGGTGATGGCGCCGGCGATCTCGGCGCCCTCCTGCCACTCCTGCTCCACCAGGTCCTGGCGGATGAGGTCGCGGATGGCCTCGGAGCGGTTGGCGTAGCCCTTGTGCTTGAGGCGGGCGTCAAACTTCGCGGAGAGCTCGTCGTCCAGGGAGATACCGAAACGGATGAGTCCGGACATGCTGTTCACCTTTCCAGTGTTACGAATATTGGCATCGTAATACCGTATAAAATAAAGTCAAAGGTTTTTTTAGATTGCGTCCTCGGTCGTTTCGATCGCCAGGCCGGAGATGAAATCCATGATGATGTCGGCCACGCGGTCGGTGTCGTCAGGGGCCAGGATGTTGCCGGCCAGGACGTGGCTCTCCGGGTTCTGGCTGTTCTCCAGCGGGGCCAGCTTCTTCACCGCGGAGCCCAGGCGGGCAAAGGCCTGTCCGGTCGCTTCCCGGCTCAGGAGCCGGTCCTGGGGGGAATAGATCACCAGCACCGGGCGGCGGGCCTTTTCCAGCGCCGACTTCCGGACGTGCTCGGCCAGCAGGACCGGGGTCACCAGGCCTTCCGGCGGGTAACGCGTGGTCCAGAACTCGGCCTCTTTCAGGTTGGCGGCCACGCGCACGAATTCCCCGCCGTAACAGAATTGCGCCAGCTCCCTGCCCCAGGGCCCGGTCAAAAGACCGCTCGCCGGGTTGCTGAACCCGAAGGCCGGCGAGATGAGCACGTAGGCCATGACGTCGTCGTTGCCGGGCCGCCCCGCCAGCCAGGCCGCCAGGGTCCCGCCGCAGGAGGTGCCGATCACGATGACCCGCTCCCCCAGCCGCTTGCCGATCTCGACGGCCTCCAGGGTGTCGTTCAAAAGGTCGTTGACCGTGGCCTTCGCCAGTTCCGCGCCGCTCTGGCCGTGGCCGGTCAGCCGGGTGTAAAAGATGTTGGCGCCCAGCCGCGAGGCCAGCCGCTCGCAGAGCGGATAGGTCTCCTGCCGGGTGGCGGAATAGCCGTGGATATACACGATGGACCAGGGCGTGCGGGCCCTTGAAGGCCGGGCCCAGACAATGGTCTTTTCCGTGCCCGGGTAGATGCCCTTGTGGTTGGACTCGGAGGCGGCCAGGTAGGCGTTGAGGTCCTCGGGCAGGCGCACCGTCCGGAGGTATTCCCTGACCTGCGGCCGCGGGCCGATGAGGTACGCGAAGAGCACGCCGCCGGTCACCAGCAGGATGAGGCTTATGGTACGGAGTTTCATTTCGGCTCCCCGGTCTCGCCCATCAGTGTGATCTCCTCGCGGTCGTGGTAGAGCTGGCGGGCGCGCAATACCCGGCACAACGGCGCCAGGCCGCGGCGCGGGTCGCGTACGTCCTTGAGCACCGCCAGCGGGTCCATCCGGCCCACCTTAAGGTTGGCGATGAAACGGCGGCACCATTTCTGTTCCAGCCATTTGCGTAATAGTTCCAGGACCATCTCCGGCCGCTCCAGGATATCGCACAACAGCCAGTCCGCCGGCGTCTGCCGGTCCGGGCGGTATTTGAGCGCGTCGCTTTTCAGGTGCCGCACGTTGGGATGCGAGCGGACCGGGTCGCGCAGGGGCCCGTTGTCCACGGCCGTGACCGCGGCCCCGCGCTTGAGCGCGGCGTGGCTCCAGCCCCCCGGCGCGGCGCCCAGGTCAACGACCTGTTCGCCCGCGGCCGGCGCGCGGCCGAAAATGTGGAACGCCTCTTCCAGCTTCAAATACGAACGCGACGGGGCCCGCGGGTCCATCTTCATCCTCTGCTGGCCCTGCGAAAAGGCCCGGAAGGAGACCCGCGCCCGGTTGAAATCCGCGAAGTGGACGAAGAAGCCTTCCGACCAGTCCGGCCCCGACGGGATGCCGGGCTGGCCCAATCCGGCCACGCGGGACATCTTGCGTTTCAGCAGCCCGGCCCAGCATTCCTCCACTGTTGCGGCGTGCTGGGCCAGCGGCCCTTCCTCGGCGGAGCTGAGGAACCGGAAGGCCCAGGGGGTCTCGACGCGGGCCGCGCCCAGATGCGCGGTGAAAGCCTTGAGCAGGGCGTCGGCCAGGCGGTTGACCGAGGCGGCTTCGACGCCGGCGGGCTCCTGCAGGACCTCGCAGGCGAAACACAGCTCGCCCAAAGGCAGGGCCGGCGCAGGTGCCGGGCCCGGCGCCTTGGTCCGGGCCAGCACCCAGCCAGGGCCGTGCGCCTCCCGGGCCAGGCCGGAGAGCTCGATCTCCCGGGCCAGGGTCTTCTCAAAGCCGGGTTTACAGGTCAAGAGGGTCTCCACTGCGTGCCTCCCTGATGGTACCGCCACCGCCGTCGTTCTTCAGGCCGCGGCCTCCTTTTTGGCGCCCAGCGCCTTCCAGATCTCCACCGCCACCAGCGGCAAGGAGGACAGGGCCGTGACCATCAACCAGTCGGTGAAGCTCAACGGCTCGGTCTTGAACACCTTCTGCAGGAAGGGCGTGTAGACCACGAACATCTGCAGGACAAAGGAGATCCCGGCCGCCCAAAGCAGTTTCGTGTTGGTGAAGACACCGATCTTAAAGAGCGACAGGGTCTGGTTCCGGCAGTTGAAGGCGTGGAAAAGCTGGGAACAGGCCAGGACCACGAAAGCGGCGGTCCGGGCGCGTTCGAGCCCTTCGTTCTCCACGAACAACACCACCACGAAGGCCAGCAAGCTGCAGAAGGCGATCAGGGACCCGTGCACCAGCATGAGGAGCGCCCGCTCTCTGGTGATGACCGGCTCCGCGGGCCGGCGCGGGGGCTGGCGCATGATGTCCTTGGCCACCGGGTCCACGCCCAGGGCCAGGGCCGGGAACCCGTCGGTGACCAGGTTGACCCACAGGATGTGGATGGGCAACAGCGGCACCGGCAGGTTCACCAGCGTGGCCACGAACATGACCAGGATCTCGCCGGCGTTGCAGGAGAGAAGGTAATGGATGAACTTTTTGATATTGTCGTAGATGCCCCGGCCTTCCTCCACCGCCGCCACGATGGAGGCGAAGTTGTCGTCGGTCACCACCATGTCCGAGACCTCCTTGGTCACGTCGGTGCCGGTGATGCCCATGGCGATGCCGATGTCGGCCTCCTTGACCGCCGGCGCGTCATTGACCCCGTCGCCGGTCATGGCCACGATCTCGCCGTGCCTGCGCCAGGCCCGCACCACCCGCAGCTTGTGCTCGGGAGACACCCGGGCGTAGACAGACACCTGCCGGACCTTCGCGAAGAGCTCGTCGTCCGAGAGCCGGTCCAGTTCCTCGCCGCTGAGGGCCAGCGAATCCGCGCCGTAGAACCCCAGCTCGCGGGCGATGGCGATGGCCGTGTTCTTGTGGTCGCCGGTGATCATGACCGTCTTTATGCCGGCGG
>CAYTIW010000023.1:4942-19727 GCA_964438075.1 uncultured Planctomycetales bacterium
AAGGCCAGGGTCTCGCCGCCGCGGCGCCGGACGATGGTCATCTTCTTGCGGTCGGAGTCGAACGGTATCTCGTCGACAAAAACATATTCCTTTTCCAGGTCCTTCTTGGCCAGGCCGGCCTTGCCGGCCGCGGTCAGAAGCGCGCCCTCGGTCGGGTCGCCCACCACCTTGTGGACGCCGTCCTTCTCCACCAGCTCGGCGCCGTTGCACAACACCCCGCAGCGCAGGAGCGTCAGGAGGTCGCGGTGGGCCGCCGGGCTGATCTCCTGTCCTTTGTCCAGGAAGGCGCCCTGCGGGGCGTAGCCGATGCCGGTCAGGGAGAAAAGCCTGCCGCCGGCGTAGAGCCGCTGCACGGTCATCTCGTTCTTGGTCAGGGTGCCGGTCTTGTCGGAGCAGATCACCGTGGCGCAGCCCAGGGTCTCGACCGACGGGAGTTTGCGGATCAGCGCGTGGCGGGCGACCATGCGGTGCACGCCCAGGGCCAGGGCGATGGTGACGACCGCGGGCAGGCCTTCCGGTATGGCGGCCACGGCCAGGCTCACCGAGGTCAGGAACACGTCGATGAGCTTGCCGCCGTGCAGCCATTCCAGCAGGAACACCAGCCCCACCAGCACGAAGCAGATCATCACGATCCATTTGCCGAACTCCTCGAGTTTCCTCTGCAGGGGCGTGACCTCGTGGGATATCTCCTGCACCAGCCCGGCGATCTTGCCCAGTTCGGTGTTCATCCCGGTATAGGCCACGACGGCCCGGGCCTTGCCCGACGACACCGAAGTGCCCAGGTAGACCATGTTGGCGCGGTCGGCCAGGGGCAGGTCGGACCGTTCCAGGGCCTTGACGTCCTTGGCCACCGGTGTGGATTCGCCGGTCAGGCTGGCCTCCTGCACGCTGAAGTTGGAGCTGGTCCACACCACCCGGCTGTCGGCCGGGATGCTGTCCCCGGCCTCGACCTCCGCCAGGTCGCCGGGCACCAGCTCGGCGGACGGCACGGTGCGGTGCTGCCCGCCGCGGATCACCTTGGACACCGGGCTGGAAAGCTTTTTCAATGCGGCCAGGGACTTCTCGGCGCGGTATTCCTGGACGAACCCCAGCACGGCGTTGATGATGACGATGGCGATGATGGCCAGGGCGTCGACCCATTCCTGCAGGAAGCCGGAGATGACCGCCGCGGCGATGAGGATCCAGATGATGAAGTCCTTGAACTGGCCGAAGAAGATGGCCCACGGGCTGATGCCTTTTTTCTCCTGGAGCTGGTTGGGGCCGTGTTCCTGCAGGCGGCGGGCGGCTTCGTCTTCGCCCAGCCCCTGGTGCGGGTCGGTCTTCAGGGCCAGGACGGCCTCTTCCACGGTGGCGTTATAAAAGGCGGTGATCTTGTCCATGATGCGTGGCGTCTCCTTTGGGGTTGGTACTGGCTGGTCGTTCCGGGCCGGCGCCCGGCCAAATTTTTGGCAGGATTATAACATAAGCAGGGGGAATGTATGGAAGACTTAAAATTATTAACCTCCACCCTTCCGGAGAGGGTGGAGGTAAAACGGCTCAGGACTGCAGGGCATTGAGGTCGTTCAATATCTCCTCGGCATGCAGGGTGGGGTCGACCTTGGGGTATATCTTGGCGATGCGGCCCTTGGGGTCGATCAGGAACGAACTGCGGTTCACTCCCATGTATTCCTTGCCCATGAACTTCTTCGGGCCCCAGACGCCGTAAAGCTCGACCGCCTCCTTGCCGGTGTCGGAAAGGAGGGTGAAGGTCAGCAGGTACTTGTCGGCGAACTTGCGGTGGCTCTCGGAAGAGTCCACGCTGATGCCCACCACCTCGAGCCCCAGCCGGCGGTAATCCGCCAGCCTGGACTGGAGCAGGCACGCCTCCTTGGTGCACCCGGGCGTATTGTCCTTGGGGTAGAAATAGACCAGCACCCACTTCCCCGCCCATTCCCTGAGCGAACGCGGCTTGCCGTTCTGGTCGGGAAGTTTGAATGCCGGGGCCTTGTCTTTCTCCTTGAGTTTCATAACCTTGTTCCTTTCCTGAATTTCGTCGGCATGTGCCAGAGATTATTACAGAAGTTTTAACTTATCGGCCGGCGCGGCGGCCGGACAGATCAGCGTCGATAGACCATCATTCCAGCCCCCGGTACTGGTTCGCCAGCGGGCCCGTCCTCAGCTTCCTTTGTTCCGGGACGTCCAGCGGTTCCCAGGGCGCACGCCTTAAGACCTGCGTCCGGTCCGCGTCAGAGTATAGTGACCAATGATAATGGAAAGGCACGGCCTTGCCCAGTTCTTTGACATAAATCTTGCCGAAAGCGACCATGTAACTGCCCGACATGTTGGTGTGGTACAGGACCTTGTTGATCTCCAGGGGCGTGCCGGCCGGGGCGTCGAAGGCCTTTTGCTCCTCCCTGCCGTCGGTGCTGAGGTAGTACATATCGCCTTTCTTGTATGTCCCCCGGAACCAGAAATTATCGATCGGCGACTGTTCCGCGTAACAGACCGCGACGGGGACCGCCAGGGCCAAAGGCCTGTTCAGGTACCGCGAAAAAGGCTCCTGTTGGCCGACGGAACATGAAGTGAACAGGGCGTGGCTGCATCCCGCCAGTGATAAAATGATCAAAGTCGATAACATCCGGAACGTCGCTTTCATGTGAGCCTTTCGTTCACGCCTCGTAGTCCACCATCCAGCGGCCTTCGCGGATGCCGGAGGCAAAGGCCTTGACCGCCTCGTGCTCGGGGTGGACCTGGTAATCGTCCAGTGCCTGGCGCGAGGCGAACTCGCTGTAGAGGACCACGTCGCCGTAAGCCCCCTGGCCGAGATCGATACCCACCTCGAGCCTGAGCAGACCCGGGACCTTTCCCCGCAGGGCTTCCAGCTTTTCCTTGAGCAGGCGGGCGTTGGCGGCCTTGTCCCTCCCGCCGGCGGACCCCTTCAGTTTCCATATTACGATGTGTTTGATCATGGCCGATCACCTTACCTCCACCCTCTCCGGTAGGGTGGAGGTCGCGCCGTTCTAAGGGACCAGTTCCCCGTCCACGCTGACGACCAGGCACGGCGCCTGGCCTTTCTTGATGTAACGGCCGCAGAAATCCAGGGCGCAGGTCCGGGCCTGCTCTACAGTCCGCTGCCGGAAGCAATATCCAAAAGGCCCGTCCAAGGACATGGCAAAGGCCTTGTGGTCTTTCTCCGCGAGGTACTCGCCGCGGTAACGCTCGACGGCCCTGGGGTTGGTGAGCCCGGGCGGCATCTGGCCGCGGCTGATATCCTGAACGGGGCCCACCCGGCAGATGCGGCTGGACCGGCCCAGGCCGCAGGTCATGGTCCCCAGGGACAAAAGCACCGCGCACATCAGCACCCCTATGATGGTGTACAGGACAAAGATCACGCGGTTGGTCTCGACGGGATTCTCCTGGAAATACCGGCCGACCTCGCGGGCTATGGACACGAGCTGGGCCGGGTCGCTGAACCCGTGGCCCTGGATGAAGGCCGAGCCCATCGAGCCGTAGACCGTCACCCTGAGCTCGCCGCCCCCGGACAGCTTCAGCACGGAAAGCGTCTCTTCATAAGCGATGCCGAGCTTCTTCAGCGAGCCGAGCAAGGCCTCCCGCATGGAGGCATCGGTCACGCCCAAAACCATATACCCCTGCAGCTGCTTCCAAACGATATAAATGATGAAGAAGATGATCAGCGAAGGCGTCAGCTGGGCTATCGGGCAGCAGCCGCTCTTGATCGAGAACAGCGGCACGAACAACGACGGGCTGAAGCAGACCAGCACGAAGGCGAACATCCAGCGGGCCGGCATGATGAACGGCTTGCGCCCCAGAAGCCCGCGCAGTCCGATCCCCAGGAAGAACAGGACCATGAACCCGAAGGTCAGGAAAGACAGGGACTGGTAATTGTAAAAGTTTTCCATATTATGTCCTCCTCACAGGCCTGACCGGCCCGGCGCTGCCTTGACTCCGGACGGGGCCCGGCCGCCCACCCGGGAACCGGGATACCGGGGCGTTCCTTTATTTACCGATCTTTTCCATCCGCGTCGCCCATTCTTTCTTGAGATAGCTGTCGAGCTCTGGGTCAGCCAGGCATTTCTCCAGGCTCGACCGGAACGGCGCCAGTCGGCCGGGGTCCTTCACCCGTAAAAGCGCCCGCAAGGCGTACATCCTTTCCCAGCGGTCGGAGCTGTCCAGCAGAACGGAAATATATTTCACGGCAGCGGAATCGTCAAGGATAAAAAGCGACACCGCGGCCTCGGCCCGCACGCGATGGTCTTCGTCAGAGAGAAGCCCGCGCAGGACCGCCAGGGCCTTTTCCCCGTCTGCACTTCTGGCCCGGGCATCTCCCAGCCTGACCGCGCTCTCCACCCTGGCCTCCGCATCCGTGGTACCGGCCAGTTGGAAATAGAATTCGCGTGTGGCATCGATGTCAAGGGCCTGGACGGCCTCCAGCACTGCCCGGCTGTTGAGCAGAGGCTCTTTCTCCGGGTCCTGCGCCGGACGCAGTTTCCGTTCCATTGCCAGCTGGTCGGCGGAAGAACGCAGGCGGCCGGGGTCGGACACGGCCTGGAACAGGCTGTCGAGCTGGGCCCGCTGCTGGGCCATGCGGTGCCCGGCCCGGCGGGTCTCGTCCTGCCGCGTCATGATATAGAGTTCGACCAGGCTCGGCAAGGCCTCGCGCGCGCGCAGCTCTCCCAGGGCGCGGACAATGGATGCCCGGGAAAGCCCGCTCTCCAGGTCCAGGGCCCGGATGAGGACCGGCACCGACGCAGCCTCCCCGATCGCCCCGCAGGCCCGGGCGGCGTTGGACCTCACGACGCGGTCCGGGCTGGCCAGGGCGGCATGCAGGACCGGCAGGAGCTCTTTTCCCGCCGCGTGGAAGACCTCCCGGGAAAAATCCTCCCGGGTGCCCGCCCGGTCCCCCGCGCTGTAAGCTTTGAGCAATACCCCGGCGGCCTCGGGATGCCGGCGCAGGGCCCCGCCCAAAAGGCCGAAGATCCGGTCCCGGTCCCCGTCCTGATAATAGGAAAGCGGGTGCTCCAGCATCATTTCAAAGATCTGCCCGTCAGCATAAGGGGCCAGGGCCTCAAAGACCTTTTCTTCCGTGAGCTCCACCCCGATGGTGCTGTCCGCCCCGAAAGGCAGGTTGCCGAAACGCTCCAGGGGGTATTCGAATATCTCCCGGACGTACCTGAGGTCCGGCATTTGGCCGTTGCGGGCCATGGCGCAGGCGGCGATACCCCGGACGTACGGGTCAGGGTCGTCGAGGGTCCGTTTGATCAGCGGGCCGGCCTGGGCAAAGGGCATGCGGGTGAGCACAAATATCAGGGTGGTGCGGACATTAGAGTTCGGGTCGTTGATCAGCCCCTGCAGGACCGACAGCGACGCCTCCAGCAGGTCCGGGGACTTCCCTAGCAATTTGCTGACGGCCTGGGCGCGGAGGTAACCGTTGGGGCTGCCGGCAAAGCGGCGCAGGTCGTCAACGGTCTGGATATCGACAACGGCCGCGGCAGCCTCCCGTTTCCATTCCTGGTCCTGCGACGAGACCAGACGGGCGTTGAGCGGCTTTATCCCCAAGCCAGGCAGGGCCCCGTCCTTGACAATGACCAGCCCCCGCGTGCCGCAAAGGTAGGTCGCATCTCCGAGCTGGCGCCTGTTCAGGACCGAGCCGCCCAGATACGGCAGCGGCCGGCGTTCCGCAGGTCGGACCATGCCCGTACCGCGGGCCTGGTTCTGGTCCAGCACCTTCGGCTCTCCGGTGACGGCAAACGTGTCGCCGGCGGGATCGTAATAGGCCGGCGGGGGCAAAAGGTAGTTGCCCTGGCCGTAGCGCTGGTACTGGGGAAGGAACTCCAGCCTGAACTTCTCCCCTTCGGGGACGATCCTATCGAGCTTATCGGCAGGCATGCCGTCGGAGCGGACGCGGGCGGTGAAGACCCTGGTCCGGGGATCGAAGACGACCAGCCCGCCGCCGCTGTCGTTCCAGCCCGAGGCAAAATAGACCCGGTCGGCACTGACCGCGCCGGAAGTGACCCGGTTGGACAAAAGGCCGTCGCCGCGGGAATAGTGGTCCACGACCCGGCCTTCCCGGTCCAGGCGGTCGACGCCCACAGCGGTGGCCAGCCAGACATGTCCGTCTATATCAGCAAAAGCGTCAAAGACCTGGTCCGCCGCCAGGCCGTCGGAAAAGCCGGACGAGACCCTCTGCACGCTCCGGCAGGCCGGGCACAAGAGCAGAAGCCCGCCCTCGGCCTCTTCGGTCTCGTACTCCTCCGGCCAGTCTTCGTCCGGATATTGGTAACGGGGGCTGCGGGTGGTCCGGCTCCCCAGGAAATAGGAACCGTTCTTCAGGTCGGCAGCTGTCCATTCCCCTGACTTGAAAGGCACTTCGCCGAAAAGCTTTTGGTGGTGGTCGATGTCGTTGGCGTACTGCACCAGCCCGTCGGCAAGATCCCACCGCCCGCTGTAAAAAAGGCCTGTCCCCGGAAGGGACCGTTTGTCGAAATTATCTTGGGGCCTCAGCTGTTGTATCGCCGGGTCCCAGGCATAGAACCGGTTGCGGTCGGTGAAGATGGACTGTCCGTCGATATCGGCCACGAAACTGAAAGGGCCGTTGATGCACTGCTGGTCCGGGGTCAGGCTGCCCGTGATCAAGACCGGCTTGACCTCTCTGGAATCCCGGTCGATGAGGCAGGGCCGCACACGCAGGGGTTCGCCGAGGTTGACGTTCCCCCACAGCCGGCCTTCGATGTATCCCAGGAGGTGGACCTCGGACTTCTGATATGCCACCGGTTCCCACTTTTGAGTTTTTTTGTCGAACCGCCGCACCCCCTGGTAACCGTCGGCCCAGATATACTGGCTGTCGATGATGAAACGGCCCCAGTCGCCGTATCCTTCCGCGCCCAGGTCGTTGCCGGAATACGTTTGCAGGGTCCTTGCCTCCGGGTCAAAGGCCTGGATGTTCCGGCGGGTGCCTATCCACAGGACGCCGTTGTCCACTGCCAGCGAGTTGACGCCGTTATTCCGGTACCGGTTGTCCGGCGTGCGGTCCTGTTCCGGCAGGTCCTGATCCAGGGGCAGAAAACCGATATCTTGCCAGTTCTCGCGCGTGACCGAGAACAGCCCGTCCGGGGTCCCGGCCCAAACGGTGTCGCCGATGACAGCCAGCGCCAGGGCCGAGGAAGCCAGGGCCACCCGGGTCACGGGACGTCCCTCCCGGGTGTAAACCGCCAGGCCCCAGGGGTGGCCGGCGTAGACGTATTTGTTGTCAAAGGCCAATGAAAGGACGTTCTCGTTCGAGGCCAGCACCCGGACCCCGGCGGGGATATTGGCCCAGGGAAAGTCCGGCCGGTCCGCGAGCCCGTACGGCCGTCCCGTCCGGCGGGCCAGCTGGCGGCGGGCGGTCTCGTAAGGGCGGGCCTCGAGCGCTGAATCAAGGCCGGCCACGGTCTCCTTGTCGTCGGAGTACTCGATGAGCAGGGAGAAACACAGGTTCAGGTCCTCCGGGAGGTCGTTGCGGTCCCGGTAACGGTGGGTGTCGTTCCGGAGTTCTTCCGGCCAGCCCTGGAAAGGCTTTTCCGCCCTGGCGACGCGCAGCCCCAGGTCTTTCAGGTCCTGTATCCGGCCGGCCTTTTCGTAAAGCCGCATGAGGCGGTAGGCCAGGTCATAGGGGTTGCGGAATCCGGTCCGGTTGTAGTCCCCTTTGCCCGTCGGGAACAACGGGCCGCCGTCGCCCCGCAGGAGGGATTCGTAGACCGGGATGAGGTCACCCCCGGTCCCGTTCTTCTCCAGGTCCAGCAGTTCCAGACGGGTGGCGGCGTCCTGGGGGTTCTCCCGCACCAGGTCAGTTAAAAATGTCCGCAGTTGGTCCGGCCCCTTTTTCCGGAAGCGTTCCTTCCACTCCCGGGCGGCGTAAGGGCCCGCCTTGGCGCAATAGGCGGCGACGCGCTGGCCGGCCGAGGCCGGGTCGTCCAGCAGCCAGTAGATGTTCCCCCGGGCCAGGTCGGTCCGGGCTTGGTCGAGCTGAACTTTCAGCCAGGCCGCGAAATCTTTTTCCCTGCCCGCGGCGCTGAAGCTGCGGCCGGCCTGTTCCAGGGCCTCCATCTGGTCCAGCAGGGCCGGGGCCGCCTCGAACTGCCTCAGCGCCGCCTCACCGGCCCGGCCGCTCTCTCCCAGGGAATTGTATAAACGCTGCAGGCGCTGGAGGACCTCGGTATGGACCGCTTCCCGTCCCATCACCCGGCGGTCCAATATCAGGGCCTGGGAGAACATGCGTTTCTGCATCTCCTCTTCATCCTGGTCGGGTAGCTTTAACGGTTCGAAAGGCAGGGACAGGAAGCTTTCATATTCGGCCGCGGCCTCGCGAGGCCGGGCGAAGGATTCATAGACCGCTCCCCGGCGGTAGGCCGTCGTCACCGGATCGAAGCCCCCTTTCTGGATGAACTCCAGTTCCAGCTGCAGGGCCTCCTCCGAACGGCCCTGCAAGAGGCGCAGGAAGGCCAGCGTGCGGCGGGCATTATTGTTGCCGTTATCAATGGCTTGCGTGGCCATCTTCTCCAGGGCCGGCCCGGCCCCGGCTTCCTGGATAAAACCGTAACTCAGGCGCATGTACTCCTTGCGCGAGGCCCCGCCTTCCGGCCTCAGCAGCCAACGGCGCTGCCGGCCCTGTTCCAGGTCCGGATTGCGCTCCATGTCCAGCCCCTGCCAGGGGGCCAGCCAGACGTCCAGGGCTTCTTTGTCCCGGCCCAGCGTTCTGAGGAAATAGCCGTAGTCCAGGGCGAAACGCCGGCCGAGGCTGTTGAACTGTTCCTGCCGGCGGTGCATGTCCCATACGCGCCGGAACTCTTTCAGCGCCTCATCCTTTGCCCCCAGGGCGATGAAACGCTGGACCAGCCAGTTGTCTCCCTGGCTCCCCGGCCCTAAGGTGAAAGGCACAGCCGGATAGTTCCGGAGCTCAGCGTCGGTTGTAAATACCGGGTAAACACCATCCGGATAGTTCCCGGCGGATCGCCGGAACAGTTCCAGCGCTGCGGTGTCGTTCTTCATTGTGAGCATTAGTTCGGCCCGGATAAGGTCGGACCGGTAAGCCGGGACCGCGTCCTTGAGGGACGCCAGCCGGTCCATAAAATGCTGCGGATCGGCGGCGGCTAGGGCCGCGGCGGCGCATTCTCCGCCTTCGGCCGCCAGGTAGGCGCGGAAGGCCTCGTCGTAGCGGCCTTGTTGCTCCAGGGTTTGCGCTTCGCGGAAGGCCGCTTCCTGGTCCGGCTGGCTGGAACCTGCCGAGCCTGATGACAGGAATATCAAGGCCGCCAGGATGGCCCTATGGAATGATGACAGCCCGCGCAAGTATCGTCCCTTTCCGGATATTTTATTTCACCGTCTTTCCCGGCTCACTCGCTTTTCTGGGTCGCGAAAGAGAATACAAAATAGATCGCGATAAAGAAATACAGGGTCATCGACAGCTGGGTGTTGACCCAGGCCGTGGCCGCCGCGATCAGGTACAAGGCGAAACCGAAATAAAGCGCGAAGACAACCCCTTTCCGGTAGACCTTCAGCGGCACGGTCTCCTTGAGCAGTTCCTTGTGCTTGAGCCCGTAGAGCCGGGTGAAGAAAAAGGCCAGCCCGATCAGCGCCATGACCAGGCCGTAGAAAGCCACGGCCAGCGGGTTACCGGGGTAATCCCCGGCCAGGGCCGTCGGGAAAGGCACAAAACACACCCACAAAAGCAAGTTGACGTTGAGCCAGAACAGGACGATGTTTATCCCCTTGAACATCTCGAAGAGGCGGTGATGGTTCACCCACACGATGCAGATGGTGATGAAACTGATGACCCAGCTGGCGAACTTGGGGATCAAAAGGGAGACCGCATGCAGCAATTCGGGAACGGAATTGACGTCCTCAATGTGCGGGGCCTTTAACTCCAGGATCAAAAGCGTGACGATGATGGCGAAGATCCCGTCGCTGAATGTCTCGACCCGGCTCTTGGAAAAAACACCGTACTTGAATAGTTTATCTTCCACCCGCTTACCTCCTGGTTGATGATCGTTATTGGCCCCCCGCGCCTCCGGCCCCCGCTTACTCCACTCGGCCCGAACGGTCGTAGGGGGAAATGATCTTGTGGACCTTGCCGATGACGTTCTTCGCCGGCAGGCATCCCCAGACCCGGCTGTCCTCGCTGCGCGCGGCGTTGTCCCCCAGCACGTAATAGGTCCCGGGATCGACCGGGAACGGCTTCATGCCTTTCCGGGCAAGTTTACCGCCGTTGTAATGCCGCACTTTCACGGCCCACTCGTCCTTGAGCTGGGCGCCGTTGACAAATATCTTGTGGTCCTTCAGTTCGACCGCTTCGCCCGGGAAGGCGATGATCCGGTGCATGGAGGTCCTGGCCGCGTCCTGCGGATGCCGGTAGATGACGATATCCCCCCTTTTCGGCGGCTCCACTTTGTACGTCATCAGGTTCACCAGGACGCGTTCACCGCTGTAAAGGGTGGGCTCCATGGAGTCAGGCGGGACGGTGAAAGTGGTGAAAAGGTCCTGGGACAGGAAGCGCACCAGGAAAAAGTAGGCGGCAAGGACCAGGAGCATCCCGACGATGATCCCGGCCCTGGTCCGGGCAGAGATCGTGCCGGTCAGGCCGTTGATCCGGTTGTACCGGTTGGCGCTGTAAAAGGCGTGGAAGACCGAGAACAGGTAGCAGCAAGCCGCGAAGACCAGCGGGACCACGAAGTAAGGGTGCACCTTGGCGGAAGGGTTGAGCACATACGCCAGCCCTCCGGCGCCGCACAGCCCCACCACCAGGAAGAAGCAGGCGCCCATGATGCTCTTGCCCACATAAATGTGCCCTGCTCCGGGCATGATCAGCCCCAGGAAAAAAGCCCGGAAAGGGCTCTTCATTTTGTTATTCATCTTCCTCCTCCCCCGCGGCCGGTGATGGCGGACCTTTTTCCAGCAGCCGGTCATTACGGATGTAATACTCCTGTTGGCCTATGCGCTTTTGAGTGTAATGATCTTTGAAGAACACGACAAGCTTCTTGTAGTCGGAAGCCGATATGAGGTCTTTCTGGTAAAGGTCCAGGATGAAGTCCCTTTTCAGATAACGGCAGAGCACCACCGCCGGCCGCAAGGCCATTATGTGCCCGGCCACCGGTTTCCGCAGGATATCCTGCCGCACGGACTTGAAATTGTCCGCGAAACGGTACTGCCAGAAGGAGTAGAGCATGGTGGCGTCCAGGGCGAAGACCGGATGCGCGGGGGCGATCGCCAGGCAGTTGTCCCCGGCGCAGTAGTTCAAAAGCTGGGCGACCACGGACCGTTCCGCGCTGTAGGAGCGGTTCTTGTACTGCAGCAGGTGGGACACGCTCGAGGCCAGGAAAACGCCGGCCGCCAGGCCGAAGGCCGCGGCGCGCCATCCCGCGGACGGCAGGCGGCCGAAGAACCGGCCGAGGTCGCAGCCGCTGGCGACGACGGCGCTGAGATAGAACCACAGAGCCAGATAGTATCCGCCGCCGACCGTGGTGGTCGTGGTCAGGGAACTGAGCGTGCTCAGGATAA
Organism: uncultured Planctomycetales bacterium; assembly: GCA_964438075.1. GTDB lineage: Bacteria > Omnitrophota > Gorgyraeia > Zapsychrales > Fredricksoniimonadaceae > JAAXVU01. The sequence continues at coordinate 16,472 of CAYTIW010000023.1, forward strand.
ATGCCAGCAGGAGTATCCGGGCCTTTGTCCCCCCCGGCCCGCGGCATAGCCCCCATAAGGCACCCGCCGCGGCCAGCGCGAGGGCCATCACTCCGAAAGGAAAGGTGATGTACAGGGAAACGATCTTGGAGTTGAAGCGGAAGGCCCATTTGAGATATTCCGGCCCGATCTGGTGGGAGAACAGATACGACAAGAACGGCAAAATCCCGACGGCAAGGCCCAGCAGATAAAGGGCCAGCTTCCCCGCGCGGCCTTCTTTTTTTCCCGCGAACACGGCCAGGACGGGCAGAAGGCAGAGGAAATATTGCTTGGCGATGAAAGACGCGGCCAGGGTGACCGATATGCCGGCCAGGAAAGCGGGCCACGGCCTCTCGCCGGGTATGTCCAGCGACAGCCTGATGGCGGCCAGCAGGAAAAAGGTCATAAAAACGTCCGGCCGGAGCAGCAGGAACTGGGCTGACATGGCCACGCTGGAAAGCACCAGCAGGTACAAAGACAGTTTGGCCCGCTCCCCCCAGACCAGGCGCGCGATCTGCCAGCCGATGAGGATATTGACGAGGAAAACCATTCCGGCAAAGACGCGCATAAGATCGAACAGCTCGACCGACGGTTTGGCCCAGCCCAGGAACGGCGCCATCAGCACCCACAGGAACGGCGAGGTGTGCTGCCAGAAATCACGGTACGGCACCAGCCCCTGCGTAATGAGCCAGGCCAGGTGCATATGCACGGCCTCGTCATGGGTCACCCCGATCAATACCGCCCATATCCCCAGGAGAATAAAGTTCAATACCGCCACCGGCACGAAACTGACCCCGCCGCCGTTCTTGAAGCGGACGAAGGCCCAGGCCCCGGCCAGGGCCGACAGCGGCAGCAGGATCAGTATCTCGACGGGTTTCAGGAAGGACAGGGAGACATTAATCATCGTATGCCTCCTCCAGGTCAACGGACCACAGGTCGTGCCGGCCCCCGCGGATGTTCCTGGCCGCCAGGAAACCGGTCAGCACGGGATGGTCCATGCCGTTGTAATGGAACATGCCGTAGCGGCCCACGCACTGCAGGTTGGAGAAACCGGAAACGAAATCCTTGATCACGTCCAGGGCCGGCCGGTACCCCTCTTCATAGATCGGATAGGCCAGCGGGACCCGCATGACATGGCCGTAGAGGACCTCGCCGTTCTTCATCAGTCCCAGCTGCTCCAGGTCTTGCCCCGCCAGGGCTATCATGTCCTCGTCGCTTTTCGACCAGAGGGCATCCCCTTCGTCGCAGAAGTATTCCAGGCCCAGCGAACTGGTGCGGTGGTCCGCCACCATGTCCCGGCTCCAGTTGCCGAAGTTCTGGATGCGGCAGACGTTCACCTCCGGCGAATGGACATAGATCCAGTTGTCCTTGAAAAGGTCGTTCTTCCTGGCGATCAGATAGACCATGACCAGGGCCCGGTAGCGCAGCTTCCGGGCCATCTCCAGCACCTCTTGACCCGGCAAGGGGGACATCCGGGCCACCAGCGACGTGATCGGCATGCTGGAGCAGAAGTCGGTCCCCGGGACCGCGAAGTTCTTGCCGTCGCGGGCATCCAGGCAGATGACCCTTTTTATGTTCTTCCCGTCATGCTGGACCTCGATGACTTCCGCGTTCAAGCGGATCTCGCCGCCGTGCCGCCCGATGTCCCGGGCCGCGGCCTCGTACATCATGCCCACTCCCAGCCGGGGGAAATGGAACTCGTCGATGAACGTCTTGATCCGGTTCTTGCGGCCGTTCGACAGGGCGTTGCGCAGCGCGGTCGATATGGAAACGCCGCGGATCCGTTCGGCGGCCCAATCGGCCGATATCCGTTCGCAGGGGATCCCCCATACTTTCTCCGAGTAGTGCTTGAAGAAGGCCCGGTATAACCTTTTGCCGAAACGGTTGACGGTCCATTCCTCGAGGTTCTTTTCCTCCCGGAAAGGGAAAAGGCGGCTGCGGCAGTAACTGGCCAGCATGAGCCCGGCGTCCCACATCCCCAGCCCGGCCAGCACATTCCCGATGGATATAGGGTAATTGAAATATTTGCCCCGGTAAAAGATCCGAGACAAACGTGGCACCTTGATGAAGTCGTCTTTCAACAACCCCTGCCACCAGGCCAGGACGGCCTTGTTCTTGGTATAGAAACGGTGGCCGCCGATGTCGAAATAGTTGCCCTTGTGGCATACCGTCCGGCTCAGTCCGCCCACCTGCTGGTCCTTCTCGAGCAGGACCGTGTCGATGCCGTGATGGCATAAACGGCAGCCCGCGGCCAGCCCCGCCGGACCGGCGCCGATGATCACCACTTTCTTTGAAGATGCCTTCAGATCGGCCATGTTAATATTGTTGGAACGATTGTATGATCCTGCCGAGATCGCCGTCGATATTGAGCTGAAATAGCTTGAAATCGAATATGCTTAATATACACTTATGGAAAGGAAATGAAAAAATGTTTCTTTTTATTCGGCTATTGCTGGCGCATTTCATCGGGGACTTCCCGCTGCAGCTGGATTTTGTCTACAAGCTCAAACAGAAAGGCCTGAAGGGCGGCATACCCCACGCGCTGATAATCGCGTGCTGCTGCCTGGCCATGTCCTGGCCCTACCTCGACCAGCCCCAGGTCTGGGCCTTCATCATTTTCGTCGGGATCGTGCATCTTATCCAGGACTCGATCAAGCTCAGTTACAGCACACCCAAGCACAGTTTCTGGACTTATCTGCTGGACCAGGCCTTCCATGCCGGCACCATCGCGCTCCTCTTTTTCACCGGCCTCAAGGACCTCCAGCCCCCCGTTGACCAAGGCAGCTTTCTGGTGCAACTGTACTGCAATGACCTGGCCATCATTTACCTGATCGCTCTTATATTCGGCACTTATAACGGGTTTTTTATGATCAGGGTCTTCAAGATCACCTTCCTGGGCAAGGCGGAAAGGAACAGCGCGTTCGGAAAATGGTACGGGATGTGCGAGCGGGCCGCCATCATCACCCTTTTCCTTTGGCCGGGCCCGGCCTTCTATCTTTTGTCGACCATCATGTGCCTGAGACCGCTGATATACTTTCTTTTCCGGCTGCCGCTCAAACTCCGCAAGGATTTCATCTCTTCCACCGATATCCTCCTCAGCTGGTCGATAGCCCTGGTCAGCGGTTATGCCATGTTCCTACTGCAATCCGGTTACAAGATATATTGATATCGGGTTGGTCTTCCCTTTCACGTGTATCGGCTCTAGTTTTTCGGCCACCACATATTCAGCCACCTGGGC
>CAYTIW010000023.1:19827-26304 GCA_964438075.1 uncultured Planctomycetales bacterium
GCAGTGCGCACGGCGATCAAAGCGTGGTCGTTCAGGTGGCGCACGCCGGGCGCGCCGAAGAAGGCCATCAGTTCGTCGCCGACGAACTTGTCCAGGGTCCCGTTGTACTTGAAGACGACCTTTACCTGCTGGGACAGGATCTCGTTGAGCATCGCCACCACCTCTTCCGGCTGTTGTTTCTCGGAATAGGCGGTGAACCCCCTGACATCGGAGAAAAGGACGGTGATATTTTTCCTCTCGCCTCCCAGCTTAAGCCGGGAGGGGTCTTCCATCAGCTCCGTGATCACTTCTTTGGAAAGATAGTGGCTGAAGGCCTGTTTGATCCAAAGCTTCTCCTTTTCTTCGGTAAAGAAGCGGTAGCTGGTGATGGAAGTGAAGCCGAATACCACGATGAAGAACGGGCCGACCAGGTCGATCCAGAGGCCGAAATGGACAAATAAAAGAAAAGCCGCCAGGAAATACCCCACCCCGTAACCCATGGTGAGAAGGAAACTTTTGGACAATTTCATCAAGGAACTCAGGGCGATGACCAGGGCGGTCAGAAAGAAGATCGCCCAGCGGGCAGGCCCTTCCAGCTTAACGATGAAATCCTCGTTCAGTATGGTATTGATAAGGTTGGAATGGGTCCCGACCATCGGATAATTCTCCTGCATGGGGACCGCCCGCAGGTCATGCGTCCCGGTGGCGGTAAGCCCCACGATGCAGATCTTGTCCTTCACCATCGCGGTAAGTTTTTCGACCAGCGCGGCCTCGTTCTTGCGGAGATAGGCGATGGCAGTGGCATCGTTTCTGGCGACCAGGCTTTCAGGGTCGGCGGTATTCAGATCGGCCGGGAGCTGTTCCCTGATCTCCTGCAGGCGCAGTATGGCGTAATAGGGTATATGCTTGAAAGATGCGCCCCAGCGGCCAGCCCAATTGACCAGCATCCTGCCGCGCGCATCGACGGGTATAGAGATATCCTTTATCTTCCCGTTGAGCTTGGCCTGCTTCAATATGATGCGGTCAGGAGCGGTCTCGATCCCCTTTATTTCCAGGAGGTCCAGCAGGCCTGCCATGGTCAGCTGGGGCAGGATACGGTCCTCATGCTTCAAGAAAAGGGCTACCCGGCGGGTGACACCGTCCATATCAGGGTCGGCGTTGATGTATCCGCCGCCCTTGATCTGCTGGAGGTATTTCATGATCGGAACGGCTTGCGCTTTCGATTCTTCCCGAAAAGGCCAACCTTGGGCTGGAATAGCCAGTGAAAACTTGCGAAAAAAGAACCGGGAGGCTTTTTGGGCCTCGAAATGTTCCCGGACATAATTCTCGTCTTCAGGGAAAAGGAACCACCCGCGCTCATCCTCCATCGTTTGCAGCAGGGACTCGGCCGTCATATCCGGGTCTTTCAGCAGATAGTCGTGGATGGCCTCGTTCAAGATGGCTTTTTTTGCCAGAGGCAGCTGCTCTTTCATGAGCGCCAGGCTTGATCCAAGGCTCTTGGCGGCGGAGGCCGGCGTCAAGGTGATGTCCTTGAGGAGTAATTCCCTTAACTTGGGAGAAAAACGGTCCGGTCCTTCGATGAAGTAGAAAGGCAGATACGTTATGCGGGTCTGGGACATGACCTCCGCAAAGAGCTCGTCTTCATGGGGCGCATCCTTGTACTCTTCAGTGAAGAGTACATCCATCAGCACCTGTTTGGCTTGGCACTCTTTGAGGATCCGGGTAAGTTTGGCGTGGTAATTCCGGGGCCAGGGCCATCTCCCCATTGCGGCAAGGCTCTGATCGTCTATGTCTATATGGACGACGGGAGCGGAAGCGGGGCGCTCGCCTCTCAGGGCAAAGCGCAGGTCCAGTGCTTTTAATTCAAGGATCTGGTAGGTCTTGGACCTTACGGAAAGCAGGGTGAGACTTGCCAGTGATAAGGCAATGCCAAGGCTGACAAGTAGTTTAACCCGAGCCTTTTTATTCACAAGTTTCCCTTGGCGGACTCACTTCTCAGAACTTGATATACGTAGAGAGTGAAATAAGCGATCCGGAATACTTATCTAACGGCTCGTTTGAAGTGTTTTGACGATACGTGTAGTTCAGGCCGAAAGATACCGACTTATTCATCGCATAAAACAAAGCCGCGGTCGCCAGACTGGTCTTTTCCAATTCCGTGGTGTTCGCATCGGCGATAAGCGTACGGGTGCGGTAATCCCGGAATTGCCTGGATAAAGAAAGCAGGCCGGTGATCTTATCATTGAAGATATGGGTCAACGAGGCGCCGATCTTATATGAGTCATAATCGTAATATTTCAGATACTGCTCGTTGGAATTGTTATTGAAATATTCCACCTTCACCCTCACCAGATCGCTCGCGAAGAACTTGCCGATCTCGTACCCGAGAGTGTTACGGAAATCATTACGTTCCTTGGTGGTATATGCCGCCGTAGGGAAACGGGTGAACCGCTCGTTATAGCTGCGGAACAGGATATCGTAGGTGGCGGAATGGAACATCTTGTTCGGCAAGGCCTGGCGCACCTTGAACTCTACGGCGTTATCGATATAATCATCCGATATGACATCATCGTTCTTCCGTTTCAAATAATCGATATAGTCGATGCTGTAAGCGGCGCTCAGGTTGATCTCCTCGGTAAGCTTGTGGTCCATACCAAGCCGTATGCCGTTGCGGAGCAGGTCCAGGTTGCTGTTACTGGCATACATCAGGTTCATCATTTCATAATCGAAGAGCGCCTGGGTCTTTTCCGACATGGGAGAAATAAAAGACGCCCTGAAGAAGGTCTGGGCGAAATAATCGCCTTCCCTGGAGCTGTCCAGCGAGGAATTGTTATCGTAACCCACGGTCTCGGCGAGCAGGAATTTGAACTTGCCTTTCTCCACCAGAGATTTTTCCGTGTCCAGGCGGATCTTTTTGGTCCGTTTGGGCTGCGGTATCTGGGGCTCCATAAAGAGCTTTTCCGACCTGGGGGTCACATTCTCCTCTGTCCGGTCAGCAGCAGAAGAGATAGAGGGAATAAGGGCGATCGCGAACGAAATGATCACTGCTTTTAAGATATCTTTCTTCATTTGTTTCTCCTTGGCCATGGTCCTTATTCAAGAAAGTTAATTCCTGCTTACGGGAGGTACCATTCTTCTTCCCATCTGTAAGTATCAATGATTTCATCCGTAGCATTATCAGCTGTCGTGGTCTTGGTATCGATAACTTCCTGAATGACATCCTGCTGCTCTTTGGTCTGGTCTAGCTGGGCTTGTTGGGGATCCCTTGCCCCTTCCTCGCCTTTTGTTTGACGGGAGATGCGGCCTTCGGCCCGGGCGGAAAGGTCTTCCATGGCCTCGTCGAAGCCTCTGTACTCACGAGAACTGATCTGGGTGAAGGTGGTGGCGTCCGAGAACCTTTCGATCAGAGTCTTGAAACCTTCCGGGAGCATGATCTCGGAGATCAGGTTCTTATCAGCGTCAAAAGTTTGAATATAGATCGTGTCCTTGTAAGCCACGACCTCGTCGCTGTCCCTTTCCACATAAACGGAATAGCTGCTGCCCCGCACTCCCGCCACGGCCGAAGGGGTATTGACCTCGAAGCTTAATCCGGCCTTGATGTCCTCCAGATTGGCATAAATTTTTCCCTTGGCCAGGTCCAGCCGGTCCAGGGTGTTGGCCGAAGAAGAATTCAATGTGACCAGGGTCTTCTCCTCGACCCGGATGGTATTCTTCTTTTCCAGGTCCAGGGCGATGTCCGCGAAAGAATGCCTGGCGGTCCGGACAAGGTCACCGACCTCAAGCCGCATGCCTTTTTCAGCGGTTTTCCATTCGTTATCGGAGGGGGATTGCACCTGCACCCTTCCTTCGACATAAAGCATTTCGGCGGCATGCAGAACGGACTGAGCGCCAGCCACAGCAAGAAAGACCACCACGCTTAAAACCAGGAATTGAAATTTTTTCATACCAGCCACTCCCTTTTATGCAATCTCAGATAATATGGAATAACTCCTTATCCGAATTTTATTAAAATCCCTTCGTTACCGACCACCAGGCGTGCGCGTGGTCGCTGTCTACGGGGTCAACATGCTTGGACATCGGAAAACCATAATCCAAACGGATCGACAGGCTTTGTTCAGGCACCGTATAAGTAAAGCCCAGTCCTATTGAGGTCAAAGTAGTCGTCTTCTTGTCACCGGCTTTTGGGCTCTTCAATATGCTCCGCCCCCAGTCGTAGAATGTGAATAACCGCAAAGAGTCATATAATTTTGTCTTGGTGGAAAAAGGAGCGTTCATCGTCCTGGGAATGAAATAGGCCGGAAAATCCAGGCCGAGATTGATCGCGCGTCCGCTGTCGCCAGGAGCCTGGGTGCGCGGATAACCGCGGTTGTCGATGACACCGCAATAGCCGCCCAGACTGAACGCGTTCACCCCGGTAAGGGTGGCCGAAGAGAACTGGAAACGGGTCTTGGCCGTAAAATCGATACCGGCAAAAAGTTTCTGCCTGCGGGCGATAGTTACGAGGTCTTTTATGTAATCGCCCTTAGCCCCTACGACAGATGTGGAATCGGACTTTTTGGGCGCGCCCCCGAATATATCCGGTATGGACTTTTGCAGGTCATTGGTAATGACCCAGCGGCCATAGTCGTCCGCCCGGTTGAACAAAAGGTCCCATTTTAATATGCGGAAAGGGTCCTTGCGGGTTGCCTCGTCGTAGTCGGTGTAAGGCTTATACCAGAATATATCAAAATACGTGAAGCCGTAACTGGAGACCAGTTCGGTCTTGGGTTCGTTGATCAAGGACTGATGGAACCAGAAATAGAATTTCCGGGCGCGTTTCTCGAAATCAGTTTCTTCGTTATCTTTGTAATAGTAATCTTCCGATTTATATGGCAGGACGTAAAAATTGAACTTCCAGGTATTGTTCAGTGGGATAGTGTAATCCAGGTCATAGATCTTATGGGCGTCCGCTTCCGCCCATTCCACTTTGGCGGTCAGAGTGTCGTCGTGGCCGGAAATGTTGTTATGGGTCAGAAATGTCTTGTATCTCCTGTAGAGGATAGTGTCGGAGCCATAGTTGTCAGCCTGTAAAGTGGCATGCATCGGGGACTTGTCCCTGACCTTAAGGATGATATTGGTCGCTCCCGTCACAGGGTCAGGCTCGAGTACGATATCGGCTTTACGGTCCTGGGCCCTGTTGATACGATAAACATCGGTGTTCAATGTGGCGAAGTTGAAGGGATCGCCTTCTTTCAAGGAGATCTTTTTTTCCAGCAGCGCGGTAGAAAAATGTTTATTCCCTTCTATTATGATCTTGCCGGTCTTGCCTTCCACTACTTCAATTTCCAGCAATCCTTCCGGCAACCGGTCCGGGACGATGTAAGCGTATGAAGTGATATAACCTTCCCGGCTGTACGCGCGATTGATGCGGTCGACAACGCGCTGCATCTCCCTGCCGGTCATTTCCTTGTTCTTGTTCTCGGCTATCAGGGAGTCGATATCTTCTTCGGCCAGAAGTGTCGCCCCGCTCACGGAGATCTTTTTGATCAGGGTCTTGCCTTCCGGCAGTACCGGGTGCGGCATCATGGCTTCTCTGGTCTTCATGACCGTCAGGGCCGGGGATTTGGCCCTTCCCTGTGAGAGGGCAGCCGAGAAGGCTATAGACTGAGGGTCATCCTCTCCCGCGCCTTCATCATAGGCAAAAGAGACAAGGGAGAAACAGGAAAGGAATGCGCAACTGATGAACAACAGGACCGCGCCCTTCAATGATTTCTTCCACGCATTTCGCTTATTCATAAAAATATCCTCCTGGCCTTTCTCATTCGGATCGCGCCTTCTTAGCGCAATTTTTCGTAATTGTATTACTTTCAACGAAATATGTCTTATGCTAAAGCCATTGGCTTTTAATGTCAAGCCATTACATTGGAAAAACATTACATTATGGATAAATTATTTCTCATTCATCCTTTGCGAAAAATAGTTGATGAAGACCACTATAAAAGCGACACAAACTGTCAATTGCGTCATCACAAGCACCTGCCCGGCGGAGTTGAGAGCATATATGTCCCCGAACCCGACGGTGGTTGTGGCGACCAGGCTGAAATAGACCGCCGCTACGGGGTCCATCGGCCTCGAGAGCAGGTCGAAGGCCATATACAGCACCGCGAAATCAAAGACCACCTCGGCGTAGTGGAGGAAGATAAGGATCAACGACCGGCGGTAGGATACCGCGGCCGAATGGATGTCGGAAAGGAAAATGAGATGAAGGATGTGCAGAAAAGTTTCGCTGAGAAAATAGATCACGAGAAAGATGACGAATGGATATTGATACCATCCGGCACCCAAGACGACCAGAGGGAAAAGGAACTTGAACACGGTATATAATTCGACCGCCAGGCGCCTGGCGACGGCCCCACGCTTCCCGGAAATATCGCGTATCAACAATATAGGGAAAAGGAACTGGGCCAGACAAAGTATCAACCGGACCACCCTTTCCAATCCGTAAGACTCCTCCTCCCA
>CAYTIW010000023.1:26404-31090 GCA_964438075.1 uncultured Planctomycetales bacterium
AAGTGCATTGCTTGGTGGAGGATATCACATCATCGGCGGTGAACCAGACGCCGTCCGGGCCCTTGCCCTTATGATCGACGTGGTACTCCACGGCCCGTATCATATTGCCGTTATCGTCATGGTCGAAACGGTGGTATTTCTCGATCTCCTGGGGGACATATTCAATATCCTGCATAAGGTGCCCCTTTTCGTCATAGACAAAAGCAATGGAACGGATCTCTTTGCGTTTGGTGTTGTAACGGGTGACTTTTATCTTGCGGCCTTCCGCGTCATATGAATATTTGGCCGTGTACTGTTTGACGCCTTTACCGTTATAGAATTCCTCCCCGCGCACTTTTCCGTCCGGCCCGTAGTCAAACTCCACATAGTCCTGCAGTTTGTCATCCTTCGTGTAAGGCAGCCGGTCCTTGCCTATCGTGTAGCAGGACTTCTTGAATATATTCCCGGCCCTGTCGTGTTCAATAAGGGAAAAATGGTAGATCGCATCATCGACGGTGAACCATTTCTTGTCTTTGCCGGCGATGTACTTTTCCTCTTTATTAACGATCAGGGGAGCCTCAACCCCGCGGGCCTCGTCAATACCGGTCTTGCCTATCTCCAGCCTCTGCTCATCGATGTCCCTCTCTTGGGAAAAGGCCGCTGGCGGTGAAAAGGGAACCAGCAAGATAACGGCCGCGGCAAAGAATAATGTCCTTATTTTCATATGATCAAACCTCAATTGATCCAGGATAGCTATTTCTCCGGCGCACTGAAGACCGCGGTTGTCTGCTCGGTCGCCACGGTCTTGACGATACGGAAACCCACCACCTGGCGGCTCAGGAAATCGTAACTCCTGAACCTGTTATTGTAGACCTCGGGATGCATGACGGTGTCCATGATGAACGGCGGCCCCATCTCCTTGCGGTACTGGGTGTCGAGGAGGAAACTGCCGCCCCGCAATACCCGCGCCGCCGAGAATTTCTTGAACACCGGCAGATTGAAATACAGGACCTGCCCCGCGCCTGCGGGGTCCTGCTGTTCGGCCGCTTCGGGATAAGAATCGCTGTACCAGTCGTTGCACCATTCCGCGACATTGCCGGTCATGTCGGCCAGGCCGAGCTTGCTGTCGCCTTTGGGGGAGAACGACCCGACCGCCGTTGTGTCCACATCGACCGGGTCCTTTACCTTGTGGCCGAGGTTGGCGACGGACGGACCGGGAGCTTCATTGCCCCATGGGTATGGGCGGCCGTCGTCGTACACGGCGGCGTGCTCCCACTCCGCCTCGGTCGGCAGACGATAGCCGGTCTTGCCGTACACCTGCGCCGACCAGTCATCCAGGTTATATAAAGGCGTCAGGCCCTCCTTTTCGCTGAGCATGTTGCAATAGAAGGCCGCCCCGTACCAGGTCACTTCCACGACCGGGAAATCCTCTTTGCCAGGCTTCGGCAGGAATCTGCCGTCCGCGAAAGTGATCTGTGAATGCTCGTCGAATACATCCTGGTATTTCTGCGGGGACCTGGAAACGCCCCGGGCCTCCCTCTTCTTGGCCTTATCCGACAAGGCCTCCGGGTTGAGATAACCCTTTTCCAGAGCGTAATTGAGCATATCGGCGTACTGCTGGTTGGTGACTTCGAACTTCCCCATATAAAGCTCATTGGACAACGTCACCTTATGCACCGGCTTGGCGTTCTTGAGATCCGCGCTCCCCATCTCGAAAGTGCCGGCCGGCACCTGGACGAGGTCGGGCTGGGACCATTCGGCCGCTTGTGTCACGAATACCGGGTGCATGAAAAGGACGGCTGCCAGCGATAAGGCGAATTTAATTTTATTTTTCATAGGACCTCTCCGTAATTTATGCCTCACAGACCATGACGGGCAGTTCCCCGACAAAGCGCAACTGCCGTCTTCCGGTTTAGAACCCCAGCCGGCAGCCGCTGTTCTTGCCGTCCTCGCTCTTCGGGAAATTGGCGGCGAAACGCAGGGCCAGCCGCAGATATTTCGGGGCCGGGCTGGACCACACACCGCCCCGGTTCCCCGCGCCGGCGCCGTCTTTCCCCGGCCAGTTGGGCACGTTGGCAAAGCCTTCGTCGTCCAGCGCCCCGTCCCCGTGCTGGGCATCGTAGGCCCGGCCGAGCTGATGCCCGAGGGTGATGCAGCGCTCCCACACATTCCCGCTCAGGTTACGCACGCCGTAATAGGAGGCACCGGTGTTGATCCTCTCCGGCACGCCTTCAGGCTGGCTGTTCTCGAAGATCTCGCCGCTGACCGGGCCTTCGAACCCGGGGTTGTCGGGCACGGTCTTCTTGCCCACGTCGAACGGCGCGATGCCCCCGCCGAAACAGGCGTTCACCACGCCCTGCTGCGGGACCTTTTTCTCGTAACCGCTGCCGTCGGCGCCGTCAAAGGTCTGGACGCGCCCGATCTTCTCGGCATCTTCCATGCTCACGCCCCAGGCCAGCTCGTTGACCAGCGGTTCGCCCGGCCCGCGGGCGGCCTTCTCGTATTCCAGCTCGGTGATCGGCCTCAACCCGGTCCAGTCGCCGATGGCCGCGATGTTGGACCAGGACATGAAGTTCACCGTGCGCGCCGGAGCATAGGTATAGAACCTGACCGGTTCGGCGGTGCCGTTGCCTTTCTTGGCCACTACGATCGCGTTGCGCAGGTGCTCCTCCTCGCTGTTGGTCTTGACGTAATAGTTCTTGATCTCATCCCCGCTGATGTCGGCCTCGACCATGCTCTGCTGCTGTTTCCTGGTCAGGCTGTTGAGGAAATCCACGAATTGCTGGGAGGTCAGTTCGTATTTCATGACCCAGAACGCCTTATAGCCTTTCGGGAAAGCCTCGGGTATGGTGAACGGGGTGTTCTCGCGGCTGCGGGGGTTGTCCTGGTCGCAGTACAAAGAGCCGTCGACCATATCGACGAGGATGGGGTTTTCGGATTTTATCAAATAAGCGCCGTTGTCGGGATAGGTGTAAAGCGCGTTATCCGGGCCGTTGGGGCCTTTGGGGTCCCCGACGTAGTGCTGGTCCTGCGGCACATAGACCATTTCCAGACCAAAAATCTTGATCTTTGTTTGCATTATTTGATCGTCCGCCACACCGGCCTTGGCATAATCCCAGATCAGCTGGACGTTCTTCGACACAGCGGTCCCGCTCCCCTTGGTCCGGAAAAGGAAAGCCCCCTTCATCTCTTCCGGGACCCACATGCCCATATCGGCGCCTTCCCCCCTGGAGAACGTTTCCGGGGTCCGGTCCGTATAGTCAAAGGCGGCCCCGCTGGCGGACTTGAGGTCGACGTGCTTCCATTGCCCGTCGGCCGCCTGGAACTTGGCGAATACCCAGACCCCGTCGGAGTTGACATCATTCTTCCAGCTGTTCTCCCAGGAGACGTTGAACTGGACCTTGGCAGTCTTTTTTTCCGTGTTCACTTCACTGATCATGCCGTTCTCGACCTTGAGGTGGCTGGCAAAGGCGAGTGACGGGAGCATAAGCAGAACGATCCCGCTGAACAGAATGCTAACGGCCCTTTTACTCATACATCCTCCTTTAAAATATGATGATCGTTGGACTTCAATGCAATGGCTTGGCATTGGCGTACTCTTTGAACCCGCCCTGCCGGGCCGATCTTATGGCATTGACCAGGCCTATCAACGTCGCAGCCGCCAGACTGACCGCCAGAAAATTGAACTGCCCCCGGAATGCGTCCTGCCCCGGGAACGAGGAGGCCAGCTTGAGGATGACCGGTGAAAGGAACTGGCCCAGATATATGCCGACACTGACCACGGCCATGGAGAACGCCCGCGACGCGTCCGGCGTGATCTTGGCCACGCGTAAAAGCAAAAGCGGCATCAACACGCCTGAACTATATCCGATGCATACCATGGAGATGAAGACGCCTGTCAGGGATGACGCCGCGCCGAGGACGGCATAGCCGGCCGCCATCGCGGCGATAGCCACGACCGAACAGAACGGCCCCATGAAGCGCAGCAACCCGGCCAGGAATATCCCCGCCACCACCCCGATCAGGGTCATGGTGGAAAGGAAATACCCGGCGATGCCGGGCCTCCCTATCCGTTCAGCCGATACCACCAGCGCGTCTTTTTGTTTGGTAACGATATATTTCCTGTTCCGGTCGGTTATGCTCCACTTCTTCCCCGGTTCATCGACAGCAAAGGACGCTTTCTCCGAGATATCGATCCCGTTGTCCTTGAAAGAAGCGATCGTGGTCGGCGATATGGTCCCCGCGGCCAGGTTGGCCTCCAGTTCGGCCTTGTCCTTGAACAATGGCGCCTCGCTGGTGTACATCTTGCGTTCGTTCTCGATGAACATCGCCAGGCTGGTCGGCGCGGCGTAGAACGCCACCATCATGAGCGCGCCCAGCACGGCGCAGACATACACGCCGACGGGGAGCGCGGCCTTGACCGGGCCGGCGGTCTTTTTGGGCTCTGGCTCCGGGAGCCAGAGCAGGATCATGATGATGATCAGCAACGACAGGCCGTAGACGCCAAAGGCGTACCGCCAGCTCATGCAGGCCAGCCAGCCGGACAAAAGGAGGAATACCACTCCCCCGAAATGGGACACCGAACCGGAAAGACCCATCATTTTGGCCCGCTCTTCCTTTTCGCTGAAATCCGCGATCAGGCTTATCGAAAGCGGTATGATCAGCCCCACCCCGATGCCGAAGACCCCGCGTATGATCAACAACTGC
>CAYTIW010000023.1:31190-33220 GCA_964438075.1 uncultured Planctomycetales bacterium
CGTGGCCATGCTCAGTACAAGAAAAAGACTTAGCAGTTTCTTCATCATTGCCTCCTAGTTCTTGATGGTCCGTACCGGGCGGAAGGGATACCTTCCTTCTTTCTTGCCGGCGTAATATCCGTCGTAACCGAACTGGAAATTCACCCCCCAGCCGAAGGTGTCGCCGTAGGTGGTGGAAGACCAGTAAAAACCCAGCGGGGCTGTTTTGGTCCCGGGGAAGAACTGCTTGGGGAACCAGCCGTTGTCCTTGAAGGAGAGGTCCATGATCGACCCTATCTCCCGGATGGTCGGCAGTCGCCAGTCTTTATGTCCGCCGAGGTCAAGGTCCTGGCAGTATTTAAGCGCCTCTTCCCAGTTCAAATCCGGGCCTTCGTCCTTTTTCCACATGAGGCCCGTGTTGAGGTCGCTGACCGTGCCGTCGTTGTTGTCCACGAAGGCGTAACGGTCGGTCTGTCCGAACCCCGGAGAGAACCCTCCCCGCACCGCCCGGACCGGGTAATAGGAACTTTTGAGATAGCAGATCGCGCAGCCGTAGGCGAAATAAATACCCCAGGCGAAGATCGGTTCCTTGAGGTTGGGGTCCTTCGACCAGTAGAACGCCGGCAGGCAGTCGGGGAAGAACTTCGGATCAGCCGCCGGGATCTGGCCGTTGTAATCGACGATCATGCGCAGCTCTTCGCGGCCGGGCAGCCGCCAGTCGCGGAACCCGCCGTAACCTTTTTTGTTCAGTCCCTTGATAAAGTCGTGCGCATCTTCCCAGTTGTAACTGTCGCCCCGATAGTTGATATCATTGGCCAGCGGGGACTTGCATTCCCATACCAGGCCGGTGTTGTTATCGCGGACCATGCGCCAGCCGTTCTTCCAGCCGGCCTTCTCGCCCAGCTCCCGGCCGCCCTCTCCCAGCTTGGAGAATGACAGCGGGTTCAGGACATACGAACCGTCCTGTCCGTAATAACGGGCCCCCTTTTTAGGCGCGGCTATGATCCCGCCTTCGTCGTTATAGCATTTCTTCTGCCCTGAATCCGGGAACCTGAACCTGGCCTCGGGCCTGGCCGGCGGGAGCGAGACGTTGCGGACCGCCCGGAACAGCAGTTTGGCGTTCTTGCTGGCATAGTAGCCGTCGTAGCCGAAACAGAAATTGGTCACCCAGACGTAGATACCTTCATAGGGCGTGGACGAAAAATAGTGCAGCAGCGGCGGCTTGAGGCCGTCGGCAGGAAAGAAATTCTTATAGTACCACCAGCCGTTCTCGTAGCTCAGGTTCAGAATAGAATTCAATTCCTTCAGGTTAGGCAGGCGCCAGTCGGCATGCCCGGCCAGCCGCATGTCCCGGGCCGTTTTCAGCGCCGAGTACCAGTCCATGCGTTCGTTCTCGCCCTTCTGCCACATGAGCCCGGTCAGCGTGTCGGTGACAGTCCCGTCGGCATTATCCTTGAAGCGCGACGGGTCAGGCCGGCCGAAGTCCTTGTTGTACCCTCCCCTGACCGCGCGGACGTAGCGCTCGCTTTAATGGGTGTAGCAGATGCCGCTGCCCAGGCCGAAGAATATCCCCCAGACGAATGGTTTTTGCATGTTGTAAGGGACCGCGGTCCAGTAAAAGTCGCTCTGGCAATTCGGGAAATAGCGGGTATCGACCGCGGGCCCGGTCCTGCCGTAATCGATGATGGAACGGAGCTCGTCCTTGTTCGGCAGCCGCCAGTCGTTGAAACCGCCGTATCTTTTCCTGTTGAGCGACTTGATATAGTCGTTCTGGGCCTGCTTCCAGGTGTACTTGTCCGAGCAGAAATTGACATCGCCCTTCTTCGGCGACTTCACCTCCCAGACCAGTCCGGTATTGTTGTCCAGCACCGAGCGGTAACCTTCGGCCCAGCCGGACGCGTCGTCGACCGGTCTGCCCTTGCGTCCCAGCTTGGTGAAAGACATGGGATTGACGGTGAAACAGCCGTTCTGGCCCCACAGCTCGTCTTGCGGCGCGACCGTGGTCTCTCTGCCTTCTCTATCGAAGCATTTGACCGCTCCGGCATCAGGCA
>CAYTIW010000024.1:0-31198 GCA_964438075.1 uncultured Planctomycetales bacterium
CCGCTCCCCGGACAATATCGTCACGCCTTTTCTCCCATCCCTCCGGCCCGGGCCACAGCAGGGCCGCGGCCAGGAATGCCAGAAAGACATAAGCCGTCACGGTATAACAAAGCAAGGAAAAGAACAGCAGGCCTCCGGCCGCCGCCGATCTTATCCGCAAAGGCCCGCCGGAACTCCAGACCAGATAAGCGCCGGACGCGCTGACGGCCCCCAGGATGTAATGTGGCCATACCATGTAGACGCAGTTCGCCACGCCCGGCAGGACGGATACCAGGACGCCGAGTAGCACCGACGTCAGGGTGTCCAGGCCCATACGCCGCAGGCTCACCGCGGTCAAGAAGGCCAGGCCGGCGGCCAGGGCCGCGCAGAACAGCCGCGCCAGGGAAAGCCCGGCGAAATCGCGCGCGTGGCGGAAAAGGAAGTCCTCCATCACGGCGGCCACCGGACGGCCCTGGACCCAGGAATAGGGATAGAGGGGGTCTTGCAGCTCCGCGCCCGCCGGGGGCAGAAAATACCTCCCGAAATATCTCAGGGTGTCGTGGTGGGCGAACGGTATATCGATGCACACACCGTAAACCAGCCAGACCAGACCGGCCACGACCCCGAACGTCCATAAGTAATAAGCCCAACGTCTTTTTGTCATCAGCTAACCTCTAGCCCAACCCGACCGCCTGAACGGGCGCGACCGCGACAGCCGGTTCAGCGGCGGAAAACCTCCGCGGCCCTGGCCATATCCCCGAGATCCACGATCAGCATATTATCCGACGGGACTATGGCCGCGCCGGGTTTGGACTGTGTCAGTACCAGGACGCCGGCCGGCGCGGTCCCGACGCAGCGGTCCTGGACGTACCCGCAGTCCAAAAGGGGCCTCTCCGGCACCTGGCCCCACAGACCCATTTTTACCAGGTCCCTGATATCGAACCAGAAGTTCGACGAATTCATGTTAAAGACATCATCGAGGGCCCTCAGGCCGTTGAAACCGTAGCCTGTCAGCCGGGGCTCCACCACGTGTATCCGGCGGACGTCCGCCCGGGCGGCGGCTGACAAACGCGAACGGAGGAAGGTCATCTCGGCATTGTGGTTCCAGACGTTGACCGCCAGCCTGTGCTGGGCGCCGATAATGCCCAGCCCCAGGACCAAGGCCAGGCCGGCCTCGGTGAGGACTTTGGGGCCGCCCGCGGCCCGCAGCCCCGTCGATAAAGCCCAGACCAGGGACACGGCGCACAGGGCCATGCCGGGATACAGGGCCCGGTAAAGGAAAACCTCCAGCGGCGAGATGGTCCATACCGCCACCGACCCCAAAAGCAGCAGGCACCACAGGGACATCCTTTTCCAGCGCCACGACCAGGTCCAGGACCGGTCCAGGGTCAAGGCGAACAAGATAATGAAGATCACCGCGTAGCCCGCGCCGGTCCCGCCGGCCGGGGAAAAAGGGTTGCAGATGAACAGGGCGCTGTCGGTGAAGAAATAGGACATTTTGTAAAGCACCTGCTCCAGCGAAAAAGAAAACTGGTGTGCGCCGGGGGTATCCGCGACCATGGCCGGGAAACGGGGCAAGAGGACCAGTTTGGCAAAGCCCAGATACAGCGCGGAAGCGGCCGCCAGCAGGAGACCGCCCCCGAACACTTCGCGGAAGACTTTTTCCCGCCGGTCCTCCCCGGCCCAGAGCAGCCCGGCCGTTAGTAAAGCCAGGAAGGCGAAGGCCGCCACCTGGTAACACAACAACGACAAAAAAAGCAGCAGCCCCGTCAACAGCCCTTTCGGCCGGACCGGCCCCAGGGACGTCCAGCACAGGTATGCCCCGGCGGCGGCCGCCACCCCAACGATATAATACGGCATGAGCATGTAAACGCCGTTCTGCATCCCCGGCAGGACGGCCAGGAAAACCCCCAGCAGGACCGAGGGCGCCGGCCCCAGCCCTATCCGCCGCAGGCTCAAAGTCATCAAGAAAGCCGCCAGCCCCGCCAGCAGGGCGCAGACCGCGCGCACGGCCGAGAGCCCGGCGAACCCCTTTGCGTAAAGGTAGATCCAGTTCTCCGTCTCGGCGGCCACCGGCCGTCCCATGGCCCAGGTATATTCGTAAAAAGGGTCCCTGGGCATCGGATTGTCTGGAAGACGAAAATAGGGCGCGAAATACCGGAGGGAATCGTGATGGGCCAGGGGGATGTTCAGGCACGCCCCGTAGGCCGCCAGCACCAGGAAGGTCACGACAAAAAAAAGCCCTATTTGGGAACCCCGGCATCCAGGCATACCGCCTCAGCGTTTCTCCAATATCAGCTCTTCGCGTTTCGTATCGATCTGGAAGACGAAATTCTCCAGGAACGACATCCCCAAAAGCCCGTCGCGCAGCCCCAGCTGGTCGCCTTCCAGCACCACGGCCCGGACATCGTCCACCTCGGCGCCGCCGAGCTGGACCTTCTTCAGGTTCACCAGCCGGCCGGCGACTTGGGCCCCCCCGGCCAAAGTCACGGGGATCAGGCTGTCGCGGTCGGCCTTCAGTTTCAGCTTCCGGGCCATGGCCGAGGATATCTGCATGGCGCTGGCCCCCGTATCGAGGAGGAACTTGCCCCAGACCTTGTCGTTCAGCTTGACGCGGACGTAAAAGCTCTTGCCTTCCTTAATAAGCGGCACCGTCGTCCTGGTGCCGGACAGCACGGCCCGCGGGGCCCTGGCCGGAGGCTGGGCCGGGCCGGAGACGTTACGGTTGGCCTGGCCGGCGGTCTGGCCGGCCATGGAAGTCCCGGTATAGACCACGCCGCCGATGGCCTTGCCCGCCCGCCAGCCCGCCTTGCCGACCACGCCGACAGCCTCGCCGGTGGCCTCCAGGAAAGTACAGCCGCCGCAGACCAGCAGTATCAAGAAAACATAATAACGCATATGGCGACAGGCATCTCCTTCTTTATTTACTCTCCAGGTCTCTCCCGCCTTTTGTCCGCGGCACCTGCGGCGGCCTCCCCCACTCCGCCGTGCCTTTCAGCTCGCTGATGCGGTCGCGGATGCGGGCCGCCCGCTCGAACTCCAGGTTGCGCCCGGCGAGCTCCATCTGCCGTTCCAGCTCCGCAATGTGCTGGCCGAAGTCATATTCCTCTTTATCCTGGCCGGCCACCTCGCGCACCAGCTCGTCCACCTCCGCCCACTGCTCGATACCGGCCCGGATGGCCCGCTCGACGGTCCTGGGCTGGATATGGTTCTCCTCGTTGAAACGGAGCTGGATCTTCCGGCGGCGGTCGCATTCGGCGATGGTCTTCTGCATCGCGCTGCTGACCGTGTCGGCGTACATGATGACCCGTCCGCTGACGTTGCGGGCCGCGCGCCCGGCGGTCTGGATGAGCGAGGTCTGCGAACGCAGGAAACCCTGCTTGTCCGCGTCGAAGATCGCCACCAGCGAGACCTCGGGCAGGTCCAGCCCTTCGCGCAGGAGGTTCACCCCCACCAGGCAGTCGTACTTCTTCAGCCGCAGGTCCTGCAGGATCTTGGTGCGCTGGAGGGTCTCGATGTCGGAATGCAGGTACTTGACCCTGAGCCCGCGTTCCTCCAGGAACTCGGCCAGGTCCTCGGACATGCGTTTGGTCAGCGTGGTCACCAGAGTCCGTTCGGACCTCTCGGCCCGCAGGCGCACTTCCCGGAGCAGGTCCTCCACCTGCCCCGCGGTGGGGCGGATGACGATCTCCGGGTCCGGCACGCCCGTCGGCCGTATGACCTGCTCGACCACCCGGCCGCCCGCCTCCCGGACTTCGAACTCGTCGGGCGTGGCGGAGACATAGATGCACTGCGGGACGATGCTTTGGAACTCGGGGAACCTGAGCGGCCGGTTGTCCAGGCAGGACGGCAGCCGAAAGCCGTGGTCCACCAGCATCTGCTTGCGCGAACGGTCGCCCTCGTACATGCCCTTGATCTGCGGGACGGTCACGTGCGACTCGTCGATCACCACCAAGAGGTCCGGCGGGAAATAATCGATCAGGCAGCTCGGCCGCGCCCCCGGAGGGCGCCCGGACAGGACGCGGGAATAGTTCTCGATGCCGTGGCAATAACCCGCCTCGCGCATCATTTCCATGTCGAACCTGGTGCGCGAGGACAGGCGCTGGGCCTCGAGCAGCTTGCCCTGCCGCTGCAGTTCGGCCACCCGGCCCTGCATCTCGAGCTCGATCTCCCGCAAGGCGTCTTCCATCCGCGGCGGCGAAACGATGAAATGTTTGGCCGGGTAGACCGCCGCCTGCTCCAGTTCCTGCAGGGCGTCCCCGGTCAGCGGGTCGATCTGGGTGATCCGTTCGATATCGTCGCCGAAGAATTCGACCCGCAGGGCGTCCTGCCGGTAGGCCGGGAATATCTCCACGATGTCGCCGCGGACCCGCACCTTGCCGCGGGACAGGTCGTAGTCGTTGCGCTCGTACTGGATGTCCAGGAGCCGGCGGAGCACCGCGTCCCGTCCGGCCGCCTCGCCCTTCTTGAAAAAGACCAGGCAGTCGCGGTACTCCTCGGGCGAACCGAGGTTGTAGATACAGGAAACGCTGGCCACGATCAACGTGTCCCGGCGGGACATGAGCGAGGTCGTGGCGGCCAGGCGCAGGCGGTCCAGGCGGTCGTTGATGGAGGCGTCCTTCTCGATGTAGACATCGGTCTGCGGGATGTAGGCTTCCGGCTGGTAATAATCGTAGTAGCTGACAAAATACTCCACCGCGTTAGACGGGAAAAATTCCTTGAACTCGCTGTAGAGCTGGGCGGCCAGCGTCTTGTTGTGGGAAATGACCAGGGTGGGCCGGTTCAGGCGTGCGATGACGTTGGCCAGCGTGAAGGTCTTGCCGCTGCCGGTCACCCCCAGGAGCACCTGGGCCCTGGCGCCGCTCTCGATGCCGGCGGCCAGCGCCTCGACCGCTCTCTGCTGGTCGGGGATAAGCTTGAAAGAGGATTCGAGCGAAAATCGGTTCATGGAGTGGCCAGGGCAACCGGTCAACAACGGGCCGTCTTGCGCCGCCGCCGTTGCTGAGCTGCCTTAACAGATTTTCCCATGCTTATAAGGCCGCTGCTTGTTCTTCTCGCACTTCTTCATGATCTCGGCCTCGATGTCTATGCCCAGGCCGCCGCAAAGGTCGAAGAGGCGGATGAAGGTGTCGGCCATCTCCTCCCGGAAATTGGCCTCGTCCTGCTTGCGATAAGCCTCCATGCCTTCGGCCAGTTCGGTGACGATAAGCATCAAGGCTTCGCCGATGTTGCGTTTCTCGTCCCAAAAGCCTTTGGACTTGGCTATGGAATGGCACAAGGTGCACATTTCTTGTATGCTGAGGCTGCTCACGTGCGGTTCCTTTCTAAAAAGTTCTTCATGTCCGTCGACAACGGCGCCACGATCCTGACCGGCCCGCCGGTGACCGGATGGGTGAACTCCAGTTCGGAAGCGTGCAGGGCGGTGCGCTTGAACTTCAGCCCGAAATCCTTCCGGTAAATGAACTTGTTCTCCCCCACCAGCGGATGCCCGAGCTCGGTGAAATGGATCCGGATCTGGTTGGTCCGCCCGGTCAGCGGGACGACCTCGACGATGGCGAAGTTGTGCCGCTGCTCCAGCACGGAATAGCGCGTCACGGCCTCTTTCTTTTCCTGCCCGCCCGCCGACTTCGCATCCCGGATGGGGCTGTTGATCTCCCCCTTGGTCTGACGGAGGCGCCCGTGCACGAAAGCGAGGTACTTCTTCTGCACCTTCTTCTGGCGGAAAAGGTCCATCAGCGCTTCCTGGCTCGAATGGCCCTTGGCAAAGACGACGGCCCCGGAGGTCTCCCGGTCGATCCGGTGGCAGGGATGGAGCTTTATCCCGGCGGGGACGCCGGGCCTTCGGGCGTACTGATCGTTGACGAGGTCCGACAGGGCCCGGTCAACGCCCCGGTCCGCCGGAACGGTCAGAAGGCCGGCCGGCTTGAAAAAGGCGATATAATGCTCGTCCTCGTAAAGGACGACGATCGGCTTATCCGAACTGAACCGCTTGGACAATCAAGCCTCCCCGTTCCCGTCCTCCGCCTCCTGGTCCGCAGTATCTTCGTCGGAGGCGCCGCCTATATGGTCTTCCAGGAGGTTCGCCAGGCGGTCGATCTTGCGCATGATCAGGATCGGAAAAACGACGATCCAGACCTGGAACGCCAAAGCCAGCATGGCCTGAAATGGAGTTACGCTGAAATTGAGTGAGTCTTGCATAAGGACCTCTCTCGAAAGGGATAGCGGAAGTTAGCTCTTCGACTGGGCCGCCTTCTCGGAAATGGCGTTGGCAACGAAATCGGCAATGAACCGGCTATCCTTGGGCTGGATGTCGTTAAAGAAGATGGCCGTGTGGAACCCTTCCTCGTTCAGGATGTTCTCGGTACGCACCACCACGCCGCCGCAGGAGATCTTCTTGGTGGCTATCCGGCCGTTCTTGCGGACCGGGAACAACAGCACCACTTTCAGCTTGGTCATGGGTTCCAGGTAGCGGCTGACGCGGCAGAAAACCCCGGAACAGCTTATGTTCTTCGTTTCGGTGACCAGGTCCGCGTCGGGAGAAAATATCTTGAGAGGGACATTATTGCTCACGCGCGGGTACTGGCGCCGTTCTATTCGGGGCTGATCGTTCACTATCTCTCCTTTATAAAACAGAACCGGTGAAGCGGGCTATGCGCCAGCGCGGAAAGGCCGCGTCCTGGGCGAACTCGATGCCGACCTGGTAGACCTCGGAATAAGGTATGAACCGGACCCATACCACGCGGCCGTTGACCTCCACCGTATCCTCTTCCTCGCCGAGCTGTATGGAAAGGCTGACCTCCTGCCCCAGGGAAATGAAAACGTTGCTTCGGATCCGTATCCCCCCTTCGCTCAGGTCCTGGGCGATCTCTCCGGACTGGACATCGTCCTTGCCGATGGCGCATTTCACGCTCTTTTTGAACGGAACGCGCGGGTACTTGCGGTTCTCGACACCAATATGGAAACTTTCCATAAAGATCTCCTTATTTGATTTTCAGTATAACATAGAAGAAAAACCTCCTAAACAGAATTCCAGCGAATTTTGACCGTCTTCCTTTGCCGCGCAGGGTGCCGGTAAAATAGAGCCCCACGGGCTTAAGCCGTGGTCCTCAGCGAAAGCGGATCAATATCCGCAACGGCATAACGATTAGGAATACGGGAACGGAGGTCTGCATTTGTCCGCGGGAGAGGGATTATTCCAGATAGGCCTGGATGGACTGGCGCAGTATGCTTTCGGGTATGCCTTCGCGCACAACGGCTTTTCCGATGGCAGAGGCCAGCACCAGACGGTTCCGCTTACCGCGGAATTTCTTGTCGAAACGCATGGCCCCCAGGATCCGGCCCAGCGTCAGGCCGCGGATGACCTCCGGCAGTCCGACCGCTGACAGCAGGCACTCGACGCGGGCGGCCTGCACCGGCGGCATCAGCTTCATCCGGCAGGATACGGCGCAGGCGATACGCATGCCCAGGGCTATCGCCTCCCCGTGAAGGTACCTGTCGTAGGACGCGGCCGTCTCGATGGCGTGTCCCACGGTATGCCCGAAGTTGAGGACGGTCCGCAGCCCCCGGGTCTCTTTCTCGTCTTTGGCCACGACCCGCGCCTTGATCGCGGCGCAGCCGCGGACCAGGCGGGTCAAGGCCCGGGTATCACGCGCCAGGAGCCGGGCATGCTCCCTCTCGATGAAGGAAAAAAGCCCTTTGTCCGCGATCACCCCGTATTTGACCGCCTCGGCCAGGCCGTTGGCCACCTGCCGGGCGGAAAGGGTAGAAAGGAGCGCCAGGTCGGCCAGCACCAGGCGCGGCTGATAGAACGCACCGACGAGGTTCTTGCCCTCCGGCAGGTCCACCGCCACCTTGCCGCCGATGGAGGAATCGATCTGGGCCAGCAAAGTGGTCGGGACCTGGACCAGCGGGATGCCGCGTTTGTAGACCGCCGCGACAAAACCCGC
Source organism: uncultured Planctomycetales bacterium (assembly GCA_964438075.1). GTDB lineage: Bacteria > Omnitrophota > Gorgyraeia > Zapsychrales > Fredricksoniimonadaceae > JAAXVU01. The sequence continues at coordinate 7,926 of CAYTIW010000024.1, forward strand.
CACATCGCCCACCACTCCGCCACCGAGGGCGATAACAAACGGCGTCCTGTCGGCGGCGTAGCGGACGATCTGGCTTATGAGCCCGAGCGCCACTCCGGCCGATTTGGCCCGTTCGGAGTCCTCGACCTCGAAGAACTTCACCGTGAAACCGCCTTTTTGCAGGATAACCGCCAGCGCGCGGCCGTGCAGCCGCCTTACCGTCGGGTTGGTGACAACGACGGCGTCGCGGCCGACCCGCAGGGCCTCGAGCCTTGCCGGAAGGCCCTTCAAAATGCCTGGCCCCACCCGTATGGAATAAGGGTCATCCTTTAGTCTTACCCTGATATCGGTCATTTATAATGCTCCCATCCATTGAATTATCCCGTAGATCAGCGGTCCGATGAAATCCAGCAGGCCGGTATTGACCAGAATAATGACCAGCACGATCCCGAAGGGTTCGAGTTGAGTATACACCCGGTCCAGATGCTCCGGCAAGAGACCGCTGACCACTCGCGACCCGTCCAGAGGCGGGATAGGGATCAGATTGAATACCGCCAGGGCCACGTTCAGCAGGACCCCGCCGAAAAAAAGCTCCTTGATCTCCCCGGTCAGGCCGGAACGATAGACCTGTGCCAGGGCGAAAGCCAGGACCAGGTTCGTCACCGGGCCGGCCAGCGCGACGAGCACCTTGTCAAGCCGCGGCCGCGGCAGCGCGGAAAAATTCACCGGGACCGGTTTTGCCCAGCCGAACATGACCAGCGACTGGTTCAGCCCTAAAAGGTGGAGTACATACAGGGACAGGGGCACTACAACAGTACCGACGGGATCGATGTGGCGCAGCGGGTTGAGCGTCAGCCGACCCATCAGCTTTGCCGTCGGGTCGCCCAGGCGGTAGGCCATCCAGCCGTGAGCGCACTCATGCAGCACGATAGCCGGCACCATCACCAGTGCAACGAGCAGGACAGTGGTCAGGATCATCCGAGGACCAGATTGATCTTCAAAAGTTTGACTACCGGGACATCGGTGCCGCTGTCCGGGGCCACTTTCCCCTGGACCTCCACCAGGCTGCCGACAAAACCTTTCAGTACCGCCTCCGGCCCTTCGATGATGCAGACCACGGTCGTATCTTTGACTATGCGGTACTTGCCCTGATCGTCCTTCTTCAGGATCCCGGCCGTCTCGACCTTGTCGCCAGGCAGCTTCTTGAGGAACTTGGACCACTCCGGCGCGGCCGGGGCCGGTTTCGGGGCCGGCAGCTCCACCGGGTAAAGCCGGGCGGGCACGGCGGCGCCTTTGACCGGTTCCAGGAATTCCTCTTTGACCCAGGCCGAGAGCTGGTCGACCGGCTTGATGGCCAGCCAGTCGCCCTCTTTGGCGCGGAGGTAGAACTTGGCCCCCCGCTCCAGTTTGCCCAGGATCCCGGCGTCGGTATTCCCGGCGCAGCGCACGTTAACGATATCGCCCGTGACCTCGCCGATCTCCGGGGTGATCATCACGGCATATTCGGCCTTGATATACGCCTTGGTCTGCGGCGGGACCTTGACCCTGAACCAGCCGTAACTCTGGCCCAGGACCACCAGGGTTTCGCCTTTATTGACCACGGCCACACTGGCAAAATTGACGTTCTGACCGGCCCGCACGTAAAGACGGTCGGATTTGACCCGGGCCAGGAAAGGGAATTTGGTCTCCGCCAAAGCGGCACTGGAAAGGAGAACACAAAGCAGAACTAGGAACGCCCGAACAATGTGCACCGTAAATCCTCCTGAATGATTAAGAGATCCGGACCACTGGGATGTAAGACTTCCGGGATAACGGCCTCTCAGATCACCGCGGCAAAGACGGGACCTGATCTCCGGCCATTAATTACCGAAAAAGGCCGTACCCTTTGCCTGTCTGTATTGTGCGGTAATGTCCAGAAAAAAATTACTTCTTGGCGCCGGCAGCGGGCTTGGCACCAGCCGCAGCGGCCGGAGCTGCTCCGGCGGCCGGGGCGGCGGCACCGGCCGCAGCTTCCTCTTTAGCCTTCTTCTTGCCCGCCTTGACGCGGACAACTTTTACTTTCGGAAGATTGGTGACCGAGCGTTCGTCCGACCACTGGCCCTTCTTCATGAGGTCCTTGATCCGTTCTATACGGGTCATGACCGTTCGCGAGGCGACGCCGGCCTTGTCGATCTTGAGTGATGAATGCAACGACATCTTATAATCTCCTTACAAGTGGATCCTGATAACGATTCTTCAACTGGCGGGTGAACGAGGTCGCTTCGGCCTTCTTCGAAAAACTGCCGACGCAAACGATCACGAACGACCCCTTCGGGAGCACATATACGTCCCGGTAACCTTTTTGCTTCAGGCTGTCCGCTTCCCTCTTGGCCGTCTTCTGCGATTTATAGGAAGCGACCTGGACGGTATAAGGACCGCTGGCAGCGGCCACCACCGCAGGCTCCTTCTTGGGAGCTTTTTCAGGCGCGGGGACCACGGCCTGCTGGGCCGGCTTGGGCTCGCTTGTCGCCGTCGCGGCGGCCGGCTGAACATCCGGCGCCGCGGCCTTGCCTTTATCGCGCCAGGAGGACACAAAAGCGTCCAAAACGTTCTTCCTGGCGTCCCCGGGAGCTATCACGTCATCAGCCTCGGCCGTAACGCCTTTGGCCGGAGCTGCCGGGGCCGTCTGCCCCTGAGGGTTGCCGGCTTCTATACCGTCGGAAAGAACCAGGCGTTTCCCCCTCTCTACGCCCAGGGAGAAGCAAAAAAGCAGCACCATTATACTTACGATCGCAAAAATAACAAGGTTTTCAATGGACAGGGTCAGCTGGGCGGACATCACCCGCGGGCCGTTGGGGTCGCGGGAAGAGACCGGCACACTGTCCAGAAAGTTGTATTGAGTTTCACGGTAATTGATATTCATATGCTTGATCTAACTTTTATTTTATTTTCTCACGGCTCTCAAGTAATTTCTAAACATTTTTTGGTTAGAAAGTCTCAAGAACATATCCACCACCTTGGGGTCGAACTGGGTCCCGGCCGACCTTTTGATCTCTTTGAGCGCTTCTTCCAGCAGCAAACGTTTGCGGTACGGACGCCCCTGGACCATCGATTCGAACGCGTCCACCACCGCCATGATCCGGGCCCCCAGAGGTATCTGCTCGCGCTTCAGGCCGGAAGGGTAACCGGTGCCGTCGTATTTCTCGTGCAGGTACAGCACCACCGGGAGGATCGGCCGCAGGAAATCGATGGGCTTGATCAGTTCCGCGCTTTTCTTCGGCAGGTCGCGGATGAGCTTGAACTCTTCCGCCGTCAGCCGGCTACTTTTGGCCAGGATCTGGTACGGCACGTCGATGGCGCCGGCGTTGTGCAGGACGCTGGCGTAATAAAGGTTGTTGATGTAGTCCTGCCCCATGCGGAATTTCTCGGCGATGGCCTTGACGATCTTGAAATAGACCGGGCTGTGCCCGCGGACCTGCGGCCCCTGGCGGTCCAGCATGTTGCGGATCAATTTCATCGACTCGAGGATTATCTTCTGCTGCTGTTCGGAATACTGCAGGTTCCTGATCGCCGTGACCGACTGCTCGGCGAAGATCGAGAACATCTCGCGGTCATAGTCGTCGAACGCCGGCTCGGCGGGTTTGCGCTTGATGATGATCGCGCCGATGCACTCGTCCGTCACCAGCGGCAGTCCCATGAGCCGGTCCTCGAATATCGAAGCGCCCTGGGTGACGGCGATCTCCTTGGAAGAGACCTCGGCGAGCTCGCTCTTGTTGGTGACGATGAAGTTGATCTTGTTGTTAAAGGTGGCGATGAGGGCCAGCTTCTTGTGGTCAGGCCCCAGAAGATATATGCTCGCCGAACTGGCGCGCACGAACTGGCACAGCAGGCGCGTCAGCCTTAAGGACAGTTCCTTCAGGTTCGGGGTGGAATTTACCAGGCGGTAGACGATATGTACCGCCGACAGGATCTGCTTATACTTTTTGGTAAGGTTCGAACAATCGTTTATATTCATCGAGCGCCGCCCTATCGGTCATTGCGGCGAGGTAATTGCAAATGACGTTATGGAGTTCCCTATCGCTGCACTGCGTACTCCGTTGGTATATATCATACGGCAGTTGCCGCGGATTGTCCAAATAAACATCAAAAAGATCGTTGAGTATCCGCTTGGCCTTCGACGTCATTCGCTCGACCCGCCAGTGGTGGTACAGTTTTTCGTCGAGTATCTTCTGGAGCTGCTCGCGTTCCCGCTTCATGTCCTCCGAGAAATCGATCAGCCCTTTGTTCAGGCGCGTCAGGTCGTCCGGTGAATTGATGCCGTGCTCCGCCAGACGGGCATCCGTGGCCTTCAGCAGGTCTTTGACCTGCATATTGATGAGCTCTTTCACGACCTGATACTTGAACATCGTGTCGGAGATGGCCAACCCGGGCCGCTGTATGCGCTCGACCGCGCGGCGCCAGAGCACGCTTTGCCCCAGGTCGACGGGGCTGATACATCCGGAGGTCAGGCCGTCGTCGACATCGTGGTTCAGATAGGCCAGCGAATCGGCCTTGTCCACCACCTGGGCCTCCAGCGGACAGGGCCGGGACTTGAGCTTCAGTCCGAAATCCTTGTCCGCCAACACCGCCGGGTCCCCGATATTGTCATAGAGCGTCTCGTGCTTCAGTATCCCCACCAGGACTTCGGCGGTAAGGTTCAGCCCGGGGAAATCGGGGTAGCGTTTCTCGAACTTGGTCACGATCTCGAAACTGCGCTGATTATGGTTGAACCCGCCCAGGCCGGCATCCTTCAGGCGTTTGTCCAGGAACATCTCCCCGGCGTGCCCGAACGGCGGATGCCCCAGATCATGGGCCAGGGCCACCGCCTCGATCAAGTCCTCGTTCAGCCGCAGATTGCGCCCGATGGTGCGCGCCAGCTGGGCCACCTCGATGGTATGCGTGAGACGGGTGCGGTAATAATCCCCCTCGAAAATGACGAAAACCTGGGTCTTGTACTCAAGCTTCCGGAAAGCCTCGCAATGCACCACCCGGTCGCGGTCGCGCTGGAAGTCCGTGCGGATCTCGTGTTCGGGCTCGACGAACTGCCGGCCCCACGAATCGCGGCTCTTCATCGCGTAAGGCGCGAGATTGGCCTGCTCAATCTCTTCAATGGCTTCCCTGTTCAGCATCCTTGATCATCCTGTAAACTTTTTTTAACGAGACCGGGATGACCTTGGTCCCGAAGACCGCGGGCATGAAATTGATATCACCGGACCAGCGGGGCACGATATGCAGATGCACATGCTCCGGTATCCCGGCGCCCGAGACATGGCCGCTGTTCATCCCGATATTGAAGGCCTGCGGCTTGAGCGCCTTCTGGAGCAGCCCCTTGACCCGCAGCAAAGTGTTCATGAGGTCCGTCCGTTCTGCCTCCGACAGGTCCTCCAGAGCGCCCGCATGGCGCTGGGGCAAGACCAGCGCGTGACCGCCGTTGAATGGGTAGATGTTCAGGACCGCAAAGCTGTGCGCGCTGCGCAGGAAAATAAAGTTCCGGGCGTCTTTCTTCTCGCGGAGTATCCGGCAGAACACGCACCCCTTTTTCTTCTTGCCCGATCCTTCGACGTATTCCGCGCGCCACGGCGCCCACAGGATATCCATAAACAACAACCTTTCGTCAAAGCCCGCCGAGAAACGGGCGAGATCATGCCCGTCGACATGCGGCTTTTATTTCAACTTGACTATCTGGCCCTTTATCTGGCCGCCCTTAACTTCCAGCACGCCGTAGGAACGGTACTCCGGACGTACATTATCGGTCGGGCTCCCGGGGTTGAAGAGCAGGACACCGTCGACCACCTGGTTAAAGGCCTCGTGCGTATGTCCGAAAACGACGGCCTGTACATTATCATCCTTAAAATATTCCCTGATACGCCCCGGTAGTCCTTGCGGAGACCCTTCACCGTGGAAAATGCCGATACGTACGCCTTCACATTGCCAGATGTCTCGGCAAGGCAAAACCTGGCGCAGGTCCAGCCCGTCCATGTTGCCGTAAACGGCGTGCACCTCTTTGGCCTTCCGCAGCGACTGCAGCGTTGCCGCATCAGTGAAGTCCCCGGCGTGGATAACACAGTCCGCGTTCTTGATCTCCTCGGTCAGCGTGCGCGGGATTTCGGCGGAATGGGTATCGGCGATAACAATGATTCTCATAAAATGATATAGGGTTTGTCGTAAAGGCTCATCAGCGAATTAAGGACCGGCTCGTTCCATATCCACATCCTCTCCTCGAGCGCGCGCAGCCTCGCGCTGTCATCGAGGCTGGACAGCGACACGATGACGCACTTGCGCGGGCGCAGCCCCATCTTGCGGGCCTCGTCCGTCACCGCGTTGATGTCGTTCTCGGCCAGCGGGTCTTTGCGCAGTATCAGCAGCCAAAGCCCTTCGTCGGTGTCGGCCTTGATGACGTCAAAGCTGGCCCCGCCCCGGTACGACATCTTCATCGGGGTCAGGCCCCGGAAGACGGGGAGCTTGTAGGTGCGCCCGTGCAGGTCGAACTGTTCATTGTCAAAACAGTTCAGGAGCTCGATCATCCGGCTCGAAAGGTCCATGCGGCACTTGGCCTGGAATTCCACCACGGCGCGGTTGACCTCCTCCTTGAACTCCTTGCGCTGCCTGCCCGGCTCCATCTCGATCGACCTGACCCGCTTCTGGAAAACGTACTTGATCCAGTAACGCATGAGCTTGTCCTTGAGATGGAAATACGTCCCGTTCTTTTCCACCAGGCCTTCGTCAATGAGGTATTTCAGCTTCTGGGACACCTGGTTCTGTTTGGCGCCTGACTGCTCCATGATATCTTTCAGTTTGCGCGCCCCGTTGGCCAGGGCAAAAAGTACCGCCGTCACCAGCCGGCTGTTCTTGCCCGACGACACCCGGTTGAACGCCAGTTCGAAATGCCGGTTCAGCGCCCCCCAGCGGTTGAAGATCAGGTTCTCCATCGCCTGGACCAGGAGCGGCGCGTAGACCTCCTGCTGCTTGAAGATGGCGCTGAGGTTGATAAATTCCTGTATCAGGATATCCAAATAAAGGGGCCGGCCTCCGGTGAAATCGGCCAGGAAGTTCCTGAGCTGCAGGCCCATCTTCAGGCCGCCCAGCCGCCGCTCGATGAATTCCTGGCTGGACCGCAGGTCCAGCGGCAGGACGTGGACGATCTCAAAGTTGCCGAAAAGCAGGGTCAGTTCCTCGGAGAGGATGGTCTTGGCCTGCTCCTCGTAGGAACTGGCGATGATGCACAGCGAATGTTTCTGGGTGGTGATGCAGTCCGCCAGACGGCGGAAGATATGGGGGATGCCGGCCTGGCCCAGGGCCTGGAATTCGTCGTAGACGATGATGGTGCAAAGGCCGGTCTCCTGGGAGAAGTGGTCGGGCAGCCCGAGGATCATATCGAGCAGCTGCTCCCCCTTCGGCCCGCCGACCATGGCCGAAAGGCATTCGACCCATTCGACGGTCCGCGGGATGTGCGGCCGCGCGGCCTCTACCAGCCGGGGCAGGTCTTCGCTGACGGCCAGTCCCTTGTGCTTGCAATAATGGTACAGTATGCTGCGGGCCGTCTTGGAGGCCAGATAATCGAGGTCCCGGCCTTCCAGGTCCAGATAGACCGGCATGACGGTGCCGTCATCCAGTTCGCCTATCAGCTGCTGCAGGATGGTGGACTTGCCCACATATAGGCTGCCGATCAGGGCGACGTTCTGCCGGTAACCTTCCCGCAGGTCAGCCACCCGCTTCTTCAGCAGGCCCAGAATTTCTTTTCTTCCCGAGAACGAATGTTCCATGCCGCCACCTGAGATTTCACGGAAGATAATATAAAGGGTTCGACGGGTCTCCCCCTTTGCGGATCTCGAAATGCAAAAAAGCCTGTCCGCGTTCGCGCGCCGGCAAGGCTATCTTCTCACCGCGCGTGACGTAATCACCGAGGCTGACCAGCAGTTTCTCGCTGCGCCCGTAGACCGTGTAAAAGCCGTCGGCATGGTCCAGGATCAACGCCTGGCCATAGCCGGCCAGATGATCGGCGAAAACGACCCGCCCGTCGCGGGAGGCCTTCACGAAATCATCCTCGTTCAGCTTGATGTCTATGCCGCGGTTGAAATAAGCGCCGCGGCGGTCCTCAAAGTAGGAAACGACCTTGCCCTGGGCCGGCCAGGTGAACTCATTGTCCTTGCCCGGGCTGCCCGGCAAGGTCACGGCCTGCACGGCATCGGCTCCAGGTATCAACAAAAGCTGGTTCTCTTCGATGGAAGCGGCGTTGGGTATATGGTTGGCGCTGATAAGTTCGTCGACGGCAACGTGATAGGTCTTGGCGATGCGCCAGAGCGTCTCGCCTTTGCGGACCTTATGGTGGACACCCTGGGGCGAGGTCAAGGTCGGCACGGACGCGATGTCCGGCTTTTTCGGCGGTATACAGCCGGACAGCGCTATTGTCCCTATCATGAGCCCGATCGAGAGAAAGTGCTTCAATGATGTCATAAAATAAATATGGAGCGAGAGACGGGAATCGAACCCGCGTGGCTAGCTTGGGAAGCTAGAATTCTACCACTGAATTACTCTCGCCTGAATATCAATGTTAAACTTCCTGAATTAAACGCTTCAATCCTCCGACGGAGGACTGAACATCCCTGTCCAACAAGATGTCGCGGCAGACCGCGACGCGCCCAACACCGCAGGCTTTGACCTGCGCCCAATTCGCTCGGTTTATCCCGCCGATGGCGAACAGCGGGACATTTTTCCGTCGAGCTGTATCCGCCGCCCTCCTCAGCAGCCCGGGGTCCATCGGCGCGCGGTCCGGCTTCGTCAGCGTCCGGAAGACGGAACCGAAACCGACATAATCAGCCCCCTCGGCAAACGCCCGCCGGAGATGATGGATGTTCTGGCACGACTTGCCGACGATCTTCCGGGGTCCCAGTATCTTGCGGGCCTCGGCGACCGGAAGGTCGTCCTGCCCGAGATGCACACCCGACGCTCCGGACAACTGCGCGATATCGACCCTGTCATTCACAATGAACGGTATACGGTCCGCCAGAAAGAGCTGGACCTTTTTAGCAAACCACAATGTCTCTCGGGATTTTCCTATCTTATCTCTCAGCTGCACGATGTCGACGCCATGGCCCAGGACACGGGTCAAGACCCTCCAGAGCCCCGCGTAATCGCACACCTGAGTGTCAAGGATCAAATAAAGCCTACAAGCGGCCAAGCGCTTCTTTTTCGATAGCATAGACCGCGTATCTCAACTGTTTCAACTTCTCTGCCGCTTTGATGTTCACAAGTTTAGCGAATTCTTCCAAAACCCGCAAGGATTCTTTCGTCCTCTGGCTGTTGGCGTAGAACAGATCCCCGACGGAAAAACGGTCCGATTCGGCCCCTGCGGTTTTCCGCCCCACATCTTTCCGGATTTCGCGCGCGGTGACAATTTCCCGCAGGCCGAAGCCTTGCACGGACGCGGTCAGCCCGTGCCGCGCGCGTTTTAGCCGCGCGGTCAGCTGCCGGTCGTTAAAAACGAACCGCGCGACGTCCTCGCAGACCCGGAGGCCTTCCTTCGCGCGGTTATAATTCGCGTCCACGACGCGGTAGATCTCTTTCTTGGTCACTGCACGGCGCATCATACAGATAAACACTTGATCAAAGGTTTCCGTTCGCCGGGCGCATGGCCGCAAGAACGGCCGGCTACCGGCATCGACTTCCGCTTTCCGACTTCTGACCAACGTCCACGGTCTTCTTTATCTTTTCTATGATACGGGTGGTCGAAAGGCCGCCTATATAAGCGATGAACTCCACTTTCCCGCCATCGGCTTTCACCGCCTCCGCGCCGGCCACCGGCCTCCCTTTCCAGTCCGCGCCCTTGATAAGCACATCGGGGCGCAAGGACTCGATAAGCCTCTGCGGGGTCGGCTCGTTGAAAAGGACCACATGGTCAACGCACGCCAGCGCGGCCAGCACTTTGGCCCTTTCGGCCTGCGGCACGAAGGGCCGTCCGGGGCCCTTGCCCTGGGCCCGGACCGAACGGTCGCTGTTCAATCCGATGATAAGCACCCGCCGGCCGTTCTTCTTCGCGGCCTCGAGATAGCTGACGTGTCCGTAATGCAGAATATCGAAACAGCCGTTGGTGAAGGCGACGGTCCTGCCCGCCCGGCGGTAGCGGGCAATGAGCTCTATAAGCTTGGCGACGCTGATGATCTTATCTGCGGTTTTCATTCTCAACCGGTTTCCGTTTTCAGGCCGACGCAACCCATCCGGAGGCCGTCCTCACATCCCGGCCCAAAGTGTCAATCCTGGCTGCAATACACCTATCCTACGATCTTGACGGCCACAATTTCTTTGATGGCCTGACGCAACTCATCACTTTCCACGTTCATAGAGTGGTTGCCCTGGGAAGGACGGACATTGATCTTGGCATTGAACTGGATCAACCCGTCGTCCGCGGCATCGGGATGGAGGTCGATCCCCCAGATATCCTTCTGGCTGGACCCGATCTCCATGAGCATGTGCTCGAGATCCGAATGCCTCTCAGCGTCCACGGCCATGACGCCGCGCCGGACATCAACCACGGCGTTGACCGCGTCCTTGTACTTTGCGGCGGCCATGCTTTTTAAATCCGCCCTGGAAAGTGTGTCGTTCACTACGATCATGTGTTCTGCTTCCTTTTCTTGTTGGATGTAGGTTGATAAATTAACCGGCGAAAGCGTCCTCCACGACCTCGCAGATCGCATGTAAAAGCGCGATGTGCGCCTCCTGGACGCGCGCAGTCACCTTGGAAGGCACGATAACGGCGATATCGGCGGCACGGGCCATCAGCCCGCCGTCGTTGCCGGTGAAAGCTACGGTGGTCATCCCCAGCTCCCTGGCCTTTTCGAACGCCTTGAGGACGTTCGGGGACCTGCCGCTGGTGGAAATGCCGACTAGAACATCGCCGGAGTTACCCAGCGCCTCGATCTGCCGGGCAAATACGACGTCAAAACTGTAATCGTTAGCGAGACTGGTCAGGATCGAAGAGTCGGTCGTGAGGGCGAGGGCCGGCAAGGCCCCGCGCTCCTTCTGGAACCGGCCGACGAACTCGGCCGCCAGGTGCTGGCTGTCAGCGGCCGACCCCCCGTTACCGCAGAAGAAGACACGGCGGCGGCCCTGGTAGGCCTTGATGATAGACTGCGCCGTCTTCTCGAGGGCATCCAGGTTGGCCGCCAGAGCGGCTTCCTTGACCCTGCTGGATTCACGTATGACAGAACTGATGCGGTCTTTCATATATTTTTACAAATTAGTCGGCGCAAAACACCTTTGCGATCTGGAACAGTTCCATGTCGACCTTCTTGCGCACCTTGACGGCCTCTTCCATGTCGCAGTACTTGATGCGGTTGTTCTGGTAACTGACCATCTTGCCGAATTTGCCTTCCTTGATCAGCTCCACGGCCTTGACCCCGAAACGGGTGCCGAGGATCCGGTCGAAGGCGGTCGGGGTACCTCCCCGCTGGATGTGCCCGAGCACGCTGACCCGGGTCTCGTACCCGGTCATGTCCTCGATGGCCTTGGCCAGTTTCTCGCCCACGCTGCCGAAACGGCGCTTCTCGTAACCCTCCGGGAGTATGTTGTGCGTGTCGAAAGCCGTGCCTTCGGAGATGACCACGATGGAGAACGATTTGCCCCGGCGGTGGCGGTTCTTGATCGCCTCGCAGACTTTCGCGATATCCACCTTGGCTTCGGGGATAAGGATCACGTCGGCGCCGCCGGCCATGCCGGCCTCGACCGCTATCCAGCCGGTGAAGGCCCCCATGACCTCGATGACCATGATGCGGTGATGACTTTCGGCCGTCGTGTGCAGCCGGTCGATCAGCTCGGTGGCGACCTGGACGGCCGTGTCGAAACCGAAGGCGTAATCCGTGCCCGAGAGCGCGTTGTCGATCGACTTCGGGATGCCGACCACCTTGAGGACCTCGCGCTTGGATAGTTCGTAGGCGATGCCGAGGGTCACTTCACCGCCCACCACCACCACGGCGTCCATGCCGTTGCGCTTGTAATTCTCGCGGATCCGTTCGATATGCTCGGGGTTGTCCAGAGGGTTTATGCGGCTAGTGCCCAGTATGGTGCCGCCGCGGTCCAGGATCCCTGACACCGCGCGCGTGTCCAGGACACGGGTGTCGTTGTCGATCAATCCCTGCCAGCCGCTCTTGATGCCGGTGATCACATAACCTTCCTGGATGCCCTTGTAGACCACCGCCCGGATGACCGCGTTCAACCCGGGGCAGTCCGCCCCGCCTGTAAGAATACCTATTTTTTTCATAAGCAGTCGCTATGCCTTGTAGCCGGGAAAAGGCACAATATCGCTGGCCTCTTCCTCGTCATCATAGCGCCGACCTCCCTTGCCTGACTTGAAAGTCTCTGTGATGATCTTGATGACATGGATACGTATGTTGACACGCTCGTCGACACCGATGACGCTCTGGACCTTGGCCTTGATAAGGTCCTGCAATTCCGCGGTCAGCTCGGGTATGTTGGCCTCCGAGCGCAGCGTCAGCCGGATGTCGATGTGCAGACCGTTCTTGGTCGAAGTGATGTCCGGGAATATCTCCTTGATCTGCGAGCTCTTGAAAGCCATCCGCCGCACCAGGTCCTCCAGCGCCGAAACAGAGATGGTCACGCGGCCGAGCGGGTTGTTGATGAAAATATTGCGTTCCCGCTCCTGGCGGCCGTAGATGATCCGCGCCAGGACCAGGGAGATCAGCATGGTGATCGCCACGATGACGCCGGCCAATATCTTGGCCTGGGGATCGTCGTAGATGAAAGACATGAAGTCAACATAAGTCCGCAGGTCAATGAAGTGGGCCAGGAACAGCAGGCCGGTAAATCCGATGAGCGAGATGATGAAGACATAAAAAATGATAGAGATCAGAACCAAAACTCTCATGCCTGCCCCCTTTCAATACCCTGGATGCTTATATCCACGTCCCTGAGGTTGATATCGGCCATCCTTTCGACGGCGGTCATGACCACATCCTGGATGCGGCGCGACGTGTCCGCCAGGTTCATCCCGAAATTGACCTTCACATTGATGACCAGTCTGACCTGGTTGCGCGGGTCGACCCTGACCTCCACCGCCGAGTTGTAACGGACCCCGAACAGGCCCGCCAGCCCCTCGAGCGTCTCGTTGCGGGCCATCGTCACTCCGCCTATCTCCTCGATGGCCGCGCTCGCGATGTCCGCGATGACGACCTTGTGGACCTGGATAGCTCCCAGGTTAACCTTGTTCTCAGGCCTCATGATCCCTCCTTGACCTCCGCCCGGACGGGAGCCGGCGGTCTAATTTTCCTTCTTGGCCATCTTCTCGAGGAAATGCGTCGAGACCTCGCCGCGTACGAAAGCGGGATTGTTCATGATCTCCGCCTGCAGAGGAATGGTGGTCTTAATTGGCGCGATATAAAATTCATCCAGAGCGCGGCGCATGATATGTATCGCCTCCAGCCGGTCACGCCCGTGCACGATGAGCTTGGCGAGCATGGAGTCGTAATAAGGACTTATTTTATACCCGGGATAGATGTGCGTGTCAACCCTTAGTCCCGGACCTCCCGGGAGGTTCAGCTGCTCGATCGTGCCCGGGCAGGGAATGAAGTTGTTGGCGGGGTCCTCGGCGTTGATGCGGCACTCGATGGAATGTCCGCGGAGCTTCACGTCGTCCTGCTTTATTTTCAGGCGCTCGCCGGCGGCCACCCTGATCTGCTCTTTGATCAGGTCCAGGCCGGTGACCGCCTCGGTGACCGGGTGCTCCACCTGGATCCGCGTGTTCATCTCCATGAAGAAGAACTCGTCCTGTTTGTTGAGCAGGAACTCGACCGTGCCCACGCCGCGGTAATTCGCCGCTTTCGCCGCCTTGACGGCCGCCTCGCCCATCTTCTTGCGCAATTTCTCGTTCAGGGCCGGTGAGGGCGACTCCTCGATGAGCTTCTGGTGCCGGCGCTGCACCGAACAATCGCGCTCGAACAGGTGCAGGACGTTGCCGTGCTGGTCGGCCAGGATCTGGAATTCGACGTGCCGTGGATCAGCGATATACTTTTCAATGTAAACATCCGAATTGTTGAAACTGGCCTCGGCTTCCGCCTGCGCCATTTTGAGGGAGTTCACCAGCGTCACGTCGTTGTGGCAGATGCGCATGCCCTTGCCGCCGCCGCCGGCAGTGGCCTTGATGATGACCGGATAACGTATCTGCTTGGCTATCGCCAGGGCCTCTTCCGGGCTCTTCACCGCCCCTTTGCCTCCCGGGGTGAGCGGGACGCCGGCTTTCTTGGCCGTTTCCTTGGCCGTGATCTTGTCCCCCATCAGGCGGATGGTCTCCGGGGTCGGGCCGATGAACTTGATCTTGCAGGACTCACATATCTCGGCGAAATGGGCGTTCTCGGAAAGGAAGCCGTACCCAGGATGTATGGCCTCCACATCGGTTATCTCCGCCGCGGAAATGATGGCGGGTATGTTCAGGTAACTTTCTTTGCTGGGGGCCTGGCCGATGCAGACGGCCTCGTCGGCGAAGCGGACATGAAGCGATTCGCGGTCCGCCTCCGAATAGACCGCCACGGTGGATATCTCCAGCTCTTTGCAGGCGCGTATGATCCTGAGGGCTATCTCTCCGCGGTTGGCAATAAGGATCTTGGAGAACATGCAGAAGGCCTCGGTACGGGATTTATTTGGACGTTTCAACGCGGAAAAGCGCCTGGCCGAACTCGACCGGCTCTGCATTGTCGACACAGGTTTCCACGATCTTGCCGCGCACTTCCGATTTGATCTCGTTCATCAGCTTCATCGCTTCCACGATACAGACCACCTGCCCCACCTCGACCGTCTGCCCGATCTCGACGAACGGTGCGGCCTCCGGGGAAGGCGCGCGGTAAAATGTGCCCACCATAGGCGACTTGATATCCTTCAGGTTGCTCTTTTCCTCGGGCTGGGGAGCGGGTGCAGCCGGCGCCGCGGCCGGCTCGGCCGCTTTAGCCGCCGGGGCGGCTGCCGGTACCGACGGCAGACTGAAAACAGGGGGCACGCCCAACTGGCTCTCGACGGCTGATTTCTTCAGCTTGATCTTCATGCCGTCGCGCTCGACCTCGATCTCCGAGAGCCCGTTCTCGTTCATCAGGTCGACCATCTCCTTCAGCTCTTTGAGGTTCATCTCTTTACCCTTTCGACGTAATCGCCCGACCTGGTGTCGATCTTCACCTCGTCCCCCACATCGACGAAAAGCGGGACCTGGATAATGGCGCCGGTCTCGATCTTGGCCGGTTTGGAATTGGATTTGGATGAATCGCCCTTCACTCCCGGCTCGGTCTCGGTGATCTTGGTCACGATGAAGTTCGGCAGCTCCACCTTGAGAACCTTGTCGTCATGGACATAACCGTACACTTCCATGTTCTCCAGCATGAAACTGATGATGTTGCCCAGGGACTCCTTCTGGATAACGTGTTCTTCGAAGGTGGTCTGGTCCATGAAATGGTAGGCGTCGCCGCTGTTGTAAAGGTACTGCATCCGGCGCTCCTCCAGGGGCACATCCTCCAGGGTCTCGGCCGAACGGTAGGTCCGCTCGATGACCAGCCCGGTCTGTAAATTCCTTATCTTGATCCGGACAAAAGCGCTGCCTTTGGCCGGTTTGACGTGGTTGAAATCAACCACGGTGCAGATATTTCCATCGACCTTTAAAGCCATACCCTTGGCAACTTCATTGATTGTGATTGACACTTAAAACCTCGCATCCTGATTGGGTTACTAACACCATTTCTTCTAACCTGATCCCATAGCGATCCTTGAAATATACTCCAGGCTCTATGGTCAGAACCATATTCTCAGCTAGTGTTACTCCACTTTTATGGGATAATCTGGGCTCTTCATGTACTTCAAGACCCACTCCGTGGCCCAAAGCATGGGTAAAGTACCGGTCCAACCCACCACTTCTTCTCAGATAGGTCCGCGCTGCCGCGTCCACGTCCCGGCACGCCACTCCCGGCTTTATTATATCTATAGCTGCTTGCTGGGCTTCTCTGATACAGGCCAAAATCCTCCTGTAAGAGGGCGTCATTCTACCCAAAAAGAACATACGTGTCAAGTCAGACTTATAGCCGTTCTTCTCGATGCCGCAGTCTATTAAAAGCGGCTCGTTCCGGGCGATCTTGCGCCCGCTCACACAGGCGTGCGGCATGGCTGAATGCGGCCCGGAAGCTATGATAGGAGGGAACGAGAAGCTCACCCCATGCCTTAATATGAACCCCTCCAGGTCGACCAGCAGGTCTTTTTCCGTCCGGCCGGGCCTTATCCGCTTCTCGATATAACGAAAAGCCTCCAGGTTGACCGCCAAAGCCTCCCGGATAGCGGCTATCTCCCCCGGTTCCTTGATGATACGCAGGCTTTCCACGATACCGTCCACCGCCTTCAAACCCAGGCCGGACGGCAGCAAGGCCTTGAGACGGCGGTACTGGGACATGGTCAAGTGCCTCTCGTCTATCCCCAGGACCCGAACCCCGTTCCGGCGGGCCAGTTTCACCGCGGCCTCGGCGCAGCTGTCCTTGAACTGCACCACCCGGACACCGCTCCCGCGCAGCCCTTCCTGCGCTTCCAGCGTGTAACGGGCGTCGGTGATATAAAAGCTGCCTCCCCCGGCGACCAGCAGCCATGATTCCTTGGCGCCGAACCCGGTCAGATAGGATATATTGACGTCATCCATCACCAATACGGCGTCAGCCTTGAAGGTCTTTAATAGTCTGATGAGTTTAAGGATGCGAGCGGTCACAATAGGAACACCTAAGAGTTGACGATCCTGATGGCAGCCAGAAGCCCTAGCACATAGCTGTTCACCCCGAACCCGCTTATCTGCCCGGCCGCGGCCGGCGCGATCAAGGACTGATGGCGGAATTCTTCGCGCTTGTAAATATTCGAGAGGTGGACCTCGACGGCCGGGATATTGACCGCGGCGACCGCGTCCCGTATGGCCACGCTGGTGTGGGTATACGCCGCCGGATTTATCACAATGGCGCCGAACCCGGCTGCAGGGGCCTTCCCTATCTGGTCGACGATGTCGCCTTCATGGTTCGACTGGAAGGATACGATCTCGACCCCGTGTTCCCGGGCGACCCGGCCCAGCTCGTTATTGATCTCCTCCAGCGTGGTCGTCCCGTACACCGAGACTTCCCGCTGCCCCAGCAAATTCAGGTTCGGCCCGTGGATAATCAGGATTCTTTTCACATCCGCTCCTTCTATTCAATTGCCTTGATTACGAATAATAAACGACCTGGATCCAAAAAGAAAAATAACTGGCCAGAACAAGGACGGCCAGCATGAGCGCGAAGATCGCCAGATAAGCCAAGACCGGCACCCTTATTTTTTTCCGCAACCAGACATAGAACGGGAAGAACAGCATGAACGAAACGGCGGCAACTACGAGGAAGATCACCCAGTTCAGCAAAGAATAAAAAGCCTCCTCGCCCGCCAGCTTCCCCTTGCAGTAGACCGCCAGCCAGGCGGTCTTCCCGCCCGCTCCGTACCACCTGAAAAGCCCGTCGCGCAGACCGCCCCTGTTCGTCCCTTCCAGGCGAAGGCGCCCCCTGTCGTCGTACCACCTGGCCGTCCCCTCCAGCACCCCTAAGCGGTCGTGGAGTTCCCGGCGCAGCACGCCTTTCCGGTCAAAGTCCTGCACCACGTGCAGGTCCCACAGGTACGTCTCCTGGCGGTACATCCGGCCGTCGCGCACCATCTCCCGGTAGATCAAAGGCTGGTCCTCCAGCCCCGAATAATAATTCCAGATACTGGCGGACTGGGCCAGGCTGCGGTCACGGGCTAAACCCTTGTACTCCTTGTGGGCCACGAACTGTCCCTCGCTGATCAGCTCGGCGGAATTAGGCGTGCATCCCTTGGTCTCCGCCTTTTGCGGGGAGATCCTTTTGGTCAGGGCCTTGCCGTCGATGGCGAATTCCTGGCAGACCTCCCCCTGCCCCTCGGACAAGAGCGTCCCGTCCTGGCGGTATGCTATGAATACCCCGGTCGGCTTCCCCGCCTGGTACCCGATCTCGTTCATCAGCCAGCCGGAAGGCGCGAAGCTCTTGCATTTCCCCTCCAGCAGGCCCTGGTGATAAGAGCACTGCAGCGCCGCCTGTCCGTTCTCGTGCCAGACCTCCAGCGGCCCCTCCAGGACCCCCTGGACCAGACCGGCCCGGGCCTTCCGGGGGCCCAGGCCCACCATCGCCGCCGGGCCGTCCTGCTCCTTCTTTTGGATCAGTTCGACGGTAAATTCCTGCGGCCCTTCCAGCAGGCGCCCCTCACGGTCATGGAACACCGCGACCACCCGCTCGTTGCTATACCCCGGCAGGACATATTCCACGCCGCGGTCGCAATAGGCCCAGTCCGGGAAATCGGACTGTTCAAAATAAGAGAACGCCGAGTTGTCTTCAAGATAGGCGGTGACCTGATAATAAGCCCCGGCCAGGCCCAGCAAAGCAAGGACCAGCACAAGCATGATCAGTACCGCTATCTGCGTTCGGGAAAAAATGGACATATCTTCCTTATCCGGCGAACCGGGACACGGAACCCCGTGCCGTGCCTTTTAAGCCCGCCCCTCGGCCTGTCTGACGGAGCCCCCCGGGCAAGCCCGTGGCCTCCTGTGAAGGCGGATCAGCAAGACCGGCGCCCGCCTGTTTACTTCTCGGCCTCGTCTATCAACATCACCGGTATGCCGTCGCGGACAGGATACTTGAGAGCGCACTCTGGATTGAGACAAACGATCCTGTCGTTCTGCTCGACGACATCGGAATGGCAAGCCGGACAAGCCAAGATCTCCAATATGATTTTGTCGACCATCTTACACACCTGCTGTTGGATTGTTAAACCTCCGCCCCGCCAGCCCGGCCGGGCCGGCGGCACTGGCACTATTTTACTGTCCCTTTTTAGACAAATCAACGAACTTCATCTGCAGCTCGTAAAGCGAGGCCGTCAGGATATTCTCTTCTTCCGGGGTCAGGTTGCCTTTGGTCTTGTCCTTGAACATGGACAAGGTGTCGATGATGAACTTGGCCTGGCGCAGGTTCTTTTCGCTCTGGCCGCTGACCGGGTTCAGCACCTCCCCCATGAAGATCATCGCCTGATACCCCATCGACATGATATAGTTGATGAAATTGACCTCCATCTCGTCGGCCGGGCCTTCTTCCGCCCCGTGGCAGGAGCATCCTTCGCCGCATTCCGCGCCCGATGACGCTTTGTCGCGCGCCACATCGTCTTTCCAAGATTCGTCCACATGCTTTTCGTTGTCCATCGTTCGTCCCTTCGTAGGATTGCTATCGTTCGTTTTAAGGCCAGCCCCGCCTCAGCCTGGCAGGCGCACGGATAACGCCTCACGCGCGCCTATTGCTCATGGTACTGGAAAGAGATGGCCACATTGAAAGTCAACTCCGGGTAGCTCAGGTCCTGCGGGAACGGCGGGAAAGGCGCCGCCTCCTGCACGCTCTTATGCCCCACTTCCCGCAGGAAATCATTGGCCGTGCTTTTGGCGTCTATGATCTGCAGGTCCCCGAGGGTCCCGTCCGACTTGATAATAAAGGTCAGATAGACCTCGCCCACGCTCAATTTCGTGTAATTGGTGTACGCCCTTTCCCGGATGCGGTCGCGGACTATCTGGTAATAGGTCACGTACGACGGAGAATTGATCTTTTCGGAACGCAGCGGGGGAACGGAGACTTCCCGGGTCAGTTTCAGCCCCTTGAGGCGCTCGGGCTGGCGTTCGTACATCTTGAAATTCTCCGAAATGTCGGTAGCCCCTTCCTTGAAGAACCCCTCTTCCTGCGAAATGTTCTTGGGCACTCCGCCCACGACATAGGCATCCGGCCGGACAAAAGGCTCGATCTTGTGGACCACCTCTTCCGGCTCGACCGGCTTGTAACGCGGCGCGTCGCGCTCGCTCTGCGGCTTGACGGTGACGGTGGGCGAAAACACGGTGAAGTCGGTCTTGCCCAGGTAAAAATGGATAAAACAGACCAAATGGATCACAAAAGATACAAAAATGGCCAGCCGAAAAATCCTGTCTTCCATGTCCCTGTCCTGACCCGGCCCGGCCGGGTATCAATAAAGAATTAGAACCGTACGACCTTGACCTCCGGTTAGCGGGTGAACAGCTCCCGGAGGATATAAACAATGAAACGCATCGTGTCCCTGACCGGGTTGATCCGGCTCTTCTCCCCGGCATAAATGGTCTGTATCGGCACGGAGGCGATGCGGTACCCCTTCTTCGCCGCCTTGATCAGCACCTCGGACTCGATCTCGAACGACGAGACGGAAAGCTTGATGTCGCGCAGGACCTCGGTCCGGATGAGCCGGTACCCGCACTGGGAATCCTCGACCTTCTGGCGGCACACCAGCGAGATGAGCCAGGACATGATGCGGTTGGTCGCCAGCCGCACAAAAGGCATGCCCTTGTGGTCGGCCATGCGGTTACCGCAGATGATGTCGGGCTTTTTCTCGCTGAACAAGGCCAGGAAACGGCCGATGTCCTCGAAAGCGTGCTGCCCGTCGCCGTCCATGGTGATGATCGCGTCATAGGCCCGGTCCCGGACGTGGTGAAAGCCGCGCTGGAGCGTGGCGCCTTTGCCCATGTTCTTTTCGTTGACCAGGACCTCGGCCCCGGCCTCGCGGGCCAGCCGGCTGGTGTTGTCCGAAGAGCCGTCGTCCAGGACGAGCACGTCCAGCCGCTTGCCCCTGAGTTGCTCCACCAGGCGGCCGATGTTCCTGGCCTCGTTATGCGCCGGTATCAGGATACAGATGTTCATTAGCCACACCGAATTTTCTGAACATTAACCAATGCGTCGGCACTTGCCGTATTATCGCTTCGATCGCCACTGCCCCTTTTTTGACCAGCTCCCGCACGGCGGCCTTCTCGTCCGTCTTGCCTGCGGGAGGGATGATCGGCTCCGCGAAACAGGTCCGGAAAGTCCCGTCCCCGTTCGGTATCACCACCGCCGGCAGGATCGTGGCCCCCGTCTTGCAGGCGAAAACGGCGGCGCCTTTGGGGATATGCGTCTCCCGGCCCAGGAAAGTCATCGGGGTGCCGAAAGAGCCGAAGTCGCGGTCGCCCAGCAGAGCCACCATCTGCCCCTGGCGCAGGGCCTCGATGCATTTCCGTATCGCCACGCTGATCGGGACGATGGTCACCCCGTGCTTCATGCGCTGGCGGTTGAAAAGGTCGTTCACCGAACGCTCCTTGTGCGGGAGGGCGATCACCGTCATCTTGTGCCCCATCTCGGAAAGCACCGCCGCCCCCATCTCCCAGTTGCCGATGTGCGCGGTGAGGATGATGATGCCTTTGCCGCGCGCCACCGCCCGGTCCAGGTTCTCCTTGCCCTCGAAGGTCACGTTCCTTTCCACGAACTGCTTGTTGACCCGGTACATGAAAAAGAAGTCCACCAGGTAACGGCCGAAATTACGGAAGACCTCCCGGGCCTGCGCCGAGACATCCCCCTGGGTCTGCATGATCTGGCGCAGGTTGTCTATCACCGCCTCCCGGTCGGCGGTGGAAAACCGGTAGTGGAGGTCGGAGATGGACTGCGCGATCAGGTAGGCGGTCTTCCTCGGCACGCAATGGATGATCATCTGCACGAACCTGTAGAGTAGGAATTTTATCATAGGGTCATGCCGCCGGTGTCGCCTGTAGGACCAGTTTGGCTATGTCGTCTGCAGCGTGCGGCCGGCTGTTCTCATAGGCCGCCCGGCCCATGGACTGCAGGCGCTGCGGGGACTTGAGCAGGATCTCGACCTCCTCTGCCAGGTCCCGGATATCGTGCACGTGGACGGCCGCGCCCTTCTCGATCAGGAAGTCCGTGTTCCTCAGCTCCTGCCCCGGCAGCGGGTTGACGATGACCATGGGCAGGCCCTTGGCCAGGCACTCGGAAGTGGTCATGCCGCCCGGCTTGGTGACGATCAGCGTGGCGGCCTCCATCAGCTCGTCCACGTTGTTGGCGTAGTCATAATATATGATCTTCTTGGCTGACCGCTTGGCCTTCTTCACCAGCCAGCGGTAGAGCTTGCGGTTGGCCCCGGCCACCACGATGAACTGCAGTTCCTCCGGGAGCGCCATGAGCGACTTCACGGCATCCTTCATCGGCCCCAGCCCCTGGCCGCCGCCCATCACGAGGACCGTGGGCAGCGACGGATCCAGCCCCAGCTCGGTCCTGACCTTCTTCTGGTCCAGCCTCTCCGCGAACTTGTAGCGTATCGGGATGCCCAGCGGCTTGATCTTGCCGGCCGGGACGCCTTTCTTGACAAAACGGTCCTTGGTGTCTTCCGAAGGCACGACATAATAATCCACGCCGTCATTGATCCAGTAGGCGTGCGGCGCCCAGTCGGTGAGGACCCCGATCACCGTCATCTTCAGCCCCTTGCTGGCCTTGTAGTCCGCCACCATCCCGCAGGGGAAAGCCTGCGAGCAGATCACCGTGTCCGCCTGGAAATCCCTGAAAAGCTTTTCGAGCTTCTTGTGGCTGGACTTGTTCAGAAAGTTCCTCAGATTGGCCGAACGCTTGACCACGCGGGGGTTGTCGTAAAGATAATCCCACACCTTGGGCGTGTGGCGTATGATCCCCATGTAGGTGGCATTAACAACGTTCTCCAGGAGGGGGTAATTGTAACCGAAACCGTTGATGCTCAGGATCTCGGCATCGGGCATCTGCTTCTTGATGGATTTGGCGATGGCCACGGTGGCCTGCCGGTGGCCGGAGACCTTGGAGATGTACATGAGCAGGATCTTGCGATGTTTCATAGGCTATTCGATTATCCCCAGGACGGCTCCGATCGGGGCTTCCTGCCCGGCCGCCAGCCTGATCTCTTTCAATATGCCGTCGGCCGGGGCCGGCACATTGAACACGGCCTTGTCCGTGGACAGTTCCACAATGTCGTCGTCCCGCCTCACCCGGTCGCCTTCCCGGGCGAGCCAGGAGACCACCTGCGCTTTGTCTATGCCTTCCCCGAGGTCGGGGATCTTCACTGGCTGCATCCGAAAACCCTGTAAAAATGTTTCTCGAAAAGCTCCTGCGCCTCGGCCTGCGACGGCCCGGCGCCCTTCATGAGGCTCTCCAGCGAGGTCATCTGCACGTCCAGACCGCAGGGCCGGATGAACCTGAACAGGTCCAGGTCGGTGGTGATGTTCAACCCCATCCCGTGATAAGTGACCCAGCGGGACACCCCGATGCCGATCGAGGCGATCTTCCGGCCCGACACCCAGACGCCGCGCCTGTGATCATCGCCCTGAGCCACTATATCAAAATCCCGAAGGAAATCAACGGCGACTTGTTCCAAATTTC
>CAYTIW010000024.1:31298-33196 GCA_964438075.1 uncultured Planctomycetales bacterium
CCGGCGGCCACTTTACCGGCCAGCTCTTTCTGGAGCCGCCAGGCGGCGGCGTAGTCGATGAGTCCCCACTTTATACTTTTCAGGCCCGCCTTGTCCATACGCTGAATGATCGTATCCTTATTTTTTGAACCCGCCCGGCTGCATCCCGGCGATGCCAGGGCTAAGCCGGCGGCTCGAAAACGATGCGCCGGAACAGGGAGTGCTGGCTGGTGGTCTGTACCGAACGGTTCAGGCCGAAGACGGCGTTGCCCTTCAAGAGGAACTCCCTGCCGGCCGCCGTGTTCTCGATGACCGCCTCGTTACTCAGGCATTCCTGGCGACACATACAGAACTTGTGCAGCCGCCGGGCCCGGCTGTTGAAGGCGCAGCGCCGGGTGGTGGTCCAGACCAGCGGGCCGGTGTAAAGGCTCACCGCGATCCTCCGGGCCAGGAATTCGTCGACCAGCGGGGCGTTGAAATAGTCCGCCTCCACTCCCGCGACCCGGTTCCCCAGCAGGGACAGGTAGCCGCGGAAGGAACTGTCGTCCCCCCGCAAGGCCGCCAGTGCGGGCAGGACGATCCGGCCCAGCACCCGTCCGACCACGACCGGGTTGCCGAACTCGCTCTGCACCATGTGCAGGACCCCGTAGTCGTTGGCGACCACCTCGTCCCCTTCCCCCAGCAGGGCCACCAGGGGACGGATGTCCCGCAGGCCGTATTCGGTCGCCGACGGGGTCAGGAGGGAGAACCTCTTCCTCCCCCCGCGCACGGCCTTAAGCGCCCGCCGGAGCTGTTCCGGGGACGGCAGGAGCCGTTCGCAGAGTTCATGGCCGAAATAGACCCGGTCGATGCCGGCCGTGTCCTTCCTGGTCAGCCCCCGTGCGGGCGCGATCTTGAAGGCCATCTCGATATCAGTAATAGCAGTACTCCTCCCGGCAGTCTTCATGGAAATACCTCTTGAACAATCTCCTGCACAGGACCCCGTGATCATCGTCGTTACCGCCGGGACGTACGCTGTCCAGGGCCTTTTTGATCATCGTGACGTGGCGCACTTTGTCCTTGGCCGAGGCGTTGCGGCCCTCGATCTTGATCGAATGGATGCCCATTGCGTCGAGCTGGCGCAGCGCGCACAGGGCGCAGCTGTAGGCCGGCATGTTTATCTTTTTGTCCAGCGCGGCCTTGGTGGCCGCGCCGGGGCCGGAAACGCTCAGGGTGCGGAAATGCTGGCAGGGCACGAAATAACCCTCTTTGAGATTATGCAGCAGGCAGAAGGCCTCCACGTTCACGCACATCCCCCGCATTCCGAACACGGACAGCCGCACGTCCGGCAGCTCCTGCCGGATCATCCGGAGCTGTTCCAGCCCGAGCTGCCGGGGCAGGTGGAAAGTGCTGACGCCCAGCTGTTGGAAAAAACGTATGCTCTGGCTGTTGAAGACCGCGCCGAGGCAGCTGGCGTTCAGCTCCAGCTTCAGCCCCATGTCCCGCACTCGCTTGATCAAGAGCAGGTTCGAGACGATCAGCCCGTCCATACCGATACGCTCCGCGGTCCTGGCCTGGGCTGCCGCAGCCTCCAGGTCGAGGGCGGGGCTGTTGACGGCCAGGTAGATCCGCTTCTTCGACCTGCGGGCTGCCTTGACCGCTTTCTGCAGGCGGGCGGCATCGCCGAAACTGTTGCGGTCGTTGTTGGGACGGTCATTGAGGGCTCCGTCAGGGTTGACCAGGCCGCAGTAGAACTCGTCCGCGCCGGCCTCCGACAGAGGCTTCACTTCTTCTTCCCGCACCAGGGGGCTGAGTATTTTCATCATCTCGTATTCCCTCTCACCCGCGGCTGGCAGACGCCTGCCGGACCGGGAGGATATAATACCATCACCGCCGGCCAGCCTGGTACAAAATTATGACCTTCCCCCTCCCCGGTAGGG